>DASSZP010000067.1:0-97810 GCA_035713465.1 Solirubrobacteraceae bacterium | reverse complement strand
GGCTTGCCCGACGGGGTCAGGACGTTGGCCTCCCAATCGAAGAAGAACAGCCGCGCGGTCGTGCCGACCTGCTCCTCGGCGCGCTTGATGTCGGTCACCGAGGGCAGCCCGACCGAGATCTGGTTGCCGCCCGAGGTCTGGATGACGGGCTCGGTCACGCCGAGCTGATCGACGCGTGAGCGCATGATGTCCACGGCCCGGGCGAGCGCGCTCTGGGTCACCTTCGGGGTCTGGGCGGTCGGCTCGCCCTGGTAGACGAGCTGGACGCCGCCCTTCAGATCGAGGCCCAGCCGGGTCGGCTGCGTCAGAAGGACGGCAACCGAGGCGGCGATCAGGCCGACGACGATGAGCAGCACAAAGCCGTGGCGCTGGCGGTCGGACATCAGCAGCGGTCGATGCTAGATGGTTGTCCACCCGGCTGCGTGCGCCGGGGCCCGAGCGCGGTCAGTGGTGGTTGGTGGGCGTCAGGACGAGGAGCACGCCGCCGTCCTCGTCGTCGTAGGCCGGGAACAGGTCGGCGACGGCGCGCGCGGGTAGGTCGTGCTCGGCGTTGACCGAGACCGGCTTGGCCTTGACGCGGACCTCCCACTCAAGCGCCGTGCCGACGTGGTCGGCGCCGTCGTCGAAGCGCAGCCCGAGCACCTCGCGCACGGGCCGGCCGATGGCCTGCTCGGTGCGCAGCCCGGTCAGCTCGAAGGAGCCCCGGCCGCAGTCGACGATCCGTCCCCCCGCGTCGCAGGCGAAGAAGGCTGCGTTGGGGGCCGGGTAGTAGTCGTCCAGCAGCTCGAACAGGTACGCGAACCCGCACTTCTCACATCCCCGCGCCTCACGCCGGAAGCCGGCGTTGCGGTCGGTGCCCATCGTGCGGTGGCCGCAGTGGGGGCAGATGAAATAGTGCTCGCGGCTCATCGTGAGCGTGAGGATAGAGGCCGTTTCGCGCCCGGGTCGGCGCTCGCGCACACCCTCACCGAGTGTTAAAGCAGCGATCCCTGACCGGGTGGCTCCAGGCCCAGATGCCGCCACGCGCGGCGTGTGGCCGCCCGCCCCCGCGGGGTCCGCTCCAGCAGTCCCCGCTGCAGCAGGTAGGGCTCATAGACATCCTCGATCGTGTCGGCCTCCTCCCCCACGGCGACGGCCAGCGTCGACAGTCCGACCGGGCCGCCGCCGAAGCGCTCGCAGACCGCGCGCAGGATCTCGCGGTCCAGGCGATCCAGGCCCTCGTGGTCGACCTCGAGCATGTCCAGCGCCGCTCCGGCCACCTCATCGGTGATGACCCCGCCGTGGCGGACCTCGGCGTAGTCGCGCACGCGCTTGAGCAGCCGGTTGGCCACCCGCGGGGTCCCGCGGCTGCGGGCGGCGATCGCGCGCGCCCCGTCGGGCTGGATCTCGACCGCGAGCAGCCGCGCGGAGCGCAGCACGATCCGGGCCAGGTCGTCGGGGCCGTAGTGCTCCAGGCGGTGCTGGATGCCGAAGCGGTCGCGCAGCGGCGTGGTCAGCAGGCCGCTGCGGGTCGTGGCCCCGATCAGCGTGAACGGGGGCAGGGGCAGGGTGACGACGCGCGCGCCGGCGCCCTGGCCGACGGTGATCGGCAGCTGGCCGTCCTCCATCGCCGGGTAGAAGGTCTCCTCCAGCGCCCGCGGGAGCCGGTGGATCTCATCGACGAAGAACACCGCGCGGGGCTCCAGCGCGGTCAGGAAGGACGCCACGTCGCCCTTGCGCTCCAGGGCCGGCCCGGCCGTCTGGACGAAGCTCACGCCCAGCTCGGAGGCGACGATCTGGGCCAGCGAGGTTTTGCCCAGGCCCGGCGGGCCGGCCAGCAGCACGTGATCCAGGGCCTCCCCGCGGCTGTCCGCGGCGGCGATCGAGACCGCGAGCTGCTCCTTGAGCGCGGCCTGGCCGACGAACTCCTCCAGGCGCCGGGGGCGCAGCGAACGGTCAAGCTCGGTGTCCTCGGCGGGGAGCTCGGCGGGATCCTGGACCCGGACGCCGGCCGGGATCTCCTCGCCCCAGGGATCCACGGCGCTCATCGTCGTGCACTCCGCAGCGCGTGGGCGATCAGTGCCTCGGCGCTCTCACCGGGCGCGCCGTCGAGCATCACGTCGATCTCCGCGATCGCGTAGCCGAGGCCGAGCAGCGCCTCGCGGGCCAGGCCCACCGGGTCGTCGCCGCGGCGCACCACGATCGCCTCGGACTCGAGCACGGTGCCCACCTTCTCGCGCAGCTCAACGACGATCCGCTCGGCCGTCCGCTTGCCGACGCCCGGCGCGGCCTGCAGAGTGCCGACGTCACCGGCCGCCACCGCGGCCAACAGCGTCCGCGGCGGCGCCGCCGAGAGGATGGCCAGCGCCACCTTGGGGCCGACCGACTGCACGGCCAGCAGCATCAGGAACAGGTCGCGCTCCTCCTCGGTGGCAAAGCCGTACAGGGCCAGGGCGTCGTCGCGCACGACGAGATGGCTGTGCAGCACGACCGGCTGTCCGGCCGCAGGCACGGCGCTCAGGGTCTGGGCCGAGACGGCCAGGCGGTAGCCGACCCCGCCGCAGTCCACGACGACGTGGTCGCCGCGGCGGACCGCGACCGTCCCGGAGATCAGCGCGATCATCGCCGGCCTCCCGGGGCCGCGGCCCGCGCCGCGGCGGCGCGGTCTCCGGCGGCCAGCGCGTCGGCCAGCGGGGCGCGGTTCAGATCGCAGATGGCCACGGCCAGCGCGTCGGCGGCGTGGTCGGAGGCCGGCGGCGTGGCCAGGCCGAGCAGCCGGGCGGCCATCCGCGCCACCTGCTCCTTGCCCGCCCGCCCGTGGCCGCAGACGGCGGCCTTGACCTGCTGCGGGGTGTACGCACGCGTGGGAATCGCCCGCTGCCCGGCCGCGAGCAGGATCACCCCGCGGGCCTGCCCGACCGCGAATGCGCTGCGGACGTTGGCGCCGAAGTAGAGCTCCTCGATGGCCAGCGCGTCGGGCTGGTGGGTGTCGAGTAGATCGCCGATGCGGAGGTGGATGTCGGCCAGCCGGCGCTCGAGGGGGACCCCCGGGCGCGTGGCGATGACGCCCTCCTGGAGGACGTGGAGCCGCGAGCCGGAGCTGCGGACGACGCCGAACCCCGTACTCGCCGTTCCCGGATCGATGCCGAGCACGAGCATGCGGTGATCATTCTCCGCGCGCGACCGGACGCCTGCCCCCGGGCGGGACCCTGTGCCCACCGCCGGCGCAATGTGGGCGTTTTGTTGCCGTGGGCGGCAACGGCGCAACCTCGGGGCCCGATCTGCTGTTCTAGGCGTGTCAGACCGACCGCCACAACATCATGGGGTGACGGGACCAGGGGAAGCCGGCGCCGGCAGGGGGCGGGCCTGCTGCTGCTTGCCCTCGTCCTGCTGCTCGCCTGCTGCGCGCCCGCCGGCGCGGCCAACCGGCGTACCCCGACCCAGGCTCCGGACAACACGGTGATCGACGGCCCCAGCTCGGCCGTCCTCGGCCTGTCGGGGATGTCGGTCGCCCGCGACGGCACCGGAGCCCTGGTCTATCTGCGCACCGACGCCGGGGCCGCCCACGTGTTCGTCAGCCTGTTGCGCGACGGCGCCTTCCAGCCTCCCCAGCGCATCGACACCGGGCTGGGCGCCGCCTCCAGCCAGCCGGTGGTGGCCACGACCAGCGGCGGGGTCACGCAGATCGCCTTCGTCAACGGCGGGACCCTGTACACGGTGGGCAGCGCCAACCTGCTCGACCCCCTCTCCGCCCCCTCGCCGCTGGCCGGCGGCGCCTCGGACCCGGCCATCTCGATGTCGACCGCGGGCAAGGCCTACCTCGCCTTCACCCAGACCGGGGCCGGCCGCCACGACGTCCGCACCGCGGCCCTGATCAGCGGCAGCTGGACGCTCGCCCCGCCGGTCCTCGACGTCAACCCGGCCGACGACGCGGGCGCCGGGACCGGCCGTCCAGCGGTGGTCACCGCCGGTGACGGCACCGCGATCGTGGCCTGGGGCGAGAACGGGCACATCGAGGTCCGCCGCGTGCTGGGCACCAGCCCCAGCCCGACCGTCCTGCAGGCCGACCCGACCAACTACGGCGGCTACCCCGAGGTCTCGGCCGACCTGCCCGTGGTCGGGGCCGGGGGCGACTCCTCCTACGCGACGGTCGCCTTCCACGAGACCCTGACCGTCGGCGCCAGCCAGCAGTCCCGCGTGCTGGTCAACCGCCTGCACGCGTCGCGGTTCGACGGCGTCTCCGAAGCCGACGGCCAGTCGACGCCGGGCCCGGAGGGTGCCGTCGACCCGGCGCTGGGGATCACCGAGTACGGATACGGCCTGATCGTGGCCAGCGGCGACGCCGACCACAACCTGTTCGCCACCGCGGTCAACGGCAACGACCAGCCAGGAGGCACGGGGCAGATCAACAGCCTCCCCCAGGCCAGCGATCCCCACGCCGTCGTCGGCGTGGCCGGGACCGTGTCGACGCTGGTGGCCTGGCAGCAGGACACCGGGGCGGTCGCGCCGGAGATCCGGATCCGCTATGCGCCCGACGGCATCGACCTCGACGACGAGCAGGTCGTCTCGACCCCCGATCTCGGGCCCACGGCGGCCGCTCAGGGACTGGCCGCCGGAGGTGACGTGTCCGGAGACGCCGCGGTCGCCTGGGTGCAGGGCTCGGGGGACCAGACCCGGATCGTCGCCGCCCAGCTGTTCCAGGCCCCCCGCGGGTTCGCCCCGCCCACCGCCTTCACCTACGCCCAGACGCCGCAGCCCCAGCTGGCCTGGTCGGCCGCTCCCGAGCTGTGGGGCCCGGTCAACTACATCGTCAAGCTGGACGGCAACGTCCTGGGCGGCACCCAGGCCACGACCTTCGTGCCCCCCGCCCCGCTGCTGCAGGGCCGCCACGTCTGGCAGGTCTCGGCGACCAACCTGGCCGGACTGACCGTGCTTGACCGCCCCTCCAAGGTGTTCATCGATTCGGTCGCCCCGAAGATCACCGCGCGCGTGCTCGGACGTGTGCACCCGCTGGGCACGATCGTCGGTCTGGCCCTGGCCACCAGCGATGCACCCCCGCTGCTGCCCGCCTCCGACGGTTCGGGGGTCAAGACGCTGACGCTGAAGTGGGGCGACCGCGGGCGCGGCTCGAGCCTGGTGCTGCGACCGAGCCCGCGGACCCGGCGCCTGAGCCACCGCTACGCCCGCCGCGGGCGCTACCGGATCACGGTCATCGCCGTCGACCGGGCCGGGAACCGATCCGTGGTCACCCGTACGCTCACGGTTACGCTCAGGGCCAAGCCCAGGCGCACGAAGCACCGGCACCACAGCGCGCGCCGGGCGACCCGCCACAGCGTGCGCCCAGCCACCCACCCCAGCGCCCGCCGGACGACCCGGCCGATCCGATGATCACGCTCGTTCCCCGCCCGCCGGGCCGCCGGCCCGCGGCCACCTCAACGCCCGACGCAGGCGGTGCTGCGGTGCAGGTTGGGATCGGTCAGCCGCACAACGCGCCAGCCGGCCACCTCGGCGATGTGCTCGTGGCGGGTCAGGCGCGGATCGACCGGCGCCGGAGCGCCGTCGGTCGCGTTGTGGGGTCCGATGAAGTCGACCCCGGGGGCGCGCATCGAGGTGCCGACCCGCTCCAGCGTGACGTGCAGCTTCCAGGCCAGCGCGGTCTGCACCCCGTGGTTGACGGCGGCGAAGCTGGACAGGCAGGGGAAGACGCCGGCGTGGCCACCCGCGGCGGCCACGGCACGGTCGAGGTGCTGCAGCGTGGCCACCGCCCGGTTGGCGGCGGGGATCGCCGCCCGGGTCTCGCTGATGCGGGCGCTGGAGAGCGGGATGCTGACCAGCACGAGGACGAGGACGACGGCCGCGGCGATCGCCGTCCGGCGCGCTCCGCCGGCGCCGGCGGCCCCGGCGGCCAGTTCGGCGATGCGCACGATCCCGATCCCACCGAGCACGCAGGTGACCGCCGCGGCGGGCAGATAGAAGCGCTCAAGGCCCGGGTAGCCGTCCAGCGTCATGCCGATCACGACGATCCACCAGGCGATCACCGCCGCGCCGAGTCCGAGCAGCACCCGGTCGCGGCGCTGCCACCAACCCAGGGCGACCGCCACCACAGCGGCGATCAGCGCGGGCAGCACCTGCAGGTTCACCCCGCGCGCGAACACGGTGCGCAGACGGTTGGCCCCGAGGTGACCGTTGTAGGAAGCGGCGTGGCTGGCGGCCAGGAAGGGGTCACCGGAGCCGACCCAGGGGGGCACGAACCACAGGAAGGGCAACAGGGCCAGGCCGGCCAGGATGAAGGCGCGCGCCTGCCAGTTGCGCCAGGCCGGGTCGCGGAACCAGAGGTAGAGCGCGAACAGGCCGATAAACGGCCACCATTCGGGCCGGATCAGCCCCGCGGCAATGGCCAGCACATAGGCCTGCGCGCGGCGCCCGCAGAGCAGCCGGTCGATCGCCCCGAGGGTCACCCCGATGAGCACGACCTCCGAGGTGCCGCGCAGGAAGTAATACGGCCAATCGAGCGTGAGCACGATCCCGATCACGGCCAGGACGCCGGCCACGTGGCCCAAGGCGCCGCGGCCGGTCAGGCGCCGGGCCAGACGCCAGGCGAAGTACAGCCCGAGCAGGCCGCCGACGCGCGCGGTGATCACCCACAGGGTCGGGGCGGCGCCGCCGAACAGGCCCCACACGGTCGTGAACAGGAAGGGCAGCGGCTTCCAGGACGGGCCACCGCTGACGCGGAAGCTCAGGTGGGGATCGCTGACCTCACGTCCCCACACGATCCACGAGAACGGGTCGTAGCTGGGCACGGTGGGCAGCACGGCCGCCGAGAGGACCGCGAGCAGGATGCAGGCGCCAAGAGCCAGCCCCAGCGGCGAGCGCGCGGCGCGCGCCAGAGGGCCGTGCGATGAGGCGCCCGAGCCGGGCTGCGAACCACCGTGGCCGGCCGCCGGAGGCCGCGACTGCGGCGGATCGACGACGGACATCGGCGCGCGATTCTAGCGTCGCACGCGCCCCTCGCCACGCTGCCGGCCGGAGCCTAACCTGGCCGCAACCGATCCTGGCCGGGATGCTCGCGGTGCTCATCTGGGCGTTGGCCGCCCCCGCCGCGCAGGCTCAGCTCACCGGACCGTACGTGGCCACCGCGCCGACCAAGGGCGCCCTGTATCACGACGGCCAGGACGACCGCTGGCTGCTCGGGGGCCAGTGGCTGGACCAGGCCGATCCCACCAACACCGGGGTGGCCCGGGGCCTGTGGCGCAACACCGGCTCGACCGCCGGCTGGGACGCGGTCACCGTCCCCAACTCGTTTAACGCCGGCGATCTGTCCAACGCCAGCATGACCGGGTCGGTGGAGTGGTACCGGCGCGACTTCGTGCTCCCCGCCGGGGCCTTCCCGCGATCCGTGCCCGCCCGCTTCCGCAGCTGGATCGTGCGCTTTGAGTCGGTCAACTACGACGCCACCGTGTGGCTCAACGGCCGTCGGCTCGGCCATCACGCGGGAGCCTACCTGCCCTTTGAGATCGCGCTGAAGGGCCTGCGCTCGGGGGTCAACCGCCTCGTGGTGCGGGTCGACGACCGGCGCACCGGAGCCTCGCTGCCCCCGGGGCCGTCCGGAGGATGGTGGAACTTCGGCGGGATCCAGCGCGAGGTCTACCTGCGCTCGGTCGCCCGGGCCGATCTGGCCACCGTCCAGGTCCGCCCGCTCCTCCCCTGCCCCACCTGCGCGGCGGTGATCAAGGAGCAGGCCACCGTCGTCAATGCGACCGCGTCGCCGCAGACGGTCGCGCTGACCGGCGCCTACGGCAACCATCACCTCAACTTCGGCGCCGCCACGATCCCCGCCCACGGCACCTGGATCGCCTCGGCCCAGACCACCCTGTCGGCCCCGCATCTGTGGGCGCCCGGAGACCCGTACCTCTACCACGCGACGCTCAGCCTCACCGACGGTTACGGGCGCCGGCTGGAGGGCTACTACACCGACAGCGGGGTGCGCTCGGTCACCGTCAGCCCGACCGGGCAGGTGCTGATCAACGGCCGCGTGCTCAACGCCCGCGGGTTCAGCCTGCATGAGCAGGCCGTCTCGACCGGTTCGGCGCTGGACAGCGCCCAGCTGACCCAGCTGGTGAGCTGGGCCCAGCAGCTGGGGGCGACGATTCTGCGCGCCCACTACCCGCTCAACCCGCTGATCGAGCAGCTGGCCGACCAGGACGGGATCCTGCTCTGGTCCGAGATCCCGGTCTATCAGTCCAACAACACCTACCTCGGCCAGCGGGCGTGGCTGGCCGGCGCCCACGCCGAGCTGCGCGAGAACATCCTCGTCAACCAGAACCATCCCTCGGTGCTGCTGTGGAGCATCGGCAACGAGCTGCCGACCCCCCCGACCAACGCCGAGTCCAACTACATCGCCGGCGCGTCCGCCCTGGCCCATCAGCTGGACCCGACGCGGCCGGTGGCGATGGCCATCTCCGACTGGCCCGGGGTGGCCTGCCCGAGCGCCTACGCCCCGCTGGACATCATCGGCTACAACGACTACTTCGGCTGGTTCGACGCCGGCGGCGGCACGACCGACGACCGGGACTCCCTCGGGCCGTTCCTGGACAGCCTGCACGCCTGCTTCCCGAACAAGGGCATGATGATCACCGAGTTCGGCTTCGAGGCCAACCGCAACGGCCCCGTGGACGAGCGTGGGACCTATGCCTTCCAGGCCGATGCGGCGCGCTACCACCTCGGCGTGTTCGCCGCCCGTCCCTACATCTCGGCCGCGATGTGGTTCGCGATGCAGTCCTTCGCGGCCCATCCGGGCTGGACCGGGGGCAATCCGCTCGGCGACCCGCCCTACGTCGAGAAGGGAGCGATCGACCAGTACGGCAACGCCACGCCCCTGTTCGCCGTGCTGCAGCCGATCTACGCCTCCACCCCGCAGCTGGGGCCGCCCCCGGCCGCGCCGACGGCCCAGAAACGCCGCTGGCGGCGCTACCGCAGCACCCGACGGGCCGTCCTGGCCCGGCTCCCGGGGCGCGCCACGCGCTCCCGGTAGGCCGCGGGCGCCACGCCCCGCCACGCGGGCGCATGCCGGGACGTGCGGGCACGCTCAGGCCCCGCCGGCGCGCTCAGGCCCCGCCGGCGCGCTCAGGCCCCCCCGGCGCGCTCAGGCCCCGCGGACGCGCGTCAGCCGGTCGGCGTGAACTTGCAGCGCGTCAGCGTCTTGATCACGCGCAGCCCATCGACCGCGGTCAGCTTCTTGCCCTCCTCGTTGGAGCGCGCGCGGTAGTGGACCGGGACCTCGAAGATCCGCTCGCGGCGCTGGACCAGCCGCGCCGAGATCTCGGCCTCGATCGCGAAGCCCGGCTCGCGGAGCGGCAGGCTGCGGAACAGGTCGGTCCGGATCATCTTGTGGCAGGTCATGATGTCGTGCAGGTACACGTTGTAGAGCACGTTGCAGGCCAGCGTGACGCCCTTGTTGCCGAGCACGAACAGGAACGAGTGGCTGGTGTAGCCGTCGAAGGCGCGCACGCCGAAGCAGGCGTTGGTGCGGCCGTCCAGCAACGGCGGCATGAGCAGACCCAGATCGGCCGGGTCGTACTCCAGATCGGCATCGAAGATGCAGGAGAAGTCGCCCCGGGCCTCGCGCAGGGCGGTCTGGATGGCCGCGCCCTTGCCCTGGTTGTGGCCGTGCTCGAACAGCCGCACCTGCTCGCCCCAGTCGCGGCCGCGCAGGATGTCCAGGGTGCCGTCGGTGGAGCCGTCATCGACGATGATCAGCTCGAACTGGTCGGGCAGCTCGGTCGCGAGAACCTCGGCGATCGCGCGTTCCACGCGCTCACGCTCGTTGTAGACGGGCATCAGGATCGAAAGCATGGGAATCTGGTGACGGGAGGCAAGGATGGGCGAGCGCGTGCCGGATGAAAGCTTCGCTCGCGAGGACGCCCGATCCTAGCGTGCCGCTGCGCGATCGGACATCATGCCCGCGTGGACTTCGCGGGCGAAGGGCTGCTGGACGGGCTGCAGGGCGACGCGCGCGCCTCGCGTGAGCAGCTGCTGCGCCGCCTGGCCGACGACGGGTTCACGCTGACCCAGCTGCGCGACGCGGTGGCCGAGGACCGGCTCATCCTGCTCGGCCTGGACCGCGTGCTCGGCGGCCGCTACACCGCCGAGGAGGTGCAGGCCCGCAGCGGCCTGCCCGCGGCCACGATCGTGCTCGTGCGGCGGATGCTCGGCCTGCCCACCCCCGAGCCCGGCGACCGCGTGTTCTCCGATGAGGACATCGAGGCCGCCCAGTCGGCCCAGCGCTTCCTGGACGCGGGCTTCAGCCAGGAGTCGCTGGCCGAGATCACCCGGGTGCTCGGCGAGGGCATGGCGCGGCTGGCGGCGACGATCACGGCCGCCTTCGCCGACACGTATCTCGCCGCCGGCGACAGCGAGGAGGCGGTGGCCACCCGCTTTGAGACGATGGCCCGGGAGCTCACCCCCGTCTTCATCCCGGTGCTCGTGTCGGGCTTCACCGCCCAGCTGCGCGACAGCGTCGGGCGGGCGATGCTCGGTCAGGCCGAGCTCGAGGCCGGCGACGTCAACGGCGCGCAGGACATCGCCGTGGCCTTCGCCGATCTGGTCGGCTTCACCCGCCTGGCCGGTCAGGTCGAGCTGCGCCAGCTCAGCGGCGTCGCCGGGCGCCTGGCCGAGCTCGCCGCCGAGGTCGCCCAGCCGCCCGTCCGCCTCGTCAAGACGATCGGGGACGCCGCGATGTTCGTCAGCCGGGACCCGGCGGCGCTGATCGCGGCGGCGCTCGCGCTCGTCGAGGCCGTGCAGGCGGCCGAGCTGCCCAGCCTGCGCGCCGGTATCGCGCTGGGCCCGGCGGTGATCCGCGCGGGTGACTTCTTCGGCCCCTCGGTCAACCTGGCCAGCCGCGTCACCGGCGTGGCCCGGCCCGGGAGCGTGCTCTGCACCGCCGAGGTGCGCGAGGCGGCGGCGGAGGCCTTCAGCTGGTCGGCGGCCGGGCGCCACCGCCTCAAGGGCGTCTCAGGCGCCGTGGCCCTGCACCGGGCGCGCGTCCTGGCCCAGGACAGCGAGCCGTCCGCCGGCCACCCGGCGGAGCCCGAGCCCGACCGGCCTAGGAAACGGAGTGCAGATCGATCACGAAAACGAGCGTCGAGTTAGCCGGGATACCCGGCTGCGCCTGGTTCTTGTAGCCGAGGCTGGGCGGCACGATCAGCTCGCGCCGGCCGCCGACCTTCATTCCCGGGATGCCCTGCTGCCAGCCCGGGATGACGCCGCTGAGCGGGAACGACGCCGTCGTGCCGCGCTTCCAGGAGGAGTCGAACTCCTTGCCGTTCTTGTACAGGACGCCGACGTAGTTGACGGTCACCGTCGAGGTGGCGGTCGCCCCAGGGCCGGTGCCCTTGATCAGGTCCTTGACGACCAGCTTGGTCGGCGGCGGCCCGGAGGGCGGCACGACCTTGGGCTTGGTCTTCAGGGCGGCGGGCAGCGGGACGCTGCTCGTGCTCGTCGACGATGAGGTGGTGGTGGTCGCGCTGCTCGAGGCCGTGGTGACCGCGGCCTGGGTCAGCCCCTGCGAGGGAGCGGTCTGGACGCCGGGCGCGGTCGAGCTCGAACCGCACGCGGAGACGGCGATGGCAACGGCGAGCAGGGCGCCCGTCAGGGAGATCTTCTTGGTCATGGACGGCCGAGGGTAGCGGGCCGGCTCAGCCGGCGATCCGCTCGAGCACGGCCGCGTCGACGTCGAAGTTCGCGTGCACGGCCGCGACGTCGTCGGACTCGTCCAGCATGTCGATCAGCTTCATCAGCCGGGCCGCGTCGGCCTCCTGCACCGGCACCCGCGACTTCGGGCGCTGGGTCACGTCGGCGGACTCGATCTCCACGCCGGCCTGCGTCAGCGCGTCGCGCACGGCGGCCAGATCGCCCGGCTCGGCGACGATCTCGAACACGTCCTCGTCGGGGACGATGTCCTCCGCGCCGGCGTCGATCGCCGCCATCAGGTCGTCCTCGCCGTAGCGCGAGGCGTCGACGTTGATCACCCCGCGCTTGTCAAACAGGTAGGACACCGACCCAGGCTCGCCGAGGTTGCCGCCGTGCTTGGAGAGCGCGTGGCGGACGTCGGCCGAGGTCCGGTTGCGATTGTCGGTGACGGCCTCGATCAGCAGCGCGACCCCGCCGGGGCCGTAGCCCTCATAGAGGATCGACTCCAGCGCGTCGGCGTCGACGCCCTCGCCGGTGCCCTTGGCGATCGCGCGCTCGATGTTGTCCTTGGGCATCGAGGCGTCGCGGGCCTTCTGGATGGCCAGCGCCAGCGCCGGGTTGCCGTTGGGGTCGCCGCCGCCCTCACGCGCGGCCACGGTGACCGCCCGCGCCAGCTTGGTGAAATGCTGCCCGCGGCGCTGGTCGACGATCGCCTTCTTGTGCTTGATCGATGCCCATTTGGAATGACCTGACATGCCTGGGACTATAGATCCGTCGGGAGCGCCCCCGGGGCGGGGCTAACCGCTCAGGCCCAGCGCACGCGGGTGATCGCGGTACCAGTCAAGGGCCCGGTGAAGGCCCTCGCGCAGTTCGACCGCGGGCGCCCAGCCGGTCTGCTCCGACAGCTTGGAGGCGTCCACCCACTGGCGATCGATCTCGCCCGCCGGCACGCCGTCGCCGCGGATGTCGGGCGTCACCCCGGAGCCGGCCAGCTCGCAGATCAGCGCGACGACCTCGCGCACGCTGTGCGGCGTCCCCCCGCCCCCGTTGAACGCCTCCCCTGAGCCACGGCCGGCCAGCAGCAGACGCCAGATGGCCAGGTAGGCCTGGGCGGCATCCTCGACGTAGAGGAAGTCGCGCTCGGGGGATCCGTCGGAGCGGATGACCGGCGCCCGGCCCTCGAGCACCGCGGCGATCGTCTCGGGGATCAGGCGCTGGCGGTTGGTGTCGCCGCCCCCGTAGAGGTTGGCGAAGCGGGTGACCGCGGCGGGCACGCCGTAGGTGTGGAAGTAGGAACGGGTCAGCAGATCGGCCGCGGCCTTGGAGACGTCGTAGGGGAAGGTCGGGGTCAGCGGCTGCCCCTCGGTGTAGGGCAGCTGCTCCTGGCGACCGTAGGCCTTGTCCGAGGAGGCGACGACGACCGCCGCGCAACCGTGGACCCGGGTTGCCTCCAGCAGCAGCCAGGTGCCGCGGATGTTGGCCTCGAACGTCGACAGCGGCGAACGGTGGGCCGTGCCGACCTGGGTCTGGGCGGCGAGATGAAAGACCGTGTCGACGTCGTATTCGCCGATCGCACGCTCGATCAGGCCCTCGGCGACGATGTCGCCGTGGACGGTGTCCACCTCCCCGGTCAGTCCGAGCAGCTCCAGGGCCGAGTTGTGGGCGTCGTCGCGGCGGACGGTCACCACCCGCACGCCCTCGTTCAGCAGGGCCCGGGTCAGCCACGCCCCCAGCAGCCCATAGGCCCCGGTGACCAGCGCGGTCCGCCCTCTCAGTTCCACAGCTTCCACGGTGCCTCCCCGCTCGCCCACAGGTCGTTGAGGACCACGGCGTCCTTGTAGGTGTCCATGCAGTCCCAGTAGCCCCGGTGACGATAGGCGCGCAGCGCCCCGGCCGCGGCCAGACGCTCCAGCGGCTCGCGCTCGAGCACCGAATCGCCGGCCAGCACGTCGAACACGCCGGCCGTGCAGCAGAGAAAGCCGCCGTTGATCCAGTGCTCGGAGCGGGGCTTCTCGGTGAAGCCGCTGATCCGGCCCTCCGGGTCGAGCCGGGCGACGCCGAACTGCAGCTCGGGCTGCACGACGGTCATGGTCACGGTGGCACCGTGGGCGGCGTGCTCGGCCAGCAGCCCGTCGAGGTCGACGTCGGCCACGCCGTCGGCGTAGGTCAGGCAGAAGTCCTCGCCCTCCAGCGCCTCCCGGGCCCGGGCCACGCGGCCGCCGGTGGGCGTGTCCAGGCCCGTGTCCAGGCAGCGGATCGCCGTGCCCGGCGGCCAGCTCTCCTGCCCCACGAAGCGCTCGATCTGCTCGGAGCGGTACCCGGTCAGCAGCAGGAAGCGGTCAAAGCCCTGAGCCAGGTAGATCTGAATCACGTGCCAGAGGATCGGGCGCCCGCCGATCTCCACCATCGGCTTGGGGATCGAGCGCGTGCGCTCCTGCAGGCGGGTGCCGCGGCCCCCGCAGAGAATGGCCACCTGTGGTCTCACGGCGGCGGATTATCCGGCATGATCCGTCGCCATGAGCGACGCACTGGATCCGGCCATCTTCAAGGCCTACGACATCCGCGGCCTGTACGGCGAGCAGCTGGACGCGACGGCCGCCCACGCGATCGGGCGCTCGTTCGCCCGCGTGATCTCAGGCCTGGCTGAGAAACCGACCGGGGAGCTCCGGCTCGGGCTGGGTCGCGACATGCGCCTGTCCGCGCCCGAGCTGGCCGCCGCCTACCGCGACGGGATGACCGCCGAGGGCGCGACCGTGCTGGACGCCGGTCAGGTCGGTACCGAGATGCTGTACTTCCTGGTCGGCTCCCACGACCTCGACGGCGGACTGATGTGCACCGCGTCGCACAATCCCAAGGCCTACACCGGGGCCAAGCTGGTCGGCCGCGGCGCCCTGGCCCTGTCGGGCGACTCGGGGATCGGCGATCTCCGTGACCAGATCGCCGCCGGCCTGGGCGAGGCGCCCGGAGGCGGCTCGGTCCAGGCGGTCGACATCGCCGACGCCTTCCGTGAGGCCGCCCTGCGCTTCATCGACCCGTCGGTGATCACGCCGTTGAAGGTCGTGGTGGACGGCGGCAACGGCATGGCCGGCCCGATGGTCGGACCGCTGCTGGAACGCCTCGGGCTCGATTTGGAGACCGCCTACTGGACCCCGGACGGGAACTTCCCTGACCACGAGCCCAACCCGCTGCTGCCCGAGAACCGAGAGTTCATCATGCGCCGGGTCGTCGACCGCGGGGCCGATCTCGGGATCGCCTGGGACGGTGACGCCGACCGCTGCTTCTTCATCGATGACAAGGGGAACTTCGTCGACGGCGATTTCCTCACCGCGCTGCTGGCCGAGGCGGTCCTGCGCAAGAACCCGGGCGAGACGATCCTCTACGACGTGCGCGCCAGCCGGGCCGTTCCGGACACCGTCGCGGCGGCGGGGGGCACGGCCCTGATCAACCGCGTCGGCCACGCCTTCTTCAAGACCCGCATGCGCAGCGAGGGCGGCATCTTCGGCGGCGAGGTGTCCGGCCACTACTACTTCCGCGACTTCTACTGCGCGGACTCGGGGACGCTGCCCGCGCTGCTGCTGCTCGAGCTGCTCTGCACCGAGCGCAAGCCGATGTCGGCGCTGGTTGACCGGTATCGCTCCCGGTACTTCATCTCCGGCGAGATCAACTCCGAGGTCAGCGACGCCGAGGCCAAGATGCAGGAGCTGGCCGACCGCTACTCCGACGCGGAGCAGAGCCGGCTGGACGGGATCTCGATCGACTACGCGGACTGGCACTTCAACGTGCGCGCGTCCAACACCGAGCCGTTGCTGCGCCTCTGCCTGGAATCGCTGCGCTCGCACGAGGACATGGAGGTCAAGCGCGACGAGGTGCTGGGCGTGATCCGCTCGTGACCCCGGCCGGCACGACGGCCGAGGGTCCCGAGTTGCTCCGAGCCGCCGCGGCGTCGGGCATCCACCGCATCTCGGTGCCCACCCCGTTCGCGGTCGGACGGGTCAACTGCTACCTGCTGGAGGGCTCGCCGCTGACGCTGGTGGACACCGGGCCGAACTCGGGCAAGAGCCTGGATGAGCTCGAGCGCGCGCTCAACGCCCTCGGCCATGCCGTCGAGGAGCTCGAGCTGATCGTCATCACCCACCAGCACATCGATCACCTCGGGCTGACCGAGGTGCTGGTGCGCCGCTCGCAGGCCGAGGTTGCCGCGCTCGATCTGCTCGTCGGCTACCTGCAGCGCTTCGGTGCCGAGGTCAGCCAGGACGACGCCTTCTCGATGGCGATCATGCGCCGCCACGGGGTCCCCGACGATCTGTCGATCGCGCTCTCGACGGTCGGAGCGGCGTTCCGGGCCTTCGGGTGCAGCGCCCAGGTCACCCGGCCGTTGCGTGACTCCGAGCAGCTGGTCGTCGGCGAGCGCAGCTTCACGGTCCTTCACCGCCCCGGTCACAGCCCGTCGGACACGCTCCTGCACGAGACGGCGACCGACGTGCTGATCGGCGGCGACCACCTGCTGCCCCACATCTCCTCCAACCCGCTGATCAGCCGGCCGCTCGGCGTCGCCTCGGATGCGGCGAGCGCCGCCGAGCGCCCCCATGCGCTGCAGACCTACATCGCCTCGATGGGCCGGACGCGGGAGATGGCCCTCAGCTACGTCCTGCCCGGCCACGGCGACCCCTTCTGCGACCACGTCGCCCTGATCGACGATCGGCTGGGCATGCACGAGCGCCGGGCCGCCAAGCTGCACGGCCTGCTGGCCGACGGGCCGCTGTCAGCGTTCGAGCTCGCGCAGCGCATGTGGGGCAACGTCGCGGTCACCCAGGCCTACCTGACCCTGTGCGAGGTGCTCGGGCACATGGACCTGCTGGTGGCCGACGGTCGGGTGATCGAGACCGAAGGCAGCGGCGTCGTGCGCTTCCAGGCCCACTGAGGATCCGCCGCGCCCCCCGAGGCCCGCCCCGTCCGCCTGAGGACCGCCGCGTCCGCCCTGAGTCCCCGGGTCGTCCGGCTGACACCCGGATCCCATTAGGTAGTTTCTACGATGCTCAGGGGGCCAGCTGACGCCGATGCTAGAGCTGGACATGTCCCGCCGTCCTCATTCACGCGCGCTCGCGCGCTCCGCCTCCATGCCCGCCGCTCGCGGGTTGGCGCCAACCCCCGGTCAGGCGGACCTGTACCGCCGAGTCCCGGCGATCCTGTACATCGCCGACGCCGGGCCCGACGGAGCGTGGCACTACGTCAGCCCGCAGATCGAGGGCATCCTCGGCTTCACCCCGGAAGAGTGGTGCGCCGATCGCGGCCTGTGGGCCAGCCGCCTGCACCCCGATGACCGCGAGCGTGTGGTCGGCGCCGAGGTGGCATCGACGCACAGCGCGACGGGCGAGGGCGCATCCGAGTACCGGCTGCTGGCCCGCGACGGCCGCGCGGTCTGGGTCCGCGACGATGCCCTGCTCATCCGTGAGCCGGACGGCGCCCCCCGCTGGCACGGCGTCATGTTCGACATCACCGAGCGCAGGCAGGCCGAGGCCGAGCTCGAGCGCCGCGCCGCGCAGCAGACGGCGGTGGCCCGGCTCGGAGAGCATGCCCTGGAGGGCGCCAGCACCTCGGACCTGATGGCCGAGGCCGTGCGCGCAGCGGCTGAGCTGGCCGACGCGGAGATCGTCGCGGTGATCGAGCTGATGCCCGGTCAGGAGGCATTCGTATTTCGCTCGGCGGTCGGCCTGCCCGACACGACCGGGGTCACCGTCCCGGTCGGCCACCGGTCCCAGGCCGGTTACGCGATCGTGGTCAAGCGTCCGGTGGTGGTCCAGGACTGGGCCCGGGAGGACCGCTTCGAACGGTCCCCGATCCTCACCCGCGTTGGCGCGCGCAGCGGCCTGACCGTCGTCATCCAGGGCCGGCGCGCCCCCTTCGGCGTGCTCGGCCTGCACAGCCGGATTCCGGACGCCTTCCGGCCCGGCGACATCGACTTCGCGCAGGCGATCGCCAACGTGCTGGGGGACGCCTTCGAGCGCCAGGTCTCCGATGATGACGTCCGCCACCGGGCTCTGCACGACGAGCTGACCGGCCTGCCCAACCGGGTGCTGTTCGTGGACCGCCTGCAGCAGGCGGTCGCCCGCCTGCGCCGCACCCAGGGTCTGGCCGCGGTGTTGTTCCTGGATCTGGACCGTTTCAACCTCGTCAACGACAGCCTCGGCCACGGGACCGGCGATGAGCTGCTGGCCCTCACGGCCCCCCGCTTGCGGCAGGCGGTCCGCTCCAGCGACACCGTGGCCCGCTTCGGCGGTGACGAGTTCGGCGTGCTGCTGGAGGAGATCGGCTCCGAGCAGGACGCGATCGACATGGCCGAGCGGATCGCCGCCGTGTTCACCCGCCCGTTCGTGCTCGGCGGCGAGGAGCACTTCGTCACCACCAGCATCGGGATCGCGCTGGCCGAGGGCAGCGAACGACCGGAGGAGCTGATCCGGGACGCCGACGCCGCCGTGTACCGCGCCAAGGAGCGCGGCCGGGGCCGCTACGAGCTGTTCGACGAGCGCCTGCGCAGCCGGACCCTGAGCCGGCTGCGGGTCGAGAACGACCTGCGGCGTGCGCTGGAGCGCGACGAGCTGACGCTCGACTACCAGCCGGTGGTCTCCCTGTGCGACTTCTCGATCGTCGGGGTCGAGGCCCTGATCCGCTGGGAGCACCCCGAGCGGGGACGGATCGCGCCCGGCGACTTCATTTCGGTGGCCGAGGCCAACGGGCTGATCGAGCCGATCGGCCGCTGGGTGCTCGAGCACGCCTGCCGCCAGGCCGCCCGCTGGTACCACGAGCGCCCCGACTGCGCCCCGGTGGCGATCTCGGTCAACCTGTCCGGCGTCCAGATCGCCAATCCCTCGCTGCCCGCGACGGTGGCCGGCGCGTTGCGCGCGTCGGGCCTGGACCCGGCCTGCCTGTGGCTGGAGATCACCGAGAGCGTGATGCTCGCCGAGGACGAGGGCCTGCTCGACGCCCTGGCCGCGCTCAAGGCGATCGGGGTACAGCTCGTGCTGGACGATTTCGGCACCGGCTACTCCTCGCTGTCCTACCTCACGCGGCTGCCGATCGACGTGCTCAAGGTCGATCGATCCTTCATCGACGGCCTCGGTACCGATCCCCGCGCGACCGCCATCACCGAGGCGATCGTGGCCATGTCGCACGCCCTGTCGCTGCGCGTCGTCGGTGAGGGGGCCGAGACCGGCCTGCAGGTCTCAGAGCTCGGCCGGCTGGGCTGCGACTACGTGCAGGGCTTTCACTTCAGCCGCCCGGTGCCCGCCCGGGCGATCACCGAGATGCTCGCCCACGGGCCCAGCTGGGTGCCGTCAGCGCTGCGGCGCAGCCGCTCCTGACGACCTACCGGTAGGCGCTGGTTCCGGGCCGCATCGGGGAGAGCGTGACCGTCCCGCACTCGTACGCGCCCTCGCTGATCGTGGTCCGCAGCGTGGCCGTGTCGTCGGGCGGGAAGACCTGCAGCCCGCGGGCGGTCGTGCATCCGGCGGTCGACGCGGCGCCGTGACTGACCCCGAGCCGGAACGAGGCCGAGGCGCCGGGCGCGAGCACGATCGCGGCCACCGGCGTGGAGCCGAAGAAGTCGGTCGTGGTCCGCTGCGAGCGGGTCGGCAGCGGCGCCCCCGACGCCGACAGGAACTGCACCCCGGGGTACCCGTAGGTGCGGCACGCGCGCGAGCCGGTGTTGCGCACGGCAAAGCCGAGCTCGCCGTGACCGGTCGCCCCCTGCTGGCCGAGGAAGCGCAGGGCCAGGGTCGAGGCGGTGCACGGCGTGGGACCGCTGCTCTGTGAGGTGGCGGGGGTGCTCGAGACGCTGGAGCTCGTCGTCGTGGCCGTCCGGGTGATCGTCGTGGTGGCGGTTGACGCGGTGCTCGATCCGGTCCCGGTGGCGGCGGCGTTACCCGAGCTGGTCGAAGCCGCACTGCCACAGGCGGCGAGCAGCAGCGCGCAGGCGACGAGGATCGGCGCGAGAGCGCCGCGCACGGCCCGCGCCGGGCCCGGGGCGGTGGGTGGCGAGGTCGGTTCGATCATGGGCACAGTGTGGCCGATCACCGGGACGGTCCGTGGGATCGGCCTGTCACCATGCCGTCGATGTCCGCCGAGGCTTCGCAGACGCCGCGCCCGCGCGCGCACACGCACGCCCCGGGCGCCCAGCAGCCCCGGCGCCGCCGGCACGTGGACTGGGAGCTGGTCGTGTGCGGCCTGCGCGGCCATGCGCTGGTCGGACGGGACGCCGAGGCGACCCGCGCTCAGGATGCGCTGCTGATCCGCGACGAGGGGGAGCTGCGCTGGCACCGGTGCCTGCGCTGTGACGCGTGGGTGCCGCTGGCGCGGCCCCGGCCGCCGGCCCGCCCGCATCCGCCCGAGCGCGACGAGATCATGCTGCCCCTGCGCGGGCAGGCCCTGCGCGACAAGATCGTCCTGCGGCTGATCGCCGTCGACCGCGCGCTGCACTTCCTCGTGCTCGCCCTGCTCGGCGTGGCTGTCCTGCTGTTCGCCTCGGACCGCACGAGCCTGAAGTCGGCCTTCTACCGCGTCCTGACCGCGATCCAGGGCGGGGTGGCCGGCGGACCGGTGCAGACCTCAGGGCACGTCGGGATCCTGCACGAGCTCGACAGGCTGTTCAGCCTGCGCACCGCGACCCTGCGCGACGCGGGCATCGCGCTGCTCGCCTATGCCCTGATGGAGGGCGTCGAGGCCGTCGGGCTGTGGTACGCCAAGCGCTGGGCCGAGTACCTGACCTTCGTGGCCACGACCGTACTGCTGCCGCTGGAGGTCTACGAGATCATCCACAAGCAGTCCCCGCTGAAGATCATCGGCTTTGTCCTGAACCTCGCCGTGGCCATCTACCTGCTGTTCCGCAAGCGGTTGTTCGGGCTGCGCGGTGGCGCGGCGGCTGAGGAGGCGCAGCGCGCGGCCGACGGTGGCTGGCCGGCGATCGAGCGCGCCACCCCGGCGCTGAACGCGGAGCCGGCGTCGTGAGCCGCCCCGGCGGGTCTCACCCGTCCCGCTCCAGCTCTCCACCGCCCGGCTCTCCACCGCCCGGCTCTTCACCGCCCGGCTCTCCCCCTCCGGGCCTTCCCGCGCTCGACGAGGCGGCCGTGGCGACCGAGCTGGACCGCGTCGGCCGCGCCCTGTGGGCGGCGTTCCCGACCGCGTCGCGCAATCCGGTCAAGGCGCTGGACGCACGGGCGATGGAGATGGCCCAATCCGACAAGGAACTGCGCGCGGCGCTGTTTCGTTTCGTCGATGTCGTCCCGGCCTGCCGCGGGGTGGATGATCTCGCCCGCCACCTCGTCTCGTTCCTGGACGAGGTCCCGGCGACGCCGCCGCCGCTCACGGCGGCGATGCGCATCTCGCACAGCCGCGCCGGCCGGGCCGCGCTGGGCGCTGCCGCCGCGGGCGGCGTCCGGCACCTCGCGCACCGCTTCATCGTCGGCGAGTCGCCGCAGGCCGCGCTGGGCGCCTTCCGTGGCCTGTGGGACGACGGCGTCGCCTCCTCGGTCGACCTGCTCGGTGAGGCCACCGTGACCGAGAGCGAGGCCGACCGCTACGCGGCCCGCTGCGCCGAGGCGTTGGACGTGCTCGCGCCGGCCACGGCCCGCTGGCCCCCTCGCCCTCAGCTCGAGGCCGACGGCGTCGGGCCGCTGCCGCGGACCAATGTGTGCGTGAAGATCTCGGCCCTGACCCCGCTGCTGCGCCCGGATGCGCCGGACCGGGGCCAGCGCGACGCGGCGCAGCGGCTGCGGCCGCTGCTGCGCCGGGCGCGTGACGCCGGCGCCCACCTGCACATCGACATGGAGTCCCTGGACTCCCGTGAGGCCGTGCTCGACCTCGTGCTCGACCTGCTCGACGAGGAGGAGTTCCGCGAGGGGCCCTCGGCCGGCATGGTTCTGCAGGCCTACCTGCGTGACTCGCCGGACACGCTGGACACCGTCCTGGCCTGGGCGCGGGCGGGCTCGCGCGCCATCCCGCTGACCGTCCGCCTGGTCAAGGGGGCCTACTGGGACCACGAGCTGATCCAGGCCCGGCAGCACGGCTGGCCGGTGCCGGTGTTCGAGGACAAGCACGAGTGCGACCGCAACTTCGAGCAACTGACCCGGCGGCTGCTCGCCGCCCGGCCGCTGGTCCGGGTGGCCATCGCCTCGCACAACCTGCGCTCGGTCGCCCACGCGATCGCGGTCAACCGCGTCGCCGGCGGCCAGGACGCCGACCTCGAGCTGCAGATCCTGCGCGGCCTGGGCGACGAGCTGCAGCATGCCCTCGCCGTCTGCGGCTTTCGGGTCCGCGCCTACTGCCCGATCGGCGATCTGGTGGCCGGGATGGCCTACCTGGTGCGGCGGCTACTGGAGAACACCTCCAACGAGAGCTTCCTGTCGGCGCAGGCCAGCGGGGTTCCGGTGCAGGAGCTGCTGGCCGCGCCCTGATCGATCAGCGCGGTGCACGATCGGCGCGGCGCGCCGGCTGGGGGGTCCTCATCGCCGGAGGCGATCCGCGCCCCCGCGCGCCGTCTCCTGCGTCCTAATCGCCGGAGGCGATCCGCGCCGACGCGCGCCGTCCGGCGTGATCGCCGAGCAGCCGGGCCGCCCGCCGGGGGCTGAGGCGGGCCCGCAGGGCCGAGTCGTAGAAGCGCCGATCCGACCACCACGTCCGCGCCAGCTGCGCGGCACTTTGCGGACCGCGGTCCAGAAACGCCGCGTAGCCCTGCGCCTCGCGGCGCGCCCGGCCGTAGATCGCCCTCAGCGGGTCATGGGTGTGGTCGTGGACGACGGCCAGCTCAGGGTCGATCAGGCAGCCGTAGCCGCGATCCAGCCAGTGCAGCGCCCACTCCTTGTCCTCACAGCCGGGCAGGTCGGCCCGGAACGGCCGCTCGCGCCACAGCCGCGCGCGAAACGCGCCCGCGCCGTTGGCGTAGCCCCACTCCGGCCGCCGGCGGGCCAGCGCGGCGTCCTGGCGGACCGGCTCGCGCAGCGGCTCTCCGTCGGGTCCGTAGACGTCTCCGCTCGCGCAGGCCAGGGCCGAATCGGCCTCCAGCGCGTGGATGGCGCGAGCCAGCCAGCCGGCGTGCGGCAGTACGACGTGGGCGGACAGGGCGACGAGGATCTCGTGCGCGGCCTGATCGGCCCCTCGGTTCAGCGCTTCCCCGAAGGAGAAGGCGTCCAGCGCGAGCACCGTCGCGCCGCGCGCGGCGGCCAGCTGCGCGCTGCCGTCCCCGGAGCCGAGATCCACGTAGATCACCTCCAGCTCCGGCGCGCCGGACTGGGCCCGCAGCGCGTCGAGACAGCCGGTCAGGGCGGCGGCCTCGTCGCGCGCGCGGATGATCACGCTCACGGCGCCCGGGACCGACATCGCGGCGGCGAGCCTACCAGCGTTAACGTGAGGGTCCCGATGCCCACCCCGTTCACCAACGAGCCCGTGCTGGAACTGCGCCGGGCCTCCGTCCGGGCGCAGCTGAGCGATGCCCTCAGCGCCGTTCAGGCCACCCTGCCCCTGTCGGTCCCGGTCCGCATCGGCGACCAGGCGCGCAGCGGCGAGGATCTGCCCTCGACCGATCCGGGCCGGCCCGACCGCCTCGTCGCACACGCCGCCGCGGCCCGACCCGACGAGGTTCAGGCCGCGATCGACACCGCCCGCGACGGCCTGCGCGCCTGGCGCGCCGTGCCGATGGCCACGCGGGCCCAGGCGCTGATCGGCGCCGCCGCATGGCTGCGCGAGCGGCGGCTGGAGCTGACCGCGCTCGAGGTCCGCGAGTGTGCCAAGCCGTGGCCCGAGGCCGACGCCGACGTGTGTGAGGCGATCGACTTCCTCGAGTACTACGCGCGCGCCGCCATCACCCTCGGCGACCGCCGCGAGCTGCTGCAGGTGCCCGGCGAGCGCAACGAGCTGCGCTACGGGCCGCGCGGGATCGTCGCCGTCATCTCCCCGTGGAACTTCCCCCTGGCCATCCCGTGCGGGATGACGTCGGCCGCCCTGGTGTGCGGCAACGCGGTGGTCCTCAAGCCCGCCGAGCAGTCACCCGCGATGGCCTCGCGCCTCATCGACGCCCTGCGGGCCGGTGGCGTGCCGCCGGCGGCGCTGTCTCTGCTCCCAGGCGACGGGGAGATCGGCGCCGCGCTGGTGCGCCATCCCGAGGTGGCGACGATCGCCTTCACCGGCTCGCTGCCGGTCGGCAAGGAGATCGTCCGGACCGCGGCCGATGTCGTCGACGGGCAGCGGCAGTTCAAGTCGGTGGTGGCCGAGCTCGGCGGCAAGAACTGCGTGATCGTCGATAGCGACGCTGACCTGGACGAGGCCGTGCCTGGGATCGTCGCCTCCGCGTTCGCCTTCGCCGGGCAGAAGTGCTCGGCGGCCTCGCGCGTGCTCGTCCACGCGTCCATCGCCGACGCCCTGATCGAGCGCCTGGCCGGCGCCGTCCGCGTGCTCGTCGTCGGGCAGGCCGACACGTTGGGCACCGATGTGCCGCCGGTGATCGAGCGCGAGGCCCAGGAGCGCGTGCTGCGCTACCGCGCGCTGGCCGAGCGCGACGGACGGGTGGTGGCCAGCGCCGAGCCGCCCGCCGGCCCGGGCTGGTTCTGCCCCGCCACGGTCGCCGCTGACCTGCCCGAGGACTCGCCGGTGCTGGGCGAGGAGATCTTCGGACCCCTGCTCGCCGTCCAGCGCGTGACCGACGTCGCGCACGCCTGTGACGTGGTCGACGGGCTGCCCTTCGCGCTCACCGGGGGCCTGTTCACCCGCAACCCCGAGACCGTCCGCACCGTCCGCGCGCGGACCCCGGTCGGCAACCTGTACGTCAACCGCGGCATCACCGGAGCGATGGTCGCCCGCCAGCCGTTCGGCGGCAACCGGCTGTCGGGCACCGGCCTGAAGGCCGGGGGTCCGGATTATCTGCTCCAGTTCGTGCGCGAGCTGGCGGTCAGTGAGAACACGATGCGCCACGGACTCGAGGTCTGACCCGCGGTCCGGGGTTGATTTCTCCGGCGCACGGGGCATGATTGTTAAGGTGTCGTTGTCCTTCGCCGCCGCCTGGAGACTCGGGCTCGCGATCACGTTCTGCCTGGCCATCCTGCTCAGCGTCTGCGCGCGGGCACCCCGGCAGGCGGTCCCGCTTTCCGAGTTGCGCCGGCTGGTCGGCTGCGCCCTGATCCTCTACGCGGTCGGCGGTGTGGCCTCCCTGACCGATCACCCGCTGCTGGCCGATTTCGTCTACGGCACCGGGATCCTGGTCTCCGCCCTCGCCGCATGGCTGTCACGCGGTCAGGACCACGGGGAGCCACCCGACGGGGACGAGCCCGGGGACGAGCAGCCTCCGCCCGAGCCCGACGGGGTCCCCCGGTGGGACTGGGCGCGCTTCGAGCGCGAGTTCCGCGACTACACCGAGCGTCGGCAGCGGGACCCCGCCGAGACGTCCTGAGACGCCGACCGTTCGCGGCATTCACCTCGGTCGAGGCCCGTCGCCGGAAACGTGAGCAGGAAACCTGCGCCCACGGGGGTAAAACTGCTCCGGATGAACCGGGGACTCAGGCTCGGGCGCTGATCGCCCGCAGCAGCAGACCATGCACGCGTGTCTCCCCGCTTAGTTCGGGATGGAACGAGACCGCGATCACGTCGTCCTGGCGCACGGCGACCGGGTGCCCGTCCACGTCGGCCAGTACCTGCACCCCCGGCCCGTGCTCACTGACCCAGGGGGCGCGGATGAACACCGCATGCACGGGCCCGCCCTCCACGCCGGTGATGTCCAGGTCGGACTCGAAGGATCGCAGCTGGCGCCCGAAGGCGTTGCGCTCGGCGCGGGCGTCGAGGATCCCCAGGTGCTCGCGGTCGAGCATGATCATCCCCGCGCACGTCCCGAGGATCGGGGTGCCGGCCCCGGCCAGCGCACGCAGCGGCTCGGCCAGCCCCTCACGCTCGATCCCCAGGGTCATCACCGTCGACTCGCCGCCGGGGATGATCAGCGCGTGCAGGCCATCGAGCTGCGCGGGGACCCGCACCTCGACCGCCTGGGCGCCCAGCGACGTGAGCATCCGGCTGTGGGCCTCGAAGTCTCCCTGCAGGGCCAGCACGCCGACCCGCGGGGCATCGGCGGTTGGCTGCTTCCCGTCGGGTGCGGCCCCCAGCGGGCTTTCCGGGCGGGATGCCCCTGACACGGCTACCAGCCGCGGGGGCTGAGCAGCTGCTCGGTCTCGAGCTTTGAGGTCTCCAGGCTCTCCATTGCCGGGCCGAGCCCGGTGGAGGCGGCGGCGACCCGGGCGGGATCGCGGAAGTGCGTGGTCGCCTCGACGATCGCGCGGGCACGCGCCTCGGGGTTGGACGACTTGAAGATCCCCGAGCCGACGAACACGCCCTCGGCCCCGAGCTGCATGACCAGCGACGCATCGGCCGGGGTGGCGATGCCACCGGCGCAGAACAGCACGACGGGCAGCCGGCCGTCGGCGGCGACGGTGCGGATCAACTCCAGCGGCGCGCCGTGCTCCTTGGCCGCACTCGGCAGCTCCTCGGGCGAGAGCATGGTCAGGCGGTTGATCTCGCTGCGGATCTTGCGCAGGTGGCGGACGGCCTCGACGATGTCACCGGTGCCGGCCTCGCCCTTGGAGCGGATCATCGCCGCCCCCTCGCCGATCCGGCGCAGCGCCTCGCCGAGGTTGGTCGCCCCGCAGACGAAGGGGATCTTGTAGGCCCACTTGTCGATGTGGTGGGCCTCGTCGGCGGGCGTGAGCACCTCGGACTCGTCGATGTAGTCGACCTCCAGGGCCTCGAGCACCTGGGCCTCGGCGAAGTGGCCGATGCGGGCCTTGGCCATGACCGGGATCGTCACCGCCTCCTGGATGCCCTTGATCATCTCCGGATCGGACATCCGGGCCACGCCGCCGTCCCGGCGGATGTCGGCCGGAACGCGCTCCAGCGCCATCACCGCTGCCGCACCGGCGTCCTCGGCGATCTTGGCCTGCTCGGGGGTGACCACGTCCATGATCACGCCTCCCTTGAGCATCTCGGCCAGACCTGACTTGACCGTGAAGGTGGCTTCGTGACGTGCGCTGTCTCCGTTGACACTCATGCCTGGCCAGTCTAGCCCGGACGTTACATTGCGCGGCGATGAGTAACGAGCCTCTGTTTGTCCACGACGGCGATCTCTGGGTGCCCGCCGAGAAGACGCGCGGTCCCTGGGATCCTGGTGCCCTGCACGGGGGCGCGCCGGCGGCCCTGCTGACCCACGTGCTCTCGCGTCACCCGGCCGCACAGAGCCTGCGCCTGGCCCGGCTGACCTGTGAGCTGGTGCGCCCGGTGCCGCTGGCCCCGCTGGCGGTGCAGGTCGCCGTCGTGCGGCCGGGGCGGCGGGTGGCGCTGCTGGAGGCGAGCATCACCGATCCGGCCGGGACCGTGGTCACGCGCGCTCGCGCCCTGCACCTCGCCGTCAGCGAGGTCGGCACCGAGACCGGCCAGGCACCGCCCTTCCCCGGGCCCGAGCACGGCGCCGAGAACGACTTCAACGCCGCCGCCGACGCGCCGCCCATGTTCGCCACCCACGCCCTCGAGCTTCGCTTCGTCGAGGGGTCGTTTCGGGCGATCGGTCCGGCCACGGCCTGGTTTCGGTTGCGCGGCCCGGTCGTCGACGACGCGCCGGTCAGCGGCGCCGAGCGGATCTCGGCCGCCGCGGACTTCGGCAACGGGATCGCCTCCGAGCTCTCCTGGCAGGATCACGTGTTCATCAACCCCGACCTGACCGTGTTCTATGAGCGCGATCCGATCGGGGAGTGGGTCGCGGTGCAGGCCCGGATGTTCGTGGCCCCCGGCGCGGTGGCCCTGGCCGAGAGCGTGCTGTGGGACGAGCGCGGGCGGATCGGCCGGGCTGTGCAGACGCTGCTGGTTGGCCGGCGCTGACCTGCGCCCGCGGCGGGCCTACGGTGCGTGGGGCCCTCCCCGTCCCTGGGGGGCGCGCCCGGTCAACTGGTGGGCCTCCTCCCTTCGCGGCGGGGGCCTCCTCCTTCGCGGCGGGGCCCTCCCGGCGCTGCGGGGCCCTCCCGGCGCTGCGGGGCCCTCCCCTGCGCTGCGGAGGCCTCCCCTCCACTGGGTGTCGCCTAAACGCTGACTATCAGGCGTTCGTCGACCGCCCCCGAGGCGGACGGCGCCCACACGCTTCAGACCCGGACGTGGGTCGAGAAACGCCGCTCCTCACGCACCTTTCCCGACTCACCCCCTTTGAGAGGGGGCCCTGGCGACGGAGGGGGTCCGGGTGACGGAGGGGGGTCCGGGCGACAGAGGGAGACCCGGGCGACGCAGGGCGACCCGGCCCACCGGAGGGGGACCCGGGTGACGGGCCGCGGCGCGTGGGCCGCGGCGCGTGGGCTACTTGAGCCGGAAGGCCTTGATGCGGACGTCGTACTGCTGGGCGTCGCGCGAGTACACGCCGTAGGCCAGGGCCTGCACGATCGAGAGCAGGGCCGTGTGCGAACGCACGAAGGCGGGCGTGTTGGAGCTGTAGTACAGGCGGATGCGGGCCAGGCGGGCGACCTCCGACAGGGTCGCGTCGGTGATGGCCAGGGTGGCCGCCTTGCGGTGACGGGCGAGCTTCATCGTCCGGGTGATGAGCGGGTGCGGACGTCCGGCCGACAGACCGATGACCAGTGTGGCCTCGTCGATCCGGCTCAGACGCCCGAGCGCCTCCTGCGACGGACTGGCCACGATCTCGGCCCGCAGGTCGAGCAGCATCAGCAGGTGGCGCAGGTAGCTGGCGAAGAAGGCCATCTGATCGGTCCCGGCGATCAGCACCTTCTCCGCGGACACGATCGCGTCGATCGCCGCCTCGAAGTCCGAACGCGAGAGCTTGTGTGCGGTGTCCTCGACGTTGACGTGATCGGCGGCCAGCGCGGCCTCGAACTCGGTGTGGTCCAGCGAGAACAGCGGCGCGGTGGTTCCCAGCGCCTCGACGCTGGCGTTCATTCCGCCGACCCGGCGGCGGTACTCGTCACGGGCGGCCTGCTGCAGCTCGGGGAAGCCCTCAAAGCCGAGCGCCTGCGAGAAGCGCACGACCGTGCTCGACGAGGTGTTGGCGCGCCGGGCGAGCTCCTCGGCGGTCTGAAAGGCGGCTTCGTCGAGGTGATCGACGATGTACTGCGCCACGTCCTTCTGCGAGCGTGAGAACTCATCGAAGCGGGCGACGATGTACCCCGACAGGGCCTGGTGGCCGTGGGGGGACTCGGGGAGGGCGCTGGTCACGGTGGCTGGCTTCATCGGCAGGCGTCTCATTCGACACCCGGCCGTGCCGTTCCTTCCCAAGTCGTCGCGATCGGGCGCGCGCGGGTCCCGCCCGTCGCGATCGCGGGCGGGTGCGGCGGACGCTTGCCCGCCGACGCCCGGAGGACCGCGCAAGCGCGGGAGCTCAGCCCCGCAGATGCGTGCCAGCCGACGTCCGGAGGACCGGCGGGACCGCGGAACTCAGCCCCGCGGCGGGTGGCTCAGCGCTGAGCTGAGCGCTCGTGGTAGGCCTGCATGCGCTCCTGGTTCTGCTTGCGCTCGGCCATGACCTGGGCGACCACGTAGACGATCAGCACGTTGGCGATCACGCCGATGCCCAGGAAGGTGAGCAGCAGAGCCAGCGTCTGCCCGAAGGAGCTGGGCGCGTTGCCGAGACCGAGAATGCTGGCAGCAAGAAGCATGTGCACAGCATATATCGCCGGCCCGGCGGGTGCCCGGTCACGCGGCCCGGCGGCGGGACGCGGTCGGCCGGGGCGCCTGCACCCGATACCGTGGCGCGACACCAGGCCCGGTAGCTCAATTGGTTAGAGCAGCGGACTCATAATCCGTCAGACGCAGGTTCGAGTCCTGCCCGGGCTATTACGGCGTTTAGCCTGGTAATCCAGGATTCTGCCCTCTTGCCGGCTGGCCGAGCGGCCGAAGTAGTCCCGAATATGTCCCCGGGCCTCGCGTAGGCGTGGACAGGCGGGCTTTGTCAGCGAGCCGAGCGGTCATGTGTTCCGGGTGCAACGGAGCCGCGGTCCGGCCCGCTACGCCCCTTGCGGTTGAGATCTCTGCCGGGCAGCCGACGGCAGCGCGAGCACGGGAGCCCGTCAGTAGGAACTCGGCAGCGTGAGCCCGGGGGCCCGTCAGGAGAAGCTCGACAGCGCGATCGACCCTCTTGCTGTGGAGTGGCCGTCGGTGACCGTGACGCGCGCACCAAGTTGGTTTCCCGCCGCGCGGGCCAGCAGTGCGCGGCCGAAGGGAGCAAGCCGGAAGCTCAGGTAGCCGATCTGGTTGGCGCCCAGAAACTCGACTCCGGTGCTGGCAATGGTTCTGTGAGCCGCCGTGATCGTCGTCTTCACCAGGCACGGAGTGGGGCCTGAGCATGCGGCCAGAATGCCTCCCACCGCGCGGCGGTACACGAAATCGTTGACGCCCATGATCCGAAGCGTGCTCGTTTGGTGAAGGCTGCGGCGCGGGCCCGAGCCGGTTGTCAGGAATGGAGTGAGGTTCATCGGCCTTGAGGACGTCACGCCTGACGCATCACGCGCTGCGACCGTGACCGCCAGCCTCCGGCCGGGCGCCTGCGCGAGCAGCTTTCGATCCGGCGCGGAAAGCTTGAAAAACAGCAGGCCGCCGGCTGACGAGAGCTGTTCCGGGCCGCTGCGCGCGATCCGCTTGTGCCCGACGTAGACCATCAACGAGATCCGGCAGGGCCGGCCGGTGAAGCAACCCACGGGGATCCCGACGAGGCCCCGCGCGGGCACGAATGCACTATGCCCGTAGATCGCCAGGTGCGCCGGCGTGGCGACGGGCGCCGAGCTCCCGAGCACCTGGCCGCCTGAGCCCAGCGCCTGGACGGCGTAGTAGGGAAACGCGCTGGAGGCCGCGATTGCGGTCACCGCCCCAGCACTCGGGGTCTGGACGAATGGCTGCAGAGCGGTTGGGCTGGCCCCGCCCAGCGTCCGCCAGGCCACCACCCCGACGGCGTGCGGCCAGCTGGCGAACAGACGCGCGGTACCGTCGCCGGCGGGAGACACCCGCAGCGAGGGCGACGGCGGGGGCGCGGGGACCCCAGAGGCCGTGCCACCGTCAAGAGCATCGCTGTCAACGTTGATGGTCACGCCACCGTAGGTTTCGTTGTGGGCGCCCTGGTACTGATGCAGGCGCTGGTGTGCCGCCCAGTCACCGCTGGGCAGATACGGATCGCTGGTGTCCGGAGAACCGTTCCAGTCCGCGACCCAGATGTCGTCGGGCTCCGGGTAGCCCGTCCCGTACTGAGAGACGAGATCCTGGATACCCGAGGCGCCACTGCTGTAGACCCCGGAGGCGTAGCCCTCGGCATGCAGCTGCGTGGTCCACGCCGACAGGAACGTGAGCACGGCCGACGTGTCGGCAGCCGTGCGGGAGTAGCCCTCCATGTCGAAATAGATCGGGGCGCCGGCGCCGATCCCCACGGCCTGCGCCTGGGTGACCGCGTCGGAGGCAGCGGCCGTTCCCTCAGCGCCGGCCTGGCCAGGCACGATGGAAGCACAGCCACACGAGTTCGACGGCGCCTGGAGCCCGACATAGGTCGGGATCAGATGCCACCCCGCTGCCCACTGCTGTCCCACCCATGCCGCGGTCAGGTTGGGCTGCGAGCAAGCCATATTCGCTCCGCCGATGTAGACGCCCAAGGCCCGGTAGGGCGACGCGTTCCACGCCGACATCTGCGCGCTGCTCGGGGCCGAGCAGGTATCGACCCCCAACCCCGTAAAGACGGTTCCCGCACGAGGGAGCGAGCGTCCGGCCGATGCCGGCACCGCGCGCGGAGCGACCGCCGCGGACGACGCCACCCTTCCTGCGCTCGCCCCGTGACCCAAGGCGCGTCGGATGACCGCGCGATCACGGTTCCAGGTCGCCGTCACCTCAAGCCCGTGTCTCGCGAGCACGACGCGCATCCCCGAGCGACGCTCGAGCGGCGACGCCCCCACCGCCACCGGCGCGCGCGCCCGGGACGAGCGCAAGCGCGCCTCAGATACGTCCAAGGGCTGGGCCAGAATCGCCTCGGTCCGCCCCACGGCATGCGCCGGACACCGCTGCTGGACGCCCGGAGTTCCGAGATACACCGCGTGACGATTGAAACGCACGCACACTGTCGATCGCCTGCTCAGACGAAAGACGGGCCACGTCGCCGGGACCGTGATCCCGTACCCGTGGTATCGCACCAACTTGACCGCAGGCGCCGCGGCGGCGCTCACCCCACCACTCCCCAGGACCAGCACCATCGCCGCCGAGCTGGCCACCAGGCCCACGAACATGAAAAAGCGCCGGCGGCGGCCTTCGCGCCTGCGCCCTAGATCCGCGCTCACATCGACTCCTAACCCGGCCCAAGCCGGGAAGTAGCGGTCCGACCCACCGTGACGACCGGCCGAGGACCCGTGGCCGCCACCATGTCCCCCTGCGCCGACGAGATGGACTCGAACAGCTTTGACAGGACACTATTTCGAGCCGTTCCGGACGCGGCCCTGTGAAGAACACGCCGGGCGTCGGCACCCGACACGTCCCCACAAATGTCGCGAGACACCCAGCTCTGACCCCCGCATCCCTGACCCAACCGGACCCAATCGCCCGCAACGGCGGGCACCCAGGCGACCGGGCCGGCCCTCATAATCGGTCCGACGCAGGTTCGAGTCCCGCCCGGGCTATGGCGAGGTCGACGGCACGGCAGCGCCCGGCAGCCGGCGGTTGGACGGGAAGGCAATGGCGGAGCGCAACGGGCCCTGTTCGCGCTCGGACGGGAGTCGCCCCAGGGCTCAAGAGGAGCGATGCGATGCTCAGACGTGACGAGGTGACACCGGAGACCTGGACGATCGTCGGCGGCCGGCCCGAGCCGGTGCCCGGCGCGCCGCTCAACACCCCGGTCGTCGCCGCCTCGACGTTCGTGCTCGGCGGTGAACGGATCTACAGCCGCAACGAGGCGACCGAGGGCTGGGAGGCGTTCGAGGCGATGCTGGGAGGCCTGGAGGGCGGCGAAGCGGTCGCGTTCTCATCCGGCATGGCCGCCTGCGCCGCCGTGCTCGGGCAACTCCCCGACGGGGGGCACCTGGTCCTCGGCGAGGACTGCTACCAGGGTGTGGCCGGGATCGCCGCCGCCGGAGCCCGCGACCACGCGTGGCGGGTGGAGCGGCTGCCTGTGGATGACCCGCGCTGGGTCAAGCGGGCCGGCGAGGCCGACCTGCTCTGGGTCGAGTCGCCGTCCAACCCGCTGCTCGAGGTCGCCGACGTCGCGAAGATCTGCGGCGCGCCGCGGCGGCCGCGCACCCGGATCGTGGTCGACAACACCTTCGCGACGCCCCTGCTGCAACGGCCGCTCGAGCTCGGCGCCGACATCGTCGTGCACTCGGCGACCAAGCTGATCGGTGGTCATTCCGACCTGCTGCTCGGCGCCGTCGTTACCGCCCAGGCCGACGAGCTGGCCCGGGTGCGGACGGCGCGGGGCCTGTACGGCGCAACCCCGGGGATGCTCGAGTGCTTCCTGGCCCTGCGCGGTGCCCGCACGCTCCCGCTGCGTCTGCGTCAGGCTCAGGCCACCGCCGGACGGCTGGCCGAGCGTCTGGCCGCCCACCCCGCGGTCGCCCGGGTGCGCTACCCGGGGTTCGGGACGATCGTCAGCTTCGAGCTGGACGACGCCGCCACCGCGGACCGGGCGTGCCGGTCCACCCGGCTGATCCGCCCCGCGACCAGTCTCGGCGGTGTCGAGACCTGCATGGAGCGGCGGGGGGCACATCCCGGGCAGGAGCACATCCCCCCCGGGCTGATCCGCCTGAGCACGGGATGCGAGAATTCCGACGATGTGTGGAGCGACCTTGAATCGGCGCTGACGGGCGCAAGGCCATGAACCTTGCCGACACACGCGCGGGGCGACGGCTGCTCGCCGGTGTCGCCGCGGTGATGCTGATGGCCGCGCCGGCGGTCGCCGCGGGCGTGCGCGCCGCGGGCGTACGCGCCGCGGCCGGCTCGCCGCGCGTCGTCACCAGCGCCGGGGGGTCGCCCCGGTTCGCGGGCTTTCGCCGCACCCCGCGCGAGATCGTCTACTCGGGCGATGGCTCGGCCTTCATCGCCGGCGCCGGACACGGCTCGCCCGCGATCGTGTGGTCGCGCTGGGATGCCCACGCCGGGCGGGGCCGGGGTGCCGACTGGCACGACAACTGCATTCCGGACTGCGCCGGAGGGCACTTCACCGCGTACCCGGCGACGATCACCGTCTATCGCCCGCGCCGGCTCGGTGGCTACCTGCTGTTCACCCGCATGACCACCGCCTTCAGCGGACCGCGTCCTCCCTATCCCGGCTTCCGCCGCGCCGTGATCACCTACCGCCTGCAGTACCAGGCGTCGGCGCACACGTTCTTCTGGTCCTTCCCCTGAGCTGACGGGACGGGCAGCCGGGGTCGCCGGCTTCGCCCAGGCACAGCGATCCTGACCGGCGACAGTGCCGGGGCGTTCTACCGTGAGGGTGTGCCGGTCACCCACCGCGATCACGTCGAGACCCTCCTGCGGCGGGCCGCGGTCGACCACGAGGGTCTGCTCACCCGGCTTCCGCCTGCCCTGCAGGCCTCGCTCCCGGTCGACGCGCAGGGCGTCACGCAGGCGATCGAGCACCTGGCGGAGGCAGCCGGCCTCTCCCCCGAGCAGCGCCGGGCGATGATCCGCCCGCACGCGATCAACCCCGCGGTCATGCATGCGCGCGTATTCGGCCCGACGGAGCTGTCGCCCGAGACCGTGCTCGGCTCCTTCGTGGAAGGCGCGCGCGTCCGCGCCGAGGCGCTCGGCGCCCTGGCCGACACGATCGGCGGCCAAGCGCTGGGCAGCGAGATCCGCGCCCTGCTGATCGACAATCCGCCGCCGGCGGCCGCCGCCGAGCCCGGCGCCATGGCGGCACTGCGGGCGACGTACGCCGCTCAGGAGCAGGCGGCGGTACTGATCGCGACCCGTCTCGACGACGGCTGAGCCCCGTTCAAGGCTGGGCTTAGACGTGCTCAAGCCGATCAAGCCCTGGCAGTGGTCCGGCGCGACCTATAGCGTCACGCCATGACCACGACCACACCCGCCCCCGAGGCCTCCCAGGATCGCCTGCATCAGGAACTCAGCCTCGTCGATGCCGCCGCCTTCTCCGTCGGTCTGATCGGCCCGGTCGGCGCGATCGGCCTGCTCGGCACCGGCGCGGCCCTGATCATCGGACGCGCCGTCACCCTGTCGTTCGTGTTCGCGGTGGTCGGGGTCGCCCTCGTCGCCTACTGCTTCGTCAAGCTCTCTCAGCACATCTCGCACACCGGCTCGGTGTACGCGCTGGTCGGCGTGACGCTCGGGCCGCAGGCGGGCTTCTTCGCCGGTTGGGCCCTGATGGGGGCCTACATCGCGATCGGCTGCGGATCGACGATCGAGATCGGGCTGTTCGGCGGCCAGTTTTTGCGCGACACGGGCATCCTCGACACGCAGACGTGGTGGTGGATCGCCCTGATCGGGCTGTTCGGCATCGCCGCCCTGGCCTTCACGGAGATCCGCGTGATCACCCGCGCCCTGCTCACCTCCGAGGTGGTCGGGGCGATCCTGGTCACGATCCTCAGCGTCGTCATCCTGGCCACGGTGATCTTCAGCCACGGCCCCAAGGGCCAGACCTTCACCATGAACTTCCTCTCCCTGCCGTCGGGCAGCGGGATCGGCACGATCGCCAAGGCCGCCGTGTACGGATTCCTGGCCTTCGCCGGCTTCGAGGGCGCGGCCGCGCTGGGCGAGGAGACCTCCGATCCCAAGTCCCAGATCCCGCGGGCGATCAAGACCGCGGTTGTCGTGGTCGGGGCCTTCTATCTGCTCACCGCGGCCGCCCAGTCACTGGGCTACGGCGCCAACGCGGCCGGGGCCAAGGCCTACGGCGCGGGGCTGCCGTTCTCCGATCTCGGCACCGGCTACATCGGCAAGTGGTACGCCGACATCCTGGACCTGATGGCCACGATCAGCCTGTTCGCGATCTCCCTCGGCGTGGCCAGCGGGGCGGCCCGGATCATGTACGCCCAGGCCCGCGACGGAGCCGGCAAGGGCAACCCCCTGGCCCGCCTCTCCCGCCACGGCCAGCCCAGCGCCGCGCTCGTCGTCGTGCTGGTCATCTTCACCCTGGCCCTGGTCGGACAGCAGCTGGCCGGGTCCACGGTGGTCAACGCGACCTTCTATCCGCTGCAGGTCGGCACGGTGCTGATCCTGGTCGCCTACGTGATGGCCACCGTGGGCGCGATCCGCTACCTGTTCTTCAAGGACGGCCCCAAGGTGCCCGCGTGGCAGATCGTCATTCCGCTGCTCGGCGGCGCGTTCGTCTGTTACACGATCTTCCGCAACACGCTGATCAACCAGGTGGGCACCTACGCTCGCCTGCCCTGGATCGAGCTCGCCTACCTGGTCATCGGGCTCGGGGTCGTGATGGTGGCGCCCGGGCTGGCACGGCGGGTCAAGGCGGGTCTGGCCGCCGGCACCGCACCGTGACCCGGATTGCCTCGTGACCCGGATTGCCTCGTGACCCGAATCGCCTGGTGACCCGGATCGCCTGCCAGCAGCTCGCCCCCGAGCTGCACGATCTCGAGGCCAACCGCGCGCTGACCGGCGCCGCGATCGAGCAGGCAGTGGCCGCCGGAGCCGACGTCGTGGTGCTGCCCGAGCTGATCAGCTGCGGCTACATGTTCCAGTCCGCCGCCGAGGCGGCCTCGGCGGCGATCACGACCGATCACCCGCTGATCGCCGGCTGGGTGCAGGCGGCGGTGCGGGCGGACATCGTCCTCGCCGCCGGTTTCTGCGAGCGCGGCGACGACGGGCTGACGTACAACAGCGCGGTGCTGATCGACGGGACCGGTCTGCGGGCGGTCTACCGCAAGCTTCACCTGTGGGACCGCGAGAAGCTGTGGTTCGCTCCGGGCAACGAGTTACCCCCGGTCATCGACACTCGGGTCGGCCGGGTGTCGATGCTCATCTGCTACGACCTCGAGTTCCCCGAGCTGACCCGCACGGTCGCGCTGGCCGGCACGCAGCTGCTGCTCGTGCCGACCAACTGGCCGCTGATGCCCCGCCCGGATGGCGAGCGGCCGGCCGAGGTCGGCATCGCGATGGCCACGGCGCGGATGAACCGCATGGCGGTGGCCTGCGCCGACCGGCTCGGGACCGAGCGCGGGCAGGCCTGGACGGGCGGCACCACGATCGTCGATCCGGATGGCTGGGCGGCGGCCGAGACCCGCGAGTCCGGGATGATCGTCGCCGACATCGACCTCGACGCCGCCCGGGACAAGCACTACACCGAGCTGGCCGACGCGCACGCCGACCGCCGCCCCGAGCTCTACGGCGCGGTCACCCGCTCGGCCACCTCCTCAGCCCACGCGTCCACGAACTGAAGCAGCGCCCGCGTCCCCGGTGAGACGCGCACGCCGCGCCGGGTGACCACGGCGAAGAAGTCGTGAAAGGGCTCGACGAAGCTATGAGCCCTGACCCGGGAGCCCGCTGGGGCCCCCGCCAGCACGGCGCGCGCGGCGATCGTCGCCCCCATGCCCTGGGCCACGAGCTGAAGCGCGGTCTCCACGTGCTCGACCTCGATCCGCGGCTCGATCGCCACTCCGGCCTGCTGGGCCCGGGCAGCCAACTGGCGCCGCGTCGGGTCATTGAAGCCGTAGCTGATGTCGTACAGGATCAGCGGGGCGGCAGCCACCTCGGTGATCGCCACCGGGCCCCGCCGCGGCTCGCGGGTCAGGTAGACGACCTCATCGCGAAACAGCGCCTGCACGTCCAGCAGTGAGTCGTCGACGGGCAGGACGACCAGACCGGCCTCCAGCTCGCCGTCCTGAACGGCGCGGGCGACGTCAAAGGAGTTCTGCCCGCGCAGGCGCAGGCGCACGTCGGGGTGCGCCGCGCAGAAACGCGCGGCCAGGTCGGCGATGCCGTAGTAGGGCGCGTTGCGGAACGTGCCCACGGTCACCTGCTGCTCGCGTGCCGTGTGCCCGTGGCCGACCGAGGCCAGCGCGTCATCGGCCGCCTCGGCCACACGCTCGGCGCGGGCCAGGAACGTCCGCCCGGCGGCGGTCAGGGTCAGGCCCCGTCCCGCGCGGGCGAAGAGGGAGACACCGAGCTCGGCCTCGAGGCGCCGCACCTGCTCCGACACCGCGGGCTGGGTGCAGTGCAGGGCGCGGGCGGCCGCGTTGAACGAGCCCAGCGACGCCGCGGTACGGAAGTAGAGAAGCTGCTGCAGGGTCAAGGCAGGCCTTTGATCGCCTCTTAGAGGTCTAAGCGTAGTTTTTGTGCCGCTCCGGCCCTAGGCTGGCCGTCATGGACGAGCCCGTGTACCTCAAGACCCCCGAGGCCCCCTCGGCCGCCGGCCCGGATCCGGCGGTGTCGGCCCGGGTCTCGGAGATGCTCTCGCGGATCGACCGCGACGGCCTGGACGCCGTCCGCGCCTACTCGCGCGAACTCGACGACTGGGCGCCGGACAGCTTCCAGGTCAGCTCCGAGGAGCTGGCCCACGCCGCGCTGGCGATCCCGGATCCCCTGCGGGAGAGCATCGCCTTCGCGCAGACCCAGATCGCCGGCTTCGCCCGGCGCCAGCGCGCGACCCTGACCGACTTCGAGGCCGAGACGCTGCCCGGCGTCTTCCTCGGCCAGCGTCAGGTGCCCGTCGCCTCGGTGGGCGCCTACTGCCCCAGCGGCCGCGTCCCGATGCTGGCCTGCGCGTTCATGACCGTGCTCGTGCCCAAGGTGGCCGGGGTCGAGACGGTGATCGCCTGCACCCCGCCCCGGGGCGGTGAGCTGCACGCGCCGACCCTGCACGCGATCGCCACCTCCGGCGCGGACCGGATCTTCGCCCTGGGCGGCGTCCAGGCCCTGGCGGCGATGGCCTTCGGCCTGCTGGGCGAGATGCCGGCGCCCGTCGACATGATCGTGGGACCGGGCAACGCGTTCGTCGCCGAGGCCAAGCGGCAGCTGTTCGGCCGCGTCGGCATCGACCTGCTCGCCGGTCCCTCCGAGGTCGCGGTGATCGCCGATGCGACCGCCGATCCCGAGCTCGTGGCCGCCGACCTGCTCGCCCAGGCCGAGCACGGCCCCACCTCCCCCGCCGTCCTGATCACCACCTCCCCCGACCTCGGGCAGGCCGTCCTGGACGAGATCGCGCGCCAGCTCGACGCGCTTGACGCCGTGACGCCCGGCGGCGGGGACACCCCCCGCGCCGCGTGGGCCGATCACGGCACGGTGATGCTCGCCACCGACCGCGAGCAGGCCGCCCGGCTCTCGGACCAGGTCGCGACCGAGCATCTCGAGGTGCACACGGCCGAGGATGACTGGTACCTGGAGAACCTGCGTAACTACGGTTCGCTGTTCCTGGGCTCCCGGGCCACGGTCGCGTTCTCCGACAAGGCGATCGGGACCAACCACACGCTGCCCACGGGACGGGCGGCCCGCTACACCGGCGGGCTGTCGGTGGCCAAGTTCCTCAAGACGCTGACCTATCAGCGGATCGACTCCGACGAGGGCGTGCGGATCGTCGCGCCGCACGTGGCCGAGATCGCCCGGGCGGACCTGATGCCCGCCCACGAGGCCAGCGCGGTCAAGCGCCTGCAGCGCATCGGCGCCGCCTGAGCGCTCATCCGCCCGCGCCGCTCAGCGGGGCGGTCGCAGCCAGGCCCCGTCGCGGCGCAGCAGCCCGTCGGCGATCAGCCCCTCGGCAGCCTCAACATCGGCGCGGGCGGCGACCATCCCGCCGTGGTGCAGGACCTCGCGCAGCAGCCGCCCGCGCCGCTGGCGCAGGCTGCCCTCAAAGCGCGCCTGGCGCCGGCGGGGTGCTGCGGCGGCCGCGGCGGCGTGCGCGGAGTCGGGCCCGGCACAGCCCGCCGAGACCGGGCAGACGTCGCAGTCGGGGCGTGCCCGGCACACGCGCTGGCCGAACTCCATCAGCGCCTGCCCCGCCCGCCACGCATCGCCGCTCGTGTCCACCCCGCCGGGGAAGCGGCGGGCGAGCACGCGGCGGACGTTGACGTCGATCGGCACGACGGCCTGCTCATGGGCAAAGCAGCGGATCGCCGCCGCCACATAGGCCCCGACCCCCGGCAGCTCGGTCAGCTCGCCGGGCCATCCCGACACGGCCACGATGCGCGCCGAGCGGTGCAGGTCGCGCGCGCGGCGGGGGTAGCCCAGCCCCTGCCACTGGGCCAGCACCTCAGCCAGCGAGGCCGCGGCCAGCGTCGGCACGTCCGGCCAGCGCACCATCCACCGCGTCCACGCGTCAGCGGCGCGGGTCACGGTCGTCTGCGCCGACATCACCTCGGCCACCCAGATCGCGTACGGGTCGCGCGTCGCCCGCCAGGGCAGCTCGCGCGCCTCGGCGGCGAACCAGTCGATCACGCCGGCCAGCCCCGGATCGGTGACGTCCACGGGGTGGCGACCCGGGGCGGCGGCGGGTGACGCGGGCACGGACGCATGCTCGCAGCCGGGCAGGCGTGGCGCGAGCACCGCGGGGCGGGGCACGGAGGGAACGCGAGCACGGGGCGAGAACGGCGCGAGCGTCGCGGGGCGGGGCATGGCCCAGGGGCCACTAACGTCGCAGCCGATGTCCGCTCAGGTCACGATCGTCCAGCTCACCGATCCCCACATCGGCGCGATCTGGAGCGCGAGCCCCGCCGCGGCGCTGCAGCGCGCCCTCGACGCCGCGCGGGCCGCGGTGGGCCGGGTCCCGGACGCCCTGCTGGTCACCGGCGATGTCGCCAGCACGCCGACCGCCGCCGAGTACGTCGCGGCGGCGCAGCTGCTGGCCGAGCTGGACACACCGGTGCTCGTCGTACCCGGCAACCACGATGACCGCGCGATGCTGGCGGACGCCTTCGCTCTCGCGCCGGCCTCGGGTGGCCATCTCTCCTGGGCGCGGCGGGTCGGACCCCTGCGCGTGATCGGCGTGGACACGATGTCGCCTGGACAGGGCGGCGGAAGGCTCGACGGCGAGCGCATCGCGTGGCTGCGCGCCATGCTGGCGCACGAGCCCGACACGCCGACCCTTCTGGCCATGCACCATCCGCCGCTGCTCACCGGCATACCGTCGCTGGACGCGATCGCCATCCCGGCCGCCGAGTGCGCGGCGCTGGCCGAGGTCCTCACGCAGGCGCCCCAGGTCCGCCGAGTCACCGCCGGTCACGTGCACCGGGCACTGGTGGGCAGCGTCGGCCCGACGCCGGTGATGACCGTTCCCAGTACCGACGTCCAGCTCGCCTTCGATCTCCGCGACCCGGAGATGCGCCTGGTCGCCGAGCCCCCCGCGGTGGCGGTGCACATGCTGCTCGGCGATGAGCTCGTCTCCCATCTGCTTCCCGTGGGCTGAGCCCGGCCCCACGCGGACCGCCCGGCACCGCATCGCGGCGCCGCTGCGGGGAGCCAGACGGCGTCGCGGCACGGCTCTACAGTGCCCGGGATGCGCGATTTCGCCCAGGTGGACGTGTTCGGCCTCGAGGCTGGGACCGGCAACCCGGTTGCCGTCGTGCTGGGCGCCGACGGGATGGACGAGGCCGCCATGGCGTCGTTTGCCAACTGGACCAACCTGTCGGAGACGACGTTCCTGCTCGAGCCGTCCGTGCCTGGCGCCGACTACCGGGTGCGGATCTTCACCACCAAGCGCGAGCTGCCCTTTGCCGGCCATCCGACCCTCGGCTCAGCCCACGCCTGGCTGAGCGCGCACGGGGACCGTGACCGGCTCGTGCAGGAGTGCCCGGCGGGACTGGTCGAGCTGCGGCGGATCGACGGACGGCTGGCCTTCGCGGCCCCGCCGCTGATCCGTTCCGGGCCGTTGGACGACGCCACGCTGAACGCGGCCTGCGCACTGCTTGACATCGCCCGCGAGGAGGTCGTGGATCACGCGTGGACCGACAACGGGCCCGGCTGGGCGACGCTGCTGCTCCGCGACGCCGACCGGGTGCTCGCCCTGACCCCGAGCAAGAGCAGCACCCTGGACGTCGGCGTCGTCGGCCTGCACGCCGACGGCACCCCAGAGCTGCGCGCCTTCGTCAGCGACACGCTCGTGGCCGAGGATCCGGTCACCGGCAGCCTCAACGCCGGCGTAGCGCAGTGGCTGCTGGGCACCGGGCGGCTGCGCGCGCCCTACGTCGCGCACCAGGGCACGGCCCTGGGCCGGCGCGGCCGTGTGCACATCAGCCGGGACGACGATCGGATCTGGGTCGGCGGTGAGACCCGGACGCTGATCTCCGGGTCGGTCGCGCTCTAGACGCGGCTCGACCGAGCGCAGCCCGACTTCGCCGGTCGGTCGCGCCGCAGGCGGGGGTCAGGCCGGGCGCAGCACGAACTCGCGGGCCCGCGTCGCGCTGGCCAGCAGCAGCCCGAGGAACCGGTCCAGCATCTCGGAGTCGCAGGCGGCCAGCGGGAGCTCACCGGAGACGAAGACCTCACCGGCCATGTTCTGGGCAAAGCAGACCAGCGGGGCCTGGCGATTCCAGTACAGAAGCTGATTGGGGTCGATCATCCCCGCGGGGAGCACCGCGGCCTGCGCGCGCAGCAGCTCGCCGCGGGCCGCCACCCCGACCTCAAGCGCGTACCCGGCGGCGTCCAGGACCAGGCCCCACTCGCCGGGGGCGACCTCGCGCACCTCGGTCGCCAGCGACGCCATGAACGCGCGGACCTGGTCAAGCTCGGGCATCGCCTCAGGATAGGGCGGGGTCTGCGCCGCCCTTGCCTCGTTCAGCCGGTGAGCGCGGCCCGCTCGGCCTCACCGAGCGCCCGCTTGCCTCGCGCGCCCGGATCCCAGGCCACCAGCACCGTGTGGCCGGAGGCGGCGACGACGTCGTCGGGGCGGCGGATCTCGTGGCCGAGGCGGACGCTGGCCGATCCGACCGACTCGACCCACACTGAGACCTCGACCTCGCGGTGATCCTTGCGGACCTCGTGGTGGTAGTCGAGGTCCACGTGGACGACGACGTAACCGCCGTGCACCTGACCGTCGGCGCGGCGCAGCACCTCGGTGATCAGCCCGGCCCGGCCCTCCTCCAAAAGCTCGTGGTAGACGGACTGGTTCAGGTGGCCGAGCATGTCCATGTCGCGCCAGCGCAGCTGCACGGCGACGCGGTACTGCAGGGGGGCTGAGGGCGCGCCGGGCACGGCGCGCGACGCTATCAGCCGCCAGTAGGATCGCGGTATGCCGAGCCTTCGCCTTACCCGCTCTCGCTTCGATCGTCCGGGGCGCCGCGCCGGCGTCGTGCTGGCGCTCACGGCCGTACTGGCCGTCCTGGTGGCCGCCGTCGCCCCCGCGGCCGCACCGCGGCACGCCACGGCCCGCCGCTGCCGGCTGACCGTCACCACGGTCGCCCGCGGCCAGCACGCGCCCGACGACCTCGCAATCGACGGGTCGCGGATCCTGGTCTCCGACATCAAGGCCAACACGCTTGGGGTCGTCCGCGGCGGTCACGTGGCGACGCTGATGAGCGGCCTGGGTGGGCCCGAGGGGATCATCGTGCGCTCCCCCACCCGGCTCGAACTCGCGGCCCAGAGCACAAACCAGATCCTGTCCGTCGACCTGCACCGCCACACGACGTCCGTGCTCGCTCAGTTGCCGACCGTGCCCGGTCAGTCGGGGCTGGACAGCATCGAGGCGGCGCCCGGCGGCGACACCTGGGCTCCGGACAGCGCCAACGGTGTCGTCTACCGGCTGCACCGAGGTCATCTGCGCGCGGTGGCCGGCGGCTTCGTCCGGCCGGTCGACGTGCGCGGGTGGGCCGGCGGGATCGCCGTGGCCGACGAGTACGGAAGCTGGGTCTACCTGCAGACCGGCTCGCGGCGCATCAAGCTGGCCAAGATCCTGCTGCCCGACGATCTCGCCGTGCTCGACGGTCACCTGCTGGCCACGGGCCAGACCGGCCAGCTGTGGGAGGTCGCCCCGCACCGGCGGCTGCTCACCGGCCGGCTGAAATACCCCCAGGGCATGGTCGCCGACGGCCCGGGCACGGTGCTCGTCTCCGAGCAGTCCGCCAACCGCATCGTTCGCGTCTCGGGCCTGACCGGCTGCCTGTAGCCCGCCGGTGGCCGCGCGCGCGATCGCCACGATCGGGGTCTACGGGTTCGACGGCGCGTCGTTCGTCGCCGCGCTCGACGCGGCTGGCGTCACGCGCGTGTTCGATGTGCGCCAGCGCCGGGGCGTGCGCGGCAGCCAGTACGCCTGGGCCAACGCCCAGCGCCTGCAGAGCCGGCTCGCCGAGGCGGGGATCGGGTACGAGCACCATCCCGAGCTGGCGCCCGACACCGAGCTGCGCCATCTGCAGTACCGCGAGGACGATCGTCAGGGGGTCGGCAAGCGATCCCGGGAACGGCTCTCGCCCGAGTACGTGCGCGAATACACGCACGAGATCCTCGACCTCGTCCCCCTCGACCCGCTGCTGCGGCGCCTGCCGGTGCACGGGCTCGGCGCGCTGCTGTGCGTCGAGACCGCGGCCGCGGCCTGTCACCGCTCGCTGATCGCCGCCCGGCTGGCCGAGCGCTTCGGGCTCGACGTCCTCGACCTGGAGCCCGCGCCCCGCTAGGCCGCGGCGGTGAGCCGGGACACCACCGTGCGGGCCGCCTCGGCCAGCTCCGGGGGCCCGAGCACCTGCATCGGCGCATCCAGGCTCGCCATCCAGACCAGGAAGCTGCGCGACCATGGGCCCCGGGTGGTGACCACGCAGGCCTCATCGCCGTCGCGCTCGACCGTGGCGTAGCGCTCCGGGATGCGTTTGCGCGCCTCCGCGGCGGGGGTCGCGAGCCGGACCTGGCCGGCCGGGGCACCGGCCTCGTCGGCGGGACGCAGCTTGCTGCGCACGTACGCGGCCGGATCGCCGCCCGGCACCGTCCGCCGCCGGCCCCGGGCTCCGACCCGGACCCGGCCCTGGATGCGATCGATGCGGAAGGTCCGCCAGTCATCGCGCTCGAGGTCAAAGGCGACCAGGTACCAGCGGTATCCGCTGTAGACGACCGCGCTGGGCTCGACCTCGCGCCGGGTCGCGCGCTCGTCACGCGCCACGTAGGCAAAGTGCAGGCGGTCCGCGTCCCGGCAGGCGCCGGCCAGCGTGGCGAGCAGGTCGGCGTCGATCCGCGGCCCGTCGACCCCGAAGGCCGAGGTGGCGTCACCGAGCGCGCTCACCCGGCGGCGCAGCCGCGCGGGCAGCACCTGCTCGAGCTTGGCCAGCGCGCGCACTGAGGTCTCCTCGATCCCGGCGATCGTCCCCGAGGCGGCCGTGCGCAGACCGACCGCGACCGCGACCGCCTCGGCGTCGTCGAGCAGCAGCGGCGGCAGCTCACCGCCGGCGCTGAGCCGGTAGCCGCCGGCCACGCCGGGGGCGGCCTCGATCGGATAGCCGAGCGAGCGGAGCTTCTCGACGTCACGGCGGATCGTGCGCGGGCCGACCTCGAGCCGGTCGGCGAGCTCCTGCCCGGTCCACTCACGGCGGACCTGCAGGAGCGAGAGGAGGGCGAGGAGGCGTGCGGAGGTCTGAACCATGGCCTAAGCCTGACATCGATTGCGGACTGAAGTTGACCGCGTAAGCGACTGCCGTCGCCTATTGCGGTCTGAAGCTGACCGCAATTATGGAGAGGGTTCGGGCCATGTCAACCACCGCCCTCACCCACCCCCTGGCCGGCGCCGAGGCGCGGCCGTCTGACCGGGCCGCGTGGCTCGGACTGATCGTGGTCATCGCCTCCGCGGTCATGGACCTGCTCGACTCGACCATCACCCAGACCGCCGCGCCGGCGATCCGCCGCGATCTGGGCGGCTCCTACGCGGACCTGGAGTGGTTCAGCGCCGCCTACACCCTGGCCATGTCGGCCACGCTGCTGCTCGGCAGCCGCCTGGGCGATGCGTTCGGCCGCCGGCGTGTCCTGCTCGCCGGGATGTCGGGCTTCGTGCTCGCCTCGATCCTGTGCGCGGCGGCTCCTGACGCCACGACGCTGATCGTGGCGCGGGCGCTGCAGGGCGCGGTGGCGGCGATCATGGTCCCGCAGGGCTTCGGTCTGATCCGCGAGATGTTCGGCGACGAGGGCCAGCAGAAGGCCTTTGCCGTGTTCGGGCCGGTGATGGGGCTGGCCGCGGTGGCCGGTCCGCTGATCGGCGGCGGGCTGGTCTGCGCCGATCTGCTCGGCAGTGGCTGGCGGGCCATCTTCCTGGTCAACGTGCCGCTCGGAGTGGCCGCCCTGCTCGCCGGGCGCGCGCTGCTTCCGCGCGTCGAGCCCGTCGCGCCGGGCGTGCGGCTGGACCTGTCCAGCGTGCTGCTGGCCATGGGCGGCGGCGTCGCCGTGGTCTATCCGCTGATCCAGGGCCGCGAGCACGGCTGGCCGGCCTGGTGCTTTGGCCTGATGGCCGCCGGGGCCGGGCTGCTGGGCGCCTTCGCCGCGCTGCAGGCGCGCCGCTCGCGTCGCGGGCAGACCCCGCTGGTCGAGCCCGCGCTGCTGCGCCGGCGCCCGTACGTCGCCGGGCTGGCCGTCGTGCTCGGCTTCATCGGGGCGATGGGCGGGATGATGATCGCGCTCAACGTCATGTACCAGGCCGGGCTGGGCTTCTCGCCGCTGGACAACGGCCTGGCCACCGTGGCCGTGCCGCTGGCGGCGATCGCCGGCTCGATCACCTCGTCGGTCCTGCTGGCCCGGATCGGGCGCATGACCATGCACATCGGCCTGGCCACGATGGCCTGCGGACTGATCGTCTGCGACGTGGTCATGCGGGCGGCGGGCGGCACGCTGGATGCGTGGACGCTCGTCGCGCCGCTGGCCCTGAGCGGCTACGGGATGGGCATGGTGTTCGTGCCCATGTTCGACGTGATCCTGGCCGGCGTTCGCCCGCACGAGCTCGGCTCGGCCTCGGGCCTGCTCGAGTCGGTCCAGCAGCTGGCCATGTCGGTCGGGATCGCGCTGGTCGGCACGGTCCTGTTCGACCGCCTCGGCGCCGGGCACGGCGCAGGGGCGTTCGTGGGCGCGGCCGACCACGCCCTGCTGGTGGCCATCGGCCTGCTGCTGGCCGCCGCCGGCGCGGTCTGCTGGCTGCCGCGCCACGCACGCGGGGGGCACTGAGCCCGGTGCACGCGATGGGTGGCGCCGAGGTCGTCGTGCGCGACCCTCGGCGCCAGGCGGCGGGCGGCAGCACAGCCGATGATTGGCGAATCCCATGCGTGAAAGACATGACATTCGCCAACGTCGCCGCTCCGGAGCGGTGAAAGCGGGCAGGCCCGGCGCAGCGGCTGACCGGGGGCTGCGGCCGGGGACCCGATCAGGCCAGCGCGCGTCGCAGCGGGCCGGACAGATCCCCGCGGTCACCGACGGCCACGCCCCCCTCCAGACCCTGCCAAGCGGCCACGTCGGTCAGCTCGGCGGCCAGCTCCGCGGCCACGTGGTCCCGGTCGACGCCCGGCTCGGCGAAGGCGCCCGGGACGCGCAACAGTCCGGCCGGCCGGTCGGACTTCAGGTCGACCCGCGCGACGAGCGCCTCGTCGAGCAGGAAGGGCAGCACGTAGTAGCCGTACCGGCGCTGGGGCTCGGGCACATAGATCTCGATCCGGTAGTGGAAACCGAACAGGCGCTCGGTCCGGGGCCGGTACCAGATCAGCGGGTCAAACGGGGACAGCAGCGCGCGGGCGCGGATCCGGCGCGGGCGCGCCGCCTGCGGCCACAGGTAGGCGGGCGCATCCCAGCCGCGTACGGCGACCGGCTCGAGCTCGCCCGCGGCGACCAGCGCGGCCACCTGCGCCTTGGAGTCGGCCCGGGGCAGGCGGAAGTAGTCACCAAGGTCGGGCTCGGTGGCGATCCCCAGCGCGCGGGCGGCGATCCGCACGAGCTCGCGCTGGGCCTCGGCCGGCTCGGGCGTCGGCGCATCGAGGATCTCCGCGGGCAGCACCCGCCCGGCCAGGTCATAGCGACGCTCGAAGTTGATCCGCCGGGAGGCGACGACCTCGCCGGTGAAGAACAGGTGCTCGAGCGCGAGCTTTCCCTCATGCCAGTTCCACATGTGCCCAGGACGCGGCGGCGGGCGCACGGCGCCGGTGTCCCGGGCGCGGATCGGCCCCTGCTCGCGCACCAGCTCCCGCGTGGCCGCCACCAGCTCGGGCTGCTCGCGGGCCACGCGCGCGATCGATCCCCACGCCTCGCGGTGCACGTCGGCCATCCGCCAGCGCAGCAGCGGGTGCGTGGACAGCGGCACCAGCGAAGCCTCGTGAGCCCAGTACTCGATCAGCCGCCGGTCGACCCGGCCGCTGCTGTGACCGGCGATCCGGTCCAGCCGAGCGCGGTCATAGGGACCCAGCCGGGAGAACACGGGCATGTAGTGCGCGCGCTCGAACACGTTGACCGAGTCGAGCTGGAGCAGGCCCAGCCGCGCCACGAGCGCGAGGATCCGCTGCGTGCTGGGCGGCGCCAATGGGCGCGGACGAGAGAACCCCTGCGCGCCGAGCGCGATCCGGCGGGCGACGGGCAGCGTGATGCGGGGCACGGGGCGCGGGGACGGGGGGCGCTGGGGAACGGGGCGCGGGGACACCGGGAGCTCGGGCACGGGAGGGGGCACCGTACGCACGGGCGCGGCGGGCGGTGGCCGGGTCGGCAATCGTGCCACCGCCCGCGGATGCGTCGAGGGCGCCGTCTCTAGCTCGTCGCGGCGGACCGCCCCTGGGCCAGCTCGGCCACCGGCTGCCACTCGCGCCACGTCGCCAGGCGCGACTCGTAGTCACGCTCGGCGATCGACAGCGGTGCGGTGCCGAAGAAGCACCGCAGCGGGGGCTGCTCGGCGTCGACGATTCTCAGGACCGCGTCGGCCGAGGCCTCGGGATCCCCCGGGGTGTTCCCGGCCCGGCGCTGCTGCCCGGCCTCACGCACGCCGGCGTATGCCTCCAGCGCGTCGGAATGGCGGGCCGACGGGCCGGCCCAGTCGGTGGAGAAGCCGCCGGGCTCGATCAGGGTCACGTGGATCCCGAAGCCCGCGACCTCCTGGGCCAGGGACTGGCTGATCCCCTCAAGCGCCCACTTGGACGCGTGGTACATGCCGATCCCAGCGAAGGCGGAGATCCCGCCGATCGAGGAGACCTGCAGGATGTGACCGGCACCGCGCTCGCGCAGGTAGGGCAGCGCGGCCTGGGTGACCCACAGGGCGCCGAACAGGTTGGTCTCGATCTGATCGCGGGCATCGGCCTCGGACAGCTCCTCGACCATGCCGAAGTGACCGTAGCCGGCGTTGTTGACCACGATGTCAAGCTCGCCGAAGTGATCGTGGGCCTGCTTGACCGCCGCGAACACGGCCTCGCGGTCGGTCACGTCCAGGGTCAGCGCGAGCAGTGCGTCCCCGTGCTCGGCGACGAGGTCGTCCAGGGTCGAGGCATCGCGCGCGGTGCCGACGACGCGGTCGCCGCGGCGCAGGGCGGCGGCGGCCCATTCACGGCCGAAGCCGCGGGAAGTTCCGGTAATGAACCATGTTCTCTGTGTCATCCCATCGACACTAGCCACCGCTGAGCACGACCCCGCCGGGGGGCGCCTCTCAGTACAGCTCAGCCGGCAGGCGGCTCTGAGGACGAGGCCGCGGGCCCTGCGGCGGTTCAGCCGACGAGCCGTTTCTGAGGACGACGCCGCGGGCCTGCGAGGTCTTAGCCGGCGATCGGCCCCAGGTGGGGGTCACAGCCGAACAGCGAGAAGGCGCGAAAGCGCGAGAACAGCCGGTGTTCGGGACCATGGAAGTCCGAGGAGCCGGTGCTGAGCAGCTCGAGCTCGTCGCACAGCGCGTCGAGCATCCGCGTCTGCTCCTCGTCGTGGGTGACGTAGAAGGCTTCGACCCCGTCCAGGCCCATGGCGGCGAACGCCCGGACCCGGTCCTGCACCGCGTCGGGGTCGCTGAGATCCCAGAACGGGTGAGCCCAGACGGCCTCCCCCCCGGCCTCGTGCACGGCGTCGATCGCCTCGGCGACGGTGGGCGTCGTGCGCCCGCGATACGCCGGGCGCCCCGGGAGCAGATAGGCGACGAGCAGCGCGGTCGGGTCGGTGATCTCCTCGGCCTTCAGGCGGGCCGCGTTGGCGGGATGCTCGAGCACCGCCCGCGCCAGGTGCGGGCGCCCGAGCGAGCTGCCCGCCGCCAGCTGCGCGTCGAGCACCGGCTGGGCGAGCTCGAAGCCCTGCTCGCGCAGCGCCGCGGCCATGCCCAGACCGCGACGGGCGCGATCCCCGCGCCATCGGGTCAGCCGCTCCAGCAGCACCGGATCGCGGTGGTCCAGACCGTAGCCGAGCAGGTGCAGGTCCTCCAACGCTCCATCGACGGTGGACAGCTCGACGGCGGGGACCACCCGAAGCCCGTATTCGCGGCCGGCCTCGAGGGCCTCCTCCACACCGTCCACCGTGTCGTGGTCGGTGAGGGCCAGGAGCTCGACCCCGGCGCCCGCCGCGGCCGCCACCACCGCGGCCGGGACCAGCGAGCCATCGGAATAGCGCGAGTGTGACTGCAGGTCAAAGCGCGGAGCGTCGCCGGGCACGGCCGCCACGGTAGCGATCGGCCGCGCCGGAGGATCCGTCACAGCCGCGGGCCGGCGGCGCGCCGAACCGGGTCGCGGCGCCGCAGGCCGATTTATGATTCCGCGCCGTCGTGCCCGCGGTCTTCCTCTCCTGTTCACGCCGTGACCAGACGCTCGTCGCGCGGCCGCCCGGCCCAGCCACGACATGAGACCCGCCGAGCTTCCGCCGTGCGACCTGGTCATGAAGGGTGGGGTGACGAGCGGGATCGTCTACCCCGGTGCGGTGGCCGAGCTGGCCAAGCGCTACCGCTTCGCCAACCTCGGGGGGACGTCGGCCGGCGCGGTCGCGGCGGCCGTGGCCGCCGCGTGCGAGTACGCGCGGCAGGGCGGCGAGAGCATCGAGCTCAAAGGCATCCTCGACGTCGCCCAGGACGCGCGGCGCCCCGGCTTCTTCCTGGACCTGTTCCAGCCCACGCCATCGGCCCAGCCACTGCTCTCGCTCGTGTATGCCCTCGCCGGCGCCCGTGGGTCGCATCGCCGGCAGGTCATCGCCCTGGCCCGCGCGGCGGTGCGCCGGCGGCCCGTCCAGGCGATCGGAACGCTGGCCGCCGCCGCCGTGCTGCTCGCCCTCGGCGCGCTGGCGGTCAGCCGCCTGCCGATCGGGCTCGCCCTCGTGCTCGCGGTCGTCGCCGCCCTGGTCGTGGCCCTGCTGACGGCGGGCGCGGTGCTCGGGCCGCTGGTGGCCATCGTGCGCGGCGCGTGGCGCAGCCTGCCCGGCGCCGGCTTTGGCGTGTGCTCGGGCCTGGCGAGCCCCGGCGCGCCCGACGCGCTCACCGATTGGCTGCACGCCAGCGTCCAGCGCTGCGCCGGGCTGCCCCCCGGCCAGCCCCTGACCTTCGCGATGCTTCAGGCGCGCGGGATCGCCCTGCGCATGGTGGCCACCGACCTGGGTCTGGCCCGGCCGGTGACCATGCCGTTCGCCGAGGAGCAGTATCTGTTCTCACCCGCCGAGTTGTCGGCGCTGTTCCCGGCGCCGGTCGTCGACCACGTGCTGGCGGTCGCGGGGGTCGGTCCGCAGGACCGCCACAGCACCCGGACCTGGTTCCTGCCCGGGGCGCAGCTGCCGGTGGTGATCGGCGTCCGGCTCAGCGCCAGCGTCCCGGTGCTGCTCTCCTCCCTGCGGCTCTACACCGCCGACGCCGACGCCGACGGACCGATCGAGAGCTACATGACCGACGGCGGGTTGACCTCCAACTTCCCGATCCACTTCTTCGACGACTGGCTGCCCAGCCACCCCACCTTCGGCCTGGACCTGGTCGGCGTGCCTGCGGTCGGCGAGGAACCCGTGTTCATGCCCGCCGGAGACGAGGTGGGCCACCGGCTCGCCCCACGGCCGGTCACCGGGCTGGGCGGCTTCGTCGGCCGCGTGCAGGACGCCGCGCGCAGCTGGCGCGACGAGGCGCAGGCCGAGCTGCCGGGATACCGCGACCGGGTCTGCCAGATCCGCATGGGACCCGGCGAGGGCGGATTTCACCTCGACGCGAATCCCGATCAGGTCGGCGTGCTCATGGATCGGGGCCGAGAGGCCGGCCGCGAGATCCTGCGCAGCTTTGACTGGGAGCGCCACCGCGTGACCCGCTACCTCACGTTGATGGCGCTCCTGCGCGAGAACTTCGGCCTGCTCGCCGAACGTCTGAGCGGTGCCCCGCCGCCCGTGGCCCCGGATCCCGATGCGGGCGCCTGGGCCGCGGCCGTGGACGCCGCGGTGGCCGAACTGGCCCGCCACGCCGGACCGCCCGCCGCCGGGCAGCCCGGCGGGGTCCCCCCGGCCGGTCGGGCGGCGATGAGCATCGGGCCACGGCTCTAGCCGCAGCCCAGGCACGCCGCGATCGCGAGCGGCCGATCGTGGTCCCGCGGCGACCCCTGCGGGGGCACCTAGAATGGCCGTACCAAGGGGCATCTGGGTCAATGAGAGTGCTGCTGCGCTTCGTGCGCCGTCTGTTCGTCGCCGTGCTGGTGCTGATCGTGCTGATGATCGGCGCGGTCGCCTTCGCGCTCTATGACCCGCTGTCGGGCGGCGGGCATTTCATGGAACGGGCCGACCTGATCGTCGCCCCGGCCGGGACTCAGTCCCCGGCGCCGGCCGAGCCGACGGTGCAGGCGACCGATGCGCCGGCCCAGGCCGCACTGGCCCTGCGCTACCAGCCAACCGTGGTGGTCAGCGCGCTGGACCGCTTCTGGCCGGTCTCGCTTCAGGCCGTGCTGAGCGAGCGGTGGCGTGGGCGGGAGACCTGCCTCGTGATCACCGGGCGCTGCCGCACCCGCGCCCCGACGCTGGCCGACCTGTCGGGCCGCGCGACCCGCGGCGACTACCTACGCTATGCGGCGCCCGTCGACGACGCCCAGGCCAGCTTTCTCACCTTCGCCGCTGCGCTGGGCATCCCGGAAGGGATCCTGCGGCTGTGGCCGCTGCACCTGGGCCAGGTCGATCCGTTCCGCTCCGCGCAGATCTACTTTCACGAGCTGCCACGGACCACCCGCCACTCCTATCCCGGTCTGCCCGCAGGCCTGATCAGCCTCGAGTACTGGTGTTTTTACCCGCTGAACTACTTCCCGCTGGTCCGCATCCCGCTGGAAGCCCTGAGCAACCCGATCGGCTCCACCCTGGGCAACACCGACTATCACCAGGGCGATCTCGAGCACGTCGCCGTGCTGCTGGACCCCCGGACGATGCGCCCCCGCTACCTGTGGATGGCGCGACACGCCGACGAGGGTGAGGCCTTCCGCTGGCACTCGCGTCAGGTCCAGTGGGACGGGGACCACGCCACGATCTACGTCGCGCTGGGCAGCCACGCCAGCTACGCGCACTGCGGCATTCAGCGCCGGTCGCGCACCTATGAGTTCATCAACGACTACGTGCCGTGCCTCTCGCACGAGACGTACGGCTTTCTCTGGAACCGCACGCCGCTGGTCGACCTCGATCACACCGACTGGGGGTGCTGGCGAGGTCATCTTGGCGAAGCCGGGCCGGGGCTGCGGCAGGGCGCCGTCGGTCTGGCTCCCTACGAGACGGCGGGACCGTACTCGCCGCTGCTGCAGGGCGAGAACTTCGCCACCACCTGCCATGTGAGCCCCTCGGCCCCGAAGCCCGCGTCGCCGCTGTAATCCGATCCCCAGGCGACCGTGCTCAGCCGGCCGGGCCGGGGCGCCGCTGGATGGCGAAGCCGGCCCGGGCCAGCGTCGCCGGCAGCTCGCGGACCGCGTCGCGGTCCTTGTCGCGGTTTGGCTCGTCGAGCTGCTCCCATGGCTTGATCTGATCGTGGACCCGGGCCGCGTTGTCGCGGACCGGCCCGTAGCGCCAGCCCTGGGCGAGCATCGAGCTCATCCAGCGCTCGTGCTCGTGGCGCGCGAGGCGCTCCAGTTCCTGTGCGGTGAAGGTGAACGGCGGGGCGTCGAGGTCGGGCAGCGGCATCGGGACCAGCGTGGCGCCGATCAGCCGGAGCTTCTCGTGCAGGTCGTCGGCAAAGCGCCGGTTGTGCTCGCGCTGTTCCTCGTCGAGCTCGTCCCAGGGCCGGCGATACGGGTTCTCGGGCGCTCCGGCCGCGGCCGGCGGCTCGCGGGCCAGCCATTGCGCGTGCTGCGAGCGGGCGATCAGCTCGGTCGTCCCGCGCAGCAGCAGCTCATCCCGAGTGGCCGCGCTCAGCACGCCGAACGGCTCGATCGCCCCGAATCGTCCGCGGTCAGAACCGAGCACGGTGCTCACGCCGGCTTCGTCGTCGGCTACCGCGACGGTCACCGGGACCGCGGAGGTGTCGGGCCGGGCGTGCAGCGCGAGCGCGGCAAGCAGGCCCTCCCCCTCATCGGGCAGGGCGACATACGCCCGCGTCACGTCGCAGGTCCCGTCCGCGCCGACCATCGCCTCACCGCGCTGGAAGGCGGCGGAGACGACCGGCAGCGGGCGCGCGGCCAGACGGCAATAGTCCTGCAGGTCGGGATAGCGGGCCAGCAGCTCATCGATGTCCTCGCGCGCGTCGCGGCCGGCCACGGTGACCCGCAGCACGCGCTCGCGGTCGGGGTGAAGGCCGCGCCAGGTCCGGGCCAGCTGGATGATGATCTGCCGGCCGACGGCCTCGGTGCCGACGATCAGGATGTGCGGCTCGCGCTCGGCTTGCGAGAACGGCTGGTCGCGCTCGAGCATCATCTGCGTGCCCGCGGCCAGGACGTTGAAGTACTCCAGGCGCATGCCGGGATGCTCGCTGTCGAAGGTGGCCCCCTCGCCGGCCAGCGAGCTCCACAGGTCAAGGCTCTGCAGATGGGCAAAGACGGTCAGGGGAGTGGCCCGTCCGGCGGTGGCCGCCGCCGCGGCCGCCGCGACGTCGACGTTGACCGCGCTGGAACCGCAGACGGCGACAAGAGCGCGCGCGTGCTCGATGCCGGCCCGGCGCAGCATGGCCGGATCGGCGGCGCTCCCGGTCAAGGTTCGCACGCCGCGCAACCGCGCCCCGACCATGTTCTCGTTGGCCGCGACCGGGTCAACGACCACGACGGGCATGCGGTCCACCAAGGCCGCGGCCAGCCGCCCCCCCGTGCTGCCCAGCCCGGCGATGATCACGTGGTTGCGCGCGAACAGCCGGATCCCCAGGGCGCGGGCCTGGTCGCGGGAGAGCGCGATGACCGCACCGATGGCGGCGTAGCCGGTCAGCAGCGGGGCCAGGATCCGCGCGATGTTCAGGGTGACGGGCACCGGCGGGGGCGCCGTGCCTCCGAACGCGAACAGGGTCAGGGACCGGTACAGCGCGTCCAGGAAGCTGTACCGCTGCGGCGTGAGCGGCACCTGGAGCCAGCCGATCGTGCCCAGCACGATCGCGGTCAACCCGATCGCGAGCAGGATCGGAGCCCGGTAGCTGCGCCAGCGGCCACGGATGCCCAGACGCCAGGCCTGCCGGGTCGCGCCGATCAGCCGCTGGCCGGGACCGCCGGGGGCGCCAGACGCGAGCCGGGGCGTGGTGGCAGGAGTCGATGCACTGGCCATGGCCGGGTCATGTATAGCTTCCAGGCCGGGTGGCACCGCATGCTCGAAGGCCGCCTCCGCCCGTTCACGGGCGGCGACCGTGTCAACGTGCGACGGCGCGGGCGCGTGCGGCGGCGTGGGCGCGGCGGGCGGCGGCGTGGGCGCGGAGCCGTGGCCGTGTCCGGGCTCAGGCATCACTCACCCCCCAGCCGGTGTCGGCCAGCGCCGCCGGTAGATCGGACACCGCCTCGCGATCCCAGTCGCGCACCTCGTCGCTCAGCTCCACCCAGGCCCGCAGGTTGGGCGACGTGCGGTGCTCGGCCTGGCGCTGTCCGGCCCGCCAGCCGTCGGCCAGGCGCTCGGCGTTCCAGCGGCCGTGCTCGACCTCGGCCAGCAGTTCGATCTCGCCGGGAGCCAGCACCAGCGGCGCCCCGGCCGGCACCAGCCGCTTGCCGATCAGGGCGAGCTTGTTGGGAATGTCGTCGGCCTGGGCGCGGTTGGAGTCCTTCAGCGCGGGCAGCAGCTCCTCCCACGGAGCGAGGCTGGGATCCCCGCTGTCCTTGCGGGCGCGATGGCGGCGGCGGTACTCGCGGTGCAGGTGACGGGCGATCTGCTCGCGCAGCTCCTCGGGGACGGTGGACGGGCGCAGGAAGGCGCGTACCGTCATCGGGTCAGCGGGCAGCTCGAGCACCCCGCCCGCACCGAGCACGAGCACGTCGTCCAACGCCGACGTGGCCTCGCCGGCCGGATCCACGAAGGCCACGCGCGCGCCGAGCGCGCGCGCGAGCGCCATCTCCTGAATCGTGACCGGGCCGCCCGGGCAGGCCAGCAGCGCGACCCGTTCGGGTGCGAGCTCCGAGGCGATGATGTCGGTCCACATGGCCAGCGGCTCGGCGAGAGTGAAGGACGTCGCGTTCGGGGTCTCGCGCAACGCGGCGTAGAGATCCGCGTCGCCCTGCCCCGCCGGGACGTAGCCGACCAGGGTCAGGCCGAGCCGCCGCGCAATCCGCCCCGCGACGCCGGGCATGCCGACCGCGGTGCCGCCGGACAGCAGCACCCCGGGCGCCCCCTGAAGCGCGCGCTCGAGCAGGGGCTCCAGAGCCCGCTGCTGGCCGGGGCTCATCGAGGCCGCGGCCCCGGCGAGGATCACCACCGGTTCACCGCCGGGCAGCGGCTGACCGCGGTCGCCGGCCAGCGCCGTCACGTCGCCGAGCGCTGCCCGGCGCAGCGCGAGGATGTGCGCTCCGACGGGATCGGCGTGCGCGCGGGACAGGTCGGACAGCTGCTCGGTGGGCGGCCGCGCGGCGAGCGACTGGACCCACGCGCACCACGCGGCGGCCGCGTGAGGGTCTTCGGCGGCGGCGAGCGCCTCGGCGGCCTCGCGCAGGTTCTCCGGGTTGTCCAGGGTCACCCGCAGACCCGCCCGGACGATCGCGCTGAGGGGCACTCCGGGGGCGGGGCGGCTCAGCAGGGCCTGCAGTAGCGGACGCTCGGCGGGGCGCCAGCGCCAACCCGAGTCAGACACGACCTCGAGCTCAGAGCGGCTCAGGAGGGCCCGCGCACGCTCGCGCGCCCGCTGCGACTCGGCGCCGTCGGGCGCCGCGAGCGCGGCCTGAAGGCGCTCGAGCTCGGAGAGCCGCTGCATGCGCTCGGGCCGCGCCCCCAGCTCGGCCACGGATTTGACCTCGGTGCTGGCCAGCTGATCGCTGGCCGCCGTGCGCTGCTCCAGGTGCGTGTCCAGCGCACTCTCCCGCTGCGTGGTCACGCGGGTGATGCGGGCGCGGCCCCCGAGGGCCCGCGCCACCGTGAGGGTCAGGGCGATCCCGTCCAGCTCCGAGGCGCACACCACGATCGCGTGATCGGCCCGGCCGGGACGGCGCAACCAGAGCTCGCCGTCGGCCGAGGGATCACCCGAGGGCGAGCTGTCACGAGCCTCGAGGACGAGCACCTCGGGCTCCGGGCGCCAGCGGGCGCGTAGCCGAGCCACACGGGCCTCGGCGCCGGGGCCGTACACCGACACGTGCATCGGCGGTCGGGTGCGGCCGGTGCCGGCCTCCAACTCGCGCAGGGTGCGCACGCGCCAGCGCCGCAGCGCGGCCAGCACGAGCGAATCGATGAGGGGATGGTCGCCGGCCAGCAGCAGGTTGGGTCCGGCGCCGCTGCGCATCCGCATCAGCGGTGCCGCCCGGGCCCCGTCGCCGACGCGCGAGTCCTCGAGCAGCGCGTCCGCCGCGATCGCCGCGGCGCTGAACGGGCTGACGACGATCCGGGCCGCCCTCGCGACCGAACCGGCGTCGTTCTCCTCCAGGAAGCGGGCCAACGACGGGTCTTCGACCTGGACGAGCACCTGCAGCCCGTCGCGCACCCGGCCGCCCGCAGCCAGTGTGCGCACCGCGGAGACGACCTGCGAGTTGACGAAGTCGTCTCCGGTCACCGACACCACCCAGTGCGCTCGCGGCACGCCGGCGGCCAGCAGCGTCGCCGCCTGCACCGCGTCACCGGTCATCGGCCACAGATGCGCCGCGGCGGCGGTGACGGCGGGCCCCGCGGCGATGTCGATCAGCACGACATCGTGGTCGGCGCCCAGCGTCTCGGCCAGTCGCGTGCCGTAGACGCCCGAGCCGCAGACGATCACGTGGCCTGACAGGCCATGGCGGACGATCAACCGCGACACGCGCGCGCGGGCCAGGCCGAGCACGCCGCGCGCGAGCAGGGCCGCCGCCAGCACGAGTCCGACCAGGATCTGCCAGTCGGGACCCGGGGCGCTCCCGTCACCCGGGCCCAGGTCGAGCGTGTACAGCTTGAGCGCGAAGTACAGCGACTCGACGACGGTCAGCCGCGGCGACACCGGCAGCTCGAGAAAGCCCCAGGTGCCGAGCGCAACCGTGACCAGCACCGCGAGGGCCACCCGCGCCCAGAGCGGCACAGCGCCGTCCGCCCCGGTGGCTCCCGGCGGCCGCAGCGCCCGCGGCAGCCGGCGCGCGCGGCCGGGGACAAGGTCCGGTGGGACGCTGGCGGGATCGGGCGCGCTGCTCATGACTCTGACGAGCGGGGCCGCCCCGTGACAGGCCTGTCCGTGACCCGGCCGTGCGCCCCGACCGCGGCATCATCCCATGATCCGCGGGCCTCGTCGCTCAGGGCCCGCCGCAGCCCAACCGTGCGTCCTCCTCGCGCGACCCAAACGGTGCGGCCCCTCGCGCGACCTCTTCGTCGCGCGAGGGCCCTGACGCGGCGCGTCCCGGCTTCGTGCCGGACGGTGCGCCGCCACCGTGTCGGTCACTGCGCCAGCTCAGATCCGCATCGCGGATCGCACACATCCGGGGCACGACGAGCCGGTGACAGACCCAACGCAACCTGCAACGCCGGTTGGACAGGAAACTTGCGCAATCGCGGGCCACGCTCGAACGTCCGTCCAGGTGCCGAGACGATGCTCAAGTTGCGCACCTGGGGAGCCGAAGCGCCATCTTTTCTGCGCACCCGTTCCGCTTTTGCGCAGATCAGCCGACTCTTGACCCGGTGCGCACCGAGGTCACATCCCTGTATGCCGGCCCGGGCCGCTCCGCGGCGGTCGTGATGCCGCCGCCGGCCGTCACGCCGCCGGCCGTCACGCCGCCGGCCGTGATGCCGCCGCCGAGCCTGGCGGTGGCTCCGAGCGTGAACCTGGCGCCCAGCGTGACCGCGGCGCCCAGCGTGACCGCGGCGCCCAGCGTGACCCCGGCGCCCAGCGGGAGCGCGGCGCCCAGCCTGACCGTCACCGACGGCGCCCGCATCGCCGCCCTTCGGGCCCTGGCCCTGCTCGACACCGCGCCCGAGGAGGACTTTGACCGCTTCACCCGTCTGATCGCCGAGCTACTCGGCACCCCGGTCGCGCTCATCTCCCTGGTCGACCGCGACCGCCAGTTCTTCAAGAGCCAGCACGGCCTGCCCTCGCCGTGGGCGCAGGCGCGCGAGACGCCCCTCAGCCACTCGTTCTGCCAGCACGTGGTCAACCTGGGACGTCCGCTGATCATCCAGGATGCCCGGCGGACCCCGCTGGTCGCCGACAACCTGGCCATCCGCGACCTGTCGGCGATCGCCTACGCGGGCGTGCCGCTGACCCTGCGGGACGGACACACGATCGGGACCGTGTGCGCGATCGACACCGCCCCGCGGCACTGGAGCGACCGCGATCTGCGCATCCTCGGTGACATGGGAGCGGCCGTCCAGGCCCTGATCGATCTGCGCCATGCCGCCTCCCACCAGCGACTGCACGATCAGCTCACCAATCTGCCCAACCGCGCGCTGACCATCGCCTACGCCGGCCAGATGGCCGAGCGCAAGCAGGCGACCGACCTGCTCGCGGTGACCGTCGGGGTCAACGACCTCGGGGCCATCAACGAGGTCTACGGCACCATCCAGGGTGACCGGATCCTGAAGCTGGTGGCCCGGCGGATCGCCAACGAGCTCGGGCCTGACGACGTGCTCGGCCGGCTGGAGGGCGACACCTTCGTGGTCCTGCGCACGGGAGTCTCGGACCAGCTGCAGGCCGTGGCCCTGGCCCATCGCATTCGCGAGGGGGTCGGCGCTCAGGCCGTGCGGGTCCGGGCCGATCAGCTGCCGGTGACGGTGACCGCCGGGATCGCCACCCTGTCGGCGGACGAGAGCCTCGACGCCGTCGACCGTCTCATCACCCGGGCCGTCGAGGCGATGCGCAGGGCCAAGGGCCACCGGGGCCGGATGCTCGTGGCCGGCGCCGACGCCAGCCACGGCTCGGCGCGTCGCCTGCGCCTGCGGGCAGCGCTGCCCGGTGCCGTGACCCGCAACGAGATCGACGTCGTCTACCAGCCCATCGTGGAGCTGGGCAGCGGCGCCACGGCCGGCTTCGAGGCGCTGGCGCGATGGGATCATCCCGAGCTCGGAGCCGTCCCCCCGGGCGATTTCATCCCGGTCGCCGAGGCCGGCGGGGAGATCGTGCGGATCGGGGAGTTCGTGCTGCGCACGGCCTGCCGCCAGCTGGCGCGCTGGCGCGCCGCGAGCGACCCGCACCTGACCATCGCCGTCAACGTCTCCCCCGTGCAGCTGGCGGTGCCGAACTTCGCCGAGATCCTGCGCAGCATCCTGCTCAGCTGCCGGCTCGACGGCGCCGCGCTGTCGCTGGAGATCACCGAGGGCGTGTTCATGACCCCGGGCGTGGTCGCGGGTCGCAACCTCGAGCGGATCCGCCGCTTCGGTGTTCGGATCGCGCTGGACGACTTCGGGACCGGGTATTCGGCCCTGAGCTATCTCAAGCGATTTCCGGTCGACCTGATCAAGTCCGACCGCTCGTTTCTGGACGGGCTCGGCGCCGACCGCCGCGACCTGGCGGTCCTGCGGGCGATCCTGGCCATCGGTGACGGGATGGACATCCCGGTGATCGCCGAGGGCATCGAGACTCCGCGCCAGCGCGAGCTGCTGCGCCTCTCCGGCTGCCCCTACGGCCAGGGCTTTCTGTTCGGGGCGCCCACCGCCGCCGAGGACATCGTCATCACCGGGCGGCCGGGCCGCGCCGCCTGGAGTGGCCGGGGTCCTACACTCGCCGTATCGCCCGCGGACTGATCACACGTTCCCTGGGCCGCACCGCCGAGCACGTGCCCGGCCTGCGGCGGCTTCCGATCTTCAAGCTCATCTCGATCGCCGAGATCGGGCTGCTGGCCCGTGACCACCTGCTGCGCCTCAGCCCGCAGGAACGCCGGCGGCTGCTCGAGCTCCTCCGCGAGGCTCGCGGGCGTCCCAGCCGCATGAGCACCACCGAGCGCGACGAGCTGGCCGCGTTGGTGGCCCGCTTGGAGCCGCGGTTGCTGGCCGGAGAGGCCGCCGACCGGATCTCCCCGGTGCCGCTGCCGCGCCGCGTCGTGCGCGGGCGCCGCCGGCACTGATCGACGTTCATTCACGGCTCCGGGGCCACCCAATGCACGTAGCGGTGGGTCGCGCGTAGCCCGAGCCGCTCGTACAGGGCGATCGCCGCGGCGTTGTCGGACTCGACCTGCAGGAAGACCCTGGCCCCCGGGTGCAGGGAGATCAGCGCCTGCGTGATCGCGCGACCGAGACCCTGGCGCCGCCGCTGTCGATCCACGGCCACGCAGTAGAGGCCCAGCGTGCCGCGCCACGGCACGGCGATCCCCACCGCCTGATCGCCGAGCCGCCCGAAGCAGGCGCGGCCGGCGAGAGCCGCCAGCACGGTACGCGCGTGGGCCTCGACATCACGCCCCGGTTCACACCGGGCCCAGGCGTCCAGCCAGTCGCGATCGGCCCGATCGCCGTGGCGAAAAACCTGCGGAGCAACGGCAGCAGGCCGCGGCCGATCGTCGGGTCGAGGTGCCGGGCGGCCGCCGGGAGGCGTGCCCGACGGACCCGCGTCCGGCGCGGGTCGGGCCAGAACGAGCGCGGGCCAGCGCCGTTGCCATCCCTGGTCCGCGAGCGTGTTCTCGAGGGCGTCGTGGAGCCCGAGCGGGGTGACCTGCATCCCGGGCCGGATACGGTGCCGGTGCGCGAAGGCACGGACCGCCTCGATCGCCGGGAGCAGCTCGCCGGCGGCCAGCGCCCGGCACGGCGTCAGCGCGTGGTTCGAGCGGGCGCGGTCCAGTCCGGGCGTGGCCCGCAGCACCCACCCGCCGGGGGCTTTTAGCTGGATCGTGGCCGGCCATCCGCGCAGGGCGGCGAGCTCGAGCGCGCGGACGGACCGCAGGTCACGCGGCGGCGTGGGCCGCCCGGCGCCGTCGAGCCTCTCGGCCACCGGCGCTCAGACCCGGTAGCGGGCCAGAGCCTCCTCGCGGGCCTGGCGATGGTCGACCATCGGCTCAGGGTAGTCGCGGCCGATCCGGCAGCCGACCTGCTCCTGCAGGGCCTCGGGCATCCGCCACGGCTCGACGAGGTGCTCGTCGGGCACGGCGGCCAGCTCGGGGACGTAGCGCCGGACGTAGCGCCCGTCGGGATCGAAGCGCCGCTGCTGAAGGCTGGGGTTGAACATCCGCTGAAAGGCGGGCGCCGGGTCCACGCCCACCGAAGCGATCCACTGCCAGTTTCCGTTGTTGGAGGCCTGGTCACCGTCGATCAGCTGACGCATGAACCAGCGCTCGCCCCACCGCCAGTCGATCCCGAGGTCCTTGGTCAGAAACGAGCCCGCGATCAGCCGGGCGCGATTGTGCATCCAGCCCTCGCGCCGCAGCTGGCGCATCGCCGCGTCGACCACCGGATAGCCCGTGCGACCGTCGCACCAGGCGGCAAAGCGCTGCTCGGCGTGGCTCCAGCGGATCGTGCCGCGGTAGCGCTCCTGGAACTCGGTCTTCGCGTTGGCGGGGAAGTGGCCGAGCACGTGCGCGTAGAAGTCCCGCCAGCACAGCTGACGGCGCCAGGCCGCGGCACCCTTGCCGTCCGGCAGGCGCTGTTCGACCTCGCGCGGCGACAGGCAACCGAGGTGCAGGTAGGGCGACAGCCGCGACGCCTGCTCAGACCCCAGCGCGTTGCGCGCCTCGGCGTACTCTCCGATCGCGCCGTTGATCCACCGGCTCAGGGCCCTGCGCCCCTCGGGCTCCCCCCCGGGCGCGGCGTCGGTGGCTTCGGCCTGCAGGCCGAGGTCAGCCAGCGACGGCAGCCGGCCCGTGTCCGTGGGCGCGTCGGGGGCGGGGATCCGGCGCGGGGCCCCGATCACCTCCCGGCGCGGCTGGGCCGACCAATTGCGAAAGAACGGGGTGAACACTGTGTAGGGCTTGCCCGCCCCCGTGCGCACCGGGTCCAGGGCGTCGATGACGAACAGCCCGGGATGCCCGATCAGCGCGATTCCGTCCCGGGCCAGCGCGTCCCGGACGGCCTCCGCCCGGCGGCGTGAGAACGGTCCGACGTCGCGGCTGTAATGCACCTCGCTGGCCCCGAGCTCAGCGGCCAGGCTCCGCAGTTCGCGCTCGGGTCGCCCGTGGCGGAGGTAGAGCGCGCCGCCGCGGTCGCGCAGGGCCTGCTCGAGATCGGCCAGGCACTGCAGCATGAAGCGGGTGCGGTTGCCCGAGGCATGCCGGCCCTTGAGCAGCCCGTCGTCGAAGCAGAAGACCGGCGCGACGGTGTCGTGGTCGTCCAGCGCCGCCCGCAGCGCGGGCAGGTCGTGCACGCGGAGGTCGCGCCGGTACCAGAGCAGGGCGGTCACGCCAGGAGTCGGGCGGCCGCCTCGTGCCGATAGGCGAAGATCCGTTCCACGTCGCGGCGCACGAACAGCCGGTGGGCGAGATCACCCCACCGCCCGAGCGGCAGCGCGTAGTCGACCGTGTCCGCGAGCACCGTCGCGTCCCGGCCTGCCGCCCGGAAGGTGTGGCGGTGATGCCAGAGCCCGTAGGGCCCGGCGATCTGGCGGTCGACGAAACCGGCCCCCGGCTGCCACTCCTCGATCCGCGTGGTCCAGCTGAAGGGGACCCCGTGCAGGCGCAGCTTGTAGTCGATCAGCGTGCCGACACGCATCGGGATCGGATCGGGCGTGATCACCGCGAAGGTCAGCCAGGGTGGCGTGAGCCGCTCGAGATTGCGCGCCTGCGCGAAGAAGGCGAACACCTCGTCCAGCGGACGCCGGACCGTCTGCTCACGCTGGATGCGGTGCGTGATCACGCGGCGCCGAGCACGTCGCGCAGAGCCGGCCCGATCTCCGGGTGCCGGAACTCGTAACCGAGCTGGCGCAGGCGGGCGGGGATGACGCGCGCTCCGGTGGTCACCATCTCCGCCATCTCCCCGTAGAGCAGCTTGATCGCGAACCCGGGCACCGGCAGCACGGCCGGGCGCCCGAGCGCATGGCCCAGCGCTTTGGAGAGCTCGGTGTTGGTCACCGGGTTGGGGGCGGTCACGTTGATCGGCCCGCTGGCGGCGGCGTCGTCGACGCAGCGGATCAGCGCCCCGACCACGTCCTCGAGGTGGATCCAGGGCACGTACTGCTGCCCGCCCGCGACCGGGCCACCGATCCCGAGCCGGAAGAACGGCAGCATCTTGGCCAGCGCGCCGCCGTTGGGCGACAGGACCACGCCGGTGCGGGTCAGGACGACCCGCATCAGGCTCTGCGCGGAGAGCGCCTCCTGCTCCCACGCCGCGGTGACCTCGGCCAGGAAGTCGTGCCCCGCCGCGGTCTGCTCGTCCACGGGCGCGTCGCCGCCGGGGCCGTAGTAGCCGGTCGCCGACTGGGAGACGAGCACGTTGGGCCGCTGGCTGTCGTCGACGGCCTGCAGGCCCTGCACGAGCATCCGCGTGCCGAGCACCCGTGAGTCACGGATGCGCTGACGTGCCTCCTGCGTCCAGCGCTGTGCGACAGGCTCGCCGAGCAGATGCACAACCGCATCGGTCCCGGTCAACGCTTGCACCGGGGGCGGGGCCTGGGTGGGGTCGGGCCAGGCGTGCACCTCGACTCCGGCGCCGAGCACTCGCGATCCCCGATCGGGATCGCGGGTGAGGGCGACGACCTGATCGCCCCGGGCCCGCAGGGCATCAGCCACCGCGAGTCCGATCGTCCCCGTACCTCCTGTGATCAGTACGCGCATGGCAGCGTCTCTCTCTTTCGTCGTCCCGGTACTCATGCGATCTACCCTATCTGGTGTTGGAAGAAGTTCAACAAACTGTTACGTTCCCCGGTATCGAGGGTTCAAACGGAGAACTGAGCACCGCCCAGCTGGCCCAGCGCACCGGTGTGCCCGCGGGCACGCTGCGCATGTGGGAGAGCCGCTATGACTTCCCGGCTCCGACCCGGCTGCCCGGCGGGCACCGCCGCTACAGCGAGCGTGACGTCGAGCAGGTGCGGGAGGTCGCGCGGCTGCGCGGCGAGGGGTTGTCGATGGCGGCGGCGATCGAGCGGCTGCGCCAGGCCAACCGCCCGACGCCGGTCTCCGTGTTCGCCGGGCTGCGCGAGCGCCATCCCGAGGTGGCCCCGGCGGTGATGAGCAAGCGAGCCCTGCTCGGGCTCACGCATGCCCTCGAGGATGAGTTCTGCGCCCGGGCGGCGACCGGTTTCGCGCTCGGCTGCTTTCAGCGCGAGCGCTTCTACCGCCAGGCCGAGCGCCGCTGGGGAGAGCTGGCCCGCACCGCCGACCTGGTCGTCGCCGTGGCCGACTTCCCCGCGTTGCGCGAACCGGCCGGCGGAGCGATCGAGGTCCCCGTCGACGCCGGCGAGGCGATGGCGCGGGAGTGGACGCTCGTGCTCGACGCCCCCGGCAGCGCGGTGTGCCTGGCCGCCTGGGAGCACGCGGGCTCACCCGATGGGCCCGACATGCGCCGCCAGTTCGAGGTCCTGTGGTCGTTCGAACCGCCGGTGGTGCGCTCGGCCACGTATGTCGCCGAGGCGGTGCTCGGCCGCTTCGCCCCCGAGGTGGCGGCACGGATCCCGGGGGCTTTGCGGCCGCCGGGCCCGCCGCTCGGGCCCGAGTTGCGCTTCGCCTCCTCGCTGGCGCACCGGATGGTCGGGTACCTCGGAGCGCTGCTGGACCCCCCTCAGCGGGTCCTCTAGGCTTCAGCCGCCGACCGCGGTTCGCTGATCGACCGCCGCTCGCTGATCGTCTCAACCGCGCACAGACCCAGCGTCAGCGCGCAGATGATCGCGATCAGCAGCGTGGCCGAGAGTCCCGCCCCGGCAGCGAAGACGACCAGCAGCGCCAGCGCGAGCAGCGGCCGGCCGGGGTCCAGGCGACCGGTCAGACGCAGCCCGAAGGCGGCCACGCCGGCCATGTAGAGGGCAACGCCCCCGCACAGAGCCAGGCGTCCCGCCGTCGTCAGCCCCCCGGCACTGGGGTGCACGAGCAGCTTGACCCCTCCCGCGTAGGTGATCACCCCGGCGACGATGACCAGGTGCAGGTAGCTGTAGCCGTCGGCGGCGGCGAGCACCGGATCGGCGTGGCCGCGCAGCCGGTGGCTGGCCGCATCGGCGAGGCGGTCGAAATAGGTCCACCACAGCCCCCCGGCGATCAGCAGGGCCAGGCCGGCCCGGAGGATCAGGGCAGCGTCGATGTGGCGGTGCGCGCCCCCCACGCCGGCGCCGAGCGCGACCACCGACTCGCCCAGGCAGATGAGCAGGAACAGGCCGTACCGCTCGGCGAAATGGTCGACCGCGACCCGCTGCAGGCCGCGCAGCCGCTCGCGCGTGAGCCAGGCCGGCCCGGCGTAGTCAATCGCCGCCGCCGCCGTCCACACCAGCGCGCGGGCCCACCCGTGCAGCGCGGCCCCGCCGACGATGAGCAGCGCCATGCCGGTCAGGACGGTGACGGCGAAGCCCATGATCGCGGCCAGGGAGGCGTTGCCGCGGCGTGAGGCATCGACGTAGACGGCCAGGTGCAGCAGCCGCACGACCGTGTAGGACCCGGCGAACAGCAGCCCCTCGGCCGCGAAGGCCTGAGGCAGGGCCAGACCGCAGATGAAGATGAGCACCGTGGCCACGAGCAGGCAGGCCCGCAGCGGGCCCGAGTCCTCGGCCTGCGCGTTGGCCGCCCAGACGAACGCCGACCACGCCCACCAGATCAGGGCCAGGCACAGCATCGCCTCGCCGAAGCGCGCCCAGCCGGGGCCGTCGGTGAGCAGCGTCGTGACCTGGGTCACGGCGAACACGAAGACGAGGTCCCACAGCAGCTCGACCGGGCTGGTACGGCGATCCTCGAGCGGTGAGAGCGTCGCGGGGGGCGACGGCGGCGGGAGCGGCTCCGGCTCCGGCGGGCCCGAGGAGGTCTCATCGGTGCGCGGTGGGCGGCTCGGCTCGGCCACAGCGCAAGTATCGCCGCGCCGGCGGCGCGCTCCTATCACCACGCCGGCGGCGCGCGCCTGATTGGATACCCCGCTCTAGTCACCGAGGTCGGGAGAGAACACCATGGCGGACCGCGCAGCGATCGTGACCGGGGCGTCGAGCGGGATCGGCTTGGCCATCGCGCGCATGCTGCTGCAGGAGGGCTGGTCGGTGACCATCTCCGGCCGCCGGGCGGAGAAGCTCGAGGGCGCCGTGGCCGACCTGGACGGCGGTGACCGCGTCCTCTCGATGGCCGGCAACATGGCCGACGAGGCGACCATCCAGGCGCTGGTGGCCGCGCACCGCGACCGCTTCGGGCGCCTGGACCTGCTCGTCAACAACGCGGGTGTCGGGGTCGGCGCGCCGGTGGCGGAGATCCAGACCAAGTTCCTGGACATGCAGCTGGGGGTCAACCTGCGCGCGATCGTCCTCTTCTACCGCGAGTGCGCCGAGATGCTGCGCGCCGCGGCCGCCGAGCATCGCAACGCGCTGGTCGTCAACACCGCGTCGATCTCGGGCAAGGTCGGCGAGGCCTGGCTGTCGGTCTACTCGGCCACCAAGCATGGCGTGGTCGGCTTCACCCAGGCCATGAACAAGGAACTCGGGGGCGAGGGCATCAAGTCCTGCGCCCTGTGCCCCGCCTTCGTCGACACGCCGATGACCGAGTTCGTCAAGGGCGCGATCGCCGCCGAGGCGATGATCCGCCCCGAGGACATCGCCGAGGGGGTGCGCTTCCTGCTGCGTCTCTCCCCCGCCTGCGTCATCCCGGAGATCCTGTTCGAGCGTGCCGGCGGCGAAGACCTGACCTCACTCACCGTCTGACCCGGAGCCGCCCGGACGGGCTATCCGGACAGCGGCACGGCCGCCTCAGGGGTGGCCACATGGAAGCTGAAGCTCTGCTCCAGGTACAGCGTGACGGTGTCACGGTCGTGGTCCAGGTACCCGATGGACAGGTCCTGTCCGGACTCGAACACGAAGTCCCCGCCGCGCAGGCTGAGCACGATCGCGCCGGAGACCCCGGGGGCCCAGACCACCGGTCCGCCGAGGATCCGCGCCAGGTGGTCGCGCAGCAGATGACCGCTGTGCTCGGTCGACTGGGCGACCCGGGTGTACTCATCGGCTCCGAAGGCGACGGCGTAGGGACCGCCCACGCCGGCCTGCAACAGGCGCTCGACGGCGCGCGCCACCGGGCGCGGATAACCGTCGGGATCCTCGCCCAGAGTCAGCCCGCCGTGCGGAGAGACCTGGCTGATCCCGGCCATGCCCGCCTCGGTCCAGCCGTGGAACACGGCCCGGTTCTCGGCCACGGCCATCTGGTGCGCGGCCCGGTCCAACGGCTCGAGATCGGCGTCGGGCGCGCCGCGATCATCGTCGCGCAGCTCGTCGCGCGAGAGCGTGAACTGCGCGCGGACCTCGGCCAGCGGCAGCACGCGCCGCCGGAGGGCGCTGACCCCATCGCACGGCGCGGACGACACCGGCTCGACGCGGCCGAGATTGGTCGCCGAGTACTCCCAGCCCAGGGGCCCGGTGAAGTCGACGAGCTTGCGGGCGGCCAGGGCCGCGCCGAGTCGCTCGCGCGCCTCGTCGTCGATCAGCTCCCAGTTGCCGTCGGTCAGCGGCGCGTGCGAGCGCAGCAGGTGATTGCTCATGCCGCCGTCTCCCGCAGGCTGCCGATCCCGAGTGACCCGCCGGCGCCGGCCCCGGCGCCGCTGCCCGCGCTGTCGGGCTCGCCACCCTCGGTCGCAGCCTCCTCGGCCGCCTCGCCGTGCTCGACCACGTCGCCCTCCTGAAACAGGATGCCCTGCGCGATCGCGCGCCAGACCGGGGTGCGGCGCAGCAGGAACTCGAGGTCCATGCTGAAGTGCTTGTACTCCTCGCCGACCGCGTCGCGCATGATCGCCGCCGCCTCGGGATCGGTCTCGACAGCGATGCGCTGCTCATACCAGCCGATCGCCTCGGCCTCCTCGGTCAACGATGCGCACAGCCGCGCGAACGTCCGCGTCTGGGCCGGCAGCTCCTCCGGCGGCTCGTGGTACTGGTCAAAGCCCATGGCGTCTCCTGTCGAGTCCGGGGTCCGTCCCTCACGCTACCCGTCCCGAGGCCCGGTGACTCGTGCGGCGTGTGCTCACCGGGGTCCGGCTCGTGCGCAGCGCACCCCCGGGCTCCGCGAAGCCGGGCGCCTGCTCAGCGGGGTCCTGGTCCGGACGTCCGTCTGACGACGTCGGATTTCAGGGCACCGGGCCGCGGGCCGATGACGGCAGAGGACCCGCTCCCCTCCGACGTCTCGTCGCCCCCGTCTGATGCTCCTTCACCCTCACCGCCTGATGGTCGCCGCCGCCTGGCGCGCGCGTCTGCTCGGCGCGCTGGGTGTCCTGGTCTGCGCCCTGCTGCTCCCGGGCGCCGCCGCTGGGGCCGCGCACGGCAGGCTCACGGGCCGGATCACCTACGTCGGTGCCTCGACGCTGACCATCCAGACCAACGGCCACAGCATGGGCGTGATCAACGCGCTGACGCGCAGCGCGGATGCGGTCGCCGCGGGTGTGTGGCCCTATGTGTGGGGTGGCGGCCATGACCAGGCGGGCCAGGCCAGCGTGGGCGGGCGGGGCCCGGGTTACAACGGCCGCCGACGCGGCTTTGACTGCTCGGGCTCGGTGGCCGCAGTGCTCTCCGGAGCCGGCCTGTGGCCGGCCGGAAGCGGCGTCCCCAATGACCTCGGCGTGGTCCGGCAGCTGCTCGCCGAGCACGTGATCGCCCGTGGCCCGGGCCAAGCCCCCACCGCGGTCAACCTCTATGACCGCCCCGGCGTGCACATCTTCATGAGCATCGACGGCCGGTTCTTCGGCACCTCCGATGGGGGTGGCGGCAACCGCAAGGGCGGCCCGACCTGGCTCGACGACGGCGCCTGGGATTCCTACAACCGGTCCTTCCGGCGCTACCACGTGCTCCCCGCGGTGCTGCGCAGCACCACCACCTACGGCCACAGCTACACCTTCCAGACCTTCAGCGACCCCGCCCTGACCCTCGGGGCCGAGCTCGGCGACAAGGTCACGGTCGACTACGCCCCGATCGGCACGGGCAGCATGCGGGCCACCGCGCTGACCTTCACCGGGCTGCGCACCCTGACGGGGACCGTGACCGCGCTCAGCGGTTCGGCCCTGACCGTCCAGCAACCGTCGGGCAGCTCGGTCGTGTTCGCGACCTCGCTGGTCTCAAGCCTGCTCAGCGGTGTCGCGGTCGGCGATGGGGTACAGGTGACCTACACCCGCGACAGCGCCGGTCTGCTCATCCCCCACGTCGTGCAGGTGACCAGCACCCCCGCTCCGGTGGCGCCGGCCCCGCCCTCGGACTCGGCGCCAGCCCCGCCCCCGGGCTCGGCGCCGGCCCCGCCCCCGAGCCCGGCGACGGGACCGGCGCCGGCAGCCGCGCGCGCTCAGTCGAAGTAGCTGCCCTCCCGCACGTCCTGCACCCAGCCGGGGTGGGTCGGCTCCCAGCCCAGCACCTCGCGCGTCTTGGCGTTTGACGTCGGGTTGTCCAGGCCGGCGAACGCGGCCAGGAAGCCCAGATACCGCGGCGCCTCGTCCTCGCTGATCGCGCGGGCCTGGACCCCGAGCTGGCCGGCGATCGTCTCGGCGATCACCTTGCGCGGAATGCCGGTGTCGCCCACCCCGTGGAAGGTCGAGCCGGCCGGGCCGTGCTCAAGCGCCAGGCGGTACAGGACGCCGATGTCATGGGTGTTGGCGGCGGGCCAGCGGTTGCTGCCGTCGCCGGTGTAGGCGGCGAGGCCGTGCTCACGGGCCAGGCCGATCAGCACATGCGTGAAGCCGTGGTGATCGAGGTCGGAGTGGACCATCGGCGCCAGGCGCACGACCGAGGAGCGCACCCCGTGTCCGGCCAGTCCAACGGTGTAGTTGGCCGCGTCGACGCGCGGGCCGCCCTCGCTCTGATCGTCCTCGGTCCCCGGGCGGCCGGTGATCCCGGCCATGGCCAGCATCAGTGTGCCCCCGGTGGTCACCAGCGGCTTGTCGCTGCCGACCAGGGCCTCGCCCAGCGCTCGGGTGGCGGCCAGATCGGCCGAGACCGCGCTCATGAAGTCGCCGGTCGCCATCGCCTCGTGCTTGAAGGCGAGGTGGATCACCCCGTCGGCCTGCGCGGCGGCTGCGGCCAGGCCCTCGAGATCGTCCAGATCACCCCGGCGCACCTCGGCGCCGAGCGCGGCGACGGCCTCCGCTGAGGCATCGGACCGCGCCAGTCCCACGACCTGGTGGTCGTGCCGGAGCAGTTCGGGGATGACGGCGGAGGCGATGTGGCCTGAGGCGCCGGTTACGAAGACACGCATGAAAGTCTCCCGTCGATGGTGTATGTCACCTGGTGCCATCACCCTAGCACCTCGATGTCATTTGGTGTCATCAACTACGCTGGGGCGCGGATGTCCCGCTGGAAACCCGATGCGCAGGGCCGCCTCGTGCGCGCGGCCATCGAGCTCTTCGACGAGCAGGGCTACGAGGCGACCACCGTCGCGCAGATCGCCGAGCGCGCGGGCCTGACCAAGCGCACGTTCTTCCGCTACTTCTCCGACAAGCGCGAGGTCCTGTTCAGTGGCAGCCAGGAGCTTCAGCGGCTGTGGCTCGAGGGGGTGGCCGCCACCCCGGCCGATGCGCCGCCGCTCTCCGCCGTGCTGCGCGGCCTTGATCCGGTCGCGGAGATGTTCACCGAGCGCCATGGCTTCGCGCGGCTGCGCGCCCAGATCGTGCAGGCCAACCCGGAGCTTCAGGAGCGCGAGCTGATCAAGCTGCAGACCCTGGCCGGCGCGCTGGAGACGGCGCTGGCACAGCGCGGCGTGCCGGCCAACGCGGCGATTCTCGCCGCCCAGGCCGGCGTGACCATCTTCCACGTGGCCTTCGGCCGCTGGGTGCAGCAGGAGGACCCGGCCGCGTTGCGGCAGCTGCTTGACGAGTCACTGCGCGAGCTGCAGACGGTGGCCGCCGCCTGACAGGGCGCTCGGGCCGGGTGGGGTCGGCGCGGCCGGTCCCGGGCTCGGCGTCGCGGTCAGGCCGGGGTGAGCGGGCGGGGCCCCGGCTCGGCGACCGCGCCGGACGCGGGGCTCGCGGCCGCGGACTGCGCCTGCACGTGAGCCAGCAGGCGCTCGTAGTCGTCGTAGCGGCGCACCAGCCGGGTCCACGCCCAGCCCGGCCGGTTGTCAAGCTCTCGGCGGCGATCGGCGTCCTGCGGCCGATCGTCACGGGAGCGACCGCGGCGCGGGCTGGGCGCGACGGGGGTCTTCGCGGCGGCAAGGTCGTGATCTCGGCCGGCCTCGGGGTCGCGCTGAGCGCGGGCGGCCAGCCGCTGCTCCTGCTCGCGGCGGCCGGCCAGCCGCTGCTCGTGCTCGCGGCGGGCGGCCAGCAGCTGCTCGTGCTCGCGGCGAGCGGCGGCCAGGTCCCCGTGCGGAGCATCCTCGTCGAGCAGGCTGGCCTCGAGGTGCGCGCGCAGAACGCGCAGCTCGCGCTCGGTGGCGCGCCGAGCGCGGCGGCTGCGGCCGTTGCGGAAGGCGAAGCGATCCCAGGCGTTGGCGAAGCCGATGAAGTTGGTGCGCCCGCCGTGGCGATGCGCCGCGAGCATCGGGCAGATGCCGTCGCCGGTCGCGTAGGCCCCGACGATGATGTCGTTGCCTGCGATGCCGGCCAGCATCGCCTCGCGCGTGTGGCGCGGGAGGCAGGTGATGGCCAGGGCGAGGTCTCGGCTGGTCGCGCGGGAGCGGGTTCGCATAGGGTTCGGCGGCGGACGGCCACGCGGCCGGCCGCTTGCGTCGCACCCTAGAGCGGGTCGTCGGCAGCGACAAGCCAACTCCTCGCCGTGAAAGGAACCTTGCAATGCGCCTGGGCGTCAACGTCGGTTATTGGGGACTGGGCATGCGGGCCGAGGAGCAGCTGGCCGTCGTGCAGGAGGCCGAGCGGCTCGGCTATGACTCCGTCTGGGCGGCCGAGGCCTACGGCTCGGACGCGGCCACGGTGCTGGCCTGGCTGGCCGCGGGCACGAGCACGATCCGCCTCGCCTCGGGGATCTTTCAGATGCCGGGCCGTAGTCCGGCGATGACGGCGATGACGGCGGCGACGATCGATGAGCTGTCAGGGGGGCGGTTGATCCTGGGCATCGGCTCATCGGGACCGCAGGTCGCCGAGGGCTGGCACGGGCAGCGCTTCGGCCGCCAGCTGCAGCGCACGCGCGAGTACGTGGCCGTGGTCCGCAAGGCCTTGGCCCGCGAGCGGCTCGAGTACCACGGGGAGACGCTGGAGCTGCCGCTGCCCGACGGGCCGGGCAAGGCCCTGAAGCTGATGATCGCCCCCGTCCAGGAGCGGATCCCCATCTACCTGGCCGCGATCGGGCCGCGCAACACCGCGCTGGCCGGCGAGATCGCCGACGGTTGGATGCCCACCTTCTTCTCCCCCGAGCACGTCGGCCAGCTGCGCGCGCTGCTGCAGGAAGGCGCCGATCGGGCCGGCCGCAGCCTGGACGGCTTCGACATGGCGCCCACCGTGCAGGTCAACATCTCCGACGACCTCGCTGCGGCCCGTGATCTGATGCGCCCGATCCTCGCCCTCTACATCGGTGGCATGGGCTCGCGCAAGCAGAACTTCTACAACCAGCTCGTCCAGCGCTACGGCTTCGAGGCGGCGGCGGCCGAGATCCAGGATCTCTACCTGGACGGCAAGAAGGACGCGGCGGCCGCCGCGATCCCCACCGAGCTGATCGACATGGTCTCGCTGTGCGGGCCCCGCGACGCCGTCCGCGACCGGCTGGCCGCGTTCCGGGACGCCGGGGTCGGCACCCTGACGATCAGCCCGATGGCCTTCACCGCCGAGGACCGCATCACCCAGCTGCGCGCGGTGGCCGAGCTCGCGGCTTGACCGGCCGGCTGCGCTTCTTCCTCGGGGCGTTCGGCCAGCCAGGTCACGCCTTCCCGATGCTCGCGCTGGGGCGCGAGCTGGTCGCCCGGGGTCATGAGGTCACCTACGAGACCTGGCAGCGCTGGCGCGAGCCCGTGCAGGCGGCCGGGATGCGTTTCGTCCCGGCGCCCGAATTTCAGACTCTCCCGACCCGGCTTGAACCGATCGGCCCCTACGAGGCCGTGGTGCGTGCCACGGCGCACACCCGGCCGGCGGTGGCCGCGGCCCAGCCCGATCTCGTCGTGCACGACATCCTCACCCTGGCCCCCGCAATGGCCGGTGAGCTCGAGGGGGTCCCGGTGGCCACGCTGATCCCGCACGTCTATCCGGTCGGCGCGCCCGGGTTCCCGCCCTACGCGTTCGGGGCCCGGATGCCGCGGACGGCGACCGGCCGCACCCTGTGGCGCGTGTTCGACCGCCCGGTGGCGGCGGGGCTCCGGCGCGGCCGCGCCGAGCTCAATGCGACCCGGGCCCGGCTCGGCCTGCCTGCGGTGACGCGCTTTCACGGGGGCTTGAGCGAGCAGCTGGTGATGGTCGCCACCTACCCCGAGCTCGAGTATCCGCGTGACTGGCCGCCGCACGTGCACGTGGTGGGACCGCTGATCTGGGAACCCCCCGCCGAGGCGGTGGAGGTCCCGTCCGGGGCCGGTCCCCTCGTGGTCGTCGCCCCGTCCACGGCCCAGGATCCCGAGCACCGGCTGCTGCGCGCCGCGTTGGCCGGGCTCGGGGGCGAGCGCATCCGGGTGCTGGCCACCTGGAACCGCCGGCCGATGCCGGGGCCGGCGACGGTGCCGGCCAACACGCGGCTGGTGCGCTGGATCTCCTACGCGCAGACGATGACCGACGCCGACCTGGTCATCTGCCACGCCGGGCACGGCACGCTGGTGCGGGCGATCGCCTCCGGAGCGGCCGTACTGCCCGTTCCCCACGCCGGGGACATGGCCGAGAACGCCGCCCGCGCCGACTGGGCCGGCGTGGGCGTCCGGCTGCCGTGGGCCCTGCTCGGCCCACGGACGCTGGCCCTGGCCACCCGGTACGCCCTGTCCCGGCCCGACCTGGCGGCCAACGTGGCCCGGATCGCCGCGCGGACGCCGCCTGACGCCGGCCCTGCGCGGGCGGCGGATCTCTGCGAGCAGCTCGTCGCGCGCGGCGGCGGCTGAGGCACGAGGCCGGCTCATCCGCGGGGCCGGCGTCAGCCGCGGGGCCGCATCAGGCCGGGGGCCGGCGTCAGCCTCGGGCCGGCGTCAGCCGCGGGGCCGCGTCAGGCCGGGGGCCGGGCGACTGCCTCGGCCTGGGCGCCGGCGGGGTGATCGTGGGCCCAGCCGATGATCTTCTGCGACCCCTGGATCGTGGTGCCGTCATCGAGCACGAGCAGTGGCACCCACGAGTTGCCCGTCGCCTCCCGCACCGCCCGCCGGCCGGGGAACAGGTCGTTGAAGCCTTTGGGCAGCAGCCCGAGTCCGTACGCGCGCGTGATCTGCGGCCGGTGACCGGCCTTGACCAGCGCCTGGTGGGCCTCACCACAAGGATGCGGATGGAGCGGCTTGCCGGCCGTCCACGTGCCGTAGCAGACGTAGAGCCTCATCGAATCTCGGTCTCCCACAAGCGGGGAGAAAGCTCCGGGGGTGGGACTCGAACCCACAACCCTTCGGTTAACAGCCGAATGCTCTGCCTAATTGAGCTACCCCGGATCGGGTGGATCGCTGTCCCCGGCATCCGCCTTCCGGCTCGATCCACGCGCAACTGTATCGGGTACGGCCAGGCATCCGCTTTCCACTTCCGCATGGCAGTTTGAACACAGCAGCACACATTTTCGGGCCTCCGTACGCAGCGCTTGCAGGGAGAGCGTGATCCCCTTTCGGCTGAGCGCAAAGGACTTGGCGGCAGGGTCGACATGGTGGAATTCCAGCGCCCGCGGCTGGCGATCATAACCGCAGAGGATGCACCGGCCACCCGCCTCCTGCACCAGTAGTTCCTTAAGACGCCGGCGATGCTGGCTCACCGACTCAGAGCGACAGCGCCGACAGCGGAAGTAGCCGCTGCCCTCCCGCACGAAGCCCGTCTCCCCATGCACGCGGCAGACCATGTGCAGCTCCACAGGAGGCTCGACCTCCTCTGCCTCCGCGGCGGCCAAGGCCGCTTTGCGTTGCACCCGCCGCTGCGTGTTCAGCGTCCTCAGCTCGTACTTCTTCAGCCAATGCCGGACGGTTGCCTTACTGCGATCGACGGCCGCGGCGATCTCTGTGATGCTTAGCCCCTGCTCGATGAGCGCCTGAAGCTCAGCCCGATCCAGGCCCCCTCGGGGCGCATGCTTCTCCTGGCCGTTGGCCACCAGCCCGTGTTTGGCGATCCAGTAGGCGACGGTCGACGGGTGTTTGCGAAAGCGGGTGGCAATCCGCTCCACAGACTCTCCCTGCTCGAGCAATACCCGGAGCGCCTCGCGATTCATGTGTCCTCTCACCGGCACGAACGTATGTTCGCATCCGCATCGGACGGAAGATCGCGCGGGTGAGGGGGCCGGGATGATCCGCGTCGGGGGCGTGTCCGACGGGCACTTCGCGGTCAGCCGTCCCCGTCGACGCTGATCCGGCGCATCGCGTCGCGGATGTGCTCGCGCTCGGCGGCGAGCTGGGCCGCGCTGCCTCCCCCGCCCGCGCGGGCGCGCATGATCGCCCGGTTGATGCGTTCGAAGTCGAGCACGAGCCGGTTGTACTGCAGGCGCTCGGGCCGGACCTCGGGCAGGCGCCCGGCCTGGCTGACCAGCGCGGCGACCGTGCGGGCCAGTTCCTCGTCGTCGGGCGGCAGGTCGGCGAGCGGGGTGGCCGTGCGCGTGCGCAGGTGGTCGGCGGCCCGGCGCAGCGCCGCACTGGTCAAAAGCTCGGCCGAGTCGATCTCCCCCAGCACGGCGGCACCCTGCTCGGGCAGGGCGATGCAGAGGGCCAGGAAGGTGCGCTCGGGACGGGGGCCGAGTGCCGCCTGGCGGGCGGGGCCGGGCAGCGGATCGCGTCCGGCGGTCGCGCCGTTGCCCGCCGGGCCTGAGGCCGCGGGCAGGCTCATGACGCGCGCCTCGGTGAGAGCCAGCCGTCCGGCCACGCGGCGCACGAGCTCGTCGCGCAGGATGCCGTTGGGGAGCTCGGTGAGCAGCGGTCGCAGCTCGTCCAGGGCCCGGTCGCGGCCCTCGGCGCTGCCCAGGTCGGCGCGTTCGAGGATCCGCTCGACCTCGAAGACGACGAACGGGCGTGACTCCCCGGCCATCCGGCGCACCGCCTCGGCGCCCTGCTGCTGAACGAGCTCGGCCGGGTCCTTGCCCTCGGGCACCGAGATGACCCGCAGCTCGAGCTTGCGCGCCTTGGCCAACCTGGAGGCGCGCAGCATCGCGTCCTGGCCGGCACGGTCGGCGTCCAGGCAGAGCTCGAGCACGTGCACGATCCGTTCGAGCTCGGTCACCTGCTCCTCGGTCAGCGCCGTGCCCATGATCCCGACCACGTTGGCGATCCCGGCCTGGTGCATGGCCAGCACGTCGGTGTAGCCCTCGACGAGGATCATGCGGTCGGCGCGGGAGGCCGCCGCGCGCGCCCGGTCGATGCCGAACAGCACCTCGCGCTTGTGGTAGACGAGCCCGTCGGAGGTGTTGAGGTACTTGGGCTGCTGGTTGTCACGCATCGCCCGCGCGCCGAACCCCCGCACCCGCCCGCGAGCGTCGGCGGCCGGGAACATGATCCGCTCACGGAAGCGGTCATAGACCTGGCCGGGACGGTTCTTTGACCGCTGCACGAGCCCGGCGGCCAGCAGCTCGTCGTCGCTGAAGCCCGAGCTGCGCGACGCCTTCCACATCCGGTCCCAGGCGCTCGGCGCGTAGCCGACCTGGAACTCCTTCAGCGTCTCCTCGGTGAGGCCGCGGCCGAGCAGGTACTCCCGCGCCGGCTCGGCCTCGCGCGCCTCCCACAGGTAGCGGGCGTAGAAGGTCGCCGCCCGCCCGAGCAGGGCGTGCAACCGCTCGCGCTGCTGCCGGCGAGCCGCCGCACCCGGATCCTCATCCTCGGTCTCCAGAGCCACGCCGAACCGGTCAGCCAGCGATTCCATCGCCGCCTTGAAGTCCAGGCCCTCGGTCTGCATCACGAAGTCGAACGGGTCACCGGACTCCTGGCAGCCGAAGCAGTGGAAGTGCTTCTCGTCGGGCCGGACATGGAACGAGCCACTGCGCTCGTCGTGAAACGGGCAGATCCCGAAGTAGCTGTTGACCCCCGCCCGGCGCAGCTCGACGCGGGTGCCGACCAGGGCGAGCATGTCGACGGCGGACAGCACGCGGTCGCGGGAATCGGCGGTGTAGCGGCTCATGCCGGTGGCCTTCGCGCGCTGTCCTGTCTCGCCCGTGGGCCGGCCGTGTGCCCCATCCGGCTCACGGGGCGAAGGCGACCGGGACGCTGAGCTCCTCGAACCGGTGGATGCAGTAGCGGTCGGTCATCCCCGCCAGGTAATCGGTGACCCGCGTGGCCAGCTCCCCCTCCGGGATCGAGGCCGGGATCTCCCCCGGATGCGAGCAGTAGTGCTCGAACAGGGCCCCGACCACGATGTGGATCTTGGCGTGCTCGCGGGTGGCCACCGGCCCGAGATAGACGTGCTCGAACATGAACGTGCGCAGGTCCGTCATCGCGGCGCCGATCCGCTCGCCCTGGACGATGTCCCCGGCGACCTGCGAGGTCTCGACCAGGTCATGCACGAGCGTGTCGATCCGCCGCTGGCCGCTGTCGCCGAGGATCGCGATCGCCTCGGCGGGCAGGTCGGCGGCGTCGAGCACTCCGGCGCGGACGGCGTCATCGATGTCGTGGTTGATATAGGCCACACGGTCCACGAGGCGCACGATCCGGCCCTCCAGCGTGTCCGGCACCGGGGCCCGACCGGAGTGGGTGACGATCCCGTTGCGGACCGGCTCGGTCAGGTTCAGGCCGCGCCCGTCGCGCTCGAGCGTGTCGACGACCCGCAGCGAGTGCTCGTGATGGCGGAAGGCCGAGCCGAAGCGCTCGCGCAGACAGCGGTCCAGGGCGTCCTCGCCGACGTGGCCGAAGGGCGGGTGACCGAGGTCGTGGCCGAGCCCGATCGCCTCCACGAGATCCTCGTTGAGCCCGAGCGCCCGGGCGACGGTGCGGGAGACCTGGGTGACCTCCAGCGTGTGGGTGAGCCGGGTGCGGTAGTGGTCGCCGCTCGGCGCGACGAACACCTGCGTCTTGTGCTTCAGGCGCCGGAAGGCCTTGCTGTGCACGATCCGGTCCCGATCGCGCTGAAACGGCGTGCGCAGGCCGCAGTCCGGCTCGGGGATCGCACGGCGGGCCGGGTAGGACGGGACGGCCAGCGGCGACAGGGAGGCGGCCTCGCGCTCGCGCACGCGCTGCGCGAAGACCTCGGCCACGGGGCCGCGGGGATGCTCGGTTCCGGTGCCGGTCGGTGTGTCGCTCACGCTCCGATTCTGACACCGCGGCGCGTGATCGCCGGTCAGGCCGCCAGCAGCGGGCGCAGGCGCACGTGGGCGTGATGCTCAGAGGTCTCGGCGATCGCCCGCTCGACCTGGCGCAGCGCGCGCTCGGGGGCCTGCGGGGCCTGGGCCAGGGACGCGCCCAGCGCGCCGACCAAAAAGCGGTAGGCCTCCTCATCGAGCAGGAACGCCCCGGCCTCGCACGAGCCGCACACGACACCGCCGGCGGCCCCGGAGAAGCCGCCGAGGTGCTCGGTCTCCCCGCACACCGCGCAGGCGGCCAGCTGGGGCACGATCCCCGCGGCGAGCAGCAGCTTGAGCCGGAAGGCCAGCCCGGTCGCCGTGCGCGCGTGGGCGGCGTCGGCGTCGAGCAGGGCGAGGTGGTTGCCCAGCAGGCGGAAGACGCCCGGATGCGGATCGGCGGTCTCGAACAGGCGCGACACCGCGTCACAGGCCCGGGCGGCGGCGTCCAGGGTGGCAGCGTGATCGCGCACCGCGCCGTGGCTGGTCACCGTGTCGACCGCGGTGACGGTGAGCAGATCGCTGCGGCCCTCGTGCAGGACGGCGCGGACGTGGAAGAACGGCTCCAGCCTGGCTCCGAAACGGCTGCGCGCGCGGCGGGCGCCCTTGGCGATCGCCGACACGCGACCATAATCAGGGGTATAGAGATGCAGGATGCGGTCGGCCTCGCCGTAGCGGATCGAGCGCAGCACGATGGCCTCGGTCTTCAGGGTTCCCGGCACGGCGTCAACCGCCCGCTATTCTTTTTGAAGTCATGAAGAGCGTCCTGGTCTACACCACTGACTTCTGCCCGTACTGCACGAGCGCGAAGTCGTTGCTGAACAAGCGCGACATCCCCTTTGAGGAGATCAATCTCGCACGCGACCCGGATGGCCGCGGCAAGCTGATCGAGAAGACGGGCATGACCCGCTTTCCGCAGATCGTCATCGAGGGCCAGACGATCGGCGGCTTTGACCAGCTGCTGGCCGCCGACCGCGCCGGCACGCTCAAGGATCTCGTCGCCGCCTGAGTCATCGCCGCGCGGTCACCCGCGCGGCCGGGATCGCCGGGGCGGCGGCTGGCAGCGCTCGCACACGTAGGTGCCCCTCCCTCCGACGACGAGCTTGACGATCGGCGTCCCGCAGCGCCCGCACGGCTCGCCCTGGCGCAGGTGGACGAGGAACTGATCCTGGAAGGATCCGTAGGCGCCGTCGACATGGCGGAAATCGTCGATCGTCGCCCCCTTGGCGGCGATGCCCGCCGTCAGCGCGGCCTCGATCCCCTCGCGCAGCGCGTCGAGCTGAGCCAGCGTGAGGCGCCCCGCTGGCCGCAGCGGGTGGATGCGCGCCCGGTGCAGCGCCTCGTCGGCGTAGATGTTGCCCACCCCGGCGATCCGCCGCTGGTCCAGGATGAAGGCCTTGACCGGTGCGGTGCGCCCGCGGGCCATGGCCCGCAGGTGAGCGGTGGTGAACTCCGGCGTGAGCGGCTCGACCCCCAGCCGCTCGCGCAGGTAGGCGTCGCGCGCGGGCAGACCGGGCAGCAGGTGCGCGGTGCCGAAGCGGCGCGGATCGACGTAGACCAGCGTGTGGCCGTCGTCGAGGTTGAAGCGGGCCCGCTGGTGGGTGACGCCGGCGTCGGGATCAAACAGCAGCGTTCCGGTCATCCGCAGGTGGATGAGCAGATGCAGATCATCGTCCAGCTCCCAGATCAGGTACTTGCCGGACCGGCCGACGCGATCGATCCGGCGGCCCGTGAGGGCATCGGCGATCGCCTGCGGCGCGACCGGCCGGGTCCAGCGGGGATCGCTCAGCTCGGCGGCCAGAATTGTGCGCCCCTCCAGATGAGGCGCGAGCTGGCGGCGGATCGTCTCGACCTCGGGGAGCTCGGGCACAGCTACTGATTTAGCGGATGCGAGCCGCGAGCGGCCGGCGCGGGCCGGGAGCGAGGCCACCACCGGCGCCGCCGGGCCTGCATCGCCACGGTTAGAGAAAGCTCTCGCCGGGCAGCCCCGGCGCCGAGCGCCCGGTCAGCCAGTCCAGCGTGCTGGCCCCGACGTCGGCCAGCACACCGTCGTGGCGCCGCCCGCCGTGGCCGGCGAACCAGGCCAGCAGCGGCGCGTATTCACGGGTGTGGTCGGTGTGCGGGCCGGTCGGGTCACAGCCATGGTCGGCGGTGAGCACGAGCAGGTCCTCGGCGCCGAGGGCGGGCAGCCAGGCGGCCACGTGACGATCGATCTCGGTCAGCGCCGATGCGAACCCCGGGCAGTCGTGCCGGTGGCCGTAGACCTGGTCGGTCTCGATCAGGTTGGTGAACACGAATCCGGATTCAAGTTCAGACATCAGACGCCTCGTCTCGGCCAGCGCGGTCGCGTTGGTGGCTCCCGGATGGGCGGCGTCGAAGCCGGCCCCGGCGAACAGGGCGTGGACCTTGCCGACCGCGTGTGTCGGGACCCCCGTGGCCTGGAGCTTGTCCAGGTAGCTCGGGCCGTCCGGGGCCAGCGCGTAGTCCCGACGGCCGTCGGTGCGCACGAAGGCTCCCGGCTCCCCTGCGAACGGCCGGGCGATCACTCGTCCCACGGCATGCTGTCGGGGCAGGCGCTCGCGGACCGCCTCGCACAGGGCATAGAGCTCGGCCGGGGCGAGCACGTCGACGTGGGCCGCGAGCTGCAGCACCGAATCCTGGCTGGTGTAGAGGATCGGCTCGCCGCTGAGCAGGTGCGCCTCGCCGTAGCGCTCGATTGCCTCGATCCCGTTGCTCGGATGGTTGCCGAGCACTCCCGGGGCACCGGCCCGCTCGATCACCGCCAGCACCTCGTCGGGAAAGCCCTCGGGGTAGACGGGGCGTTCGGCGGCGACCAAGCCCATCAGGCCCCAGTGCCCGGCCGTCGAGTCCTTGCCGGGGCCGATCGCGGCGAGCCGGCCGTGCATGACCGGATCGCGAGACGGCGGGACGCCGTCGAGCTCCAGCGCGCAGCCGAGCCCGAGAGCCTGGAGCGCCGGCATGCGCAGGCCGCCGACGGCTGCGGCGAGATGCCCGAGGGTGTCGCTGCCGGCGTCGCCGTAGTCCGCCGCATCGGGCAGCGCGCCAGCCCCGCAGGCGTCCAGCACGATCACAAAGGCCCGTCGCATACGCCGCGTCAACCTAGTACGCCGTGACCCACCGGGCCCCCCAGGGCGTGGGTCCCCTGCGCGCCACGCTCACTCCTGCGCCGGAGTGGTGACGTGTGCCCGCGGATGGGCGTCGAAGTACACGTCGCGCAGCCGCTCGGTCGACAGGTGCGTGTAGATCTGGGTGGTGCCGATGTCGGCGTGGCCGAGCATCTCCTGCAGCGAGCGAAGGTCACAGCCCCCGGCGAGCAGGTGGGTGGCGAAGGTGTGGCGCAGCGTGTGCGGGCTCATCCGCTGATCCAGCCCGGCGGACTTGGCGTGACCCTGGACGATCTTGTACAGCCCCTGACGGGTCAGCCCGGTGCCGCGCAGGTTGACGAACACGTGCGGTTCATCGCGCAGTCCGACCAGGCGCGGGCGCGCCTGCTGGAGGTAGAGCGCCAGTGTCTCGATGGCCTTGGAGCCGATCGGGACGATCCGCTCCTTGGAGCCCTTGCCGCGGGCCCGCAGCATGCCCGCCTCGAGGTCGAGCTCGGAGAGCTCCAGGGTGATCGCCTCCGAGGCGCGCAGGCCGCAGGCGTACATCGTCTCCAGCAGCGCGCGGTCGCGCTGAGCGGCCGGTGAGCGGCCCTGCGGCTGGGCCAGCAGCCGCAGCACCTCGTCGCGGCTGAGCACCTTGGGCAGGCGGCTCGGGCTGCGGGGCGGGCGCAGCTCGCTCGTCGGGTCGTGATCGATGATCTGCTCGCGGCGCAGGTGCCGGTAGAAGGAGCGCAGGCAGGCAATCTTGCGCTGCAGGGTCGCCGCGGCCACCGGGGGCTTGCCCTCGCGGCCGCTGGCCAGCTCGGAGACGAACGCGGCCAGGTCAGCCGGCCCGACGGCGAGCGGATCGCGACCGGCGCGCCCGAGGAACAGCCCGTACTGCTGCAGATCCGAGCGGTAGGCCTCCAGCGTGTTACGCGACAGGCCGCGCTCGAGCTCGAGGCTGGCCAGGAACTCGAAGGTCAGCTGGAGCAGGTGCTGCTCCGGAGATGCCTTCAGGACGGCCATGGCGCCGTATTCGCGCCGGTCCGGGCCACTCCTGCGGTGGGTGGCGCCGTGACAGCGCGCACCCAGAGGCCAGGCCGCGCGGGCGGCCCGGGCCGGCGGCCCGTGGTCAGTCTTTTGTGAGCCTGGCTGGTCACGCGGCCGGCCCACTGCGGGGCACCCGTTCAACCCACCGGCGTCAGCCCCGTTCAACCCGCCGGCGTCAGCCGCAGCACGTGCACGGCGAGGGTCCGTGGCACGCCCGCGCGGTCAGGTTCGACCCGCGCCGGCGCGCGCCGCTCAGCCCCGAGATGCGCGGCCACACGCAGCGAGGCGTGGTTGTCCAGCTCGATGTCGAGCACCACGGTGCGCAGGCCCGCCCGGGCGACGAGGGGCAGCATCGCGCGCACCGCGGCCCTGGCCAGGCCCCGTCCGCGGGCCTGCGGGACGATCCAGTAGCTGAGCTCGCCGACCGGATGGTCGTCGGGGCGGATCGCCGGGGAGCTGGTAGCGGGCGAGGCGTGGCCGGGCAGGCGCAGCGCGATCTTGCCCAGCGTGGTGTCCTCATCGCCGGCGCAGACGGCCCGCGACGGGCCGCCTGCCTCAGCCATCTGCTGCGTGAGCCACGGCTCGGCGCCGAGCGTGGGCAGGCTCGACCAGCGGATGAGATGCGGATCGCGGGTCATCTGTGCGACCACGGGGTGGTCGGTGATGCGCCATGGCCTCAGCCAGACATCGCTCATGGTGCCGACAGGATGCTCGTCGGGCGCCGCTCGGTAACGGCCAAAATGTGCCTCAGCCCGGACTTGGGCTCGCGCCTGGGATTGCGCTCCGGATCGCGCTCGGGGTTGAGGCTCGGGCTCGGGCTCCGTCTCGGCTCGGGCTCCGTCTCGGCTCGGGCTCCGTTTTCGGGCTCGGGCGATTTTGCGGTGATGGAGACCGCACGAATGTCCCACAACAGTGGGATGACGGGGAGGCGGGCGATGTTGCGGCGGTCGAGACCGCACGAATCTCGCACGACAGTGGGATGACGGGGAGGCGGGCGATGTTGTGGCGGTCGCAGGGCGGCATGGCGGCGGGCGACGATATGACCGCGTGGTCCCGAGCCCGGCCTGCGATGGCCGTGCGACCGGCTCGCGCGCGCTCTGTGCGGCGAGCAGAATCCCCGCCTCGTGATCGACAGCGGACGTGGGCGATTTGGCCGATTGAAACGGGCACAACCCCACACGGCCCGGCCGCGGGTGGGCGGCGAGGGAAGTCTTGCTCGGCGGCGGAGGGACCGCGCCGGCGACGCCGACGAGTCGCGAAGGCGGGACCGGTGCGGTGTGGGACGGGCGGCGGTGCGGCGGTCCCGAGCCGCGCGGCCGATGGCGCCGAGCGGCCCGAAGGCCCAAACGCCCCGAAGGCGCCACGCGGAGTCAACAGGCCCGGAGGTGGCTCAGAGCCGGCCGAGCGCGCGCTCGGCGCGAAGCCACTGCAGGGCGATGAGCGACTTGGAGTCCACGCACTCGTCGATCGCCGCGTCGAGCTCGTCCAGGGGCCAGGGGACGATCTCGATCCGCTCCCCGGGGTCGGCCTCGGCCTCGGGGTCGTCCTCGAGCTCGCGGGCCACGTAGAGCCACACCTGCTCGTCGCTGAACCCGGGGCTGGTGAAGAACAACGACAGCTCCTGCCAGCGGCCGGCCCGCTTGCCGATCTCCTCGGCGAGCTCGCGCTGCGCGGTCCGTAGCGGCGGCTCGCCCTCGACGTCGCGCTTGCCAGCCGGGATCTCCAGCGAGGCATCCAGCCCGGCGGCCTCACGCGGCTGGCGGGTGAGCCAGACGTGGATGTCGTCGACGGGAATGATCCCCACCGCGCCCGGGTGCCAGACCTTCTCGCGGCTGACCTCCTCGCCGTCGTCGTAGCGGAAGCGCTCGCGGCCGGCCGCGAAGATCGAGCCCTCCCACTCCCGCTCGCCGGCGATGCGCTCAAAGCGGCTCATGCCGTCACCAGCTCGGTGGCCGCCTCGTCGACGAGCGCGACGGCCAGCTCGAGCAGGTCCTCGAGCGCGCCGGCGCTGATCCGCTCCCCCGGCTCGTGGTTGCGCTCGGTCCCGTCGGCCAGGCAGATGCCGTCAAAGCCGTGGGCGATGAACGAGTTGATGTCCGAGGCGCCGCCGGAGGCGATCTCGGTGGGCTCGTAGCCACAGGCGCGCAACGCGCGCTCAGCCACGGCCAGCTGCGGGGCGCGGGAGCGCACCCGGTAGCCGACGAACATGCGCTCGACGGTCAGGTCGAGGTCGCATTCGGCGGCGTTGGCGGCGTCCTGGAGGTGGTCGATCATCTCGGTGGTCAGGCTCGAGGCCTTGCTCGGGTCAAGGCTACGGGCCTCGGCCTCGACGCGACAGTGCTCCGGGATCACGTTGATCGCCGTGCCCCCCTCGATCAGGCCGACGTTGGCCGTCGTCTCCGCGTCGACCCGGCCCAGGCGCATCCGGGCAATCGCGTTGGCGGCGGCGACCACGGCGCTGCGGCCGACCTCGGGCCGCACGCCGGCGTGGGCCGCACGGCCGCGCAGCTCGCCCACGATCCGGTAGTGGCTGGGCGAGGCGGTCACGATCTCCCCGATCGGGGTCGCATGGTCAAACACGTAGCCGAAGGCGCTGCGCAGGACGCTGACGTCGAACGCCCGCGAGCCGCGCAGCGAGATCTCCTCGCAGACGGTGAACAGCAGCTCGACGCCGACCGGCGGCGGCTCGGGCGCTGAGGTCAGGCGCCGGGCGAGCTCCAGCGCCACAGCCACCGCGGTCTTGTTGTCGGCGCCGAGGATGCCCGGGTTGGCGTTCTCCCAGTAGCCGTCGGTGAGCACCGGCTCGATCGGGGCGACGGGCGGCACCGTGTCCAGGTGGGCGCAGATGAGGATGCTCGCGTCGTCCCGGCCGGGGATCCGGGCCAGCAGGTTGCCGGCGTCCGAGCCGGCCTGCTCGCCCGCTGCGTCCTCGTGCACGGCCAGCCCCATCGCGGCCAGCTCGGCGGTCACGTGATCGGCGCAGGCCCGCTCACGTCCGGACGGGCTGGGAATGGCGCACAGGGCGGCGAAGGTCGCGTGCAGCCGCTCGCGCTCGCTCGGCGTCGTCCGGCGCACCGGCCGACCGGCTAGGCGTCGGCGCCGCGCGAGGCGGGCGCGCCGGATTCGGCGCGAGCCAGCGCCGCCCCCACGAACTCGCGGAACAGCGGAGCGGGACGTTCGGGACGCGACTTGAACTCCGGGTGGTACTGGGAGGCGACGTAGAACGGGTGATCCTCGGCCGCGAGCTCGACCGCCTCGACCAGGCGCTCGTCGGGCGAGGTCCCCGAGCAGACCAGCCCGGCGTGCTCGAGCCGCTTGCGCAGATGGTTGTTGACCTCGTAGCGGTGACGGTGGCGCTCGTAGACGACCGCCTCGGCGTAGAGCTCGCGGATCCGACTGCCCTCGTGCAGCTTGACCGGGTCGGCGCCGAGGCGCATCGTGCCGCCCATGTCGGCGATCTCCTTCTGCTCGGGCAGCAGATCGATGACCGGGAACGGCGTCTCCATGTCCATCTCGGTGGAATTGGCGCCCTCCATGCCGGCCACGTTGCGGGCGAACTCGCTCACCGCGACGTGCATGCCCAGGCAGATGCCGAGGTAGGGGATCCGGTGCTCGCGGGCGATCCGCGCCGCGTCGATCTTGCCCTCCCAGCCACGGCCGCCGAAGCCGCCGGGGATGAGGATGCCGTCGGAGCTGTGCAGTCGCTCGTCGACCTCGGGCTCGCCGACCGTCTCGGAATCGATCCAGTCGACGGTGACCTTGACGCCGTGATGCACGCCGGCGTGGCGCAGCGCCTCGACCACCGACAGGTAGGCGTCCTCGAGCTGGACGTACTTGCCGACCAGGGCGATCCGCACCTCACCCTGCACCTCTCCGGCCCGGCGGGTGATCTGCTCCCACCCGGACAGGTCCGGGGTGCCGGCCTCCAGGCCGAAGTGCTCGGCCAGGATGAAGCGGTCCACGCCCTGATCGTTGAAGCCGAGCGGGACCTTGTAGATGTCGTCGACGTCGTAGCCGGAGACGACGGCCTCGATCGGCAGGCTGGCGAACAGGGCGATCTTCTTGCGGATGTCGGTCGACAGCTCGGCCTCGGAGCGGCAGATGACCATGTCGGGCGCGATGCCGATGCGGCGCAGCTCGTTGACCGAGTGCTGGGTGGGCTTGGTCTTCAGCTCGCCGGCGTGCCCGATGTAGGGCACGAGCGTGAGGTGGATGAACATACAGCGCCGGCGGCCGACGTCGACGGGGAACTGGCGGATCGCCTCCAGGAAGGGCAGCGACTCGATGTCGCCCACCGTGCCGCCGATCTCGGTGATGACGAAATCGACGTCCGAGGAATCGGCCATCAGCTTGATCCGCTGCTTGATCTCGTCGGTGATGTGCGGGACGACCTGGACGGTGGCGCCGAGGTAGTCGCCGCGCCGCTCGCGCCGGATGACCGTGTTGTAGATGCCGCCGGCGGTGACGTTGGAGGCGCGGCTCGTGTTGGCGTCGGTGAAGCGCTCGTAGTGGCCGAGGTCGAGGTCGGTCTCGGCCCCGTCCTCGGTCACGAACACCTCGCCGTGCTGATACGGCGACATCGTGCCCGGGTCGACGTTGATGTACGGGTCGAACTTCTGCAGCTGGACCGAGAGGCCCCGCGCGACGAGCAGCCGGCCGATCGAGGCGGCGGCGATGCCCTTACCCAGCGAGGAGACGACCCCGCCAGTGATGAAGATAAATCGCGTCTCGCCGTGTGTCATCGGACGGGAGACCACTCTACTGCGGCCCCGCGACGGAATCGGCCCGGGCCGCGTCCCGTCCCCGCATTATGCGGCTCAAAGGGCTGCGGCTCGGCGCTGGTCTGAGCCGCCACCGCGCGATCAAGACGGCTCCGGGCGGCCCCGCGCACCGGTCAGGCCGCGCGCAGCAGGTCGCGGGCGTGCTCGGAGGCGGCGCTGTCGTCGTCCTGGGCGCCGAGCATCCGCACCAGCTCACCCACCACGGCGTCCCCGTCCAGGGTCGTCACCGTGGTGGTGGCCGGATCGTGGGTGGTGTCCTTGACGATCGAGAAGTGGCGCTGGCCCAGTGCGGCCACCTGTGGCAGGTGGGTGATGCACAGCACCTGGCGCCCGCGGGCCAGCGTGCGCAGGTGCTCACCGACCGCCCGCGCGGTGTGACCGCCGATGCCGGCGTCGATCTCGTCGAACACGAGCAGTGCCCCGTCGTGGCTGGCGTCATCGGCCTCGCCATGGGCCACCGAGAGCAGCGCGAGCATCACCCGGGAGAGCTCACCCCCGGAGGCGACCTCGCGCAGCGGGCTCAGCGGACCGCCCGGGTTGGCGGCGATCCGCATCTCGATCGCGTCCGCGCCGCGCGGGCCGCAGCCCCCCTCGCGCGGGGCCAGGGCGACCTCAAAGCGGGCGTCGGCCATGGCCAGCTCGGCCAGCCGCTCGGCGACCGCGGCGGCCAGCCGCGGGGCCGCCTTGGCCCGCAGCGCGCCCAGCCGGGCCGCGATCTCGTCGCGTGCGGCCAGCGCGGGGCCGAGCTCGGCCTCGGCTCGCTCCAGCGCTTCGTCGGCGTGCTCGAGCTCATCGCGCCGCGCCCGGAGCTGCTCGGCATGGGCGAGCACGGCCGCGATGTCGCCGCCGTGCTTGCGCTGGAGCCGGGCCAGCAGCGCCAGGCGCTCCTCGACCTGCTCCTGGCGCGCGGGGCTGGCGCCCTGCTCGGCCAGGCCGTCCAGGTAGGCGCGCAGCTCGGAACCGAGGTCCTCGGCCTCATAGCGCAGGCCGGCCATCCGCTCGGCCGCGCTGCGCAGCCCGGGATCGATGTCGGCCGCGCGCTCGAGCTCGGTCACGGCGTGGGCGAGCAGCTCGGAGATGCCCGTCCCCGCCTCGGGGGCGATCGCCTCGGCTCCGGCCATCGCTGCTCCCTGCAGCGTCTCCAGGTGGCGCAGGCGGTCGCGCTCGGCGATCAGCTCGGCCTCCTCCTCGGCGCTGGGGTCGGCCGCCTCGATCTCGTCCAGCTCATAGCGGACCAGGTCCAGCTCGCGCTCGCGGGCGCCGCCCAGCTCGCGCAACTCATCGGCCCGGGCGGCCAGCTCACGGGCGCGGTTATAGGCGGCGCGCAGCTGGACGCGGGCGGTGAGCGCCTTGGCTCCGCAGAACGCGTCGAGCAGCTCGAGCTGGGCGGTGCCGAGCATCAGCTTGCGGTGCTCGTGCTGGCCGTAGAAGGAGAGCAGCCGGCCGCCGAGCTCCTGCAGGTCAGCGACGGTGGCGGCACGCCCGCACACGTAGGCGCGGGTGCGGCCGTCGGGCCAGACCCGGCGGGCGAGCACGATCTCCTCGGCTCCAGGGGGCAGCCGATCGGAGCCCCGTAGATCGGGCGGGATGGCGAACACCCCCTCTACGTAGGCCTCCTCGGCCCCCGGGCGCACGATCCCCTTGCGGGCCTTGCCGCCGAGCAGCAGGTCAAGCGCGTGGGCCAGCAGCGTCTTGCCCGCGCCCGTCTCCCCGGTGAGCATGTTCAGGCCCGGGACAAGGCGCAGCTGCGCGCGCTGCATCAGCAGCAGGTTCTCGACGCGGAGCTCGTGGAGCATGGCCAAACGGTCTACCACCCGGTCTGGACGGACCCGGGCGGCGCCGTGCCGGCTACAGCGAGGTGGCCAGGCGCCCGAACTTCTGGCGCAGCCGCTGGTAGAACGTCGCCCCGGGCAGCTGGGCCAGCCGCGCGAGGTCGTTGACGAAGCGGGCCTCGAGCTTGTCCCCGGCCTCGAGCACGTGGATCGGGCGCCCGTCGACCGAGACGTCGACCGGCTCCTCCTGGGAGCGGTTGTGGATGACCAGCTGATCGTCGGGGGCGACGACCAGCGTGCGTGCCGTGAGCGAATGCGGGGCGATGAAGGAGACGAGGATCCCGTGGACCCCCCAGGCCATGACCGGGCCGCCGTTGGCCAGGTTGTAGCCGGTCGAGCCCGCCGGGGTGGCGACGACCAGGCCGTCACAGCGCACCCGCCCGACCTCCTCGCCGCCGACCGCGTACTCCAGATCGGCGACCCGCAGCCCGGGCCGGCGGTGGATCGAGACATCGTTGATCGCCACCCAGGGGCCGTCGGGGCCCGACAGCTCGATGGCCGGCATCGCGATGACCTCGAAGTCGCCCTCCAGCGCCCGGCGGAAGCCCTCCGGCGCCTGGTCGCGGTCGATCCCGGCGAGAAAGCCCATCTCCCCGAAGTTGATCCCGAACACGGGGACGTCGGTGCGGGCGTAGGTGCGCAGTGCGCTGAGGATCGTGCCGTCGCCGCCGAGTGCGATGCAGACGTCGACGTCGGACCCGGGGTTGCACTCCAGGACCAGGCCGTCGGCGGCCGACAGCCCGTGCTTGCGCGTCTCCTCGGGGTCCATCCGCAGCTGCACGCCGCGTTCGCGCGCCAGCGCGATCAGCTGGCGCAGCGCGTCCGTGGTCACGCCGGAGCGCCGGTGGGTGTAGACGGCGGCGCTGCGCACCCGGGCGGGCGCGCGCAACCGGCCGTCGGGCTGGGCGCTCACGGCTCGACCTCCCGCGCGGCCGCCTCGAGGTCCTCCACGGCGCCCCGCCCCCCCTCGGCCAGCCAGGCGAACGTCTCCTGGTTGCCCTTGGGGCCGGGCAGGCCGGAGCTGGCGAAGCCGAGCACGTCGGCCCCGAGAGCGATCGCCGCCTCCCCCACGTCGATCAGGGCCGAGCGCCGGGCGTCGGCGTCGCGGACCACGCCGCCCTTGCCGATCCGCTCGCGGCCGACCTCGAACTGGGGCTTGACCATCACCAGGCAGTCAAAGCGCGTGTCGGCGGCGGCGAGCACCGCGGGCAGCACCTTGGTCGCGGAGATGAACGAGACGTCGATCACGATCAGCTCGGGCCGGTAGGGCAGCGCGTCGGCCTGCAGCGCACGGGCGTTGACGCGCTCGATCACGGTCACGCGCTCGTCGGTGCGCAGCTTGTAGTCCAGCTGTCCGTAGGCCACGTCCAGCGCGATCACGTGCGCGGCGCCGCGGCCGAGCAGGCAGTCGGTGAAGCCGCCGGTCGAGGCGCCGACGTCCAGGGCGCGGCGGCCGGCCACCGGAAGGCCGAAGGCGTCCAGGGCGTTGGCCAGCTTGGTCCCGCCCCGCGAGACGAAGGCCGGGGCGGCCCGGAGCGCGAGCTCGACGTCCTCGGGCACGAGCTGCCCGGGCTTGTCGACCCGGCGGCGGCCGGGCATCAGCATCACTTCACCGGCCAGCACCGAGGCGGCGGCACGCGAGCGCGACGGGAACACGCCCCGCTCTGAGAGCAGTGAGTCGAGCCGAACGCGCCGCACCGGGGGCTACGGTAGCCGCTCAGCCCGCGCGCGACCGCATACGCGCGGTCACGGGGCGCTAGCCGTGGGTGACGCCCGACCGGGGCCCGACGGCGGCCAGCACCCGTTCGGCGATGCGCTGGCCGGTGAACCCGACCTCCTCGTGCAGCAGCGGGGGGGCGCCGTGGGTGACGAAGCGGTCGGGCAGCCCGACCCGCAGGATCCGCGGGGCCAGGCCGGAGTCAGACAGGGTCTCCCAGACGGCCGAGCCGAAACCGCCGGCCAGCACGCCCTCCTCGACGGTGACCAGCAGCTCGTGCTCGGCGGCCAGCTGGGCGGCCAGGGCGGCGTCGATCGGCTTGGCGAAGCGGGCGTCGGCGACGGTCACGGCCACTCCGGCGGCGGTGAGGATGTCGGCTGCCTCCAGCGCCTTGGCCACGCCGCTGCCGTAGCCCAGCAGGGCGACCCGCCCCTCGGGCGAGCCCGACTCCGCGCCGCGCCCGGCCCCGGCCTCGCGCAGGATCTCACCGGTGCCGATCTCGATCACCTCGGGCCGGGCCGGGAGCGGGACGCCGACCCCCTCGCCGCGCGGGTAGCGCAGGGCCACGGGCCCGTCCTCGTGCGCCAGCGCGGTGTGCAGCATGTGCACGAGCTGGGCCTCGTCGCGCGGAGCCATGAGCACGATGTTGGGCAGGCAGCGCAGGTAGGCGATGTCGAACACGCCGTGGTGCGTCGGGCCGTCGTCGCCGACCAGGCCGGCCCGGTCCATGGCGAAGACCACGGGCAGCTTCTGCAGGCAGACGTCGTGAACGATCTGGTCGTAGGCGCGCTGCAGGAAGGTCGAGTAGATGGCGGCAACAGGGCGACAGCCCTGCAGGGCCAGCCCGGAGGCGAACAGGATCGCCTGCTGCTCGGCGATGCCGACGTCGTAGTAGCGCTCGGGCAGCGCCTCCTGGAGCAGGTTCAGGCCGGTGCCGGAATTCATCGCCGCGGTGATGCCGATCACACGGTCGTCGGCCTGGGCCTCGCGGACGAGCGCCTCGCCGAACACCTTCGTGTACGCCGGCGGCTTGGTCGGCGCGGCGGAGGGGGCGGTGTCGTCGGTGGCGGCGGCGACCGGCGGAGGCGGCGAGGGGACGCCGTCGGTGATCGAGTTGGGCTTGGCCGCGTGCCAGCGCTCCATGCCCTCCAGGCCACCCATCTCGGCGGGGGCAAAGCCCTTGCCCTTGACCGTGGCGCAGTGCACGACGACGGGCCGCTCGGCGGCCAGCGCCTCGCGCAGGGCGCGGCGCAGCGCGCGCACGTCATGCCCGTCGATCACGCCGACGTAGGCCCAGTCGAGCTCCTCCCACCACAGGCCCGGAGCCCAGAACGCCTTGATCGACTCCTTGAAGTGCGGGCCCAGGCGCTCGAAGGCGGCGCCGATCCCGGCCGGCAGCTTGGTCAGGCCGCCCTCCACGCCCTCGCGGGCGTGCCAGAGCTTGGGGTTCATCCGCACCCGGTTGAAGTAGCGCGACAGCGCGCCCACGTTGGGCGCGATCGACATGCCGTTGTCATTGAGCACGACGACGATCGGGGTGCCATCGCCGCCGGCCTGATGCACGGCCTCGAAGGCGACCCCGCCGGTCAGTGCTCCGTCTCCGGCGACGGCCACGACATGCCCGTCCGGGCCGTGGCCCCGGCGCATCGCCTCCTTGATCCCGACGGCGTAGCCGATCGAGGTCGAGGCGTGACCGGCACCCATGATGTCGTGCTCGGACTCCACCATCGAGCAGAACGGGGCCAGCCCGCCGTACTGGCGGATGGTCGGCAGCTGATCGCGGCGGCCGGTGAGGATCTTGTGGGGATAGGCCTGATGACCGACATCCCAGAGGATCTTGTCGCGCGGCGAGTCCAGCAGGGAGTGCAGCGCGACGGCGATCTCGCAGGTGCCGAGGTTGGCGCCGAAGTGGCCGCCGATCTCCCCCACCGTGTCGATGATGTGCTCGCGGACCTCCTGGGCAACCTGCTGAAGCTGCTCGTCGGTGAGACCGTGCAGGTCCTGAGGGCGCTCGATGGTGGACAGAAGGTTCGGCATCAGTAACTCCGTTTGGCGATGAAATCCGTGATCTGAGCCAGCTCTGAGGTGGGCGCGGGGCCGGCCTGCGCAAGCGCGGCCCGGGCTCGGCCGTGCGACTCGCCGGCCAGCCGTCGCGCGCCGTCCAGACCGAACTCGGTCACGTAGGTGCGCTTGCCCAGCCGCTCGTCTGAACCCTGCTGCTTGCCGAGCGTGTCCGGGGATCCTGTGACGTCCAGGATGTCGTCCACGATCTGGAACAGCACGCCCAGCTCACCGGCAAAGGCACGGAACGCATTGATTGTAGGTCGCTGCTCACCGCAGACCAGCAGCACGCATTCGATGCTGGCCCCGATCAGCCGTCCGGTCTTGAGCTCGTGCAGCCGGCGCAGGCCCTCGGCGTCGTCGGCCGCGGTCCCGGCGACGTCCATGAACTGCCCTCCGACCATCCCCCCCACTCCGGTGGCGGCGGCCAGCTCGGCGGCGGCGGCGAGCACGTCGGCGGGCGCACCGGCCTGGCCGCGCAGCAGCAGCCGGAAGGCCTCGGCGTAGAGGCCGTCGCCGGCCAGGATGGCCACATCCTCCCCGAACGCCTTGTGGCAGGTCAGGCGGCCGCGGCGCAGGTCGTCGTCGTCCATCGCGGGCAGGTCGTCGTGGATCAGCGAGTAGGTGTGGATCAGTTCGATCGCCGCGGCCAGGGGCAGCACGCTCGCCCGGTCAGACCCGATCGCGGTCGCGGTGGCCAGCGCGAGCACGGGCCGGATGCGCTTGCCGCCGGCCAGCAGCGAGTAGCGCATCGCCTCCTCCAGGCCCGAGGTGGCCAGCTCGCAGGAGAAGCTCAGCGTTTCCAGGTACGCCTCCACCTCGGAGCGCAGGTGCTCGGGGTAGGCGGATCCGACCGCGGTGTCGGCTGGGGCCACGGGGGTCACGCTCAGCGGATGGGCGTGGTCGCGGACGTCGCCCGCCCGCCCATCAGGAGGCGGGGAGCGGGAGCTGACCGGGGAGGTCGGGCAGGGGCTCGAGCGCGGCGCGGGTGCGCTGGTCGACCTGCGTGCTGGCTTCGCTGGCCAGGCGCGCGCATTCCTCGATCAGGGCCAGGGTGGCATCCGGCTCCAGGGAGCCGGTCCGGAGGCCGTCGACGGTCTGCTCGAGCCGGGCGGTGAGCTCGGTGAGGGGATCGATCACGAGGGCAAGGTTACCGGCCCGGGGGTCTGGGGCCGGCGCGTCGCTCAGCGCAGGCCGTCCAGCGCCTCGTTGACGAGGCGGTCGGCGTGGGCGTTCTCGGCCCGGGGGACGCTGCGGATGGTCCAGCCGTCAAAGGCCTGGAGCGCGGCCGTGGCCTCCTGGTGCAACGGCCGCATGGCCGGATGCTTGACCTTGTAGGCGCCGGTCAGCTGCTTGGCCACGAGCTCTGAATCGTTGACCAGGTCCAGTTCGCGGGCGCCCAGCTCACCGGCGCGCTGAACCCCGCGCAGCAGCGCCCGGTACTCGGCCACGTTGTTGGTGGCCGAGCCGATCGTCTCCCCCAGCTCATCGAGCACCTCACCGTCGGGCGCGGTGATGACGACGCCGATCGCCGCCGGCCCGGGGTTGCCCCGGGCGCCGCCGTCGACGTGCACGGTCAGGCGCACCGTGCGCCGGCCTTGACGCGCAGTGCGGCGCCCTTGGCGTGCACGGTCACGCGCACCGGCCGTCCATCCCGGATGCCAGGGCCGCGGCCCCGCGCCTCACTCGGTGGCCAGCTCGGGCAGCTCGCCGGGGATCCGCGGCCGGCGCCGGTCGCGGACCTCGCGCTTGCCCCCGCCCGCGGTCGCATCGCGGCGCGAGCGGCGGCGGCGGTCGACGATGACCGTCACGTTGGGGTCCTCGGCGTAGTAGTCGGTCAGCTTGGGCAGCAGCTCGTCGGCCATGGCTTCGGGAACGACGCAGTAGATCACGGCGCAAATGCTAGACAACGTCGCCGCAGAATGGACATCGAACGTTCGCCGAGCCGCGGCGCTGCGCCGGGCGCGATCAGAGGCTGAGGCGGCCGGCCTCGTCGGCGGCCGCGTTGGCGCAGCGCTCCTCGGGCGCGAGCTCGGACAGCTCATAGCCCTGCGCGGCCTTCTGCACCTGCGGATCGTCGTCGGAGAGATCGAGCTCGTAGCGATACCAACACAGCTCCCAGGCCACGACCACGTTGACGACGCTGGGGGCGCCGGCCACCGGCAGCACCGAGGCCTCGGGCACCCCGAGCGAGCGGGCGATGCCGGCCACCGTGCGCGGATGCTCGGAGGCGTTGAAGACCTCGACCGCGGTGGCGATCTTGTGCTCGACGCTGGTGGGCACGGCCCGCACGTGACGGGTGTGGCGGCCATCGCCGGCGGGCCGCGGCGCGCGCGAGGACGCAGCCGGCACCGGCGGCGGCGTGCGGCCATGCAGCCGCCGACGCCCCGGCGCGACGGGAGCGGGCGCCCCGGGCTCGCCGAGAGCCGCGGCCTCGCCGGAATCCCCGGCCGCTGCGGGGTCTCTCAGATCTGCGGGGTCCAGGGGATCGTCGTCGAACTCGGGCGGAGCCTCATCCCACTGGTCCTGGCGCGAGAGCGGCTCGCGGCGGGGGCGCAGGCGGCCGAACAGCGAGCGGCGCCGGTCCGGGCGGGTCGTCGCCTCATCGAACTGCGGCAGCGTCCCCTCGCGGATCCACCCCCCGTGCAGGGCGCGGGAGGTGCACAGCTCGCACACCGAGTGGCGTGCGCCGCCGCCGACGTAGACCTGGGCGCGCTCACCACGCAGCAGCGTGCGTCCGCACACGTCGCAGCTGGAAACGGCCGTATGCGTGGAGATTGCCCTGGTATTCACGGACAAGGAGGCTACTACGCCTTGACCGCCTCGCGCTCGGCCCGTGCCTGGAGTACGACCTTGGCGGCCATGTGGGCGGGCACCTCCTCGTAGCGCTCGAACTCCATCGTGAACTCCCCCTGCCCGCCGGTGATCGATCTGAGATCCGGTGCGTAGGAGAGCATCTCGGCCATCGGGACCTCGGCCTTGATGTCGGTCATGCCGCCGCCGGAGGGTTCCATTCCCAGCGGCCGTCCGCGGCGGGAGTTGAGGTCTCCGATCACGTCTCCCACCGCGTCTTCCGGGGCGTTGACGGTCACCGCCATGATCGGCTCCAGCAGCACCGGACCGGCCTGCGCCAGGGCCTCGCGCATCGCCATCGCGCCGGCCACCTTGAAGGCCATCTCCGAGGAGTCGACGGTGTGGTAGCTGCCGTCGTAGAGACGGACCCGGACGCCCTTGACCGGGTAGCCGGCCACCGCACCCTCCTGCATGGCTTCTTGCACGCCCTTCTGCACCGCCGGGATGAACCCCGAGGGGATCACCCCGCCCTTGATCTCATCGACGAACTCAAATCCGTCGGAGGCGTCGGTCTCCTCGAGAGGCTCGATCGCGATGTGGCAGTCCCCGAACTGGCCGCGGCCGCCGGTCTGCTTCTTGTGGCGGCCGTGGGCCTTGGCACCGCCGCGGATCGTCTCCTGGTAGGGGACGCGCGGCGGCTGCAGATTGACCTCGACGCCGAAGCGGTCGCGCAGCCGATCGACGATCACCTCGACGTGCATCTGCGAGAGCCCGGCGACGATCTGCTCGCCGGTCTGCGGGTCGCGATGCAGGTCGATCGTCGGATCCTCCTCCTGCAGGCGTCGCAGCGCGGCGAACATCTTCTCCTCATCACCCTTGGCGCGCGGCTCCACCGCGAACGCCATCACCGCCGCCGGGAGCTTGATCGTGGGCAGCTGGATCGGCTCGTCACGCGCCGCCAGCCAGTCACCGGCCCGCGTCTCCTTGAGCTTCGCGACCGCGCCGATGTCACCCGCCCCGAACTCCTCGACGTGCCCGTTCTGCGCGCCGTCGAAGCTGAGGAGCTGACCGATGCGTTCCTTGCAGTGCGCCCGCGTGTTCAGCAGCTGGCTGTCGTGCCGGAGCACGCCCTGGTAGACGCGGAACAGGTTGATCCG
>DASSZP010000066.1:0-3699 GCA_035713465.1 Solirubrobacteraceae bacterium | reverse complement strand
GTGCGCTCAAACCACCGGGCCGCGCGCACGTGGTCGCCCTGCTGCCCGTAGGCGAGCGCCATGAGAAAGCCGCAGAGCAGGAACGCGCCCTCCGCCTCGCCCAGCGGGCGCTCGTCGGGACGGAAGCGGTAGCAGTAGCCGTCGACCGTCAACTCGTCCTGCACCGCGCGCAGCGTGGCCACGGTGCGCGGGTCGTCGGCGGCGAAGCCCCCGCGGATGGCCGGCAGCAGGAGCGCGGCGTCGACCCGGGGGTCGGTCGGGGAGCGCTGCCAGCGTCCGGAGGGATGCAGGGCCTCCCGGGAGCTCTGCGCGGTGATGGCATCGGCGAGAGCCTCCCAGCCGGCCGCTCGCCCCGCGGGCTGATGGGCGGAGATCGCGCGCAGCCCGGCGGCGCAGATCAGCCGGCTGTGCGTCCAGTGGTCGGGGTCGATCTCCCAGATCCCGGCGTCGGGCTCGCGCCAGCGCTGCTCGATGGCGGCGATGGCCGTCTCCACGGCCCGCCAGCCGTCGGCGTCGAGGTGATCGTGCCCGGCCGCGGCCGCGAACAGCAGCAGCGCTTCACCGAAGGCGTCGAGTTGAAACTGCTGGTTGACCCAGTTGCCGACGACATCGGTGCCGCCGGGGTAGCCGGGCAGCTGGAGATGGCGTTCGGGGGGCACCGGCTCGCCGTCGATCGTGTAGGCGGGGACGAGGTCGGGTCCGTCGGCGAGCAGGCGCGCGGTGACGAAATCCGTTGCCCGGTCCAGGAGCGGGTAGGGGCCGGCCTTGGCCACCGCCTGGCCGGTCAGGCACTGATCGCGGATCCACACGTAGCGGTAGTCATAGCTGCGGCCCTGGCGTGCGCGCTCGGGCAGCGCCATCGTCGCCGCGGCGACCATCCCGCCGCCCAGGCTGGTCAGGCCCTGCAGCACCGCATAGGAGTGACGGGCGTCTCGCTGCGCGAGCGTGCCCTCCAGCTCCGGTATCCGCTCGGTCCACGCCGCCTCGGTTCCCGACCACAGTCGCTCCGCGTCGGGGGCCGGCTCGGGCGCCCCGTCCTGCTGCAGGACGAGCACGAGATCCCGGGACTCACCCTCGTCGAGGTCGAGGATCAGCTCCAGCGCGCGCACCCCGCCGCGGTGCGCGGTGTGCGGTCGGGCCTGGGGGGCGCCGGTCCACGCCATGTGGGTGTTCCCGGCCCGGCCCACCCAGGCGCCGTCGTCGTGCTGGCGCAGGTGCGTCGCCGCCGTCTGCCCGTAATCGGCCCGCAGATCGAGCACGATCCGGACCTGCGCGGGCCCGCGGACGGCGGTGACGCGGCGCAGGATGACGGCGCGATCGCTGCGCGTCGGCAACGCGAGCGCCTCGCGGCTCTCGACGGCCCCGGCCTCGGTCACCCAGCGACTGCGCCAGATCAGGCCCAGCTCGTAGTAACCGCCCCAGGTGTGGCGCCCGGTCGGCGTGACCGCGTACACGCCCCCGCCGCCGATCAGAGAGGCAAAGCTGGCGGCGGAGTCCCAGCGAGGGAAGCACATCCAGGCGAAGTCCCCGTGAGGCCCGACGAGCACGCCTCGTTCACCGTCGGCCAGCAGCGCGTATTCGCGCAGGACGTGCGGCGGGCTCAGCTCGGTCACAGTTGCTCCCTGACCCCGGCCTCGTGCTGCAGGCGCCGGGTCTGGCGCGCGAAGCTGCCCTGCATCGCCGCGGCCCCGTCGCCGCGGCGGGCCAGGGGCAGCACCGTGCGCCGCTGGACGTTCTCCAGCTCGAGGGCGAGGGCGACGTAGGCGGCGATCGGAACCAGGACCAGGCCGACGACCGCGGCCACGTGGCCGATCCCCGCGCCCCCGGTGAGCTCGTGCAGGCCGGTGAGCAGGAAGCGCACGGCGGTCAGGCCGAGGACCAGGGCCGGCGCGAGCTTGCCCAGGGCCGAGCCGGCCGTGCAGATGAGGATCGCGGCGGCCGACGCGATCAGCAGGACTCCGAGCGCGGGGCTGGTCGTGCCGGCCGGGTGCAGGAGGTGCACGAGCCCGATCAGCAGCCAGGTGGCGCTCTGGATCCCGAAGCCGGTCGCCGCCACGGTGTCGCGCCCGAGGAAGCCGAACACGGAGGCCAGCAGCTGCAACGGAAACGCGAAGGCGATCAGCGCCAGCGCCACCACGTCGGAGTCGGCCGGCGCGAACCAGCCGAGCTCGAGCCCGGCGACGAGCAGCGTCGCGCAGCCCAGGGCCAGGAAGGCGAGCGGAAACGGCGTCGCGATCGGCCGCAGCACGACGCGCGTCGCCGGCAGCAGATCCTCGTCGCGCTCGCCGTGCGCGTGATCGCGGTCGTCCATGATCGGGCGCTACCCACGCGCGGCGCGCGCTGCTCGCCCAGGCGGTCGGCTCAGCGCAAAGGGTTCGACCGCTGACGAAACAACGGCCGCGAGCTACATGTTCGGCTGCGCCGGGTCCTCGAGCAGGACGTAGCCGCCGTGCGCGCCGCGCCGGACCTGGCCGGACTCCTGCAGGCGGCCGAGCGCGGTCGTGACCGAGGGCCTCTGGGCGCCCAGGATCTCGCCCAGAACCTCGTGGGTGAGCCGGAAGGGGATGCTCACCCCCTCGCTGGTCACCCGCCCCCAGCTGCTGGCCAGGTGCCAGAGGGTGGCCAGCAGCTTGTCCTCGACCCGGGTCTGGTGGCTGATCGCCATCAGATACGACACCGAGCGCGCGCGACGCAGCAGGCGGCCAGCGAAGTTCACCGCCAGCTCCGGTCGCCGGCCGATCAGCGCGGTGATCCGTTCGTCCAGGACGGCCAGCCGCGCGGGACGGAACACGCGCCAGTCCAGCTCGGGCGGAAGCAGTTCCCACATGTGCGGCTCGTCCCAGGGGCGCAGGATGTCGCCGCAGCTCAGCAGCTCGGTGCCCACCGCCGGCCCCACCTTCACGCGCCGGCCCAGCAGCCCCTCGAGCACGAGCAGGCCGTAGGTCCGCCCGGGGTCATAGGACGGCGGCTCCCAGCGCGGACGACCGGCGACGATCACCGGCGACCGCAGGGCGCGGGTCGCACTGCGCCGATCCTCGGGCGAGAGTCCCTCGGCCAGGTCGGGGTCGGCCTCGAGGATCGCGCACCACGCCTCGCTCCCGCCCCACATCGCCGCGGCGCCGCCGAGTCCCGACCGGCGCCGGGCCGTCTCGGGCTGGGCCCGCCCGCTGCTCACGCGCGCGTGAGCCTGACGTCGACCTCAGAGAACTCCACCTCGACCGGCTCCGCGAAGCGGAGGCCGTTGACCTGATCGTGGCGCATGAACGTCGGCGGCTCGACCCTCACCCGTAGCCGGTAGCGGCCGTTGGCGGTGGTGGCCCAGTTGCGCCCGTAGTGGTAGATCATCGGATGCCACAGCAGCGGCTGCTCGTGGGTTCCCAGCTCACGCCCGTCCGGATCGATGACGGTGACGAGTACCCGCGCGCAGGGCACGAAGCGCCCGTCGCCGGCGTCGCGGACCGTCACCTCCACGTGCAGGTCGGCCGTGCCGGGCTCTCTCCAGACCAGCTCGCCGTCCTGCCACTCGTACATGCCCTCGGCCTCCTCCACGGCGTAGCCGATCCAGTATTCGCCGGCTCGCTGCTGGTCACCGTCGTCGGCGACGACGGTGGTCATGTGCTCCAGGGCGTCGCCGTAGGCGTCACCCTGGGCCCGGGCGAGGTGCAGCTGGCGCTGGGTCGCCTCGTCGGTGTCGGGCTC
>DASSZP010000065.1:0-19098 GCA_035713465.1 Solirubrobacteraceae bacterium | reverse complement strand
CCGGCATCCAATCAGCCTGCCCGACGCCTACTGCCTGGCGACCGCCAGACACACCAAGGCCACCCTCGCCTCCTATGACCAAAAGGTGCTTCGGGCAGCGACAGCACACGCAATCCCAACCGCCTGATCCATACCCAGCGTTGGACTCGCTTTCATCAGCCAGCCGGCCCGCCCCCGGGCGCTCGCTCGGCGACGAACTGGAGCGCCCGAGACAGGTCTCCGCTTACGCGCGCTTCGACGACAGAGCGAGCGTCGTCGTCGGAACTCGAGCGGAACGTGCATGGGTGATCGAGATCGCGGCGATGCGATCACCAGCGCTGCTGGCTCGGCACCGACGACGCGTATGCAGTCTGCGCTGGCGGCGAAACGCACTGGACGCGCATCGACGGCAGGCAGGCTAATGAGGCCTCCCTGCCGGGGCCGGCGTCGAGAGCGCTGAGGCGGGGCGGCTCGATCGTGCAGCCGCTCGGGTATATACGCGATTAGTATCACCATCGACGATGACGGTGGCCGTCAAGGTTTCCCCAAGCGATAGCTTCAACTTCCAGCCGTGATCGTTCTCGTCGGGTTCATGGGGGCCGGCAAGACCACGGTCGGCCATATCGTCGCCGAGCGGCTGGGGATGCCGTTCGTCGACAGCGACCTCGTGATCGAGCAGCGCCTGCAGCGCACGATCCGCGACATCTTTGCGATCGAGGGTGAAGTCTGGTTCCGCGACCTCGAGCGGCAGGTCATCGACGAGCTCATCCGCGGGCCCGAGGCAGTCGTCGCGCTCGGGGGGGGCGCGCTGGGGGACGCGCGGACACGAGCCGTGCTGCGCAACTCGCATGTCGTCTACCTCGACGTCGAGCTCGCGGAGGCGATGGAGCGAGTGCGCCACGACGAGTACCGCCCGCTACTGCATCGCGCCGGCCTCGACGAGCTCTACTCCGCGCGCGATCCGGTCTACCGCGACATCGCCGGGCTCCGGGTCGACACCAACGGCCGCCGTCCGGAGGCCGTGGCGCGGGAGGTGCTCAGCTTCCTCACGGCGCTGCCCTCGCTGCCGGCGGGCGTGCGCAGCGTCTTCATCTCTCCGGTCGGGGGCACCTACCACGCCTACATCGGATCCTCGCTGCTGGGCCACGTGCCCTCGCTGGTTCCCGGCCTGGAGGACGCGGAGGCCGTCGCACTCGTCCATGGGCCCGCGGATCGCGCCGAAGCCCAGCGCGTCGCCGACAACCTCGAGGCCACAGGACTGCGAGTCTATGACTTCCTCGGGCCCGACTCTGAGAGCGCCAAGACGTTCGCCGCCGCCGCAGAGCTGGCTGAGGCGATGGCAGAGGTCGCGCTGCACCGAAGCGATGTGATGGTGGTCGTCGGCGGCGAACCGCTGTGCGAGCTCGCGGGGTTCGTGGCGGCGACGTTTAACCGGGGCATGTCGCTCGTGCTCGTGCCGACGACGCTCGTCGGCCAGGCGGACTCGGCGGTGGGCGGCAAGAACGGGCTCAACCTGTCCCAGGGGCGCAATCTGGTCGGCACCATCCACCAGCCGAGGGCCGTGATCTGCGACGTCGACGTCGCGCTGGACCACCGTGACCGCGGCTTCAAGGCCGGGCTGGCCGAGATCGCCAAGCACGGGTTCATCTCGGCCACGGGGCTGCTCGACGTCGTCCAGGCGAGCGCCGGTCGCGCCGTCGCCGGGGATCCCGAGGTCATCCAGGACCTGGTCGTCCGCAGCCTCGAGGTCAAGGCCGACGTCGTCAGCCGCGACGAGCGGGAGCAGGGTGATCGCACCTACCTCAATTACGGCCACACGTTTGCCCACGCGATCGATCAGATCGCCGGCTCCGAGATGGACGGCGGCGACAGTCTGGGGCTCGGGCTGTGCTGCGCGGCCGAGCTGGCGCGGGCGCAGAACCGGCTCGAGGACAGCGTGGTCGACCTCCATCGCGAGGTTCTGCGGGCGCTGGGGCTGCAGACCCGCGGCCGCCTGGACCTCGAGGCGATGCAGGCGGCGTGGCTGCGCGACAAGAAGTACTGGCGGGGGGTGCGGTTCGTCGTGCTCAACGACCTCGGGTCCCCCGAGAGCGGCGTCACCGCCGATCAGGCGGTGCTGCGGGAGGTCGTCGCGCGGGTCGGCGGCGAACGCGACGTGACCGGCCCCCGGTCCGCATGAGCACGGTCACGCGGACCGGAGTGGGGTCAGGTCAGGAGCCGGTGTAGTAGTACTTCTTGGCCCGCGCCGAGTTGGCCTGCGCGGTGGTGATCAGGACGTTGGACAGATCGACCGACTTCTTGATCGCCGAGGTGTCGCCCTTGAGCGCGTCGGCTGCGTACTGGACGGCGAGCTGGCCCTCCTTGGCGGGCTGCTGGATGACCAGCGCGGAGATCTTGCCTTGCTTGAGCAGCTGAACCTCCGGGGGATCGGCGTCGTAACCGATGTTGATGATCTTCTTGGAGCCGATCGCCTGCGCGACGCCCTCGGTGTTCGGCTCGGCCGCGCCGAAGAACGCCTTGACCCCGGGGTGGCTGGAGAGGATCGAGCGCGCGGTGGTCAGCGACGAGCTCTCCGCCTGCTGGGTGTACTGGTTGGAGACGATCGAGATGTGGGGGAACTTCTTCAGCCCCTCCCGGAACCCTTTGATCCGGTCGACCTGTGTGGTGGCGGTCGGGCTCAGGCTGAGCGTCGCCACCTGGCCGGAGCCGTGCAGCAGCTTGCCGACGAGGGCGGCGGCCTCCTCGCCGCCCTGGATGCTGTTGGAGGTGATCGCGCTCACCAGGCCGCTCGTGTTGGTCAGGCCCGTGTCGACGGTGACCACCTTCACGCCCTCGTTCATGCACCGCTGGATTGACGAGCGCATCGCGTTGGGATCGGTCGGGGCGACAATCAGCACGCTGGGGCTCTTGGAGCACACGCCGTCGACGATCGGGGTCTGGGCCGATGGCGAGAAGTCGGCGGCGCCCTGAGTGGAGTAGCTCATCCCCTCCTTTTTGGCGGCGGCCTGGATGCCCGCCGCCATCGTGTTGTAGAAGCCGACGCCGGTCGCTCCGGGGACGAACACGACCGACTTGCCCGACACCGAGCCCGAGCCGGAGCTCGAGCTCGAGCTCGATGCGCCCGTCGCCGACCCGGTGGCGGTCGACCCCGACCCCGACCCCGAGCCTCCGCCCGACGAGCTTGATCCGCCGCACGCGGCGGCGCCCAGAGCGAGCGCCGGGATCGTGCATCCCAGCGCCGCGCCACGAAGAATCTGTCTCTTGTTCACGTCACTTCTCTCCTTTGTGTTCCCTGCGTGTCATGGTCGCCGGCCCCCGGCCGCTCAGCGCAGCATCCGCCGCAATCCGCCGCGTTCGCCGGCACCGGCGCGGTCGACGTAGACGGCGGCGATCAGCACGACCCCGACGGTCACCGTCTGCCAGAACGAGGGCACGTTGATGATGATCAGCCCGGTGAGCAGCACCGCGATGATGCACGTGCCGATCAGCGCGCCGACGACCGTCCCGCGCCCTCCGAACAGGCTCGCTCCGCCGATCACTACGGCGGCGATGGCGTTGAGCTCGTCATTGGAGCCGGATGTCGGCGACGCGGCACCCAGCCGGCTCATCACCGTGATGCTCGCCACCCCGGCCAGCGTCCCGGCGAGCGTGTAGACCTTGAGCAGATGACGGCCGTCGGAGATGCCGGCGCGCCGGGCCGCCTCCCGGTTGTCGCCGATCGCGTAGGTGACCGCGCCGAAGCGCGTACGCGCGAGCGCGACGGCGCCGATCACGGTGCACGCGAGCGCGATCAGCACCGGGACTGGCAGCCACCCTCCGATGTTGTCGTTGCCGATGTTGCCGATCGTCGCCGGGATCGTCGACAGCTCCTGCCCGTTGCTCACCAGATCGGCCAGGCCGGTGGCGATCCCGAGCGTGCCCAGGGTGACCACGAAGGGCGGGATGTCATAGCCGGCGATGAGCACGCCGTTGACGAGGCCCGCGATCACGCCGACGGCGATCGTCACCGCGAACCCGATCGCGGTGACCAGCGCCGGCGAGCCGGTCGGGAGCCCGGCGTGGGAGAAGAAGTGCTGCATCACCCAGCCGCCGGCCATTCCCGACAGGCCGAGCACGGCGCCGACCGACAGGTCGATCCCGCCCGAGACGATGACGAACGTCTCGCCGACGGCCAGCAGCAGCACCTCGGTCGCCGTGTCGGATGTGTTGATCCAGTTGGACTGGGTGAGGAAGTGCGACGAGGCGATCGAGAAGATGACGACGATCGCCACGAGCACGCCGAAGATCCAGTTCTCCCGGACATAGCGCAGCAGGGCGTGGCCGGTGCCGGGCCGCCGGCCGGAGTCCGGGTCGGGGCGCTCGACGCCGGGCGCCAGCTGCTGATCGAGGTCGGCCATCATGCACGCTCCGTTCGCTGGTCGTCGGACCGGCGAGCCCCGGTGATGTATCCGAACAGGTTGTCCTCGGTGATCTGGTCGCCCACGAGCGTCGCGGCGACTGCCCCCAGGCGCAGGACCACGACACGGTCGCAGACCTCGATGACGTGCGCCATCTGGTGGGAGACGAGGATGATGGCCACGCCCCGCTCGCGGATGCGGCGCACGAGATCGAGCACCTCCTGCTGCTGCTCGACGCCCAGCGCGCTCGTCGGCTCGTCGAGCAGCAGCACGTGACGGCACCAGGCGGCGGCCCGCGCAATCGCCAGCGCCTGGCGCTGACCGCCGGAGAGCGACCCCGCAGCGGCGTGGACGTCCGGGATGCGCGTGCGCAGCGACGCCAGCTCGGCACGGGTGCGGCGTGTCATCTCCTCGCGGTCCAGCCAGCCGAACATCCGTCCCAGCCGCTGGCTCGAAACCACCTCCCGGCCGAGGAAGAAGTTGGCGACGACATCCCGCTGCATCGCCAGCGCGAGATCCTGATAGACGGTGCTGATGCCCGCCTCAGCGGCGTCGATCGGCTTCTCGAAGTACCGTTGCACACCGTCGACGTGGATCGATCCGGCGGTCGGCTCCTGGACGCCGGCGATCGTCTTGAGCAGCGTCGACTTGCCGGCGCCGTTGTCCCCCACGAGGCCGAGCACCTCTCCGGCGTGCGCCTGGAGCGTCACCCCCTTGAGCGCGTGGACCCCCCCGTAGTGCTTGGTGAGGTCGTTGATTTCGAGGATCGCCTCAGACATTGCCAGCCTCCTGCGCTTTTCCGTGAGACCGTGAGCGGGGAACCTCGAGCTCGTCCAACACGCCGCCGACGCTCGCTCTCAGGCGGCGTGCCAGGCCGAGCTCACCGAGGTGGCTCTGCAAGCTATCGGAGGGGGACTCGACGCTGACCGGCGCACCCGGGGCAAACCGGGCGAGAAGGTCGCCGAGGGGCAGCTCGCCGGTGCCGGGCACGAGCCGGTCGTGGCGGCTCTCCGCGAGCAGCCCTCCGGGGGGCGGCACCCGGGGCGCGTCGCAGAGCTGCACGTAGCCGAGGCGGTCGGCCCCGACCCGCGCCAGATCCTCAGGGCCGGCGCCGGAGCGCTGCAGATGCAGCGCGTCGACGAGCACCCCCGCATCGGTGCCCTCGACGAGCGCCGCCGCCTGCGCGAGGGTCCGGACCGCGGTGTAGGGGATGAACTCGAGCATCGCCCGCAGGCCGCGTCCGGCGGCCAGGTCGGCGAACCGAGCCAGCCGCTCGGCGAACCGGCGCGTGTCGGCGTCACGGCAGTTGACGAGCAAGTAGCGCGCGCCGAGTGCCGCCGCCGCGTCGAGGGCCGGGAGGAACGCCGTCGGCTCGGTGTCGGGCGTGAAGCCGAAGACCTCGACGTCGAGCACCCCGACGCCCGTGCGCTCGCAGGCTCGCCGGGCGTCGGCGATGCGCGCGGGCGCGGAATGACGCCGCCCGGCGTCGTCGTCCTCGGTGGCCGGGCTCAACCGCAGCGAGACCGCATCGAATCCGGCGGCGGCGGCCAGCTCGACCAGCTCAGCGGGGCTGCGCTGCAGGAACGTGAGATGGGCGAGGCCGATCGTGCGGGCGCTCATCGCCTGCTCCAGCGCCGGGGATCGCTGCCGACGGTGTCCGCCAGGGCCTGCACGAGCGCCGTCTCGAGCTCGCTCGCCAGCCCGACGAACGGCAGCGCACAGATGGCCTGGGCCTCCAGATGGGCCAGACCGTCGCTGACGTCTGCGCCACAGGCGAGGGCGACGTCCTGCAGCGGGGTCGGCGACCCGTCGGGGCGGTAGACGAAGTCATACAGGCTCGTGCCGGGGCCGAACACCGCGGCCGGCAGCGGCGCGTGCAGCTCGTCACCGGACATCCCCAGCGGCGTCGCGTTGACGATCAGGTCGCTCTCGGCGGCCAGCCGCGCGCGCTCGGACCAGGTCTCGCCGGACACCGCCGGGTGGGCGTCGCGCGTCGCGTCGACCAGCCGCCCGACCTGCCGGGGATCGGGCCCGGCGATCACCAGCTCACCGACCCGGCCGGCGAGCCCGGCGGCGGCGGCGCGTGCGGCGCCGCCGGAGCCGAGCAGCAGGACGCGGGCGAAGCGGCGACCCTGCGTGAGGCGGCTCACGGCGAGGACGTCGGTGTTGTGGGAGGTCAGCTGCCCGTCGCGGGCGAGCAGCAGGTTGGCGACGCCGCTGCGCCGGACGCAGTCGTCGGCGGCGTCGGCGGCGCGCGCGGCGTCCTCCTTGAACGGCATCGTGAAGAAGGCGCCGCGCAGGGCCCCCGCCCGCACATCGGCGAACACCTGCCCGAGCTGCGCCGGGGCGGTGTCCCTCGCCTCGAGCTCGGTGTCGACGTGCGCCGCGCGGAAGACCCGGTTCCAGAGCGCCGGGCTCGGCGAATGGGCGGTTCGCGACCCGATCAGCACGTAGCGCCCCGGGGACGCCAGGGGGCCGCCGGCAACCGCCGGGTCGCCCGTGCAGGTGATCGCCGGCGCCGTGCCGGCAGGTGGGACCGATGAACCGCTCATGCTCTCCTCTCCGGGGACCCGGATGACGCGAAGGATGCTCGGGCATCGCCCGGGCCCTTCGCATCGTGGAAACCACTAGGTTTGGCCCGGGGGTGCGAGCTCGGGTCCGTAGCGGGCGACGAGCTGTGCCCGGGACGTCAGCCCGAGCTTGGCGTAGACGTGGGTGAGGTGATACTCGATCGTGCGCACGCTCACGACGAGCTCGGCGGCGACCTCGCGGTTGGCGAGGCCCTCAGCGACGAGCCGGGCCACCGACCGCTCCTGCGGCGTGAGCTCGTCGGGCGCGCGTTCGACGCGCCGGCGCGGGCTGAGCCCCGACGCCTGGATCTCACGATCGCACCGCTCACGGAACGGCCGCGCCCCCAGGCGCGCGTAGAGCTCGCGGGCGGCGAGGAGATGCCGCTGGGCGTCGGTCCGCCGGTTGCGGCGCCGCAGCGCCTGGCCCCAGGAGAGGTGGGCCGCGGCGACGTCGAGCGGCATCCTCGTCTGCTCCGCCGCGGCCAGCGACACCGCGAAGCTCTCATCGGCCTCCCGCCCCTCCCCGTGGGCCGCGTGCAGCTGCCCGCGGACGCGGGCCAGCTTGGCGATCGAGGAGCGGCGCTCACGCGCGGCGGCCAGCGACTCGTGCAAGTCCAGGAGCCGGGCGGCCGCGGCGAGGTCGCCGGTCTGCACGAGCGCCTCGGCACACAGGTGGGGCCACGGCCAGCAGCCGGGCTCGTCGACGCCCTCGCGCTCGGTCAGCTCCGTGACCGGCCGCAGCGCGCTGATCACCTCCTGGGGGTCGCCGCGGGCGCTGCCCAGCTGCGCGCGGGCGATCCCGCCGGCGACGATCGCCTGCTCGTAGTCCTCAGAGCGCGTCCCCAGCAGCGACAGCTGCTCTTCGGCGAGCGCCCAGTCCCCGCGCGCGGCCGTGACCGCGACGGCGCTCGCGACGGCGAGCACGAGGAACGGATGCTCGAGCTCGGTCGTGATCAGGATCGCACGGCCGGCGTGCAGCGCGGCGTCGTCCCAGTCGCCGAGCTGATACTCGGCCCGGGCCAGGAGCGCGAGCGCGAACGCGGCGGTCCCGGAGGAGCCCAGTCGCAGGGCTTCCCGCGCCTCGGTGCGCAGGTCGTCACGCGCGCCGACCAGGTCATCCGCGACCAGGCGCAGCCATCCGCGAGCCCGCAGCAGGCTCACCCCGTGGCGCCCCCTCCCCTGCTCGGCCCGTGCGACAGCGGCCTCGACCTCGGACAGCCCCGCCTGCAGATCGCCGGCGTAGGCGGCCCCGACGCCGAGCGGCAGCATCTCGGCAACGACGTCGCCGCGGGGCTGCGGGGAGGCCGCACGCTCGGCGCGCCGGCTCCAGCGCACTGTCTCCTCGCCGCGCAGCCGGTAGAGGAAGTGCAGGGCGGCCCGCCGGGCGATGGTGGCCCTCAGCACGGCGTCGCCGTCGGGGTCGGTGTGCGCCCAGGCGTCGCGCAGCTGCGCCTCGGCGGCCGCGGGGCGTCCGGTCATCGTGGCCGCGAACGCGAGCACGCAGTCGCGCAGGGGGCCGCGCTCATAGCCGGCGATCTCCTCGGCGTACGCCGCCGCCTGCGCGATGTCGCCGTGGTAGAGCATCGAGTCGACGGCGAGCAGCATCCGCCGCCGGGTCTCGCCCGCGTCGGTGCTCAGGCGGCTGGCCGCGATCAGGCTCTCCGCCGCGCGCGCCCACGCTCCGTGCCCCGTCTCCCGGGCGGCGAACGCCTCGAGCTCGGCGGCGAGCGCGTCGTCGGGGGAGGCGATCGCACTGACCCGGTGGCGCAGGCGGGACCACTCGTCCTGGGCGGCCGATGCCGCCGCGCGGTGCAGGCGCATCCGCCGCGCGGGTGTGAGCTGGCCGTAGACGGCCGCCTGAATCAGGGGGTGGGTGAAGCGGATGACGGCCTCGGCATCCAGCTGCTCGGGACGCACCAGCCCCGCCCGGACCGCCCCGTCGAGCGCCTCCTCGCGCCGGGTGATGCCGGCCACGCCGAACACCGTCTCCAGATCGCAGCGCACGCCGAGCACGGCCGCCGCCTCGACGAACTTACGGGCCCCGGCCGAGCTCGCCGCCAGCCGGCCGAGCACCATGCTCTCGTAGGAACGTGGCGCGGGCAGGTGCGTGAGCGGGCCGTGCCACACCTCTGCCGGCAGCTCATCGAGCAGCGCCGCGGCCAGCAGCGGGTTGCCCTCGGTGTGCTCGTACAGCCGCAGCGCCGCCCGCGAGGAGAACTCGTGCAGGCCCCTCGTCGCGGCAAGCTTGGCCAGCTCGGGGGTGCGGAACGGGTGGACGCGAAGCCGGATCGCGCCCTCGGCCGCAACCGGCCGGCGCAGCGAGTCCGGCAGCCACTCCAGCTCGGTCGTCCGTGCCACGATCACCGCGAGCACACGGTCGGCGACGAGCCTGCGCAGCGCGAACCCGAGAGCTCGCAACGAGTGGCTGTCGGCCCAGTGGGCGTCGTCGATGACGACGAGCGCCGGTCCATGCTCCTGCGCGGCCCCGAGTGCCTCTAGCACGCGTGACCCGGCCGTCACCGGATCCAGCAGACTGCCCTCCTGCATCAGCCCGCCTTGTGCCAATCCGGCTCGTCGTACGAACTGGTCGATCATCGCGTACGGCACCTGTCGCTCGGATTCGTCGCCACTGGCCCAGAGGACCGCCTCGGCCGGCTGCTCGCAGACGAAGTGTTCAACCAGCATTGTCTTGCCGACCCCAGCTTCTCCTTCGACCAGCGCGACCCGCGACCGACCGGCGCGGACATCCTCCATCAGGGCCTGAAGTCGTGCCAGCTCCTCCGAGCGCCCAACGAACCGGTTATCCGGCATCGTGATCGCCATCGCCGTCTACAGGAGCCGAGCGACGAGCGTGCGGACACGCTCTCCTGCCGGGTAAGACAGGACCTCGTCCTGCAACATGGAGAAGCGATGCGGATCGCGGTCGCGCAGCACGATGGTCTCGGTGATGAGCGCCCGGCGGCGCTCGGGACTCAGCCTGGCCGCCTCGATGTCGATACCCCAGACCACATCGAGTCCCGCCTCACCGAACGTCGACCAGAACTCACCCTCCGGACCTGGATCCATGGCACCGAGCGTACCGGAGGACACCCTAGGTTCGGATCAACTGCTGACGACCTCCGGCGCTCGCGATCCGAGGCAGCGGGTCAGGGCGGTCCCGCCTCAGCCGCCAGCAATCTGTGCAGGTGGGCCGTCATCCGGTCCACGTTGGCCTCTCGACCGGTGAAGAGCTCGAAGGAGAGCGCCGCCTGAATCACCGCCATACCACCCCCATCCAGAGTTCGACACCCTAGCTTGCGCGCGTGGCGCAGCAGTTCGGTCTCAAGCGGCCGATAGACGACCTCCGCCACCCAGAGTTCAGGTCGAAGCAGCGACGCGTCGAACGGCATGCCAGGGTGGCTCGCCATCCCTGTGGGCGTCGCATGAATCACCCCGTCGGCACGGACGAGTTCCGCCACGAGGTCATTGCCCGCGGCGACACGCTCGTCGCCGAATCGGCGGCGCAGCGAATGCGCAAGCGCCGAGGCGGTCTCAGGATCGCGGTCGTGGATCGCGAGCCTCTCAGCACCGAGCGAAAGGATCGCGTGAGCCACAGCGGCACCGGCTCCGCCTCCACCAACTTGCACAACACGCTGAAGGGACACTCCCGCCAGTCCTCGCTGAAACGCGCGAGCGAACCCATCGCAATCGGTGTTGTGGCCGACAGGACCATCGGCTTCGAAGACGACGGTGTTGACGGCCTGCAGCTCGGCCGCCACGGGCGAGAGAGAGCGAAGATGCGCAATCACCGCGCGTTTGCTCGGGTGAGTCACGTTCAGCCCGCGATACCCTCGGCCTCGAGCTTCGTCGATGACTGAGCGGACGCCGTCGGCGTCAAGTCCCAGATCGGTGAGATCGAATCGACAGTACGTGTAAGAGAACCCCTGGCGGCGGCCCTCCTCTTCATGCAGCGCGGGACTGAGTGACGGCCCGATGCCCGCTCCGACCAGACCCACGCGAATCCGCGGCTTGGGTTCGATCCCGTAGGTCATCGCGTTAGTTGTCCTGGCCTTCGGTCTTCCACGCGCGGGTGGAAATCACGCCGTGACGCCGGTTTTGGGTAGGTCTTTGTTTGATGGGCGATCACGACTATTCCCCTATCAGGCTCTGCCGAAATTCGCGCACGCCACGGCGGTCTCCCCGGCCTGCTCGAGCCTGGACGCTCGGGAGTTCGTCGTCCCGCCAAGCAGCCGCTCAGCGAGGCGGAGCGCTAGTCGACATCCGCGGACCATGATCAGGCTGAGGCTAACTCAGCGGCCGGATAGCGCCCGATCACGCCGCGCGGCTCCTACCGTTGTGGGCCTGATGTGTGTCCCTTGTCGCCGCGCCAGTCATCTTGAGCCCGCCGCTAGGCGGTTGCCCGAGCTGGCGAAGTTGCAATAGAGGGAGAGGTGAACCAGGCCGCCGAGGACGCTCACCACGCCGCGTCCGGCGAGCAGGTCAACGGCCAGCGCCTTGCTGAGCTGGTCGAGCGCGACGATGACCGCGGCAATGACGAATGCCCCATTGACGGCGGGAGGCGATCGAGCCGCCAGATGCCGCTTCATGTGATAGAGACCTACCTGCGGGACCGTAGCTCGGTCCCGAGTGTGAGGTCAGCTGCCGCGACCTGCAGGCTTAAGCCTTCGATGCCCACTTCCGTTGGCCATCTTCTCTCGCAGACGGCCTGGCTCGGCGACGCCAGAAAGGGGTGCCGCTTCGGATCGTTTGTCCGATTTGGTCGCTGCGGGGTAGCCCACCTGCATGGCCGTGGTTGACATTGTGCTGATCGTCGTGCTGCTGCTCCTCGGCGTGGGCCTCCTCTTTGGTTTCAAGCAAGACGATCACGCAGCCCTATATGCGCAGCACGACGAAGTCGACCGGGTCATCCGCAGCCGCGGCGAACCGCCACCGTCCGGAGAGGGCGGGTCACGATAGCGATCGCCGAACCCTCGACTGAATTCGCTCACACGCTTCCGGTAGCCACCCAGCGCGCCGCTCCTGCGAAGAATCGCCGCGCGCTCCCCATCAGAAGCACCACCGGTCCGGACGAACCGCCTCACCCGCGCCGCCTCGGCCGCCCGGCCATCTCGGACTTTCGCTTTCGACGCTCCCGACCGACGTCCGCGAGCGCCTGCTCGGCGACGGGTTCAAGCGCGGGCGGCCGGCAATGCAACGGCCGCGTTCGGTGTGGGCGCCAGGTGAAAACTAGGCCACCTGCGCCGCTCGAAAACTAGGCCACTTCGGCGTGGCGGTCGGGGTGTCCGGCCGGGTCGTGACGCTCGTCCGAACTGATCGGTTCGGACGGGAGGAAGCGGGTTGGTCGGCGTGGAGCAATGGGCTGAGGTGCGGCGGATGCAGCGGGTGGAGGGCCTCTCGGCGCGGGCGATCAGCCGGCGGACGGGGTTGGCGCGGGACACGGTCTTGAGGCTGTTGGCGGCGGAGAAGCCGCCGGCGTACTCGCGGGCGCCGGCCGGGTCGATCCTGGATCCGTTCAAGGACTGGATCTGTGAGCAGCTCGACGATGATCCGACGACAACGTCGCAGCGGTTGCGCGAGCTGGCGGAGGAGATCGGCTATCAGGGCGGCAAGACGAACTTCGATGACTATGTGCGCGAGATGCGGCCGCGGTATCTGGCCAAGCGCACGTTCCAGCGGACGATCTACCGGCCGGCGGAGCTGATCCATGGGACGTCTCGGGACGTCTCGGGACGAGTACCTGCAAATCACGCGGTTTCGAACCCTCGGGAACACGCTCCATCCGGAAGGCCTCGGCGACGAGCCGAGCGTCCTCGTCGCGCGGCGAGAAGTGGAGGTAGCGCATCGTCGTCTGGATGTCGGCGTGGCCCATCCACTCCTGCACCCGGCGGATGCCGGCCTTGGCGATCATCCGCGTCCCAAACGTGTGGCGCAGATCGTGGAAGCGCAGCGGCCGCAACCCGGCGGCCGCCAGCGTCGCCTTGTAGCGGCGGCGCAGCGCCGAGCCATCGAGATACGAGCCTGTCTCGCCGGCGAAGACCAGGTCGTCGTCGCCGACCCAGTAATCGCGCCGGCCAAGCGCGGCGAGCGCCCCCGCGACATCGGGCGCCAGCGGCACCGCGCGAACCTTGCCCGACTTCGGCGTCGTGAGGTTCCCCGCGTAGTAGCTCGCGCGCACACGCACCGAGCTTCCCGCGAAGTCGACGTCCCGCCAGCGCAGCGCGAGCAGCTCCCCCATCCGGAGTCCTGTGAAGGCCGCCGTGAGGAAGAGCGCGGCGTCAAGCTCGGAGCCGGCCGCGCGGACGAGCGCCCACACCTCCTCGGGCGAGAACACGTGCAGGTCGCCGCTCCGTGGCACCGGTGGCTTCTCGACGTCCTGGGCGGGGTTGCTCTGCAGGCCCCAGACCTTGCGCGCCCGCTCGAAGATCCCGTGGACGAGGACGAGCGCTTTCGCGCGGGAGCTTGCCTTCTGGGTCATCGACGCCTGCCACGCCTCGATGACCTCCGTCGTCACTGACTCGAGCGCCATCTCGCCGAAGGCCGGCAGGAGCTCGGAGTTAACGATCCAGCGATAGCCCTTCAACGTCGACGGCTTGCGGCCCCGGTCATGCTCGATGTAGCGCAGCCATTCCGCAGCGGCGTCCGCGAACGTCGCGCCGGTCCTCACCATCCCGGGCAGCGTCCCGCGCCGCGCCTGCTCGAGCACGGACCCGAGCCAGTCCTCCGCCAGGCGCTTGGTGAAGTAGCCAGCGGCTGGCCGCCCTCGGTCGGTCCATGCGGGCCCGATCTTCTTCTGGATCTGACGTCCGTCCGGAAGCCGGTATTTGGCGTACCAGACCGGCCCGCGCACGCGTTCGACGCGGTAGACGTGGCCGGTCGGGCGAACGGCAGGGTGTCTCTGCCATGTCCCCACCCTACGCCCTCGTCGGGACATATTGGGGACATACTTTCGATTCCCAATCCCTCCGAATCTCCGGAAACCACCGATTTGAAGGGACTTCTGAGAGCCGACGCCCGGACTCGAACCGGGGACCCCTTCATTACGAGTGAAGTGCTCTACCAGCTGAGCTACGTCGGCGCGTGCAGCGCTTCCTGATTCGCTGACTCCGTCGCCCCCCGAGGGGCTGCCGGGGCCGCAACCGGCTGCTGATGCGAGCAAGCGTAGCCGACCCCGGCGGCTTGCGCAGATGAGGACCTCGCCGCCGGGGCGAGGGCCTGGCCTGGCCTCGGTCCGACAGGACTGACCTTTGGTTTTCGGCGTGCGTTGTCGATACATATGGTCCGTGGACATCCCGCTGACAGCCTCGCACCAATCGAGCGGTGCCGGACGGCTCCCGCTGCTCGGCCTGCTCGGGGACGAGCGCCTGGCGCGATTGGTCGCCGGAGCCCGGGGCGAGGATGCCTTCGCGCTGATCTACGAGCGCCATCATCAATCGCTGTATCGCTATTGCCGCTCGATGCTGCGCCACGAGGGCGACGCCCAGGACGCCCTGCAGTCGGCGTTCGCCGCGGCCTTTGCGGCGTTGCGCCAGGGTCGGCGAGACGCGCCGCTGCGCCCGTGGCTGTTCCGGATCGCCCACAACGAGGCAATCAACGTGATGCGGCGCCGGCGCCCGGAGGCGGCGCTGCCAGCCGACGCGGAGGGCTCGACGGCCACCCTGGAGGAGTGCGTGGAGGGGCGCGAGCGCCTGCGGCTGCTGATGGCCGATCTCGGCGCCCTGCCCGAGCGCCAACGCCAGACGCTGGTGCTCAAGGAACTCAGCGGGCTCTCACACGAGGAGATAGCGGCCGTTCTGGAGACCTCGGTCGGCGTGGCCAAGCAGACGCTGTTCGAGGCGAGGCGCTCGCTGACGGAGTTCTCCCGGGGACGCGCGATGGCGTGTGAGGAGGTGTGCCGGGAGATCTCCGACGATCCGCGCTACGCGATCCGGCGCCGGCGGATACGCGCGCATCTGCGCGAGTGCGGTGCGTGTGCCGAGTTCGCGGCGGGGATCGACACCCGGCGGGCCGAACTGAATGCGCTCTTCCCCGCCTTGCCGGCGGTCGCCGCGACCGGCCTGCTGGCCAGGCTGCTGGGCGGCGGCTCAGGCCATGCCGGCGGCGGCGCCGGAGGCGTGGCGGGCGCCACCACCGGTAAGACGCTCGGCCTCATGGTCTCGGCGAAGACCGCAACGGCCATCGGCGTGCTGGCGACCGCGACGGCCGGAGTGGCGGCCGGGATCGCGACCTCGCACGCCTCGCCGCCGGTGCCGCGATCCCGTCCGCAGGTCCTCGTCTCGCCTCGTCCCGCAGACGCCCTGCACAGCGCGCCCGCTGCCGTGGACGCCCGCCCCGCCCCCGTGCGGGCGCGGCCGCACGCCTCCCGGCAGCGGTCGCGATCAACCTCTCACGGCGCGTCCCCCGGACGGCCGGCGACGACGGCCACGCGATCCCATCCCGGCGCCGGATCCCGTCCGACTGCCGCAGCCGCGCGCTCCCACCCCGGGTCCGGATCACCGGCGAGCTCGGGCGCTCCGGCGAGCCGCGGGGGCGGAACGAACCCGGGGCGCTCGGCCAGCTCGAACCACCCGGGCGCGCGGGGGGCAGGCGGGGCGACAGCGGCCACCCACTCACGAAGGTCGTCCACCGGCGTGGGGACCGCCCATCCCCCGGCGAGGCGCGCCACGCCGACCCGTGCCGTCCGTCCCATCACCCGCCGCACCGGGATCACGACGCGCCGCACCAGCTCCACGTCCCGGCCCTCGACTCCCACGAGCGCGGCTGCGCAAGGCTCATCCGCGCCCGCGCCCGCGCCCGCGCCCGCGCCCGCGCCCGCGCCCACGACCACGACCACGACCCAGCCGACGCACACGGCTGCTCTCTCATCGCCGGCGGCGACGAGCACCACGACGACTCCTGCCGGCACCTCCGCGGGCGGGCGCTGAGCACACACCTGACCTTCCCGATGCCCCGACGTCGTACCAGATGACAAAGGCAAATCCGCCGCGAGGCGGAGACGCAAAACCAGGGACCTGTGAATGAGCAGGACGCCCAGTTGCCCTCAGGAGGGACAATGACCCGACACATCAAGCTCACCCACGCACGGACCGCCTCCCTCACCGCGCTTGCCGCGGCTGCGGCGCTGACGGCCCCGGCGGCGGCCTCGGCGGCCAGCATCCAGACCGGCGTCAGCGCCGCAGAGGCGCACACCACCCATGCGGATGCCGCCCTCACGCGCGCGGTGTCGCTGTTCAAGCACGGCAACGACAGCCTCGGCACCAGGCAGTTCGCCATCAGCCAGAAGCAGCTCGGACTTGCGAAGGCCGAGGCCGCCAAGCTGCAGGCTCAGGCGCACACCCCGTCCTCCAAGGCGCAGGCCGCCCAGGCGGAGATCGCCGTCGCCACGCAGGAGAAGGTCTCGGTCGAGAAGCTCTCGACGCTGGTCCCCAGCGCGAGCGGGCATGTCCAGAACGCGATCGCGCAGGCGGCGCACAGCGACACCAGCGGCCAGGCCGAGGCGCTGACGGTGCTCGCCGCCGTCGAGCTCAAGGCCCCCGCGCAGGCCCAGGCCGGACTCGCGCGCGCAATCGAGGCGATCTCCACCGCCACCCAGAGCGAGGTCAGCGCCGAAGCCAAGGCAGCGGCGAACAACGGTGACAGCACGACCAGCGCCAGCACGCTCGCCCAGGCGGTGAAGGCCGCGGTGAGCGGCCAGGACACCGCCTCGGCCAAGCTCGCCGCGCTGGTGGCGTCGAGCTCCACCCCTGCCGCGGCGCTCCCCGGCCTGCAGAAGGCCTACAGCGAGGTGACCGCCCAGCAGTCCTCGATCGCCAACCTCCTCAGCCACCTCTCCCCCAACATGCCGGCCTCCGTCCGGTCGTTCGTCAGCGCCATCATCACCCAGGCCCGCACCAACGCCAGCCAGATGAAGAACAACCGCCCCACCCCGCCCACCGGCGGCCCGTCGGGCTCCCACCCCACCGGCGGCGGCACCACCACCCAGCCGACCACCGGCAGCGCTCCCTCTCACCCCACCGCCGGCAGCACCCGGTAGAAGACGGTTCGGTCCCACGTACCGGGCCAAGGGCTGCCTCCCGCTGGTGGGGAGGCAGCCCTCGGCTTTGCCGGCCGCCAGACGGACGGCTCAGAGCCCTCTGACGATCAGCACTCAGCCTGAACGCCGTCAGATACCCAGCTGTGGGCAAAGCCCCGGATGTGGGCGGCCATCAGCTCCGCGGCGCGTTCGCCCTCCCCCGCGCCGACCGCCTCCAGGATCTCCGCGTGCTCGCGGCGCAGCCGGTCCAGGCCGACCTGCAGGTTCCCGTGGCGGCGCATGCGATCGAGCAGGTAGAGCTCGATCGCGTCCCGCACCGCCAGGAACACCAGGTGCAGTGCCTGGTTGCCGGAGGCGGCGGCGAGGGCGACGTGAAAGCGGAGGTCGAGCTTCTCAAACGCCTCCGGTCCGAGCCTCCGGTCCTGCATCGCGTTCACCGCGGCGTGGGCCTCGGCCAGGGCATCCTGCGGGCGCAGCTCGGCGGCGCGCCCGACGGTCGCCCGCTCGATCACGCAGCGGAACTCCACTAGGTCGTCGACCGGAATCTGCTGCAGGCGCAGGAGGTTGCCCACGGCCTCCCGCAGCGCCGCGCTCAGCCCCGGAGCGACGACGGTGCGCGAGCTGGCAGGACCGCTGGCCACGAACCCCTGGGCCTCGAGCGCCCGCAATGCCTCCCGGACCGAGGTTCGACTCACCCCGAATGCCTGGGTGAGCTCACGCTCGGTCGGCAGCGCCTGGCCGGCGACGAACTCGCCGGCCAGGATCCGGTCACGCAACTGGCCGGCGACCTGCAGGCTCACCGGCATTCGGATGATCGAGTCGAAGTCCATCGGCCTTGGCTCGAGTCCCGGGATGCCCCCCCGACTCGGCTAGGTCACGCGCAGCCGGCTCATAGGCGCATCGCCCCCGGCAAGAGGAAGTAGAACAGGCAACCGATCGCCACGAGGTAGGCGAGGATCGCCAGTGTCCACGGCATGTTATAGCGGATGACCGTGCCCTCATCACGGACGAAGCGGCTGGTCGCCACGCCCACGCTGGCGGTCTGCGGAGCCACCGGTTTGCCCACCTCGGCACCGACCGAGTTCAGCGAGGGGAACAGCAGGGACGGGGCACCCAGCAGCCGCGCCACCGACAGCTGGAAGGCTCCGAAGACGGCGTTGGTCGCCGTGTTCGAGCCGGACAGCGCGACGCCGATCCAGCCCAGCAGCGGCGCGAGCACGATGAACACGGTCCCGACCTTGGAGAACCCGTTGGCCATCGAGCTGGCCATGCCGCTGTAGTTGAAGACGTCAGCGAGCCCGAAGATGAACGGGCCCACCAGCAGTGCCCCCCACATCTGCCGGAAGGAGGCGGCGAACGCCTGACGCAGCTCACCCGGGCGCGGGCGCAGGAACAGGCAGATCACCACCCAGGAGGCCATCATCGCGGTGCCGGCGATCGCCGGCGCGAACTCCCAGGCGATCTCCCCCGGCTTGTGGGAGAGCGACGCCACGAAGTCGACCGTCGGCTTGAACGCCAGGTACTTGGGCAGCGGGGACCAGGGGCCGGTCCAGGCGACGACCACCGCGATCAGGATCAGGAACGGGATGATCGCCCGCAGGACGCGGGCCCGGGTCACGACCGGCGGGTGCGCCACGGGGCCCTGGCCCCCTGAATCGCCCACCGCTCCGGCCGCGCCGGGGGTGCGCGCGAGTTCCTCCTCGGTGAGCACGCGGCCGCCGAAGCCGAGCACCTGAGCCGGCCGCCAGAACCGCAGCAGCAGCAGCAGGGCGAGGAACGAGACGATCGACCCGGTGATGTCGGGCAGGTATGGCCCCACCCATTCCGCCATCGGGAACTGCCCCGCGATGTAGGCGAGCGAGCCCACCACCGCCAGCGGCCAGCCGCCCCGGATCCCCTTGCGCCCGGCGACCAGGTAGAGCAGGATCCAGGGTGGCGCCAGGGCCAGTATGGCCACGATCTTCGCCACCGAGGCGGAGAGCTCCAGGAGCGGGAGCCCGGTCACCGCGGCCAGCCCGATGAGTGGCGCGCCGAGCGCGCCGAAGGAGACGGGTGCGTTGTTGGCGATCGCGGCCACCCGTAGCGCCGGGAGATCGGCCACGCCGAGGGTGATCAGGATCGG
>DASSZP010000064.1:0-2952 GCA_035713465.1 Solirubrobacteraceae bacterium | reverse complement strand
TCGCGGAGCGGGAGGAGATCGCGATCCTGCGCGCCCGCGAGTCCGGGGTGCGGGAGATCGCCCGGCGGCTGTCCCGCTCGCCGTCTACGATCTCGCGAGAACTTCGGCGCAACGCCGCGACCCGGGGCGGTGGCCTGGAGTACCGGGCCACGACGGCGCGGTGGCACGCGGATCGGCAGGCGCGACGTCCGACGACGGCGAAGCTCGCCGGGACCGGCCAACTGCGCGGGTACGTGCAGGACCGGCGCGCGGGAACGGTCACGGCCCCGGACGGGACCGCAGTGCCAGGGCCGACCGTGCGCTGGATCGGCCGCCGGCACGGGCGCCGGCAGGACCGCCGCTGGGCCACCGCATGGAGTCCGGAGCAGATCGCCCAGCGGTTGCCCGTGGACTTCCCCGATGATGAGTCGATGCGGGTCTCGCACGAGGCGATCTACCAGGCACTGTATGTCCAAGGCCGCGGCGCGCTGCGCCGGGAGCTGACCGCCTGTCTGCGCACCGGTCGGGCGCTGCGTGTCCCACGGGCGCGCACCCGGGGCCACGGCAAGAAGTTCGTCACTCCCGAGATCCTGATCAGCGAGCGGCCGGCCGAGGCCGCGGACCGCACCGTGCCCGGGCACTGGGAAGGCGATCTCATCCTCGGCCTCGGCAGCTCGGCGATCGGGACGTTGGTCGAGCGCACCACCCGATTCACCCTGCTGCTGCACCTACCGCGGATGGCCGGTCACGGCGGACCGCGGACGAACAACGGTCCGGCGTTGGCCGGGCACGGTGCCGAGGCCGTGCGCGACGCGATCATCTCGTCCATGGCGACGCTGCCCGAGCAACTGCGTCGCTCACTGACCTGGGACCAGGGCGCGGAGATGGCGCAGCACGCGCAACTGCGCATCGACAGCGGACTGCAGGTGTTCTTCTGCGACCCCCACAGCCCCTGGCAACGCGGCACGAACGAGAACACCAACGGGCTGCTGCGGCAGTACTTCCCGAAAGGTACCGACCTCACCAAACACAGCGTCAACGACCTCGCCGCAGTCGCTACTGCTCTCAACAGCCGCCCCCGCAAGACTCTCGGCTGGAAGACTCCCGCCGAAGCCTTCAACGGTCACCTACCCTCGGCTCAATCAGCCGGTGTTGCGACGACCCCTTGAACCCGGGCTGGCTGCCGGCGTCGGTGTGGGCAATGAGCCCGTCGAGACGGTGCTGCTGTCGGATCCAAACCGCCAGTTCCAGCGCCTCCAGCGGCAGCTCGGTGCGCAGGTGGGCGGCGAGCGCCCACCCGACGATCCGTCGGCTGAACACGTCGATGACCAACGCCAGGTAGGCGAACCCGACCCGGGTGCGGATGTAGGTCAGGTCGCAGACCCACAACTGGTCCGGCCGGCAGGCGCGGAAGTTCCGCTGGACCAGGTCCACCGGGCGGGCCGCGGCGTCGTCGCGGATGGTGGTCCGCGTGACCTTCCCGCGCCGAACGCCCGCCAGCCCCAGTTCACCCATCAGCCGTCCGGTCCGGTCACGGCCGATCTCGACCCCGTCCCGCCGCAGCGCCGCGTGCATCTTGCGGACCCCGTAGACGCCGTAGTTGTCCGTGTGCACCCGCTCGATGACCGGCTTGAGCTCGGCGTCGCGGACGGCCCGCGCGGACGGCGCACGGCTCTTCGCCGCGTAATAGGTCGCCGGGGCGATCTCGAGGTGGTGCGCGGTGAGCACCTCGCAGATCGGCTCGACCCCCCAGCGCAGGCCGCCGTCGACTCGGCGGTCCTTGTGCTCGTCGATGAACCTCACCAACGCTGCTGTGGCCGGTCGAGCTCGGCCCCGAAGAAAGCCGCTGCTGCCTTGAGGATCTCGTTCGCCCGGCGCAACTCGGCGACCTCGCGGCGCAGCCGCTTGACCTCCGCGTGCTCCTCGCTCGTCAGCCCCGGGCGCGTCCCCGCGTCAATCGCCGCCCGAGGCACCCACTTGCGCACCGTCTCGGCCGACGCACCGATCTTCGCCGCGACCGACTCGATCGCCGCCCACTCCGACTCATGCTGCGGCGTCGCCTCCGCGACCAACCGCACCGCCTTCGCCTGCTGCTCGGCGGAGAACCTCACCCCTGGCATGACTCCATCTCCTCACGGATCGGAGTCCCTACGAAACCTAGGGTTCCTCTGTGTCTTGTCAAGCGGCGGGGCGATCGGTCGTAGGGTCGTGGTTGGCGGGCCCGGGAAGTGACTCGTCCGAAGAGCTGGTGGTCGGGGTTGAGCCAGCCGCGCTGGATGTCGTAGTCGCCCCCGGGTGTCCTCCCGGGCCCGTCGTCGAGCGCCGCTCATCTGCGATCATGAGCCGCCAGAGGTGGTCGGCGAGACGGCGCTTGAGGCACAGCGCATCGCCTCGTTGTGGGTCTTGCCAGCGGCGATCTTCGTGTCGTAGTAGTCGCGGCCGAGGCTGCCGCGCATCCGCACCTGGGTCAGCGCGACGATGTGCAGCGCGAGGTTGAGCTGCCGGTCGCCGCCGCGGGGCAGCCGGTGGCGGGCGTGGTCGGCGCTAGCGACCTCGATCGGCGCGACTCCGGCGTAGTTGGCGAACGCCGCAGCGGTGGGGAACCGGCTGGCGCGGCGGGTGCGGGCGAGCAGCCGGCCGGCGAGAACCGGGCCGACGCCGTCGACCTCGAGCAGCCGGCTGCCGTGCTCGGCGACGGCCGCGGCGAGCTGTCCGGTGAGCTGCTTGGGCCGCTGATCGGCTCGCGGATCTCGGTGACGAGCTCGCGGGCCACCTGCTTGCGAGTCGCTTCGACCGGCCCCGCCGGGCGGACCCGGGCGAGCAGCCGCGTCGCGGCCGCTGCGGTCAGGTCGGTCGGCGCGCCGCCGGGCAGCAGGTCACGCAGCAGTGCGTGCAGCTGGTTGACCAGCCGGGTGCGCTGGGTGATGACGTTGCTGCGCCGCTCGTCGAGCAGCGCCAGCACGGTGGTGATGT
>DASSZP010000063.1:0-8391 GCA_035713465.1 Solirubrobacteraceae bacterium | reverse complement strand
GGCGTGGCTATCGCCACGAGTTCAGACGATCGCTGGTCTCTGGGGCCGCTCGTTGTGATTGCCGTCTTCACGGTCGTGAGCGACCTAACCGCAGTGCTCCAACCCAACCTTCGCGTCAGCGTCTCGGGAAGTTTTGTCGGACTGATCATTGCGGCCGTCCTCCTCGGCGGCGGTCCGGCCGCCGTCATCGGCATGACCACCATTCTGCTGGGATGGTGCCGCACGCGGGAGAACCCATACGCGCTGGCCAACAACCTGGCCACCTACGCGGGTTTTCCTCTTGTCGCCGGCGTGGTCTTTCACGCGATCATCAGACAGACGCACTTCAACGACCACGAGATTTCGTTCTATCTGCTCGTCTTCGTGACGTTCTTCGTTGGCCTCACGGTCAACTTCCTCGGCACCGGCGGATACCAGTGCTGGCTGGCCCGAGCATCGCTTCTGACGCGTCTTCGCGCCATGCTTCTCCCGATCCTGGCCTCAGAGCTGTTCTCTGCGCTCCTGGCCATGGGGACGGTCTACGTGGCCGCGCGACTGGGCACGATCAGCCTGGCCATGCTTGGCCTGGTCCTGATCATCTTCCAGTACCTCACCGGCGAACTGCTGACCTCCAAGCAGCGCTCGGAGAAGCTCCAGCGGATCGCCACCACCGATGACCTGACCGGCTTGGCCAACCGAGAGCGGTTCCGCGAGGTCGTCGAGGAACGGATCGCAGCGGCTCGCGATGGGAGCTCGAGCTTCACCGTCATGCTGATGGATCTGGATCGCTTCAAGGAGATCAACGACACGCTCGGTCACCACTACGGCGACGTGCTGCTGCGTGACCTGGGCCCGCGGTTGGTCACGGCGGTCGGGGAGGACGGGATGGTGGCGCGCCTCGGCGGCGATGAGTTCGCGATCCTGCCCCCGCCCGGCACGGTCGACCCGGCCGATATCGAGAACGAGGTGCAGCGCCTGATGGAGTGCATCAGCGAGCCGTTCTCGGTCGACGAGCTGTCACTCGAGGTCGGCGCCAGCATCGGCGTCGCCCGCTTCCCTCACGACGGGGAGGATTCGCACGCGCTGCTGCGTTGCGCGGACATCGCGATGTACGCCGCCAAGGAAGCCCAGACCGACTACAAGATCTACACCGCCGAGCAGAACCAGCACACGGTCCGCCGGCTCTCGGTGCTCTCCGACATCCGACACGCCCTCTCCTCCGATGAGATCGTGGTGCACTTCCAGCCGATCGTCGACCTCGACGATCTGAGCGTCACCGGCGCCGAGGGGCTGGTCCGCTGGCAGCACCCCGAGCACGGCCTGATTCCGCCGGGGGCGTTCGTGCAGACCGTCGAGCAGACGGGTCTCATCGGACCCCTGACCCGCCACGTGCTCGAGCGCTCGATCGCCGAGTGCGCGGCCTGGCGCCGCAACGGCCGAGACCTGTCGGTGGCCGTCAATCTCTCGGTGCGCAACCTGCTGGACCGCGACCTGCCCAAGGAGATCGAGCGGCTGCTGGACTCCTACGGCCTGCCTGCCGACGCGTTGCAGCTGGAGATCACCGAGAGCATGATCATGTCCGACCCCGACCGCGCGGTGGCCACGGTGACGCGGCTCAGCGCCCTCGGCGTGCGGATGTCGGTGGACGACTTCGGCACCGGCTACTCCTCGCTGGCCAACCTGCGCAAGCTGCCGATCGATGAGCTGAAGATCGACCGCTCGTTCGTCTCACCGATGCTGCGTGACGAGAGCGACCTGATCATCGTCCGCTCGACGATCAACCTCGGCCACGATCTCGGTCTGCGGATCATTGCCGAGGGGGTCGAGGATGGTGCCACGCTGCAGCGGCTCGCTCTGCTGGGGTGCGACCACGCCCAGGGCTACCACCTCAGCCGGCCACTACCGGCCCGCGACTTCGGCGCCTGGCTGGAGACCGCCTCGCCGGAGTCGCTGAGCGGCGACGCCGCCCCCAGCGCGCCGACGCACAACCCCAATCCATCCCGGGTCGAGCGGCCGTCGCTCATCCTGCCCGGCATGCTCACGCCCTGACCGGCGGCTAGAACAGCGCGGCCTGCGCGTCCGGGGCCGGCGGCGCGAGACACTCGGGCCCGTCATACCGCGCATCGTTGACGGCCGTGCTGACCGGCGCGAGCGCCGTGTGCTCAGCGGACAGGCCAGCCAGGATGTCCTGCAGCTGCGCGGCCGGAGTGCTCGTGTCCAGCCAGGGCCGCTCGGCCTCAGGGGCGAGGATCACCGGCATGCGGTCGTGCAGCGCGGCGACGGCCTCGTTGGCCGGCCGGGTGATGATCGTGCACGTGCGCAGCCGCCCGCCGTCGGGCGCGTGCCAGATCGACCACAGCCCGGCGAAAGCGAACAGGCCACCGTCATCGCGCGTGATGTGAAACGGCTGCTTGGGCCCACCCTCGACGCGCTGCCACTCATAGAAGCCATCGGCGACGATCAGGCAGCGGTAGCGCTGAAACGCCTGGCGGTAGGCCGGCTTCTCAGACACCGTCTCGACCCGGGCGTTGATCATCTTCAGGCCGAGCTCGGGGCTCTTGGCCCACGTGGGGACCAGTCCCCAGCGCAGCAGATCCCCCCGGGCCGCGCCCTGCTTGTCGGTGGTGACCGCGAGCACCTCGTCGCCGGGCGCGATGTTGAAGCGCTGCCGCACCTCGAGCTGCTCGTCGATCCCGAAGCGGGCCCGGACCGCCGAGGGGTCGGGTGTGGCGAGGCTGTAGCGGCCGCACACCTTGGTCAGCGGCGGGCGGGGGCCTGCTGCGCGCGGTCGGCCTGTGCCTTGCGCTGGCGCTTTCGCCCGAAGTAGGCGAGCACCGCGATGGCCACCAGCACCAGCACGATCCCGTAGAAGATGCCGAGGTCGAGCGAGATCCCCCCGAACGGGAGCGCGATCAGGTTCACCAGGCCGAAGCCGATGAGCAGGATGGCCACGATCAGCACGATGACCAGCACGATCCCGCGCACGCGCGCGACCGTGCCCGCGCTCTTGGGCGGAGCGATCAGGCCCATCATGCGCAGGCCGAACAGCTGCCGGTTGGTCGGGCTCTCGACGCCGAGGCGCTCGGTGGCCCGGCGCAGGTCGTCGGGACGGCGCTCGGCCAGCGCCAGGGACGCGTCGGCCATGCGGCGCAGCTGCAGCCGCTCCTGGGGCCGGGCGGCGGCGATCGCGCGCTGAAAGTGGGCGCGTGCGGCCTTGGCGTCATAGCGCTCGGCGGCGCGGGCGCCGAGGATCGCCTGAGCCGCGGACTTGAACTTGGTCTCGGCGGCGAGCTCCTCGTCGCTGCGGTGCTCGAGCTGCTGCATGGCCGCGAGCTGGCCGCGCTGTTCGACGCGCATCGTGCGCTGTTGCTTGGGCATCGGCGGGAAGTTTAGTGGGGCCGCGGCATGAGCCCGGGATCAGTGTCGCGGCCGGATCACGTAGATCCGCTGGCTGCTGAAGAACTGCCCCGGATCGCCGGCCACAGACGGGGGCGAGCGGTAGACGTCGATGTGGCGGCCGCTGATCGCACCGCCCGTGTCGGCGGCCACGAACCAGCCGCCGTGGCCATCGTGACGGTAGGCGGGAACGTACACGCGGCTGCCGAGAGGGATGGTCCGCGGATCGACGGCCAGCGACTGGTCAAAGCGCAGGGGCAGCGAGGCGCCAGGAGCGAAGCTCACCCCGTGCAGCGGGTGGTAGGAGCGGCCCGGTCCCGCCGACCAGCCGCCGGCGGCCAGCGGATAGGTGACGCCGTGACGGCGGTTTGACCAGTACGCCCCCGCGCGCCAGAACGGGGCCCCGGCACTCCAGCCGTCAGCCGGGTTGGTGACGCGGCCGTCGGCAGTCACCCAGCCGCCGGAGCCGAGCTGTGCGATGCGGTACAGCCGCCCGTCCAGGCCAATGCCCTCACCCTGCATCGAGACACCGGCCGCGGAATAGAGCCAGTCGATGTGATGACGCCCGGCAAGGCCGGGAGCGCTCACCATCCGCCCCACGAACCACGACTCCGGCGCCGGCCAGTACTCGGTGATCGTCACCGCACTGAGCCAGTGGCCGCGATCGTGCCGGCTCGGCGGGGCGGGCACATGGTGGGGCCGCCCGGTGGGAGCCAGGCCCCCGCTGAGGATCGGCGCCCCTCCGGTGGCCCCGGTACCGCCGGCCGGCACGGCGCCGGCCGCGGTGGCGCCGGCCAGCCACAGGCCGGCGACGAGCAGCAGAGTGCAAAGGAGACGGGGCACGGAGGGCACGGGGACACCGCTCGCAGGCGCGAACCCGGGAAGCCTATCCCGGGGCTCGCGCAGCGGGGCTCCCGCCCGCACGGCCGTCAGGAGGGGGCGGGGTCGGTGTGCAGGTGGCGTGCGCCGGCACCGACGACCAGCGTCGCCGCTGCGGTGGCGACCAGCGCCGCGAACAGGCTCGCGCGGACGCCGCCGGCGGCGATCAGCTGCGCGGCCAGCGCGGCGCCAACCGCGAGCCCGGCGCCGTACACGCGTCGAGCAGGCCGAAGGTCGCGCCGAAGCCGCCCGCCGCGCCGAGCACCACCCGGATCCCGCCGCCCGCCAGCGCGGGGAACCGTCCCGCCGCGACCGGTCCCGCCGGGTGCGCGCGGGCCTGGCGGGTGGCGGCGAACAGAAGCCCCCCGGCCGCGTTGAGCGCCGCGGAGCCGATCACCGCGCCGGTCGGCGAGCTGAGCGCGATGAGCAGGCCGGCCAGCAGCGGCCCGAGGATGAAGTTGACCTCCGAGACCATGCCCATCAGTGCGTATCCCGTCTGGCGATCCTCGGCGGGCAGGCTCCGCGCCCACACCGTCCGCAGGGCCGCGCCGGCCGGCACCGTGATGCCGCCCGACAGCGCGGCGAGCACGACCAGCGCCGCGGTCCCCGCGTGCCGGCTGCCGGCCACGATCAAGGCGATATCGGTCAGCACCGATGGCGCGGCCAGCCGGACTACGGCCCGGGCGGGGCCGATCCGGTCCACCAGTCGACCGCGGAACGGACCCAGGACCAGGCCGCCGGCGGTGGTGGCCGCCAGCACGCCACTGGCCGCGGCGAACGAGCCACTCGCCGCGCGGGCGAAGAGCACGAGCGAGACGGGTTCATCGTCCCGCTGGTCCCCAGCGCGAGGAATGCGACCGTCAGACGAGGCAGGCCGGGGGCCGACAGCACGCGGCGAAAGCGGCCCGGCGCTCCGTTCACGCCGGCCCGGCGGGCGGCCACTCGTCGCGCAGCAGGCCGAAGTGGAGGGTGTCGACGCGGGCCCCGCGCTCGAGGTTGCGCCCGCGCAGACAGCCCTCGTAGGCGAAACCCAGGCTCCGGGCAAAGCTCGGGATGACCGGGTTCTCGGGAGTGGTCGTCATCTCGATGCGCTCGACTCCGACGCCGTCAAAGGCCCAGTCGATGGCCAGGGCGACGGCTCGGCGCCCGACGCCGGTTCGGCGCGCGTGGCGGGCCACCCAGAAGCCGACCTCGCAGCGCCGGTGCCGGCGGTGGAACTGGAAGACGAGGACCGAGCCCAGCAGCGCCGCGTCGCGCTCGGCCACGATCGCGAACTCGACCGCCTGCCCGAGGCTGGCCCGCTCCTGCACACCGGCCAGGCTGCGGGATGCCTCGGCCTCGTCGGGGTCGGTGTCAAAGCCGAGCAGCACGCCGAGGTCGGGATCCTCGCGGAAGGCCCGCGCGTACGCGGGAGCGTCGGTCGGCGTCATCAGCCGCAGCGCGACCACGCCGTCGCTGAGCCGGTCAGGTACCGAGACCTCCACGGCGAGCGATTATCTCGCGCCCGGTCGTCGCTGGTCGCCGCCGGACGAGCGCGTTAGCCTGAGGGGACCATGCCCGCATTGAGATCACGCACCGTCACCCACGGCCGGAACATGGCCGGTGCCCGCGCGCTGCTGCGGGCCGCCGGCGTCGAGCGCGAGGACTTCGGCAAGCCGATCGTCGCCATCGCCAACTCCTACACGCAGTTCGTGCCCGGCCACACGCATCTGAAGCCGGTCGGCGAGGTCGTCTCGGCGGCGGTCAAGGCCGCGGGCGGGATCCCCCGGGAGTTCAACACGATCGCCGTCGACGACGGGATCGCCATGGGTCACGGAGGGATGCTCTACTCGCTGCCTTCGCGCGACCTGATCGCCGACAGCGTCGAGTACATGGTCAATGCGCACTGCGCCGACGCGCTGGTCTGCATCTCCAACTGCGACAAGATCACCCCGGGGATGCTCAACGCCGCCCTGCGGCTCAACATCCCGGCGGTGTTCGTCTCCGGCGGCCCGATGGAGGGCGGCCGCGCGGTGCTGGTCGACGGCACGGTGCGCAATCGCATCAACCTCATCACCGCGATGGCCGACGCGGTCTCCGAGGACGTCTCCGATGACGACATGGACCTGATCGAGGAGGCGGCCTGCCCGACGTGCGGCTCGTGCTCGGGGATGTTCACCGCCAACTCGATGAACTGCCTGACCGAGGCCCTCGGTCTGTCGCTGCCCGGCAACGGCTCGACCCTGGCCACCCACACGCTGCGCCGGCGCCTGTTCGAGGCCGCCGGGGAGACGGTGATGGACATCACCCGCCGCTACTACGAGCAGGACGACGAGTCGGTGCTGCCGCGCTCGGTGGCCACGCGGGCGGCGTTTGAGAACGCGATGACGCTCGACATCGCCATGGGCGGCTCGACCAACACCGTCCTGCACATCCTCGCCGCCGCTCAGGAGGCCGAGCTCGATTACACGATGAAGGACATCGACGCGCTGTCGCGCCGCGTGCCCTGTATCTGCAAGGTCGCCCCGAGCGGGGACTACCTGATGGAGGACGTCCACCGCGCCGGCGGGATCCCGGCCATCCTGGGTGAACTGCGTCGCGGCGGCCTGCTCAACGAGGACGTCCACACCGTCCACGCCCGCGACATCGAGGAGTGGCTGGGTCAGTGGGACATCCGCTCCGGGCGCGCCTCGGAGGCGGCACTGGATCTCTTCCACGCCGCTCCGGGCTGCCGGCGCTCCGCCTCGGCCTTCTCACAGTCCGAGCGCTGGGAGTCACTGGACACCGACCCGGCCGACGGGTGCATCCACGACGTCGCGCACGCCTACTCGGCCGACGGCGGGCTGGCCATCCTGTACGGGAATCTCGCCGTGCGCGGCTGCGTGGTCAAGACGGCGGGCGTCGACGAGTCGCTGCTGACCTTCAGCGGGCCGGCCGTCGTCGTCGAGAGCCAGGAGGACGCCGTGGAGGTCATCCTCAGCGGCCGGATCAAGGAGGGCGACGTCGTCGTCATCCGCTACGAGGGTCCGCGCGGGGGTCCCGGCATGCAGGAGATGCTCTACCCGACGTCCTACCTGAAGGGCCGGGGGCTGGGCAAGGCGTGCGCGCTGGTCACCGACGGTCGCTTCTCCGGTGGCACCTCCGGGCTGTCGATCGGGCACGTCTCCCCGGAAGCGGCCTCGGGCGGCGCGATCGCGCTCGTCCAGGACGGGGACACGATCTCGATCGACATCCCCAACCGGCGGATGACCCTCGAGGTCACCGAGGAGGAGCTAGCCGAGCGACGCGAGGCCCTGGAGGCCAACGGTGGGTACTTCCCCGGGCTGCGCGATCGGCCCGTGTCCGCGGCGCTGCGCGCCTACGCGGCGATGGCCACCTCGGCCGATACCGGCGCCGTGCGTGACGTCAACGCGGTCGAGCGCGCGGTGGCCGCAGCGGCCGAGTCGACGGTCGCCTCCTCCGGCGCCTGAACTGCGCGCATCGCCGCAGGCCGCGACGGGTAGGTTGGGCCCGCACACACCCACCATCAGGAGATGACCCATGCGCGCTGGGAAGTCACGGCTGGTCACGGCGGCGCTGGGAGTCGCGCTGCTGGCGGCGGCCCCGGCGGCCTCGGCGGCGACCGACCCCACGGCGACGCCCGATGCCCTCGTCACCGTCGGCAGCCCCGCGTGGCCGTTCCCGCAGAACAAGCAGAACGAATCCGCCGTCACGGTCGATCCGATCAACCCGAGCATCGCGGTCGCCGGGGCCAACGAGGAGATCGACAACGCCGCCTGCGTGGGCAGCTCGTGCCCGTTCACGCCCGGCATCGGCGACTCCGGCGTGTACTTCTCCACCGACGGCGGCGCCAGCTGGACGCAGCCGACCTACCAGGGCCTGTCGGCCCGACTGGGGACACCGGCGTCGAAGGGACCGATCGGCACCGTGCCCAACTACTACGAGGAGGGGCTCGTGTCCGACGGCGACCCGACCCTCGCCTTCGGCCCGCAACCCGGCCCGCACGGCCATTTCTCGTGGGCCAACGGCGCCCGCCTCTACTACGGCGGGCTGACCTCGAACCTGTCGGCCAAACGGACTGAGACCTTCCGGGGCGCCGAGGGCGTGGCCGTGTCCTTCACCGATGACCTGACGCAGACGGGAACCGTTCCCAACCGC
>DASSZP010000062.1:0-6025 GCA_035713465.1 Solirubrobacteraceae bacterium | reverse complement strand
CACTTAAAACCGCACCTCCGCCTCGCGCTTGCGCAACACGACGATCTCGTCACGCTGTGACCCAGTGGGCCCGTAGTAGTTGAAGCCGAAGCTCAATTGCGCGTAGCCGCCGATGAAGTGGCTGGGCTTCATCACGATCCGCGTCACCGAGTTGTCGGTTCCCCCGCGCTTGCCCTCGAGCTCGGTCAGCGGCACGTTGAGATGGCGGTCCTTGGCGTGGTACATCATGCACACGCCCTGGGGCACCCGGTGCGTGACGGCGGCCCGGCAGGCGATCACGCCGTTGCGGTTGACCACCTCGACCCAATCGTTGTCGGCGATGCTGAGCGTGGCGGCGTCCTCGCGGCTGACCCACAGCATCCCGCCGCCCCGGAACAGCGTCAGCATGTGCAGGTTGTCCTGGTACTCGGAGTGGATCGACCACTTCGAGTGCGGCGTGAGGTAGTTGAGCACCAGCTCCGGCCGGCCGTCGCCACCTCCCTGGTCCCCGAACACCGCGCGGTGGTGCAGCGGTGGCCGGAAGGTGGGCAGCCCCTCGCCCAGTTCCAGCATCCACGCGTGGTCGACGTAGAAGTGCATGCGGCCGGACAGCGTGTGCCACGGCTTCTCGCGCTCCACGTTCATCGTGAAGGGCGCGTACCGCCGCCCGTGCGCCTCGATCCCCGACCACTCCGGCGACGTGATCACCGTCCGCGGCTGCACCTGCGCGTCGTGGAAGGTGATCCGATCCCCGGCGCGGGGGGCCGACAGGTCGGCCAGCGCGACGCCCGTGGTCCGCTCCAGTGACCGGAAGCCCTCGGTGGCCAGCCGCCCGTTCGTCGTCCCCGACAGGGCCAGGATCGCCTCGCACGCGTGCTCGACCCGCTCCAGCGACGGTCGGCCGTCCGCCGGCCCGCCGCGGACGGCGCCGTTCTTGCTGCGCAGCTCGGCCACTTCCTCGGCGGCCACCCAGCTTGCGCCCTTGACCTGGGTCCCGAGCTGCTCGACCAGCGGCCCGAGCGCCGCCCACTTGGCGGCCACGGCAGGGTAGTCGCGCTCGACCACGATCAGTTTCGGCATCGTGCGGCCGGGCACCGGATCGCACTCGCCGGCGCGCCAGTCGCGCACCTCCCCCAGCGGCTGGGCGATCTCGTCCGGGGTGTCGTGCGACAGCGGGGCCGCGACCACGTCGCGGCGCACGCCCAGGTGCGTCTCGGCCAGCTCGGAGAAGCGCTGGGCGATCCGCTTGAACGCCTCCCAGTCGGTCTTGTTCTCCCACGGCGGCGCGACCGCCTCATTGAACGTGTGCACGAACGGGTGCAGATCGGTCGAGGAGATGTCGTATTTCTCATACCACGTCGCCGCCGGCAGCACGACGTCCGAGAACAGGGCGTTGGAGGTCATCCGGAAGTCGATCGTCGTCAGCAGCTCGAGCTTTCCCTCCGGCGCCTCATCGCGCCAGGTCACATCCCGCGGGCGCTGGTCCGGCGGCGTCTCCTGCGCCCGCACCGCGCTTTCGGTCGTGCCCACCAGGTGCTTGAGGAAGTACTCGTGTCCCTTGCCCGAGGAGCCCAGCACGTTCGCGCGCCACACGGTCATCACCTTGGGGTGGTTCTGTGGCGCGTCGGGATCCTCGCAGGCGAAGCGCAGCCGACCTGACCTCAGCTCCTGCACCACGTGATCGGCGACCTCCAGGCCTGCCGCCTGCGCGTCGTCGCACACGTCCAGCGTGGAGCGATCAAAGCTCGGGAACGACGGCAGCCAGCCCAGCCGCGCCCCGAGCGCGTTGACGTCGGCGATGTGCAGCCCGTCCAGCAACCCTCGTCCGAGCCGCGAGGCATGATCGGCGGGGCGGTAGCGCTCGTACCGCCACTGGTCAGTGGCCAGGTAGAAGAACGGCGTCCCCGACTGATGGCGCGGCGGCCGCACCCAGTCCAGCGCGAACGCGACCGTCTGCCAGCCGGCCAGCGGCCTGACCTTCTCCTGGCCCACGTAGTGCGCCCAGCCGCCCCCGTTGCGTCCCTCGCACCCGCACAGCATCACCAGGGCCAGGAACGTGCGGTAGGTCTGATCGGAGTGAAACCAGTGGTTGGTGCCCGCGCCCATGGCGATCATCGAGCGGCCCTCGGTGACCTCGGCGTTGCGGGCGAACTCCCGCGCCACCCGCGCGGCCAGGTGACGGTCGACTCCGGTCAGTCGCTCCTGCCAGGCCGGCGTGTAGGGCCGCTCGGCGTCGTCATAGTCCGCCGGCCAGTCCCCCGGCAGGCCGGTCCGGGCCACCCCGTACTGCGCCAGGGTGAGATCGAGGACCGTCGTCACGAGCCGCCCGCCGACCCTGATGGCCGGCACGCCCCGCCGCATCACGAGACCGCGCTCGTCCTCGCCGACGTCGAACCGCGGCAGGTCGACGGCCACCGGCTCAGCCTGATCGCGCCCCAAGAGGGTCAGGATCGGCTCGATCGCGCCCAGGCGCAGGTTCCAGCGCCCGGGCTCCCCGTAGCGGTGGCCGACCGAGCCGGCCGGGACCGCCGGGGCACCGGTGCGGCCGTCGAGCACGACCGGCTTTGACTCCGCGTTCTCCGGCTCACCACCGCACCCGTCCAGGTCGCTGGCGCGCAGCAGCCGATCGGGCACAGCCGCTCCGTCCTCCCGCTCGCGCAGCGTGACCAGCAGCGGCAGGTCGGTGAACCGCCGTGCGTAGTCCTCGAAGTACGGCGTCTGCCGCTCGACGTAGAACTCCTTGAGAATGACGTGCCCCATCGCCATCGCCAGGGCCCCGTCGGTCCCCGGCGGCGCCGCCAGCCAGTCGTCGGCGAACTTGGTGTGCTCGGCGTAGTCCGGTGAGACGACCACGACCTTCTGGCCCCGGTATCGCGCCTCGACCATGAAGTGGGCGTCCGGGGTGCGGGTGGTGGGCAGGTTCGTGCCCCAGATGATCAGGTAGCCGGCATTCCACCAGTCCCCGGACTCGGGCACGTCGGTCTGGTCGCCGAACACCTGCGGGGAGGACGGCGGCAGGTCGGCGTACCAGTCATAGAAGGACAGGATCGTCCCGCCGATCAGCGACAGGAACCGCGTGCCCGACGCGTAGGAGGCCTGGGACATCGCCGGGATCGGCGTGAACCCCACGATCCGGTCGGGGCCGTAGCGCTTGATCGTGTGCACGTGCGCGGCGGCGATCAACTCGACGACCTCATCCCAGGATGCCCGTACGAAGCCTCCCTTGCCGCGCTGCCGCCGGTACGTGCGCACCTTCTCGGGATCGTCAACGATCTCCGCCCACGCCAGCACCGGATCACCCAGACGCGCCCGCGCCTCACGGAACATCTGCAGCAGCGACCCCCGCACGTAGGGGTACTTCAGCCGCAGCGGCGAGTACTGATACCAGGAGAACGACGCCCCCCGCGGGCAACCCCGCGGCTCGTACTCCGGCATGTCCGGACCGGTCGAGGGATAGTCGACCGCCTGGTTCTCCCACGTCACCAGCCCGTCCTTGACGAACACGTTCCACGAGCACGAGCCCGTGCAGTTCACGCCGTGGGTGGAACGCACCACCTTGTCGTGCGCCCAGCGGCCACGGTAGGAGCGCTCCCAGTCGCGGTCCTTGGCCACCAGCTGGCTCCAGCCCTCGGCGTTGACCGGTCCGCGGCGCAGGAACCGGTGGGCCTCCAGCAGTGGGTTGCGGGTCCGATCGTCTGACCCGTCGGCGCGCTGCGGCGGTCTTCGCGCTCTGCTCACCGGGCTCCGTCGGGGGTCGCGACCTCGGCCTTCGCACTGAGCGCGGTCCGCCACGCTCGCTCGTGGTGGCCATGATGCGGGCGCCGCTCGCCCACGGGGATCTTCCCCGCGCGGGCTCGCGACTCATCGCGGCAGACACGGATCGCCGGTGGGCGGGAGCACGGGTCGATCGCCGCCTGATCCCAGCTTCTCACGCTTCGCTCCCGGCTCGGGGTCCGCGAGGATCCATCCTCTACAGCTTTTCACAGATCGCCCCGCAAAAGTAGGCCCAAGCTCGGCGAGCATCGTCTCGGGATCGACCGGCGGATCAGGGCCGGTGGCTCCGGGCGCACCGGCGGCTCGGGGTGGGCCGGCGGCTCAGGGTCGGCGGCGGCGTGCCGCCCAGCCGTGGGCCTGCTCCGCGAGCCATCCCTCGCAGCAGGCCGGCAGGTCGTCATCTGGCCCACCGGTGTCGGGTCGGTGGCCCGGCGCCGGCGCGGGCTGCGCGCCGGGCGTCGGCCCGGCCCTGCGCGCTCGGGGCAGAAGGATGTTGTTCTCCTCGTGCACGTGGCGGTGCAGATCCCGTTCGAAGGCCTCGAGCGCGTCGAGCAGCGTTCGGTGCGTGGCGCAGAGCGCCGCCCCGCGGTCGTAGTCGCCGCAGAACACCCGCAGCGCGGCGAGGGCGTGCCCTATCTCCGCATGCTCGGCCTCGTGCTGCGCCAGCAGCTGCTCGTCGATCGCGGTGCCGGTGCGCTCGGAGGCGACGCACGCGGGGAACAGCTCGTTCTCCTCGCTGGCCAGGTGCGGCTCCAGGTCGCTTCGGATCGCGTCGAACAGACGCCGGGCGTCAGCGAGCCGTGGCTCGCTGTCACCGTGCACGCGGACCACGGTCCCGAACAGGCGCTCCAGCCGGGGGAAGGTCTCGCGCAGGCCATCGTGATGGACCGTGACGATGTGAGCGCACAGCTCTCCCAGCCCCACCGCGCGCCAGTCCCGGCTCTCGGTGCCGCCCCCTTCACCGAGCGCCTCCAGCGCAGCCAGGACGTCGTGTAGCGCAAGACCACGCTTCGCGCACGCCTCGGCGAGGCTCTGATGCCCGCCGCAGCAGTAGTCGAGCCGCAGTCGCTCGAACAGGTGGGCCCGGGCCGGGCACGCGGCGACGAGCTCGCCGAGTGAGGAGCCAGAGTCGATACGGGTGTCAACGGTCATCGGGAAAAGCACCTCCTGGGCGGGCGGATGCGCCCCGTGGGCGGGCTCCATCTTTTACACAGCCTCTCTGTGTTTAAGTTACCACCATCACGGCGGGAAGGCAAACCCACGCGGACACCGTCCCGGCCGCGCCGACGACGGCCTGGGGATCGCTGGCCTGGCCGAGGCTATTGCTCTGCCGGTGCCTCGCCCCGAGAAGGCCGAGTCCCACTGGCTCCGACGTCGTCGAGTGCTCGTCGGCGTGTGACGCGAGCTCGGTAGGCCCTGCGAACACGCCGCGGGCGCGGGGCTTGATGCGCACCGGATTTCTCGGGTGATCGCAGGCGATTGGGCACACAAGTCGCCCGTGTGCCCGATCGCCCGGCCGCTGATCATTAGAGCCAGTGGATGAAGCTCTCGTACGGCGGGCCGCCCGCGATCAGTTCCTCCAGCGACGTCACGAGCGGTCCGATCGACCCGGGTCCCTGAGGAATCCGTCGCGGGTTGAGCATGACGATGCCGGCGTGGCGGTGATCTCGCCCGCGGTAACGGCGATCGAGCTCGAGGAAGTCGTCGCGGTTGTACGTCACGACGGCCCGTGCCGCCTGCTGCGCGTACTCGAACAGCTCCTCGTCCATGAGCCCTCGGAGTTCTCGATGCTCGCTGACCGCTTCGACATCGTGCCCGCGCGCCCGAAGCTGCTCCGCCACGACCGCGGAGATCATCTCGTCGAGCAGCAGCTTCATCCAGCGAAGCTCTGCTCACTCCAACGCCGCTCGGCGGCGTCGGCCTCCTCCACGTTCATACGGATCCGCTCATCGATCTCGGCCGGGTACTCGCTGTAGTAGCCGACCGCGTCTCGGACCTGCCGAACGGTCAGGCCCGACCACTCGGAGGTCGCCTGAACCGCCGCGTCCCCGCTGAGCCCCGTTGAGCGAAGGGCGCTCACTACCTCCCACACATCGGGGCCGGCAGCCAGGCCGGCGCGCCGGCCCGTCGGGCCATCGCGGAACACGATTCCCGGGTGGTCGTCCATCCGCATCCCCTCATCGAGGTAGCGCTCCGCGAGACGCGACTTGTTCAAACCCGCACGCGCGCCGCGTCGCTCGAGACGGTCGACGACTCCCGCATCCAAGCGTGC
>DASSZP010000061.1:0-54126 GCA_035713465.1 Solirubrobacteraceae bacterium | reverse complement strand
GCTCCGCCGCCGCGACGAGGGCCGGGAGCCCGGCGCAGAGCGGTCGCAGCGCGACGGGCAGCCACGGCGGGCGGGGGGCCCGGACCAGCGCACCGCACCGCTTGGCCGCCACCGGCCCGGTGTCGCGCGGATCGTCTCACGCCCCCGCGCCGCACCGCGGGGCATCCACCTCCACGCGCGCCAACGGTGCGCCGTCCCGCCCGGGCCGCGGCCCGAGCGCGACTGCGGGATCCTTGAGCTCGCGCTCGGTGAGCGGGACGGGTACCGGGTCGGCCTCCGGCCGCCGGCGGGCCGGCGGAACGTCGACCGCCGGGTCGTCGTCCGAGCCGAGCCGCGCCGCCCCGGCGGCCGGGCCCCAGCGGACCACGGCGGCCCAGCACTCCAACACGGTCCAGCCGACCGCGACCCCGGTGACCACCACCGCCGCGACGACCTCGGCGGCGATCCGCAGAAGATCCGGGACATAGATCCCGACTCCCAGCCGTCCTCCGCGTCGACGGGTCAGAACACCAGTCCACCGCATCGCAGCGGACCCGAAGAGATGGCTCCTCAGCATGAGCGGGCCGAAGGAGGATCGATGAGGATCAAGAGCACGATGCTGGCCACCGTCGCAGCGTCGGCGATGACGTTCGCGCCGATGGCGATGGCCGCCGGCAACTCGGCGAACGCCCACGCCCATACCCCGCCGACGCACGCCAAGGCCTATGGCCACTACTGCCAGGACCAGAGCAAGCGGCACGTCGCCGGCGAGAAGGGCACGCCCTTCTCGCAGTGCGTGGCTGCGCTGAAGGCCCTGGACACGGGTAAGCAGACCAATCCGGCCAAGGCCTGCGCCACCGCGTCAAAGAAGCACGTTGCCGGCCAGAAGGGCACGCCGTACAGCGATTGCGTCAAGGCCGGCGCCAAGCTGCTCGCAGCCAAGAGCGCCTAGGCGTTCAGAGCTTGCGGGGAGGTCCTCCGGCTCCCGCCGCCGGAGGGCAAGTCGCCGGGAGCGGACCGCCGCGGATCGGGCCCTGCACCTCGGGTCCGGCGCACTCCGCCGTTGCGGTCCGCTCTCCGGCGGCGCCACCACCCTGGGGAGTGGATCCGGTCCGCCCCTAGAGTCGGTCCGATGGACCGCTCGGTCTGCAGCCGGGGCCCGATCGCGCGCCGCCTGGCCGTGATCGCCGTCGCCGTTCTCGCCGGCGGATGCGGATCGGATCGAGCCGGCCCGCTCCCGCCGTCGAGACCGCCGGGCGCCGGCCTCCCGGCGCGCCTGCTCCGCGAGGCTCGTCCGATCGGATCCGGGGCCCGTTTTCATCCCCCCGCCCGGGGGCCGGTCCCCGGCGCCTGCCGTCACCGCCTCGGCCGGCGGCAGGCCGCCCACGTCGAGCTGTTCGCCGCCGACCGGGTGGTCGTTCTCGCCGCCGGCATCGGCGTCCGCGGACCGGTCACGCGCAGCGCGGGCCGGATCGTCGGGGCCCGCTGCTTCGGAACCTTGGCCACGCTGGAACCGACGGGGGTGGTCATCATGCGTCCGGCGGCCGCGCTCACCCTGGCCGCGCTGTTCCGCGCCTGGGGCCAGCCTCTGCGCAGCGACCGCGTGGCCGGCTTTGTCACCACGCCCCGGCGCCCGGTCCGCGTCTACGTCGACGGGCGCCGGGTGAACGGGCCACCCGGCGCGGTCCGGCTCCGGCGCCACGGGGAGGTCGTGATCGAGACCGGGCCCTACGTGCCGCCGCACGCGCGCTACACGTTCCCGCCCGGGCTCTAGTGTCCCGCGGACATGACCGGCGGCGATCGAATCAGCACCCGGATCGGGGACTGGCTGGAGGGTGAGGGCGACAAGACGCTCGGCGGCCTGATCGAGACCTTCGGCGGCAAGAGCTTCGCCGTGCTGTTCGTGTTCCTGCTCGGGGTCCCGGCGCTGCCGCTGCCCACGGGCGGCGCCACCCACGTGTTCGAGATCATCGCGATGCTGCTGGCCCTGCAGCTGATCGCGGGCCGCCAGGAGGTGTGGCTGCCCGCGCGCTGGCGGCGTCTGGAGATGGGCGGTCCCCGCCAGCGCCGCTTCGTCGGTGGCCTGGTGAAGCTGATCGGGACCCTGGAGCGGTTCACCCAGCCGCGCCTGCGCCGGCTGTTCGGGCACCGTCTATCCAACGCGGGATTCGGTCTCTGCGTGCTGCTGCTCTCGCTCGGGGCCTTCGTGGCGCCGCCCTTCTCCGGCCTGGACACGCTGCCCGCCCTGGGGGTCGTGCTCGTCTCGCTGGCCGTGCTGCTGGAGGACTTCGCGATCGTCGTCGCCGGTCTGGCCCTGGGCACCGGTGGCGTGGTGCTCGAATACGCGCTCGGTCGCGCCGCCTTCTCCGGCCTGTCCTCGCTGCTGTAGCGCGCGGAAGGCCGCGGTCAGGCGTCCAGCGGGTCGGCGCCGGCCGGGCCCGGGCCCTGGACGTCATGGCCCTCAGAGGCGGGGCTGGAGACCGCGACCTCGACACGATTGCGGCCGCGGGCCTTGGCCGCGTACAGCGCCCGGTCGGCCTTGCGCAGCAGCTGCTCTGGCTCGACCGCATCCATCGGCAGCGTGGCGACCCCGAAACTGGCCGTGATCCGGCCGATCTGGCCGATGTCGGCCCGCTCGATCGACCGGCGCAGCTTCTCGGCCAGCTCGAGCGCGCCGTCGCGATCGGTGTCGGGCAGCAGGAGCAGGAACTCCTCGCCACCGAAGCGGGCCGCGAAGTCGCTGGCGCGCACGTTGGCGGCCAGCAGGCCACCGACGGCGGCCAGCACCTTGTCCCCGCGATCATGGCCGTGCAGGTCGTTGATCTGCTTGAAGTGATCGAGGTCGAGCAGCACGGCCGAGAGGGGGGTGATGGTGCGCCCGGCGTGAGCGGTCATGCGCTTGATCGACTCGTCGGCGGCGCGGCGGTTGGGCAGCCCGGTCAGCGCATCGCTGGCCGCGCGGCGTTCGGCCAGGGCGAGGTTGCGCTGGTTGGCCAGGATCGGCGCGGCCTGCGTGACCGATTCACGCAACCGGTCGGCCTGCTCGTGGTCGATCGACGCCTCGCTGGCGATGAGCACCGACCCGATCACCTGGCCGCCCACCAGCAGCGGCTCGCAGAGGATCGACGTGCCGATCTTGCCGCACACCTCGCACTCCAGCAGGGGGGTGTCCCCCGGCTCGGAGCGGTAGGTGCGGCTCAGACGTACGGCCAGGCAGGAGCGAGGCCGCAGCTGATCGGCCGGCAGGCCGCGCAGCGCCGCGGACGGGGAGGCGCTCTTGTTGATCACCACCTCCAGGCGATCATCGGAGTTGTTGCGGTTCAGCACCGCGGCGGCGGATCGCGGCACGCTGCGCTCGACGTGGCGGATGAGCAGATCGCGCGATTCATCCTCCGAGGCCGAGACCTGCAGGAGCTCGCGCAGCTCCTGCTGACGGCGAAGGCGCTGCGCCTCGCGGCGCCCCAGGCGTCGCACGAGCCACAGCCCGCAGAGCACGAGCAGCACGCAGACGAGGCCCGTGACCCCGACGCCCAGCCACGTCGAGCGGGTCAGCGCGCGGTCACGGCGATACCCCAGCTGCACGGCGTAGATCGCGTTCAGGCGCCGGAAGTTGTCCACCATCGAGCGGCCGGCGAGGGCCTGCGCGACCGACGGGCGCGTGCCCTGGTCGGCCAGGGTCGTGATCTGGTCGGTGATGACGGCCCGCCAGGTCGCGTTCTGCTGGGCCTGGGCGGTCAAGGCCTGCAGCAGCGGAGCGTCGCCGCGGTCCAGGGCCCGTGAGGCGGCCAGCGCTCGCGCGAACGCGAACTCACCGGTGTAGAAGGGATCCAGGAAGCGGCTGTCGCGGGTCTCGAAGTAGCCGCGGGCGCCCGTCTCCTCATCGAGCATGGTGGTCAGCAGCTGCTGGCTGGTGGCCTGGCGGTGCGCGGCGTCCAGCGCACCGTCGCGCTGCAGCGTCGCCGTCGTGAACACCGCGATGGCGATCAGGACGACGGGCACGACGATGATCGCCGCGAAGCGGCGCAGGCTCAGACCCATCATCTGTCCAACATCGGCAACTGACTGCTGGGCCTGAGCGCCGGGTATACACACGGCGATGGCCGGTCTGGCGATCCAGGGCGACGAGCTCGTCGTCACGCTCAGCGCGTTTGAGCGTCTGGTCGCCCTCCACGGGGATGTCCGCGTCCCGCTCGCGGCCGTGAGCGAGGTCCGTCTGGAGTCCGATCCGTGGTGCGCGCTGCGTGGCGTCCGCGCCCCCGGCACCGGCTTTCCCGGCGTGATCGCCTACGGGGTGAGGCGTGGCACCGGCGGCCGCCCGGACTTCGCCGCGGTGCTCGGGCGCGGCGCGGCCGTCCGCGTCGAGTTGACCGCTGCGGCGCCGTACGCGCGCCTGCTGGTCACGGTGACCGATCCTGGCGCCACCGTGGCGGCTGTCGCCCGCGGCGTCGGCGGCTGAGCGACGCCGCCGCGCTCAGCCCGCCAGGCGCCGCAGCGCCTCGCGCGTCTCGGTATCGCGTCGCGCCGCCTGCTCATCGGTCCAGCGCCAGCCGACCCCGCTCTGGATGGCGAACGTGGGCCGGTCGTGGTCGCGCACCACCTCGACGGTGACCTCGACACCGACCGTGCCGTCGGTCAGCGGCTCGGCGACCACCCGCGCGTCGCCTTCGGCGGTGATGGCGATCCCGGGCGCCAGCAGAGCGACGGCCACGCGCGGGCGGACGCGCAGCCGCGCAAGCGACCCCCGCCGCACGGCCAGTGCGAGCAGAATGCGGTCATCGGCGGCGCGAATCGCCGCTGACACGGGTATCGCGTGGGGCGCGCCGTCCTCGGTGGCCAGAATCACCACGGTTCCGGGCGGCCAGTCGGGAAGCATCGCCGAAGTCTCGCAGCCTGCGCCCGCACGGCCGCGCCCGCGCGCTGACAAACCTCGGCACGGGGGGTAGGTTGTCTGCCGTAGGCCGATTGACCCCGAGGAGGAGGCCCGCGCTGACATGGCCGTCAAGGCCGGTGATCTCGAGCTGGAGCTGATCGACGAGCTCGCGGCATGCGTGCGCGAGCGGCTGCCGGATGAGCCCGAGATCGCGTACGCCGAATTCGTGCGCCAGTACTTCCACTGGGTCCCGGCGGCTGATCTCAGCGGCCGCAGCCCGCGCGACCTGTGCGGGGCGCTGGTCGCCCACTGGCGCACGGCGCGCCGCCGGCCCCGCCCGCGCGAGCCCGAGGTCCGCGTCTACAGCCCCGAGCCCGAGCGCGACGGCTGGAGCTCTCCCTTCACCGTGGTGGAGATCGTCTCCGACGACATGCCGTTCCTCGTGGACTCGGTGACCATGGAGCTCTCGCGCCAGGGCTACTCGATCGAGCTGATCATCCATCCCGTGATGCGGGTCGTGCGCGACCACGGCGGCGAGCTGATCGAGGTCCTCGAGCCCGGGGCCACCACGGCGGAGATGCGGGTGGAGTCGATCATCCACGCCGAGGTGGGGCGCGAGTCCGACCCCGACCGGCTCGCCGTCCTGCACGCCGGCGTCGAGCTCGTGCTCGAGGAGGTGCGCGCCGCCGTCGAGGACTGGTCCTCGATGCGGGCGCGGGCCGCGGCGCTCGCGGCGGAGCTGGCGGGCGCGCCGTCGGTCTGCGCTGCCCACGAGGTCTCCGAAGCCCGCGACTTCCTGGAATGGCTGCGCGACGATCACTTCACCTTCCTGGGCTATCGCGAATACGACGTGGACGGCGCGGAGATCCGGGTCATCCCCGGCAGCGGCCTGGGCATCCTGCGCGGCTCGACGACCAGCCCGGTCAAATCCCTGGCGGGCAAACGCGCCCGGCTGGCTCAGCAACGGCGCCCGCTCGTGCTCACCAAGGCCAACTCGCGCTCCAGCGTGCACCGCCCGGTCGACCTCGACTACGTCGGGGTCCGTCGTTTCTCGCCCGACGGGCGCGTGATCGGCGAACGCCGCTTCCTCGGTCTCTACACGACCTCGGCCATCAAATCCAGCCCGCGCGAGATCCCGATGCTGCGCGGGAAGGTCGACCGGGTGCTCACGCGCGCTGCCTTCCCGCCCGACAGCCACGACGCCAAGGGTCTGATCGACATCCTGGAGTCGCTGCCCCGCGATCTGCTCGTGCAGATCTCCGGCGAGGATCTGTTCGAGATGGCGATCGGCATCCTGGGCCTGGGTGAGCGCCAGCGGGTGCGGCTGTTCGTCAGCCGCGATCTGCTCGATCGCTTCGTGGCCTGCGTGCTGTGCCTGCCGCGCGACCGCTTCAACACCGAGAACCGCAACCGGGCCGGACGGATCCTCGCCGAGGCCTTCGGGGGTGAACGGGTCGACTGGAGCCCCCAGATCACCGAGTCCGTGCTCGTGCGCGTCAACTATGTCGTGCACTGTCCCGGCGGTGTCCGCGACGACGTTGACGTGGCCGCGGTCGAGGCCCGGATCGTCGCAGCGACGCGAGCCTGGGCCGACGACCTGCGCGTCGCCCTGCTCGAGGCGCTCGGCGACGAGGCCGGCCCCGAGGCGTTCGGCCGCTACCGCGCCGCGTTCCCCGCCGCCTACCGGGCCGACTGGAGCGCGTCCGAGGCCGTGCTCGACATCGCGCGCATCGGCGCCCTGCGCGAGAACGGACGGCCCGTGCTCACCCTCTACCGAGCCCACGGCTCCGACGTCGGCGCCCGCGTGCGGGCCAAGCTGCTGTCCACATCCCCCGTGCTGCTCTCCGATGTTCTCCCGGTCTTCGAACACCTCGGGGCCAAGGTCTCCGACGAGCATCCCTACGAGATCACTCCCGCCGGCGCGGATCCGGTGTGGCTGTACGACTTCGGCCTGACCGGCGTCGGGGAGAAGCTCAACGCGGCCGGCGCCGGCTTCGCCGAGACGTTCCTCGGCGTGCGCAGCGGCGACCTCGAGGACGACGGGCTCAACGCCCTCGTCCTGGCCGGAGGTCTCAGCGGCCGCGAGATCACGATCGTTCGCGCGATCGCGCGCTACCTGCGCCAGGCGGCGATCGCCTTCTCCGACGCGTACATGGAGCGCACCCTGGTCGCCCACCCCGACATCGCCGTGCTGCTCGTGCGCCTGTTCGCCGCCCGCTTTGATCCCGACACTCGCGACGAGGCCCGGGCCGCAGAGATCTCCGCCCAGCTCGGCGCCGCGATCGATGCGGTGGCCAGCCTGGACGAGGACCGGATCCTGCGCAGCTTTGACTCCGTGCTGAGGGCGATGGTGCGCACCAACTACTTCCGCCGCGGCCCCGACGGGCGCCCGCCCGCGCACCTGTCGTTCAAGCTCGACCCCACCGAGCTGGCCCTGCTGCCCCTGCCGCGCCCCCGTTACGAGATCTTCGTCTACTCACCGCGGGTCGAGGGCGTGCACCTGCGGGGCGGCCGGGTCGCCCGCGGGGGACTGCGCTGGTCAGACCGGCGCGAGGACTTCCGCACCGAGGTGCTCGGCCTGATGAAGGCGCAGATGGTCAAGAACGCGCTGATCGTGCCAGTCGGCTCCAAGGGGGGCTTCGTGGTCAAGCGTCCGCCCGTCGGCGCGGGCCGTGAGGCCATCCAGGCCGAGGGGATCGCGTGCTACGAGACGTTCCTGCGCGGTTTGCTCGACCTCACCGACAACTACGAGGCCGGCGGCGCGGTCCGTCCTCCGGATCGGGTCGTGCGCTACGACGCGGACGACCCGTACCTCGTCGTCGCGGCCGACAAGGGCACGGCCAGCTTCTCCGACGTCGCCAACGCGATCTCCGCCGAGTACGACTTCTGGCTCGGTGACGCGTTCGCCTCCGGCGGCTCCCACGGCTATGACCACAAGACGATGGGCATCACCGCGCGAGGCGCGTGGGAGTCCGTCAAACGCCACTTCCGCGAGCTCGGCACCGACGTGCAGGCCGAGGAGTTCACCGCGGTCGGGATCGGGGACATGTCCGGGGACGTGTTCGGCAACGGGATGCTGTGCTCGCGCCACGTCCGGCTGATCGCCGCCTTTAACCACCAGCACGTCTTCCTGGACCCCGATCCGGATCCGGCCGTCAGCTACGCCGAGCGACAGCGGCTGTTCGAGCTGCCGCGCTCGAGCTGGAGCGATTACGACGCCGCGCTCATCTCGCCCGGCGGTGGCGTGCATGCGCGCACCCTGAAGTCGATCGCCCTGACCCCGCAGGTGCGGGCGGCGCTGGCCGTGGAGGCCGACCGGCTCGCCCCCGACGAGCTGATCGCAGCGATCCTGCGCGCGCCCGTCGACCTGCTGTTCAACGGCGGCATCGGCACGTACGTCAAGGCCGCGGGTGAAAGCCACGGCGACGCGGGTGACAAGGCCAACGACAGCGTCCGCGTCGACGGCGCCAGCCTGCGCTGCCGCGTCGTGGGGGAGGGGGGGAACCTGGGCTTCACCCAGCGCGGGCGGATCGAGTACGCGCTGGACGGCGGTCCGGGCGGGCACGGCGGTCAGATCAACACCGACGCGATCGACAACGTCGCCGGAGTCAACTGCTCAGACCACGAGGTCAACATCAAGATCCTGCTCGCCGACGTCGTCGCGGCCGGCCGGATGCGCGGCGAGGAGCGCAACAGGCTGCTGGCCTCGATGACCGACGCGGTGGCCGAGCGGGTCCTGTACGGCAGCTACATCCAGACTCAGGCGCTGAGCATCGCCGGCGCCCAGGCGGTCTCCATGCTCGGCGTCCACGAACGGTTGATCCGCGCGCTCGAGGCCGGGGCGGGCCTGGACCGGGCGCTCGAGGCGCTGCCCACCGAGGCTCAGATCGCCGGACGCCGCTCGGCCCGGCGGGGGTTGGTCGCGCCCGAGCTGGCCACGCTGGTCGCGCACACCAAGATCCACCTCAACGCGGCGCTCCTGGACTCCGATCTGCCCGAGGATCCCTACCTCGGTCATGATCTCGAGCGCTACTTCCCCGATCCGCTCCCTGAGCGCTTCCGCGCCGAGATCCACGGCCACCGGCTGCGCCGCGAGATCATCGCCACGGTGGTGGCCAACCAGCTCGTGGACCGGGCCGGGACGACCTTTGCCTTCCGGCTCACCGAGGAGACCGGGGCCGCGGTGCCCCAGCTGGCCCGGGCCTTCGCGGTCGCGCGGGAGGTGTTCGCGATGCGCGAGTTCTGGAGTGAGGTGCAGGCGCTGGACAACCACGTGGAGGCGGGAACGCAGCTGGCCATGCTGATCGAGGCGCGTCGGCTGGTCGAGCGTGCGACGCGATGGCTGGTCCGCGCCTACCCGCACGGGCTCGGCATCCAGGCCACGACCGAGCGCTTCGCGCCCGGTGCCCGCCAGCTCGCGGCCGTCCTGCCGGGCGTTCTGCGCGGGCAGGACCGCGAGACCTTCGCCGAGCGCCGCGACGAACTGCAGGAGGCGGGCGTCCCCGATCCGCTGGCGCGGCGCGTGGCCGGTCTGCAGGCGCTGTTGTCGGTGTTCGACATCACCGAGGACGCGGCGGCCACCGGGCGCGACCAGCAGATCGTCACCGAGGTCTACTTCTCGCTCGGGGCCGGCCTGGGCCTGGACTGGCTGCGCGACCGGATCCTTGACCTGCCCCGGGCCGATCGCTGGCAGGCCCTGGCCCGCGCCGCCCTGCGCGACGACCTGTACCGCCTGCACCGGGCGCTCACCCGCGAGGTCCTGCTCGCGGCCGGGCCCGGCGACGGGGCGCAGGCGGCGATCGAGCGCTGGCGCCAGGGCAACGGGGCGATCATCGATCGCGCCGCGACCGTGCTGGCCGAAGTCAAGGCCTCGGGCAGCTATGACACCACGACGCTGCCGGTCGCCCTGCGCGAGCTGGGCAACCTCGTCTCAGCGGGCGCGATCAGCCCGGTCCAGATGACCTGAAACCGGGCCCGCACCCGCGCACCGACGGTGAGCCGGCCGCCTGCGCCGGCTCCACGGCGAGCGGGTTTTCAGTGGACGGCGGCCACCCGGCTGTAGACCGGGTTGAACGGATCCGCGTCCCAGCGCAGCCGCAGCGACCCGGCCGAGGGCAGGCTCACCGTGGTCGAGACGTAGCCGTCGGTGCCACCCGGCGCGACGTGGGCCACGTCGGTCCATGTGCTCGAGCCCCGCGGCTGGAACTGGATCGTGCCGGTTCGCGGCGAGGGGCGGATCTGCGCCCACACCGCCACCTTCTTGCCGTGCCTGGGGTGCGGCAGCCAGAGCGGGAGCTCGAACGCGTAATAGGCCGGCTTCGGCGTGCCGAAGGGCCAGAACAGCAGGCCGCTCTGGAAGGTCGCCCAATACGCCTTGGACCCCTTGGGCGCCGTCGTGTTCGGCCCCGCGTCGGTGAGCAGGAACTGCGCGAACGAGCGCACGCGCGGGTTCTTGAAGGCCATGTACTCGCCCTCGTTGATGTACTCGGCCTGCTGGGCCTGGCTGAAGGCGACGTAGGGGCTGGGGCCGCGGCTCTGCACCCCCCACTCGGTGATGTAGATCGGGATCTTGGTGTGCTTGCCGTAGGCGCTGAACACCTTGTCCAGCGCCGTCTCCAGATGGGGCAGCCCCGACAGGGTGGCGGCGTTGGGATCCGCGCGGCGGAAGCTCGGCGCCTTGGTGAAGTCGTAGGGATGGTGAGCCCAGCCGGGGGCGTCGAACAACGCCGGGTGCGCCTTGACGAAGGCGCCCCGCGTGCCCCTGGCCGGGCAGCCGATCGCGGTCGCCGCCGGCCCGCGCAGCGGCCGGTAGCGGCCGTTGACGCAGTACAGGGCGCGCACGAAGACCAGGGGGTCCATGCTCGCCCCGTAGCCCTTGACGCCGGCGCCATAGGCCGCCGTCTCCCCGATCAGGATCGTGTCGTGGCGGTGACCGGTGCGGATCAGGCCGCGCCACGCGGGGTCGAGCATCCGCCGGTAGATGCCCGGCGAGGCCTCGACCTGGCGTCCGTGCACCTTGCGCCACTGCGGGGTCGTCCAGCCGCCGATGTTCGGCTCGTTGTAGACCCCCCAGTAGCGGATCGCCGGCAGCGCGGTGAGCTTGCCGTCGAGCCCGGTGACGGGGTAGTGGCCGCTGTAGCGCTCGCCCACCGCCTGCACGAACTGCCCGTAGAGCTTGCCGTTGATGTTGTTGGCAAAGCGGAAGCCCTGATGATGGGGCACCGGCGTCGTGGCCCAGTTGGGCGCCGGCGCGGTCGGCTGGAAGTACAGGGCCAGGCCGAGCTGGTGGGCGACCTGGTCGATGAAGTCGTAGCGGTACCAGGCGCCCGGGGGATAGGCGGCCGGATTGGTGGCGTCGAACGTCGGCTCGCGGTTCGCTGTGGCCTGGGGCGCAACCAGACTCCACACGACCGACACCCGGACGCGGTCGATGCCCATGCTCTTGAGCTTGGTGAGCGTCTGGGCGACGCTGTCGGGGCTGGAGTAGACCAGGGCCTGGTCGTCCTGCAGGATCATCTCCTGGCTCTGTGAGGCCAGGGCCTGGCCGGGGGCCAGGAGGGCGAGCGCGGCGAGGATCGCGGCGATCACGAGGGGGGCGCGCCGCTCACGGCGCCGGGGCTCGATCGGCATGGCTCAGGATCGTAGAGCGCTGTCGGACGGCACGCCACCGGTGGCGCGCCGCGCCGGCGGCGTAGCGCAGGGTGTCCAGCAACCCCCCGGCGAGGAACGCCACCGGGCTGGTGAGGAGCCGGCCGGCGAGCCTCGAGACCACGGTGACCACGCTAACAGCGGGCGGTCGCGGCCGGCGCAACCCACTATCGTGCGTGCCCGATATGAGTGAGCTCAAGACAGAGGTTCAAAAGCTCCCGGAGTCCCGCGTGCGCGTGTCCGCGCAGGTGCCCGCCGGCGAGGTCGATCGCAGCCTGCAGCGGGCCGCACGGGAACTCGGGCGCCAGCTGCGCGTCCCCGGCTTCCGCAAGGGCAAGGTGCCGCCCACCGTGGTCATGCGCCGGCTCGGGCGCGAGGCGGTGCTCGATGAGGCGCTGCGCAGCTCGCTGGGCGGCTGGTACGCCGAGGCGATCGACGGGGCCGGGATCACCCCCGTCGGCGATCCCGAGCTCGACGTCGGCGACCTGCCCGCCGAGGGCGAGCCGCTCGCCTTCACGATCGAGATCGGTGTGCGCCCGGAGGCCAAGCTGGGCGAATACAAGGGCATCGAGGTCGGACGCCGCGAGCCCGAGGTCACCGAGGAGGCGATCGCCGCCGAGCTCGAGAGCATGCGCGATCGCGTCGCCACCCTGGAGACCGTGGAGCGCGCGGCGGAGAACGGGGATCACGTCGTGATGGACTACGTCGGCCGGGTCGACGGCGAGGTGTTCGCCGGGGGCGAGGGCCGTGACCAGCTGATCGAGCTCGGATCCGGGCGGCTCATCCCCGGCTTCGAGGAGCAGCTGGTCGGGGTCTCGGCCGGCGAGCAGCGCCAGGTCACGGTCACCTTCCCCGAGGACTACCCCAACGACCTCGGGGGCAAGGACGCGGTCTTCGACGTGACCGTCTCGGAGGTCAAGGCCAAGCGCCTGCCCGAGCTCGACGACGAGTTCGCCGTCGAGGCCGGCGGCTTCGACAGCCTTGACGAGCTGCGCGAGGACATCGCCGGCCGCCTGCGCACCGCCGATGAGCAGGCCGTCGAGCGGGAGTTCGAGGAAGCGGTGCTGCAGGCCGCCACCGACGCGGCCACCGTCGAGCTGCCCGACCGCCTGGTCCACGCCCGGGCCCACGAGATCGTCCACCAGACGATGAACGCGCTCAGCCGCCAGGGCATCTCGGCCGAGGTCTACCTGCGGATCGCCGGCAAGGACGAGGAGGAGCTGGCCCACGACGCCGAGCCCGACGCGGCCAGTGCCCTGCGCCGCGAGGCCGTGCTGGCCGCGATCATCGAGGCCGAGGGCATCGCGCCCACCGACGAGGATCTCGTCGAGGCGCTGCGCCCGGCCGGTGAGCGCGACGGCGCCGACCCGGCCGAGCTCGTGGAGCAGCTGCGGCAGGCCGGTCGCCTGGAGTCGCTGCGCGAAGACGTGGCCACCCGCCAGGCGGTCGAGTTGCTCGTCGCGCAGGCCAAGGCGATCACCGTCGAGCAGGCCAAGGCGCGCGAGAAGCTCTGGACCCCCGGCCGGGAGGCCCAGGAGGGGTCGGCCGAGCAGATCTGGACGCCCGGCAGCTGAGCGGCACGGCGCCGCCCGGACACCCGTCCGGAGCGGTGAGGGCTCGTTGCTACAGTCGGCAGGAATCCGGGCCGCCAAGCGGAATTCCGGTAGCCGACTCCGAGATCTTCAAGCGAGGAACATGAGCCCTCTGGTACCCATGGTGGTCGAGCAGACGTCCCGCGGCGAGCGGGCGTTCGACATCTACAGTCGTCTGCTCAACGAGCGGATCGTCTTCCTCGGCACGCCCGTCGACGACCAGATCGCCAACCTGATCGTCGCCCAGCTGCTGCACCTCGAGTCCGAGGATCCCGACAAGGACATCTCGATCTACATCAACAGCCCCGGCGGCTCGGTCTACGCCGGGCTGGCCATCTACGACACGATGCAGTTCATCAAGCCCGATGTGCAGACGATCTGCGTCGGCATCGCGATGTCGATGGGCGCGCTGCTGCTGGCCGGCGGCGCGGAGGGCAAGCGCATGGCTCTGCCCAACGCCAAGATCCTCATCCACCAGGTGTCCTCGAGCTTTCAGGGCCAGGCCACCGACATCGAGATCCATGCGCGCGAGATCATCGACATCCGCCGCCGCCTGGACGAGATCATCGCCAAGCACACGGGCAAGGAGCTTGAGACGGTCCGGCACGACACCGAGCGCGACTACTTCATGAGCTCGGAAGAAGCCAAGGAGTACGGGATCATCGACCGGGTGATCTCGGAGCACTGACCTCAGTGGAGCCCTTCGCCAACCCCGGGGGGAAGCTCTAAGCTGTCGAGCGCGCCGCGCCGACTCAAAGGACAGCTCTGGGAGGAGATTCCATGGCACGCCCGACCGACTCCAACGAACAGCTGCTCTGCAGCTTCTGCGGCAAGTCCCAGCGACAGGTCAAGAAGCTGATCGCGGGGCCTGGCGTCTACATCTGCGATGAGTGCATCGATCTCTGCAACGAGATCATCGACGAGGAGCTGACCGCTCCCCCCAGCTTCGACCTGCAGAACCTCCCCAAGCCGCGGGAGATCTACGAGGTGCTGGGCGAGTACGTGGTCGGACAGGAGCAGGCCAAGCGCGCGCTGTCGGTGGCCGTCTACAACCACTACAAGCGCGTCCAGATGATGCAGTCCGATGACAACGACATCGAGCTGCAGAAGTCCAACATCCTGCTGCTCGGCCCGACCGGCTGCGGCAAGACTCTGCTCGCCCAGACGCTGGCCAAGATCCTCAACGTCCCCTTCGCGATCGCCGACGCCACCGCGCTGACCGAGGCCGGCTACGTCGGCGAGGACGTGGAGAACATCCTCCTGAAGCTGATCCAGGCGGCCGATTACGACGTCAAGAAGGCCGAGACCGGGATCATCTACATCGACGAGGTCGACAAGATCGCCCGCAAGGCCGACAACCCGTCGATCACCCGCGACGTCTCGGGCGAGGGCGTGCAGCAGGCGCTGCTGAAGATCCTCGAGGGGACAACCGCCTCGGTGCCGCCGCAGGGTGGGCGCAAGCATCCCCACCAGGAGTTCCTCTCCATCGACACGACCAACGTGCTGTTCATCTGCGGCGGCGCGTTCGCCAACCTGGACAAGGTCATCGAGCGGCGCATCGGCCATCAGGGGGTCGGCTTCGGAGCCGCCATTCAGACCAAGGAGCAGCGCGACACCGGCCAGATGTTCGAGCACTGCCTGCCCGAGGATCTCATCCAGTACGGCCTGATCCCGGAGTTCATCGGCCGCCTGCCCGTGATGTCGGCCATCCACCAGCTCTCGCGCGACGAGCTGATGCTGATCCTGACCGAGCCGCGCAACGCGCTGGTCAAGCAGTTCCAGCGCTTCTTCCAGTTCGACGGGATCGAGCTCGTGTTCGCCGACGAGGCGCTGGCCTCGATCGCCGACAAGGCGCTGGAGCGCGAGACCGGCGCCCGCGGGCTGCGCTCGATCATCGAGGAGACCCTGCTCGAGGTCCAGTTCGAGCTGCCCTCGCGGCGTGACGTGCAGAAGTGCGTGGTCACGCGCGACACGATCGAGAAGAACACCTCGCCGACGCTGGTCACGATCGCCGTCCCCGACGAGGACGAGGCCGCCGCCTGAACGCGGCCCGGGCGCCGGCCGCGACCCGGACCGCCCAAACCGGCACACACTTGTTGCAAAGCGTCCCCGCTCAGGTGGCACGCTTGGGTGCGTGGGGGCGCCGAATCGCGATCGTGAGCAGGAAACCTGCGCTGAGGAGGGTAAAACTGCTCCCGATCATCTCGGGCGCGGGGGGATCATGCGTCGCCAGGCGGGCGCGATTACGGCTGGGCAGCTCAAAGGTCTCGGGCTGACGGACCGCAACGTGGCACGGTTGCTGACCCAGGGCACCCTGGTCCGCCGCTACCGGGGTGTCTACATCGACGGCTGCGTTGCGCCGACGCAGCGCACCGAGCTCTGGGCCGCCCAGCTCGCGGCCGGCCCGGACGCCTTCTTCAGCCATCGGACCACGGCTGCGCTGCTCGGTCTGCGGCCCGTCAACATCCGTGCTCTCGAGCTGACGGTCGTCCGCAGCCACACCCCGACCATCGCCGGCCTGCGGGTCCATCGCACCACCTACCCGCCCACCCGCTCCGAGCTGCGCGTCACCGACGGCCTGCGGCACTCCGCCTACACGCGCATGCTGATCGAGCTGTCCCCGCGCGAGACCGCGGCCGAGCTTGACCGGCTGATCGCCGAGGGCGCGCGACGGCGGCTGCTCGACCTCGACCGGCTCGACGCTGCGCTCACTCGCCGCCGCCGCGTCCCGGGCCGCGCGGCCCTCGAACGGGCCCTGGCGCGGTACCGGCCGGCGCCCGGCGACGTCTCCACGCTGGAGCGCGACTTCGCCGCGTGGCTGGCGACGCTGCCCGACATCCCGCCGCCGCAGCGCAACGTCCACCTCGCCGATCGCTGGGAGGTCGACTTCTACTGGCCGGCCCAGCGGCTCGTCGTCGAGACCGACGGCAGCCTGTTTCACCGCACGCCCGACGAGCTCGAGCGCGACCGCCTCAAGGACACCTGGCTGCAGCGTCACGCAATCCGCGCCATGCGGGTGAGCGACTTTCGCTTCGCGCACGACCGGACCGGGATCCACGATGATCTCCGGGCGCTGCTCGCGCTCGCCGCGTGACCGCAGGCCACCCGCGGCGCAACGACGCGCGCGCCACCTGACCGCAGGCCACCCGCGGCGCAACGACGCGCGCCCCGCGTGACCCGGTCCACGGGCGCCGGTTGCCGCGGTGACGCCTAACGGGCGATCGGCGCCCCACCTCTCCTACACTCCGCGTCCGATGAGTGACCTCGAGAGCACAACCCGTTACGACCCGGCCGACGTCGAGCCGCGGATCGTCAAGAAATGGCTGGACTCGGGGCTGTTTCACCCTCCCGCCGAGGGCACCGCGGCGGAGAACTACTCGCTGGCCATCCCGCCGCCGAACGTGACCGGCGTGCTGCACATGGGCCATGCGCTGAACAACACGATCCAGGACTGCCTGGCCCGCTATCACCGCATGCGGGGCCGGCGCACCAAGTGGATCCTCGGCACCGACCACGCCGGCATCGCCACTCAGACGCAGGTCGAGCGCGCGCTCACCGCCGAGGGGACGAGCCGCACCGAACTGGGGCGCGAGCCCTTCGTGCAGCGCGTGTGGGAGTGGCGCCAGCAGTACGGCGGATCGATCATCGAGCAGCTCAAGCGCCTCGGTGCCTCCGCCGACTATGCCGAGGAGCGCTTCACCCTGGACGAGGCCTACGCGCAGGCCGTCCTGCGGGTGTTCGTGACCCTGTACGAGAAGGGCTACATCTACCGCGACCGCTACCTGGTCAACTGGGATCCGGGCTCCGGCTCGGCCATCTCCGACCTCGAGGTCGAGCCGCGCGAGGTGACCGACACCCTCTACTACATCGACTACCCGCTGGCCTCCGGCTCGGGCGCGATCACCGTGGCCACGGTGCGTCCGGAGACGATGCTCGCCGACACCGCGATCGCCGTGCACCCCGAGGACGAGCGCTACCGCCGGCTGATCGGGGAGAAGGCGGTGCTGCCCCTGGTCGGGCGCAAGCTGAAGATCATCGCCGACGAGTACGTCAAGCCCGAGTTCGGGACCGGGGCGCTGAAGATCACGCCCGCCCATGATCCCAACGACTTCGAGATCGGGCGCCGCCACGGCCTGGCCCAGCCCCAGGTGATCGGCGAGGACGGCCGCATCACCGACGAGGCGCCCGAGCGCTTCCGCGGGCTGAGCACCGAGGAGGCCCAGCGCGCCGTCGTCGCCGAGCTCAAGGCTGAGGGCCTGATCACCCGTACCGAGCCGCTCACCCACACCGTGCCCTACTCGCACCGCTCCGGGCAGCGGATCGAGCCGCTCATCTCGCTGCAGTGGTTCATGCGCATGGACGAGCTGGCGGAGCCGGCCATCGCGGCGGTGACCAGCGGGCGGGTGCGCTTTCATCCGCCCAACCACACCAAGGTGTACCTGGACTGGATGCAGAACATCCGGCCCTGGTGCATCTCGCGCCAGCTGTGGTGGGGCCACCGGCTGCCGGTCTGGTACCGCGGCACCGAGACCCATGTCGGCGTCAAGGCGCCCCGGGGCGAGGGCTGGACGCGCGATCCGGACGTGCTGGACACCTGGTTCTCCAGCGCTCTGTGGCCGTTCGCCACCCTCGGCTGGCCCGACGAGACCCCGCAGCTGGGGGCGTTCTATCCGACCGACGCGCTGGTCACCGGCCGCGACATCATCTTCCTGTGGGTCGCGCGGATGATCATGATGGGCCTCGAGTTCACCGGCACCGAGCCCTTCTCCGACGTCCACATCACCGCGATCATCCAGGCCCCCGACGGACGCCGTATGTCCAAGTCGCTGGGGACCGGGATCGACCCGCTCGACCTGATCGAGGGCGGCCCGCGCCCGCCGGTGTTCGCCCGGGGCTCTGAGCCGGCCGGCGACTTCCCCGCCTACGGCGCTGACGCGGTCCGCTGGGGCCTGTTGGCCATGTCCTCCGGCCAGGACGTGCGCTTCTCCGAGGACAAGGTCGCCCAGGGCCTGCAGCTGACCAACAAGCTCTGGAACGCCGCCCGGCTGATCCTGCTCGGGGTCGGCGGCGAGGACTCCCCGCACCGCGCCTCCCCCGAGCCGGTCACGGCCGAGGATCGCTGGATCCTGCACCGGCTCGACCTCGCCCGCCGCGAGGTGGCCGAGCGGATCGAGGCCTTTGACTTCGCTCACGCCGCGCTGGCCGTCTACGACTACGTCTACGGCGAGCTGTGCGACTGGTACCTGGAGCTGGTCAAGCCGCGGCTGCGCGAGCGGGACCCGGCGCTGGCCCCGTTCCTGCTGCACGTGCTGACCGAGACGGTGGCGCTGGCCCATCCGCTGATGCCGTTTGAGACCGAGGAGATCTACGGCCGCATCCCCGGGGCCGAGGGACTGCTCGCCGCGCGCGTCGGCCCCGATCCGCAGCGCGAGCCCGCGCCGCCCGAACCCGGGGTCGACGCGGTGATCGCCGCGGTGACGGCGTTGCGGGGATGGCGTGACGTCGCCGAGGTACGACCCGGCGCGGTGCTCGGCGCTCGCCTGCGCGCCGATGGCTACGCCGAGACCGCCGAGCACCTGGCCCGTCTGGCCCGGCTCGATCTCCGCGACGGCGACGGCGACGCGATCACGGCCGCGGCCACGATCCCCATCGCCGGCGGCCAGATCGAGATCCTGCCCGGGGACGAGCTGGATCTCGACGCGGCCGAGCGCAAGCGCGCGCAGCGCCGGGCGACGCTCGGCGACGAGATCGCCCGGGCGGAGAACAAGCTGGTCAATTCCGGCTTCGTGGCCAAGGCGCCGGAGGCGGTCGTGGCGGCCGAGCGCGACAAGCTCGCGCGGCTGCGGGCGGAGCTGGAGGCGTTGTGACCCCAGCGGGAGCCGACCGCGACGCCGATGACGCGCGCGGCGGCGCGGCGATGACCCCGGAGCAGGCCGAGCACTACCTGCTCTCGCTGGAGCTGTTCGGCATGCACTTCGGGCTGGAGCGCATGCGCCGGCTGATGACCGCGCTGGATCGCCCCGAGCAGCGCTTTGCCTCGATCCACGTCGTCGGGACCAACGGCAAGTCCTCGACCGTGCGCATGGTGGCGGCGATCCTCGCCCATCACGGCCTGCGCACCGGCGCCTACCTGTCCCCGCACCTGGTCTCCTTCGGCGAGCGCATCCGCATCGACGACCGCGACCTCCCCCCGGAGCGCTTCGCCGCGGCGGTGCAGCGGGCCGCGCGGGCGGCCGCGTTGGTGGACCGCAGCGGGACCGGGGAGGACCCGGTGACGCAGTTCGAGGCCCTCACCGCCGCCGCGTACTCCGAGCTGGCCGAACAGGGGGTCGAGGTGGCGGTCATCGAGGCCGGTCTCGGCGGCCGCTACGACGCCACCAACGTGATTCCCTCGCGGGTCCAGGTGCTGACCAGCGTCGGCCTGGAGCACACGCGCTGGCTCGGTCCGACCCTGACCGACATCGCGACCGAGAAGCTCGACGTTGTCCAGCCCCACGCGACGCTCGTGCTCGGGGCCGGTCTCGCGCCCGAGGTGCGCGCCGTCGCCGATCGTGTCGCCGCCGAGCGCGAGGCGACGATCGTGGAGGCGAGCACCGAACCGGGGCTGCCGGTGGGGGCGCCGGGCGCGTACCAGCGACGCAACTTCGCCCTGGCCATGGCTGCCGCCGAGGCCTTCCTCGGCCGGCTCGACGCCGACGCCGTGGTCGCCGCCGCCGCCTCGGTGCGCGTTCCGGGCCGTCTGCAGCAGGTCGGCACCGATCCGCTGACCCTGCTCGACGGGGCGCACAACCCCGACGGGGCCCGCGCGCTGGTCGAGAGCCTGGGCGAGCTGGCCGCCGGCCACGACCGGGTGATCGCCGTCGTCTCGATCCTCGACGACAAGGATGCCGCGACGATGCTGCGCACGCTGAACCCGGCCGTGGACGGCTACGTGCTGACCAGCTGCGCCAACCCGCGGGCGCTGCCGCCGCCCACCCTGAGCTCGCTCGTCTCCCAGCTCGGCGGGCCCGGCGGGGGCGAGAACGCGATCGTGCCCGACCCCCACCGCGCGCTGGCCCACGCCCGTGAGCTGGCCGGACCCGACGGGCTTGTCGTGGCCACCGGATCGCTGTACCTGATCGCCGATCTGCTCGCTCCGGCGGGCCGGCGGAGAGCTTCGAGCCTGTGAACGATCAGGACGAGGAGGAGCCTCGCTTCCTGGCCATGATCGGGCTCGTGGCCCTGGTCGTGGCCGTCGTCGTGCTCGTCTTCTTCGCGATCGGATACCTGTTCGGCCGCGCCTTCCTGTAGGGCGGCGCGCGTGACATCAGGCACGAGCCGACGAGGAACCCGGAGTCGGATGGCGTATATACGGGCAACACAGCCCCAGTGATCACTACACTCGCCACCTCAATGCTGCCCTACGCCATCTTCGGCATCCACAACAGCGCGATCAATCTCGCCGTCGAACTGGTCGTCCTGTTCCTGGTCGTCATCTGGTTGGCCCTGGTCTACTGGACCTATGCCGACGCCCGGCGGCGCATCGCCGACCCTCTGCTGGTCGGGTGCGCGACCGCCGCGTCCCTGTTTCCGTTCGTGGGGACGATCGTCTACATGATCGTCCGCCCGCCCGAGTACCTGGACGACGTCCGCGAGCGCGAGCTCGAGATGCAGGCCGCCGAGGCCCGTCTCGCCGAGCTCGGCTACCACCTCTGCCCGCACTGCGACTATGAGGTGGAGAAGGACTTCCTGCGCTGCCCCAACTGCATGCGCAAGCTCAAGGACCCGTGCCAGTCGTGCGGTCGTCCTCTGGATCCGACGTGGAAGGTCTGCCCGTTCTGCGAGGCGGATGTCGGCGTGGCAGCACCCGCCCCGCGGCGCCAGCGACGGCGTCCGCGTGAGACGGCTGCATCCGAGGCTGCTGAGCAGCCCTCGACGACCTGATCGCCACATCTCAGATCCCAGGAGGTCCCCCGCCGTGGAGCGCACGCTCATCCTTGTCAAGCCCGACGCCTTTGCCCGCAACCTGACCGGCGAGATCATCGCCCGGTTCGAGCGCAAGGGCCTGCGGCTCGTCGCCCTGCAGCAGATGACCCTCAGCCGGGAGCTCGCCTCCCAGCACTACGCCGAGCACGAGGGCAAGCCCTTCTACGGTGAGCTGGTCGAGTTCATCACCTCGGGACCGCTCGTCGCCATGGTGCTCGAGGGCGAGAGCGCGATCAGCGCCGCCCGCCAGGTGATCGGCGCCACCAACCCGCTGGAGGCGAGCCCCGGCTCGATCCGCGGTGACTATGCACTGGCCGTGGGCCAGAACATGGTGCACGGCTCCGACGCGCCCGAGTCCGCGGCGCGCGAGGTCGGCCTGTTCTTCGGCGAGCTCTGACCGCCGGGCTGTGACGCCCGCGCTCTGACTCCGGCGCTCTGACCCCCGCGCTCATCCTCGCCTCGCGCTCGCCGCAGCGACGCGCGATCCTCGAACAGGCCGGCGTGCCCTTCACGGTGCGCCCGGCCGGCGTCGACGAGCTCGAGACCGGCCCCCCGGAGGAGGTCGCGCTTGAGAACGCCTACCGCAAGGCGGCGCGGATCGCCGCTGACGCGGGCCCGGCGGACGGGCCGGTGCTCGGCGTCGACACCGTGGTCAGCCTCGGGTCGCAGATCTACGGGCAGCCCACCGACCCCGCCGACGCGGCGCGGATCCTGGGCGCGCTGAGCGGACGCCCCCACCGGGTCATCTCGGGCCTGTGCGTGATCGAGGGCGGGCGCGTGCAGACGGCCGCCGCGCGGACCGTTGTCCGCTTCGCGCCCCTGGATGCGGCCCGGATCGACTGGTACGTCGCCCGCGGCGAATGGCGCGGCCGGGCCGGCGGCTACGCGATCCAGGGGGCGGGGGCCGTTCTCGTGGAGGCGATCGACGGCGACTATCTCAACGTCGTCGGGCTGCCGCTGCGCACCCTGCTTGAGTTGAGGCCCGGGCTGCTCGGCGACCGCTCCGGGGACAGGGGTTAGCGCCGCGTTATGACCCGCTGGCTGCAGGCGCGCGTGCAGACCGGCTCCAAAACCTGATTTACAGGGATTTCCGGCCGCCACGGCACGCTCCGGTCGTGGCGCAGGGCGAACGCTTCGATACAGTAGGCGTCGGACGGAGGCGGTGGCGAGGTGCGACCCAGGTCTGCTCTGCCGCCACGTCACGCTTCGCTCTACCTTCACTCAATAGTGGGCTTCTTCACGTATCTGACCGGATTCGGCGGCCGCGACATGGCGGTCGATCTCGGCACGGCCAACACCCTCGTCTATGTGCGCGGACGCGGCATCGTGCTCTCGGAGCCGAGCGTCGTGGCCGTCGACTCACGGACCGGGGAGGTCCATGCGGTCGGCATCGAGGCCAAGCGCATGCTCGGCCGCACTCCGGGGACGATCTCGGCCATCCGCCCGCTCAAGGACGGCGTGATCGCCGACTTCGAGGTCACCGAGGAGATGCTGCGCCACTTCATCCAGAAGGTGCACCAGAACCGGTGGGCGCATCCGCGGGTGGTCGTCTGCGTGCCCAGCGGGGTCACCGGGGTGGAGAAGCGCGCCGTCGAGGAGGCCTGCCTGTCGGCCGGCGCCCGTCAGGCCTACCTGATCGAGGAGCCGATGGCGGCCGCGATCGGCGCCGGACTGCCCGTCGGCGAACCGACCGGGTCGATGGTCGTGGACATCGGCGGGGGGACGAGCGAGGTGGCCGTTATCTCCCTCGGGGGGATCGTCGTCTCGCAGTCGATCCGCGTCGGCGGGGACGAGCTCGACGAGGCGATCATCAACTACGTCAAGCGCGAGTACAAGCTGCTCATCGGCCAGCAGACGGCCGAGGAGGTCAAGCTCGAGATCGGCTCGGCCTACGTGATGCCCGAGGAGGTCCAGGCTGAGATCCGCGGCCGGGACATGGTCTCCGGGCTGCCCAAGACGGTGATCCTCACCAGCGAGGAGATTCGCGGGGCGCTCGAGGAGCCGGTGAGCCAGATCATCGACGCGGTCAAGCAGACGCTGGACCGCACTCCGCCCGAGCTGGCCTCCGACATCATGGATCGTGGCATCATGTTGGCGGGAGGAGGCTCGCTGCTTCAGGGCATCGACGAGCGCCTGCGCCATGAGACGCAGATGCCCGCGCACCTGGCGGAGTCCCCGCTGACGTGCGTCGCGGTCGGATCAGGACGTTCCCTTGAGGAGTTCGAAGCGATCCACCGTTCCAGTAAGAATTCCCGTAGCCGGCGCCGCCGGTACTAGGTCCTCGCTCGGGGCCGCGGTGCCGCCCGGCTCCCGAGTACTCCCAAAGGCCAGAAGCTCGTGCACGACAAACAGGTCCGCCGCCGCCGCGCAGTCCTCGGACTGCTGGTCGCCGTGTCGCTGATCCTGCTCACCGCCTACTTCGGTGAGTCGCCGTCCAGTCCGCTGCACAGCGTCCAGCGCGGGATCGTCGAGGTCATCTCCCCGATCCAGGCCGGGGCGAGCAAGGTGCTCTCGCCGGTCAAGGACGTGGCCGGTTGGTTCTCGGATACCTTCCAGGCCAAGAGCCAGCGCGACAAGCTGCGCCGCGAGGTCGCCCAGCTCACCCGGCAGGTCGACTACTACCACCAGCAGGCGATCCTCGCCCAGCAGCTCAAGAACCAGGTCGGGCTGGACGAGAGCAACTCGATCTCCAGCTATCACCCGGTGGGGGCCAACGTGATCGGCCGCGACCCGACCCTCTGGTATCAGACCATCACCGTGGACAAGGGCTCCGACGACGGGGTCTCGGCCAATGACCCGGTGACCGGGGACGGCTTTTTGGTCGGCAAGGTCACCGCGGTGGACTCGACGGTCTCGATCGTCACCCTGATCACCGATCCGAGCTACGCGGTCACCGCCGAGGTCCTGGGCGGGGGAGGCGACACGGGCGTGCTCGTGCCCGCCGTCGGGACCCCCGGTCAGATGCTGCTGCAGGACCTGCCGCCCCACGCGACGATCCAGACCGGGGATCAGGTCGTCACCGCCGGCTTCAAGGACCCGTCCAACCCGGCGCTGAATTCGCTGTACCCGCCGGGGCTGCCGATCGGCCAGGTCTCCAACGCCAGCCAGAACGAGCTGCTCAACAACCAGCAGGTGTCGGTGCTGCCGGGAGCGAGCCTGCGCCACCTGGCCGCGGTGCAGATCCTCACCGCGCCGCACGCCGGCACCGCACGCGCCCAGACGGCCACGGCGGGGACGGGATGAACCCGACCGCTCGGCTCGCCCTGCGGCTGCTCGCCCTGGCTCTGCTCACCGTGGTCGTGCAGGAGTCGGCCGTCTCCCAGATCTCGATCTTCGGCATCAGCGCCGATCTCACGCCGCTGGTCGTCATGTCGGTCGGCCTGCTGGCCGGGTCGATGGCCGGTGCGGTGATGGGCTTCGGGACCGGGCTGCTCGTCGACACCGTGCTCGTGCAGACGCTCGGGATCACCTCGCTGCTCTACATCGCCATCGGCTACTGGTCCGGGCGCCTGCGCGAGGCCCGCGATCCCGCTCACGGCCTGGTCCCGATGGCCGCCGGCGCGGTCGCCACGGCCGTCACCGGGCTCGGGATGACCGTCATCCAGTTCCTGCTCGGCGTCGACGCGCCGGTCAGCCTGCTGCTGCTGCAGCAGATCTTCATCACCGTGCTCGTCAACACGCTGATCGCTCTGCCCGTCTACGCGTTCGTGCGGCGCATCGTGCAGCCCGCGCTGCCCGATGACCCGCGCCGGCGGCGCCGCCGTGCCTACACGACCGGCGGCCTGAGCCCGCTGCAGAGCCCGTCCCAGCGTCTCGGACAGCTGCCCCGCCGATGATCCAGATCCCCGAGGACCGCCGCCCGCCGATGACTCCGCAGCTCGCGCTGCGCGTGGCCATCGTGGGCAGCGTGGCCCTGGCCTTCTTCGCCATCATCTTCTTCCGCCTGTGGTTCCTGCAGGTCCTTTCCGGTGAGCAGTACGTCCGCGCCGCGACCGTCAACCGCGTGCGCGATGTCGCGGTGCCGGCCGAGCGGGGGGAGATCCTGGACCGGACCGGCAACGTGCTCGTGGACAGCCGGCAGGCCCTGGCCGTGCAGATCTCGCCCACCGAGCTGCCCAAGCAGCCGGCCGAGCAGCGCGCGCTGTACCGGCGCCTGGCCCTCGTGCTCAGCTTCTCCACCCGGCGCGAGCGTTGTGTCGTCCCCGGTGTGGGGACGCGGCGGCTGGCCCGCATCCCGTGCGACGTGGCCAAGCAGCTGGCCATCCTGCCCTACGCCAACGTCACCCTGAAGACCGACGTCCCGCGCCAGGTCCAGTACTACCTGGCCGAGCGCCAGACCTCCTTCCCCGGCGTGGTCGTGCAGAAGATCTACGTGCGCAACTACCCCCTGGGCGGCCTGGCGGCGCAGCTGTTCGGCACCGTCGGGCCGATCAACGCCCAGGAGCTGAAGTCCAAGACCTTCCGCGGCGTGTCACCCAACGCCACCGTCGGCCAGTCCGGGATCGAGTACGCCTACGACCAGTTCCTGCGCGGCACCGACGGGCAGGAGAAGATCACCGTGGACGCGCAGGGCCGCCCCACGGGGCAGTCCACGGTCACCGCCCCGGTCGCGGGGCACAACCTGAGCCTGTCGCTGTCCGAGGCGCTGCAGCGGGTCGGCCAGCAGTCGCTGCAACGCTCGATCGACTCCAACTATCCCGCTCCGGCGGGCGCGTTCGTGGCCATGAACCCGCAGAACGGCCAGATCTACGCGATGGGCTCCCTGCCCACCTTCAACCCGGGTGTGTTCACCACCGGCAACCTCAGCCAGCGCACTTACGACCAGCTGACCAGCCCCGCCGCGCACGAGCCGCTGCTCAACCGGGCGATCGCGGGGGTCGGCCCGACCGGCTCGACCTTCAAGCCGATCACCGCGACGGCCGCGCTCGAGTCCGGCGCCTGGACGACGGGTTCGATCTACGACGACACCGGCTCCTACAAGGACGGCGCGCTGGTGCTGCACAACGCGGGCCACGCTGTGTACGGGCCGATCGACCTCGTCAACGCGATCCGCGTCTCCTCCGACACCTTCTTCTACAACCTCGGGGCGCGGACCAACGTGTCCAACCCGCTGACCCAGCCGCAGGGGGGACCGCTGCAGATGTGGGCGCGCCGCTACGGGATCGGGCATCCGACCGGTCTGGACATCGGCGGCGAGGCCTCGGGCACGCTGCCCACCCCGGCCTGGCGTGAGCGCCTCAACGCCGCCGAGGCGGCCTGCGACAACCTGACCCACCCGACCCGCCAGTATCCCCACCACCCCGATCACAGGCTGCCCCCGGGCGGGTGCGGGATCGCGGACGGGACCAACCGCCCCTGGTCGGTGGGCGACAACGTCAACCTCGCCGTCGGCCAGGGCGACGTGCAGGTGACGCCGCTCCAGCTGGCCGTCGTCTACGCGGCGGTGGCCAACGGGGGCACGATCGTGCGGCCGCACGTCGGCCTCAACGTGCAGAACCAGGACGGGACGGTGCTCCAGGACATCAACCCGGCCCCGTCGCGACACATCGCGATCAACCCCTTCTACCTGGACACGATCCGCCAGGGCCTGCACGAGGCGGCCCAGTCGCCCGGCGGCACCTCGGACGCGGTCTTCCAAAACTTCCCCCTGCCGGTGTACGGCAAGACCGGAACGGCTCAGCTCAACGGCCTGTCCGACACCGCGTGGTACGCCTGCTTCGTGCCCGCCACGGCGACGAGCAAACCGATCGTCGTCGTCGTCCACGTCGAGCAGGGAGGCTTCGGCGCCGTCGCCGCCGCCCCGGTGGCCCGCCAGATCCTGTCTCAGTGGTTCTTCGGCAAGCCCGGCCCCTACGTGGCCGGCAGCTCGCACACGCTGTGAGTGCGCTCAAGACAGCTCTGGAGCCGGGCGAGGAGGTCCAGGCCGCGACCCGCACGCGGTCCGTGCTGCGGATGGACTGGCTGCTGCTGCTGGCCGCGATCGGCCTCGTCGGCTGCTCGGTGCTGACGCTGCACTCGGCCGTGCGCAACAACAGCCTGGCCGAGCGGCAGGCGATCTACGCCGGCATGGGCCTGATCGCGGTGCTCATCCTCAGCCGGGTCGACTACTCGCGGCTGCGCGAGTACAAGCTCGGCCTGTTCGGCGTGATGGTGGTGCTCAACGTCGTCGTCTACGGAATGCCGCCGATCCAGAACGCGCACCGCTGGATCCCGCTCAAGCTGATGCAGTTTCAGAGTTCGGAGTTCGGCAAGGTCCTGCTCATCGTCGCCCTCTCGGCCTTCGCTGTGGACCGGGCCCGGCGGCTGGAAGAGCGGCGCACGACGGCGCGGATCATGCTGCTGGCGCTCGTGGCGGCGATGCTCGTCATCCCCCAGCCTGACCTGGGCACCGGGATGGTCTACGTCTCGATCGGGGTCGCGGTGCTGTTCTTCGCCGGCACCCCGTTCAAACATCTGACCGCGCTGATCGTGCTGTTCGTGGCCGCCCTGGTCTTCGGCCTGGTCGTCGGGCCCGCGCTCGGGGTGCATCCCCTGAGCCACTATCAGGAGCAGCGCCTGTTCGGCTTCTTGAATCCCTCCAGCGATCCCCAGGGCGCGACGTACAACATCCACCAGTCGCTGATCGCGATCGGCTCGGGCGAGAAGACCGGCCGCGGCATCTACGCCACGCAGACCACCCAGGGCTTTCTGTCGGCCAACTCGACCGACTTCGTGTTCGCCTCGGTGGGGGAGACCTACGGGTTCGTCGGCGCGGCCGTGCTGCTGTCGCTCTACGCGCTGCTCATCTGGCGCACGCTGCGGATTCTGACCACGGCCAAGAACCTGTTCGGCACGCTCATCGCCGGCGGCATCCTGGCCATGTTCATGTTTCAGATCTTCGTCAACGTCGGCATGACGATCGGCATCATGCCGATCACCGGCGTGCCGCTGCCGCTGATGAGCTACGGCGGCTCCTCGGTGATCGTCACCTTCCTGGCCATCGGATTGCTGCAGTCGATCCACGTCCAGGCGCGGATTGCCTCCTCGGGCAAGACCCGCGCGCTACTTTCTTAACCGACGCTGCGCGCGATCACCCGCGCGCGGCCAAATCTTTTTTTCCGCAAAGGACTGAACACAATTGAAGAAGCAAGTGCTGGTCAGCGTCGACCGCGGGGAGACCCGGGTCGCGCTGCTGGAGGCGGCGGGCACCGTCGCCGCGCGCAAGCCCACGCCGAGCGCCGGCCGCCGGCGTCGTAAGCCCGGCCCGGCCACGGGTTACTCGATCGCCGAGCTCTACCTCGAACGCCGGGGCAACCGCTCGATCGTCGGCAACATCTACAAGGGCCGCGTCGACAACGTGCTCGCCGGCCTGGAGGCCGCCTTCGTCGACATCGGCCTGGAGAAGAACGGCTTCTTGCACGTCGACGAGATCGTGCTGCCCGGGGTCGAGGCCCCGCGCCGCGGCCGCGGTGGCGCGCGCGACGGCCGCAACATCACCGACATGCTCAAGCCCGGGCAGGAGATCGTCGTCCAGGTGGTCAAGGATCCGCTGAAGACCAAGGGCGCACGGCTCTCCATGGACCTGACCATCGCCGGGCGCTACATGGTCTACGCGCCCTACGGCGAGGGGGTCGGCGTCTCCCGCCGCCTGGACGAGAAGGAGCGCGAGCGTCTGCGCAAGGAGGCGGCCAAGCTCCAGCTCAACGGCGCCGGGGCGATCATCCGCACGTCCGCCCAGGGGGCCAAGCGCGCAGACCTCGAACGCGAGCTGGTCTACCTGTTCAAGCTCTCCGAGGTGCTCTCCAAGCGCGTCGAGGAGACCGCCGCGCCGGCGCTCGTCTTCCAGGAGGCCGACCTCTCGGTCCGCGTGGTGCGCGACATCTACTCCACCGAGTTCGAGCGCGCGATCGTCGATGACCCCAAGCAGTACCAGCGGCTGACCTCGTTCTTCGCCCGCACCTCGCCTGAGCTGGTCGAGCAGGTCGAGCTGTGGGAGGAGGAGACGACGTTGCTGGAGGCCTTCGGGGTGGAAGCGGCGCTGGATTCGACCCTGTCGCGCCGCGTCGACCTGCCCAGTGGCGGCTATCTGATCATCGATTACGCCGAGGCCCTGACCGTCATCGACGTCAACTCGGGCTCTTTCATCGGTCGCGGCAAGGGCGCCCGGCTCGAGGACACGATCACCAAGACCAACCTCGAGGCGGCCGACGAGGTCGTGCGCCAGCTGCGCCTGCGCGACATCGGCGGGATCATCGTCATCGACTTCATCGACATGGCGCGCGCCCGCAACCGCGACGCGGTGCTCAAGGTGCTGCGCAAGGCCCTGGACGAGGATCGCACCAAGACCTTCGTGGTCGAGATCTCGCCGCTCGGCCTGGTCGAGATGACGCGCCAGAACGTCACCGAGGGCGTGCGCGAGATCATGACCCGGCCGTGCCCGACCTGCGACGGCGAGGGCGTGATCAAGTCCGAGGAGACGATCGCGATCGAGTTCGAGCGGCGGATGCGGATCCTGGCCAAGGAGACCGAGGCCGAGGCGATCCTGCTGCAGATGAACCCGCGGGTCAGCGCCGAGTTCACCGGCAACGGCGCCCGCGTGCTGCACGCGGTCGAGGAGCAGACCGGCAAGTGGTTTCACTTCGAGGGCTCCGAGGGCCTCCCGCTCGACCACTTCGCCGTGCTCATGGAGGCCGACCGCGAGGCGGTGCTCGAGCGCGCGCTGCCCTTCCGCGAGGGCGAGGAGGTCCACGTGGAGATCGTCGAGCCCCACATGTACAGCCCCGGTGACGCCGTGGCCAAGATCGACGGCTACATCATCCAGGTTCGCGGGGCCACCCGGTACGTGGGGGAGAAGCACATGGTCCGCATCGACGAGGTCGGCCGCACCGCCGCGGTGGCGTCGCTGGTCGACGTCGCCGGGGCCGGTCGCGACGACGATTCGGACTCCGATCAAGACGAGCTAGAATCCCGGCCTCGGCGCCGTGGCCGCAGAGGCGGACGGCGCCGTTCCGGTGCCACCGCCCCCGCGGGCACGTCGTCGCCGGAAACGGAATGACCACAGCCGGGGGACACCCCCGACGACCCCCGACATAATGACCACCGCCGGGGGAACGCCCCGACAACCTCCGACAGGTCAACAACCTATGTACGCGATCATCAAGACAGGCGGAAAGCAGTACCGCGTCCGGGAGGGCGAGTATCTCCTGGTCGAACGGCTGCCCGTCGCCGAGGGCGAAACCGTCGAGCTGACCCCGCTGCTCATCGTCGACGGCGACGAGATGCGCGATGGCGATGCCCTCTCCGGCGTCACGGTCAGCGCGAAGGTGCTCGGTCACGAGCGCGGCCCCAAGCTGCGCGTGGTCAAGTTCAAGCCCAAGCGAGGCTACAAGCGCCACGCCGGCCACCGTCAGGAGCTGACCCGCATCGAGATCAGCTCCTTCGGAGGCTCGTCGGGCCAGCGCTCGGCCAAGACCGCCGCCCCCGCGGCCAAGACCGCCGCCCCGGTGGGCGCGTCCGACAGTGTGGAGGCCGGTCATGGCGCATAAGAAGGGACTCGGGTCCAGCCGCAACGGCCGCGACTCCAACGCCAAGCGCCTCGGCGTCAAGGTGTTCGCCGGCCAGTCGGTGACCGGTGGCGAGATCATCGTGCGCCAGCGCGGCACCCGCTTCAAGCCCGGCGAGGGTGTCGGGATCGGCAAGGACGACACGATCTACGCCCGCGCGGCGGGAACCGTCGTCTTCGCCCGGGGCCGCCGGGGCCGCGTCATCTCGGTCATCGACGCGCCGGGGCAGGCCCCCGGGGCCGACGGCGCCACCGAGGCCGCGGCGGCGCCCGCCAGGGCCACCGCAGCGCCCGACGCCGCTTAGCGCCCGCGCGGCGGCCCGGCCCGAGGCCCGCCGCTCGCACCCGCGCCGCCTCCGCGGCGCGGCGAAGGCCCCCGGCCCCTCCTCAGGCCACCGAGGTCAGCTCGGCCGTGCACATCGGGCACCGCCGGGCCTTGATCGGAATGTCGCTCGTGCACTCCGGGCACTCCTTGACCGTCGGGTCCTCCTTGGCCCGCCGGGCGAGCAGCAGGTTGTAGGGCTTGACGACGAAGAAGAACACGGCCGCGGCCGTCGAGAGGAACGTGATCAGGTTGTTGAGGAAGTCCCCGTAGGCGAACTGGCTGGAGTTGATCGTGAAGGTCAGCCCGCCGAAGTTCGGCTGCCCGACGATCATCGCGATGATCGGCGTGATCAGGTCGGCGATGAACGCCTTGATCAGCGCGGCGAACACGGCGCCGATGACGAAGGCGATGGCCAGCTCGACGAGATTGCCCCGCATCAGGAACTGCTTGAACTCCTGCAGGATGGTCACTGCGCTGCCTCCCCATGACGGTGATGGATGGGTTCGTGCGGGCAGCATACGTTTCGGGCCGGGCGCCGACCAGGCCGGGCGGCGCCTACCCTGAGCGGAGATGACCTGCACCCGACCCCGACCCTGGCGCTGACGTGCAGGATCGCGCGCGCATCCACGTCCAGGCCGGCGCGGGCGGCGACGGCTGCCTGAGCTTCCGCCGGGAGGCCCACGTGCCCCGCGGGGGCCCCGACGGGGGTGATGGAGGCCGGGGCGGCGACGTCGTGCTGATCTGCGACGACTCGCTGCGCGACCTGGCCACCTACCGGCGGCGGACGCACTACGCCGCGCGCCGGGGCGGCCACGGCGAGGGGGCGCTGCGCCACGGGGCCGACGGGGAGACGCTCGAGCTTCGGGTCCCCCCGGGAACCGAGATCACGGTCGAGCCTGACGGCACCCGGCATGACCTCATCCGGCCGGGACAGCGAGCGGTGATCGCGAGGGGAGGACCCGGCGGGCGCGGCAACAAGCGCTTTGCCGGCCCCACCCATCAGACCCCCCGCTTCGCCGAGCGCGGCCTGCCCGGGCAGGAGAGCTGGATCGTGCTGCAGCTCAAGCTGCTGGCCGACGTCGGTCTGATCGGCCTGCCCAACGCGGGGAAGTCCTCGCTGCTGTCGCGCCTGACCCGCGCCCATCCCAAGGTGGCGGGCTATCCGTTCACCACGCTGTCACCCGTGCTGGGGACGCTGGAGGGGGAGTCGCGGCAGCTGATCATCGCCGACATCCCCGGGCTGATCGAGGGGGCCAGTGACGGGGCCGGCCTGGGCCACGAGTTCCTCGCCCACGTCGAGCGCACCCGGCTGCTCGTCCATGTGCTCGACCTCGCTCCGCTCGATGGCTCTGACCCGGAGGCCAACCACGCCGTGGTCGAACGCGAGCTCGCCCGCCACGACGCCCGCCTCGCCGCGCTGCCCCGCATCATCGCGCTGTCCAAGGCCGACCTCGTGCCCCCGGACGTCGCCGAGCAGGCCCGGCAGCGCTGGCAGGAGCGGGCCGGCGCCGAGGTTCCCGTGCTGGTCACCTCCTCGGTCAGCCGCACGGGGCTGGACGCGCTGGCGGCGGCGCTGCGCCAGCGGGTGCCCGAGGTCGCGGCCACCCCCGCGGTGATCGTTCCGGGTGCGGCCGATCAGGGCGACACCGTGCTGGACCTGGCCGAGCACCGGACCTACCGGCCGGCCGCCCGCCGGGGCTTTGAGGTGCGCCGCACCGGCGAGGACTCCTTCGCGGTCAGCGGCGAGGGCATCGAGCGGCTGATGGCCCGCTACGACCTCGACAACGAGGAGGCGCTGGCCCACGTGGAGCGCCGGCTGCGCGGGATCGGGGTGATCCGCGCCCTGGAGGCGGCCGGCTTCAGCGCCGGGGACGAGGTCGAGATCGCCGGCACGGTGTTCGACCTTGACCCGGACGTGTAGGATCGCCGCCCGGCCGGCTTTCACAACTTCTCTGGAGAGGGGATACGTGCGTATTTCACTTTCGCTGCTCCTGGCGACCGCAGCACTACTCGCTCTCGCGAGCGGCGCCGCGGCGCGGGTGCTTCGCGTGGGCAGCTACCACGGCGTCAAGGGCCAGTACACCACGGTCCAAGCCGCCGTCAACGCGGCCCGCCCGGGCGACTGGATCCTGATCGGGCCCGGTGACTACAAGACCCGGGTCAAGAACGTCCGTTCGCCCAGGGGCCACTCGGAGTTCCCCGCCGGGGTGCTCATCACCAAGCCCCGGCTGCACATCCGCGGCATGAACCGCAACACGGTGATCATCGACGGCACCAAGCCCGGCTCGGCCGTCTGCAGCCGCAAGGGCTCAGCCCAGAACTTCGGTCGCGCCGTGCGCGGCGGCAAGCCCTCCGGCCTCAACGGCCTGATGGTCTACAAGGCGCGCGACGTCTCGATCGAGAACCTCACCGCGTGCAACTTCCTCGGCGGCTCGCAGGACGCCGGCAACGAGATCTGGTGGAACGGCGGCGCCAACAGCGGCAAGGTCGGCGGCTACGGCTACTACGGCGCCTACCTGTCGACGACCAGCAGCTACCTCAAGGGGCAGAACTCGGCGGGGGAGTTCTCGGCCGCGCAGTACGGCGTCTTCTCCAGCAACTGGTCCGGTGGCACCTGGGACCACATCTACGCGTCGAACTTCAACGACTCGGGCTTCTACATCGGGGCCTGCCAGCAGGTGTGCAACCAGACGATGAACCACGCGCACGCGCAGTACAACGCGCTCGGCTACTCGGGAACCAACTCCGGGGGCAGGCTGCTGATCGAGAATTCCGAGTTCGACCACAACGAGGACGGCTTCGACACCAACTCGCAGAACGCCGACGAGCCGGCCCCTCAGAACGGCGCCTGCCCGGCCGGGGTCACGCCGCCGGTCAGGGACGCGCCGACCTGCTGGGTGTTCTTCCACAACTACGTCCACGACAACAACAACCCCAACGTGCCCGCCGCCGGCTCGGCCGCTCAGGGTCCGGTCGGCACCGGGATGTCGGTGTCGGGATCCAAGAACGACACGATCATGGGCAACACGTTCCGCAACAACAACGCCTGGGGCGTGATCTTCGTGCCCTATCCCGACAGCGGCGGTCCGTGTGACGGCGGTACGGTCGGCGGCCTCGGGCCGGGCAGTTGCCTGTTCGACGAGTGGGGTCTGCACCTGATCAACAATCAGTTCGGCTCCAACGGCGGCTACGGCCACCCCAGCAACGGGGACTTCCAGAAGGTCAACCTCGAGAACGGCCATCCGGGTGAGTGCTACTCGGGCAACACCGAGATCGGGGGTGGCTCGCTGATGCCGGCCACGTCCGCCATGGCTCAGACGCTGAACGTCGATTGTGGGAATCCGTCGGCTCCCGCCGGATCCACCGACCCGTCGTTCCTGACCGAGGTCCTGTGCGACGCACAGGTCTCGCTGACCTCGGGGCCCCCGGTCTGCCCGACCGGCCAGTACCCGCGGATGACCAAGATCGTCATGCACGCGCTGCCCAAGCAGCCGAGCATGAAGAACCCCTGCGCCGGTGTGCCGGGCAACGCCTGGTGCACGCGCAAGCGCACCCGGCGCGCCTGAGCGCCGCGAGGACGATGTGACCGCGTGGGGCGGGCGCTGCGGCGCCCGTCCCGCCGCGGCCCCGGCCTGCGCCCTCCTGCCGCCGGTGCGGCCCTCGCCCACCGGCCGGCCCGCATAAGCTCTTGCGGGTGAGCTGCCTGGTCGTCAAGCTCGGTTCGAGCATCGTCGCCGACGAGCGCGGCACGGTGCGCACCGACGTCCTGAACCGCATCTGCGCCGAGCTGGCGGATCAGCACCGCGCCGGTCGCGACGTGATCCTCGTCACCAGCGGAGCCATCGCCCGCGGGATGGGCGTGATGGAGCTGGCGCTGCGCCCGCGCGCGGTGGACGAACTGCAGGCCGCCTCGGCGGTCGGGCAGGGCAAGCTGTATCAGGTTTACGACGAGTTGTTCCGCGCCCGCGGCCTGCCCACCGCCCAGGTGCTGCTCACGTTCTTTGACATGAGCGCTCGCACCCACTACCTCAACGCCCGCCAGACGCTGCGCAAGCTGCTGGAGTGGCGCGTCGTGCCGGTCATCAACGAAAACGACACGACCACGACCGACGAGATCTCCTTCGGCAACAACGACTTCCTCGCCGCCCAGGTGGCGATCCTGCTCGGCGCCGAGCTGCTCGTGCTGCTGACGGACTCGGGCGGCGTGTTCGAGGCCGATCCGCGATCGCACCCCGACGCACGCCGCGTGGCGCGGGTGACCGACTTCTCCGCGCTCGACGGGCTGGACATCGGCCACAACACCTCCGCGTTGGGCTCCGGGGGGATGCGCTCCAAGGTCGTGGCGGCTGAGATGGCGACCGCCGCCGGGATCGAGACGGTGATCGCGTCGGGCCTTGAGCCGGGAATGATCCCCGCCGCGGTGGCCGGAGCGGATGTCGGCACCCGTTTTGACGCGCGCGAGGGCCGCTTCTCGAGCTTTAAGCTGTGGCTCAAGTACGCCAAGCCGACCCGGGGTCAGCTCGAGGTGGACGCGGGGGCGGCGCGCGCCCTGCGCGAGGGCGGAACCTCGCTGCTCCCGGTCGGAGTCGTCACCGTCTCCGGCGCGTTCGTGGCCGGCGATGCCGTCGAGGTCCTGGCCGGCTCGGACACGGTCGGCAAGGGGATCACCAACTACTCCGCCGCGGAGCTGCGCCAAGTCGTCGGCCTCAAGTCGGCCGAGGTGCGCACACGACTGCCCCGGGCCAGCGAGGAGGCGATCCACCGGGACTACTTCGTGCTTGCGTAACCTTGTCGTCATGGCCAGCACCGCCGTCAGCATCTCCGAGATCTGCCGCACCGCCCAGCGCGCCGCCCGCGAGCTGGCCGTGCTGCCGGGCGACATCCGCAACCGCGCCCTGGAGGCGATCGCCGCCGCGCTGCTGGACCGCACGCCGGAGATCCTTGCCGCCAACGCCCGCGACCTGCGCGACGGCGAGGCCAACGGGCTGTCGGACGCGCTGCTCGATCGCCTTGCCCTGACGCCCGAGCGCGTGGCCGAGATGGCCGCGGGGGCGCGCGCGATCGCCGCCCTGCCCGACCCGGTCGGGGAGGTCCTGGACGGGCAGACCCTGCCCAACGGCCTGCGCATGCGCCGCGTGCGCGTTCCGCTCGGGGTGATCGCCGTCGTCTACGAGGCCCGGCCCAACGTGACCATCGACGCCGCCGCCCTGTGCCTGAAGTCGGGCAACGCCGTCGTGCTGCGGGGGTCCAGCTCGGCGCGGCACTCCAACGCCGTGCTCGGGGCGGTCGCGGTCTCGGCCGCCACCGCGGCCGGCCTGCCCGCCGGCGCCCTGGCCCTGCTCGACGGCGGGGACCGGTCCGAGCTGGCCGAGCTGGCCACCCAGAGCGGCGTCGTCGATCTGATCATCCCGCGCGGCGGCGAGGGGCTGAAGGCGGCGCTGAAGGACGTCGCCACGGTCCCGGTCATCTACGCCGCCTCGGGCAACAATCACGTCTACGTCGACGCCGGCGCGGACCTCGCCGCGGCCCTGGAGATCGTGCTCAACGCCAAGTGCCAGCGGCCGGGCACCTGCAACGCGGCCGAGACGCTGCTCGTCCACGCCGACGAGGCCGAGACGTTCCTGCCCATGGCCCTCGGCGCGCTGCGCGACGCCGGGGTGACCCTGCACGGTGACGCGCGGGCCCGGGCCGCCGCTGCGCCGATCGAGATGAGCGAGGCGACCGAGGCGGACTGGGACACCGAGTACCTGGCCCTGGAGATGGCCGTCGGCGTGGTCGACTCGGCCACGGACGCGATCGCGCACATCAACCGCCACGGCAGCGGCCACTCCGAGGCGATCGTCACGCGCGACCTGGACGCGGCCACCGCCTTCGAGCTCGGGGTCGACGCCGCCTGCGTCTACGTCAACGCCTCGACCCGCTTCACCGACGGGGGAGAGTTCGGCAAGGGAGCCGAGATCGGCAACTCCACCCAGAAGCTGCACGCCCGCGGGCCGATCGGCCTGCGCGAGCTGTGCACGTTCAAGTATCTCGTGCAGGGCGACGGGCACGTCCGCGCCTAGGCGCGGCCTCGGCGAGCGACGGAGCGGCGAACGTGAGGCTGGGCATTCTCGGCGGGACCTTCAACCCGCCCCATCTCGGACACCTGGTCTGCGCCCAGGAGGCGCACCGGGAACTGGGGCTGGACCGCGTCCTGATGGTGCCGGCCCGGATCCCGCCGCACAAGCCGGTCGAGCACGAGCCCGGGGCCGGGCACCGGCTGGAGCTCGTGCGCCGCGCGATCTCCGACGACGAGCGCTTTGCCGCCTGCGATCTGGAGCTGCGCCGCGAGGGACCGTCGTACACGGTCGATACGCTCACGGAGCTGAGCACGAACGACCCGCAGGCCGAGCTCTACCTGATCGTCGGTGGCGACATCGCCGCCGGGCTGCCGCGCTGGCGCGAGCCCGAGCGGGTGCTGGAACTGGCCACCGTGGCCATCGCCCAGCGCCGGGGGACGACCCGGTCCTCGGTCGACGCGGCCCTCGACGCCCTCCCCGGCGGCGACCGCGCCCAGTTCTTCTCGATGCCCCGGATCGGCATCTCCTCCACCGTGCTGCGCCGCCGCGTGCGAAGCGGGCAGCCGATCCGCTATCTCGTTCCCGACGCGGTGGCCGGCTACATCGCCGAGCACCGGCTCTACGCAGGCGCACCGACACCCAACGCGGAGGTTGCATGACCGACACCCTGACCCAGCTGACCCCGGAGGCGATCGCCGCCCTCGCGGCCGAGATGGCCTCGGACCGCAAGGCCCTGGACATCGTCCAGCTCGACCTGCGCGAGATGATCGGCTACGCCGACTACTTCCTGATCTGCACCGGACGCACGGACCGCCAGACCCGCGCGATCCACGACGCCATCCACCAGACCCTCAAGGACGAGCACGGTCTGCTCCCGGGCCGCGTCGAGGGCGTGCAGGAGGGTCGCTGGATCCTGCTCGACTACCTCGACGTGGTCGTGCACATCTTCACGCCCGAGACGCGTGACTTCTACCGGCTCGAGCAGCTCTGGGGCGAGGCTCCCGTCCAGGCCATCGCCTGACCGCGCCGCCTACAGCGCGGTCATGAGCCGCGGCGCGACCTCCTTCTTGCGGCTCATCACGCCGGGCAGCTCGAGCGTGGAGTCGCTGGCCTCCACGTCGAAGGCACGCGCCACCGCGGCCACGTCGCCGGCCACGAGCATCTCGGTCCCGTGCTCGAGCACGTCGGTGACCATCAGCGCGTAGAGGGCCAGTTCCTTGCGCTCCCGTTCGTCGCGCATCGCCTCCAGCAGCTCCTCCCGGCGCTCGAGCAGCCCCTTGCCGACGACCTCGACCTGGGCGATGGCGATCGTCCGCTCGCCGCCGACCGTGTAGCGCTTGGCGTCGCGGCTGATGATCTCCTCGGCCGAGACCTCCGACACGTCGGCGGTGGCCTCGAACATCTCGCGCCCGAGCTCCTGCGCGTCAACGGCCAGCGCGCGCTCCAGGTAGGTCACCACCTCGTGATCGCGCTCGGTCGTGGTCGGGGAGTTGAGGATCACCGTGTCCGACAGCACCGCGCCGAGCAGCATCATCGCGCTCGTCCGGCTCGGCTCAAGGCCGTTCTGGCGGAAGCGCTCAACGACCAGCGTCGCCGTCGAGCCGACCGGATCAAAGGTGGCCGTCACCGGGACGCGGGTCTCGACCGAGCCGATGTGATGGTGGTCCAGGATCTCCATGATCTCCGCCTCGGCGATGCCGTTGACGCTCTGCCCCAGCTCGGCGTGATCGACCAGGATGACCCGCCGGCGCGGCGGCGAGACGATGTCCGAGCGGGTGACCAGCCCGACCGGGCGCTGGGCCCCGTCCAGCGCGACCGCGGCGCCGTAGTGCAGTTCCTTGATCTGCTCGGAGATGTCGTCGATCAGGAAGTCAGGGGTGATGGTCAGCGGCTCGGGATCCATCAGCGCCCGGCAGGGGGCGGCCAGCGTGATCATGCGCCCGGTGATGTAGGAGTCAAGCGGCGAGACGGCCACGGCCGCTCCCTTCTCCTGCGCCAGGGCGAGCACGGCTTGGCTGGGCCGGGCCGAGTTGGAGGCGATCAGCAGGCCGGCGCCGAGCTTGAGGGCGAGCGACTGCGCGCCCTCGCGGTCGCCGACCACGACCACGTCGCCCTCGGAGATGCCGCTCGGGCTCGAGCTCTCCATCGAGTGGACCCACACGCGACCGGACAGCTGGCGGTCCTCGCCGGTCAGCAGCTCGGCCTGGAGCACCTCGACGATCGCCGACAGGAAGGTGGGGGCCTCCTCCAGCGTCGAGGTGGCGCGTGACTCGCGCACGTAGCGGCGCGCGAGCGCCCGTTCGGTCAGCACGCCGGCAAAGCGCCCGTCGTCATCGACGATCGGGACCAGCTCGAGGTCGGCCTTGGCCATGGCCAGCCCGGCCTTGCGGATCGGCTCGTCCAGGCGCGCCATCGGGAACTCGGTCTTCATCACGTCCTGGGCCCGGGGCATCACGTGAGGCAGGAAGGCCGGGGCCTGCGCGCCGGCCCGCTCCAGCAGCCAGTTGGTCTGCGCGTTGCAGTCGCCCAGGCGCACCGGCACGTAGTCGCTGTCGGGATCCAGCCTGCGCTTGAGTTCGGCGTAACCGATCGCCGCGGCGATCGAATCGGAGTCCGGGTTGCGGTGCCCGGTGATGTAGATGGGGGCCACGGCCGCGATTATGAGGCCTGCCCGCCGATGTGGTCGGGTCGGGCCGGCACGGCTCGCACATCGGGCACCGGCGCGGTACGGTGCGCCCTGCAGCCGGGGGCGGCGGGCCCGCGGCTCAAGGCAACCCCATTTCCGAAAACCGACACACGAGGTGTCCCCAATGCCGACCGCGCCGTCCATCCTGCCCACGCAGATCACCCAGGGAGCCGCGCCCGGGCTCAACTACCGGCTGGAGGGCGAACTGGTGCCGGTGCTGCACATGGCCCTGGACGGGAGCGTCCCCGTCTACTTCGAGCATCACGTGCTGCTGTGGAAGTACCCGGCCATGCAGGTCGGGCTGCACCCGCTCAAGAAGGGCCTCAAGCGCCGCGTCTTCGGCGGCATGCCGCTGCTGCTGATCGAGGCCCAGTCGGCGGGCGAGATCGCCTTCTCGCGCGACGCCCCGGGCCACATCGCCGCGCTGCACCTGCCCGCCGGAGAGAGCATCGTCGTGCGCGAGCACCAGTTCCTGGCCGCGACGGGCAACGTCCAGTACGACTACAGCCGGATCAAGGGCTTTGCCAACGTGATGTACGGCGGCGGTTTCTTCGTCGATCACTTCTTCGCCGCCGATCAGGAGGGCGTGGTCTGGGTCCACGGCTACGGCAACGTGTTCGAGAAGAACCTCGAGGCCGGGGAGTCGATCGACATCGAGCCGGGCGGCTGGGTCTACCGCGACCACTCGGTCTCCATGTCCCAGGAGGTTTACGGCTTCAAGACCGGCTTTCTCGGCGGCGCGGGCAACCTCGTCTTCAACCGCTTCACCGGCCCCGGCCGGGTCGGTCTGCAGAGCGCCTACTTCCACCCGCCGGTGTCCGAGGGCGCGGGCGGCAACGCCCAGCGCGAGGGCGGCGGCGGGATGATCGGCGGCCTGGTCGGCGGGCTGCTGGACAGCAGATGACCCACCCGCCCGGCCACCTGGCCGCGCATCCGCTGCCGCCCGGCATCGTCGGCGCCCTCGGCCTGAACGGATACCAGCTGCTCGTCGAGGTGGCGGGCGTGGGCGCGGGCCGGCTCGGCCCTCAGGCCTTCCTGCTCGTGGCGCCCGACGCCGATCCGTCGCTGCCCGACGCGGGCACGCAGATCGCCCTTCACCACACCAAGCTGCGCGACGAGGCTGAGGCGGCCGCCTTTACCCAGCTCGCCGCGCAGCTGGGCTACCTGCGCCTGTCCGGCTACCGCGTGGCGCTGGAGCGCCACGGTCTGCGCAGCAAGATCAACCTCGTCAACCCGGCCACCGGCGCCGTTGCGGTCACGATCCCGGACAAGCACCCCGGAGGCGGTCTGCTCGGCCGCGGCGGAGCCGGCGCCTCGCGGCTGCTGGCCGGGATCCGCGGGCTGCCCCCGGCCGGCCCGCCCCCGGATACCGCCGATCCCGAGCTCATGCGCCAGGTCCTGCTCGCGCTCGCGCTGCGTGACGAGAGCCTGGGCGGCGTGGAGGCGGCCGAGCTGGCCGACCGGGCCCTGGAACTGACGCGCGGCGATCAGGCGCTGGATCCTCCGGCGGCGCTCCAGGCGGCACGGGACCAGTAACGCAAAACGGTCACGGAAGGCGTCGGCGCCGACCGTGACCGTTCTGAGTTGATCGAGTGGAGCTGAGGGGGCTCGAACCCCTGACCTCCGCCATGCCATGGCGGCGCTCTCCCAGCTGAGCTACAGCCCCGTCGCGTACGACGATATCGGCCTAGGGTAATACAGACACGCCGGACGCGTGCGTCAGCGGCCCGGGATGAACTCCGGCACGTCGAGATCGTCATCATCGCCGGCCGCCCGGGGACGGCGGACGGCGGACCGCGTCTCGGGGTCAGAGCGGTCAGAGCGCTCAGAGCGCTCAGAGCGCTCAGAGCGCCCGGGGCGCTCGGTGCGCGCGCGGCGCGCGGCGGTCTCGACACGCTCCACCCGCGCCGACAGCTGGCCGTGCACCTGGGCGACGTCGCGCAGCAGCCGTTCGGAGTTCAAGCGCAGTGAGTTGCCCATCTCGCGCAGGTTGGCGCCGATCTCCAGTCCCTCCTTGCGGACCTCGTCAGCCGCGGCCCGGGCCTCGGCGAGCAGCTCCCGGCTCTGCTGCTCGGCCGCGCGCTGCCCCTCCGCCGCGGCCTCGGTGGCCCGCTCCAGCGTCTCATCGGCCGAGCGGCGGGCCTGATCGACGATGGCCAGCGCCTCGCGCGTGGCCGTCGTCTTGGCCTCCTCGGCCGCGCGGCGCGACTCGCTGCGCACGCGCTGGGCCTCGGCCCGCGCCTCGGCGAGGATCTCGGCCGCCTCCTCCTCGGCGGCGGTGACGCGGTTCTCCGCCGCGCGGGAGGCCTCGGCGATCCGGTCTCGCGCCCGCGCCTCGGCCTGCTCGCGGATCGTGTCGGCGGCCGTCTCGGCCGCGGCGACGATCGACGCGACCCGGTCGGCGGTCCCGCCGCCCCGGCGGGCTGGGGCCCGGGGCGCTGAGCTCACCGCGCTGTCCGCGTGAGGAGGGTCTGCAGGCACGCGGGCATGGTAGCCGCGGCCCCGGAACCGATGCCGGCGCGCTGGCCCAGGCCTGCGGCGGGCGGATGCCGCGGGTCCTCGGGCCGATCCGGCGGGGCCGGCGCCCGCCTGCGGCCCGGGCGCGCGGATAACCTCAGGGGCACGATGGCCGCCCCGCGCTACCAACCCGACGAGATCGAGCCCCGCTGGCAAGCGGTGTGGGCCGATGAGGGCACCTGGGAGGTCAGCAACGACGGCCCTCTCGAGGACGCCACCTACGTGCTGGAGATGCTGCCCTACCCGAGCGGCGAGCCGCACATCGGCCATCTGAAGAACTACGCGATCGGCGATGCCGTCGCTCATTACCGCCGCCGCACCGGTCGCAAGGTGCTGCACCCGATGGGGTACGACGCCTTCGGCCTGCCGGCCGAGAACCACGCGATCCGGACCGGCGTGCATCCGCGCCGCTCGACCGATGAGTCGATCGCCTCCTTCCAGCGCGCGTTTCGCCGGTGGGGGATCTCGATCGACTGGACCCGCGAGCTGGCCACCCACGAGCCGTCCTACTACCGCTGGACGCAGTGGATCTTCCTGCGGCTGCACGAGCGCGGCCTGGCCTACCGCAAGGATGCCGCGGTCAACTGGTGCCCGCACGACGCGACCGTGCTGGCCAACGAGCAGGTGATCGACGGGCGCTGTGAACGCTGCGGACACGAGGTCGAGATCCGCCAGCTCGAGCAGTGGTTCTTCCGCATCACCGACTACGCCGACCGGCTGCTGGACGATCTCGACACAATCGACTGGCCCGAGCACGTCAAGGCGATGCAGCGCAACTGGATCGGCCGCAGCGAGGGCGCCCGCGTCACCTTCCGCTGCGCCGAGCTCGGACTGGACTACGAGGTCTTCACCACCCGTCCCGACACCCTGTTCGGCGCCACCTTCTTCGTGATCGCCCCCGAGCACCCGGACATCGGCCGGCTGGCCGCCGGGACCGAGCACGAGCATGAGGTGCACCGCTACATCAACCGGGCCCTGACCGAGTCCCCCGAGGAGCGCGGCGCGGCCGAGAAGGCCAAGACCGGCGTGCCCCTGGGCCGGACGGTGACCAACCCGGTCACCGGCGAGGAAATCCCCGTCTACGTCGCCGACTACGTGCTGATGGAGTACGGGACCGGCGCGGTGATGGGAGTGCCCGCGCACGACCAGCGCGACTTCGACTTCGCGCGCGCCTACGGCCTGGAGATCCGGCAGGTGGTGGCTCCCGCCGACGGGGCCGAGGTGCCCGCCGACGAGGCCTTCATCGCCCATTCCGACGACGAGCGGCTGGTCAACTCCGGAGACTTCAGCGGCATGACCGCCGTCGACGGCAAGGCGGCGATCGTCGCCTGGCTGCGCGAGCAGGGGATCGGCGACCAGACCGTCAACTACCGCCTGCGCGACTGGCTGCTCTCGCGCCAGCGCTACTGGGGCTGTCCGATCCCGATCGTCTACTGCGACGCCTGCGGGCAGGTCCCGGTGCCCGACGACCAGCTGCCCGTCGTGCTGCCCGACGTCGAGGACTACCAGCCCCGCGGCCGCTCACCGCTGGCCGCAGCCGAGGACTGGGTCAACACGACCTGCCCGTCGTGCGGGGGCCCGGCGCGCCGCGAGACCGACACGATGGATACCTTCGTGGACTCCAGCTGGTACTTCCTGCGCTACTGCGACGCGCGCAACGACACGGCCGCCTGGGACCCGGAGGTGCTGGCCAAATGGATGCCCGTCGACCAGTACATCGGCGGGGTCGAGCACGCGATCCTGCATCTTCTCTACGCGCGTTTCTTCGTCAAGGCGCTGGCCGACATGGGCCTGCTCGGTGTCCAGGAGCCGTTCGCGGCCCTGTTCACCCAGGGGATGATCCTCGGCCCCGACGGGGCGAAGATGTCCAAATCGCGCGGCAACGTGATCAGTCCCCAACCCATCGTCGAGCGCTACGGCGTCGACGCCGCGCGCTGCTACGTGCTGTTCATCGGGCCACCCGACCAGGATGCCGCGTGGTCGGAGACCTCGCTGGAGGGCGTGCACCGCTTCCTCTCCCGGCTGTGGCGCGTGGCCGACGAGCTGGCCGGCGCCGACGGCTTTGCGCCGTCCCCCGACGCCGCCCGCACGCCCGAAGGGGCCCAGGGCGATGCGCTGACGCTGGTGCGCAAGGCCCATTGGGCGATCGACAAGGTCACCGGCGATCTCGGCGCGCGGTTTGCCTTCAACACCGCGGTGGCCGCGGTGATGGAGCTCGTCAACGAGCTCTACCGCCACCCCGAGGCCGACCCCGCTGCCCGCCGCTTCGCCACCGCGACGGCCGGCTCGCTCATCTTCCCCTTCGCTCCCCACCTGGGCACCGAGGTCTACCACCGGCTCACCGGCGACCGGGTGTGGGAGCAGCCATGGCCGCAGGCCGACCCGGCGATGCTCGCCTCCGACACCTTCGAACTGGTCTGCATGGTCAACGGCAAGGTCCGGGATCGCGTCACCGCGCCGTCCGGCGCCGCGCGCGAGGATCTCGAGCAGCTCGCCCGGGAGGCCCGCGGGGTCCAGGCGCATCTCAACGGACACGCGGTGGCCAAGGTCATCGTCGTGCCCGGCAAGCTGGTCAACTTCGTCCTGGCCTGAGGCGTGGCGGTCCACGTCGCCATCGTCGGCGCCTCGGCGCCCACCGAGGCGCAGGCCGCGTCGGCGGAGGCGGTCGGCCGCGCGCTGGGCACGGCCGGGGCGGTCGTCATCACCGGCGGCGGGGGCGGGGTGATGGCCGCCGCGGCTCGCGGCGCGGCGGAGAACGGCGCGCGCGTGGTGGCGATCCTGCCCGGCAGCGATCGCACGGCGGCCAATCCGTGGAGCGAGATCGTGCTGGCCACCGGGATGGGCGAGCTGCGCAACGGGCTGATCGTCCGCGCCGCCGATGTGGTGATCGCGGTGGGGGGCGCCTACGGGACGCTCTCGGAGATCGCTCTCGCCCTGTCGGCCGGCACCGCCGTGATCGGCCTTGACACGTGGGCGATCGACGGGGTGCAGATGGCCGCCGGCCCCGACGACGCGGTCGCCCGGGCGCTCGCCCTGGCCGGCGAGGGCTGAGCAGCCGGCACCGGCCGAGCCCGCCTCTAGAGTCACGGAGGTGCCCAGCTTCAAGGCCGCGTACCTCATCCACGGCGACGATCATGGCCGGATCGGGGAGCGGCGCGCGGCCCTGCGCGCGATCGCCGAGGGGCTGAGCGGGACCGAGGGGATCGAGCTGTTCGAGGGTGAGGCCTCGACGCCGGCTGCCGTCGCCGGCGCGCTGGACGCGATGACGCTCGTGGTCGGACGCCGCTTCATCATCGCCGACGGGGTCGAACGCTGGAAGGAAAAGGACCTCGAGCCGCTCGAGGCCGCCGTCGGGGCGATCGCCCCGGAGACGACCGTCGCCTTCTTCGCCCGCGAGGAGGGCAAGACGGTCGCCCCCCCGCGCCTGCACGCGATCGTCAAGGCGGCCGGCGGCACGATCGACAGCGAGAGTGCGGTCAAGCCCCGGGACCTGCCCCGCTGGGTGACGGCGGAGGCGGCCCGGCTCGGGCTCGAGCTCGACCCCGGAGCGGCCCGCGCGCTCATCTCCCACGTCGGCGACCGCCAGCAGCGGCTGCTGCGCGAACTGGAGAAGCTCGCCCTGGGCACCGATCCCGGGACGCAGCTGGACGCGGCCGAGATCGAGACGCTGACCGCCTCCTCGGCCGAGCGCAAGGTGTGGGTGGTGGCCGACGCACTGGTCGCCGGTGACGGTCGCGCCGCCCTGCGGACCTACCTCGCTCTTCGGGCTCAGGGGGAGCGGCTGCCCGGCTTGCTCTACTGGCTCTCCAGCCGCGTGCGCTCCGCCCACGAGGCCGCGGCCGCGCTCGACGCCGGCCAGCCTCAGGCGCAGGTGCGCCGGTCGCTGCGGATGCCGAGCTTCGCCGCCGACCGGCTGATCGACGACGCCCGGCGGGCCGGCACCGACAGCCTGCGCGAGGCCGTCGTGCAGGTTGCCGACCTCGAGTTCGCCTCCCGGGGCGGCGGCTCGCGCGGGGGCGCCTCTGAGGACACGGTGGCGCTGCGCACGCTCGAGCGCCTCACCCGCTGAGCGCGCGCCCCCCCGTGTCGGGCGCCGCGGTCAGTGCCCGGTCGAGCTGATCAGGAGGACCAGGGCGATGATCACGATGATCAACACGACGAGCGCGATCCCGCGCCCGATCCAGTTCGGCCCGCGCAGGGACGGGTTCAGCGGCCGGTCACTGCGCACCGGCGCCGCCAGCGCGCCACGGTCCGGCCCGCTGCGCTCCGGGGCGCCGCGGGCAGAGCGGTCGGGCCCGCTGCGGGCCAGGACCCCGCGCTCCACCCCGGGGCCGCCGTCCGCAGTGACCGGGAAGGGCATTCGCTCGGTCACATCATCGGTCTGCGCCCCGGCCACCGGGTCCCCGTCATCGCCACCACCGTCGCCGTCACCGTCATCGCCGGCGGTCGCCGGGGCGGGCCCGCGGGCGGAGGCGGGGCTGGCCTGCGGGCTGCGCACGGCCGCGCGGGCCACCGGCGCCCGCGGGGTCTCCGCGGCCCCGGTCCGCGCCTCGCGGCCGGCCTGCGTGAGCCGCCGCACCGCAGCCTCGGCGTCGGCCAGCTGGCCGCGCAGCCGCTCGGTCTCGGCGCGCTGAACGGTCAGCGCCTGCTGGGCCTCATCGCGCTGGGCGCGGATCTCGTCGCGTTCTGAGCCCAGCTCGCGCAGGTCGCGGCGCAGCCCGTCCAGTGACGCGGAGGCGGTGTCGAGCTCGGCTTGCACGGTCTCGGCCAGCTCGCGTTCGGCCCGCAGGCGGGCCAGCTCGGCCTGGAGCTTGCGCATCGTCCCGCGCTCCTGCTCCAGGGCGGCGTCGGCCGCCTCGCGGCGGTTGCGCTCCTTGGTGGTGGCCGCCTCAGCCGCGGCCAGGCGCTCGTGCAGTCTCTGCACCTCGGCCGTCCGCGGGACCCGCGGGCGCGGCCGGGCGGGGTTGTCGCGGATCACCGGGGTGCGCGCCCCGGTGGCCGCGCTGGGTGACGCGGCGCGAGCGGCGGCTCGGCTGCGCGCGGTGCCGGCTCCGGGGGCGCCGAGCTGCACGGTGATGTCGGGAGCCACGTTGAGCTCGGCCGCGACGACGTCGTTGACCTCTCCCTCAAAGGCGAACCCGGCGCGCCACGGATCGCCCTCCTCGGCTGCCCACGGCTTGTGCGCGAGATCGGCGAGCATGCGGACCTCGCCACCGTCCTCGGGCAGCGTGACGGTCAGGGTGGGGCGGACGAAGCGCCGGCCCCGGACCCCGTACCAGCGTCCGGACACCTCGAGCAGGCCCGACTGGCCTCGGGCGATGCCGTCGATCTCGAAGGTGATGCCGTCGGAGTCGGTGGTCATCGGGTCAGGAGGGGCCATCGGAAGGCCGCAACGGCAAGGGCCGGACCGGCACGTCCCGGGAATCTACCCGTGCGGGCGCACGCCCACGCCGGATGAGGACACGCTCACGGCGTGAGTGAGGCGGTCGGGGCGCTAGACGGCGCGACGCAGGCGGGCCGCGCGCGACTTCTTGCGCGCCCCGTTGTTGCGATGCAGCGCGCCGCGCTTGACGGCCTTGTCGATCGTCCGCACCAGCGTGCGGTGCTCGGTGTCGGCGGTCGCGCCGTCGCCCTCCGCGATCGCCTTCTCGAGGCGGCGGAAGTACGTCTTGATCGCCGAGGTGTAGCGGCGGTTCTCCATGCGCTCGCGCTCGGCGCGCAGGATCCGCTTCTTCTGTGAGTGAATGTTGGCCATAAGTCGGTTGCCGCGGGAAGCCCGTGGCGCGGCGCGTACTATAGCGCGCTCGTGAGCACCGACACCGCCGCCGAGGGGCCCTCACCGCCGGCTCCGCCGCCCGCGCCGCCGCGGCGGCGCATCGCGCTCAACACGGCGATCTTCGCTCTCGCCACGGCCTTCTCCCGCGTCGCGGGTCTGATCCGGGAGGTGGTCGCCGCAGGGTACTTCGGGACCAGCAAATACGGCTCGGCGTTCACCGTGGCCTCCCAGATCCCGAACCTGATGGCCAACCTGTTCGCCCAGGCCGCGCTGTCGGCCGCGTTCGTCCCCGTGTTCAGCGATCTGCTCCAGCAGGGGCAGCGGCGCAAGGCCTTCGCGCTCGCCTCGACGCTGTTCTGGATCATCCTGATCGGGCTCGGGGCTCTGACCGCGGTGGGGATCCTCGCCTCCGGGCTGATCCTGCCCCTGTTCACGGGCGCCAACTTCGACGGCGGCGTCGCCGCGACGCTGACTCAGATCATGTTCCCGGTGGTGCTCGTGCTCGGGCTGACCGGGCTGCTGGTGGGGATCCTGCAGACCTACGACGAGTTCACCGTCGCCGCGCTGGCCCCGGTGGCCTGGAATCTGGTCATCCTCGTGCTGCTCGTCGTCCTGCACTCGCACTTCGGTCACGACGGGATCAACGCCTACGCGATCGCCTGGCTGGTGGCCACGGTGGTCCAGGGGCTGCTGGTCGGCTCGGCCCTGCGCCGCATCGACTTCCGGCTCGGCTGGAAGCTGGACTGGCGCGACCCGCTCGTGCGCCGGGTCTTCGCGCTGATGCTGCCGGTGACCCTCGGCCTGGGCATCGTCAACCTCGACGCGCTGATCAACTCGAGCTTCGGGGCGCTGGTCAACACCCATCCCGCCGGCGCGGGACCCCGCGCGATCCAGCTCGCCTTCCTCATCTACATGCTTCCCCAGGGCGTGTTCAGCGTCGCCGTGTCAACCGTCTTGTTCCCGACCCTGAGCCGTCAGGCCGCGCGCCGCGCGCCGGCCGAGATGCGGACGACGCTCGGTGTCGGCATGCGCCAGATCACCCTGCTGCTGGTGCCCGCCGCGGCCGGGATGATCGCCCTGGCCACGCCGATCGTCCGCCTGGTCTTCCAGCACGGCCAGTTCGGCCCCGCCTCGACGCACTACACCTCGATCGCCCTGTTCTGGTTTGCCTGGAGCCTGCCCTTCGCGGGCCTGAACCTGCTCCTCACCCGCACCTTCTTCGCCCTGCAGCGGCCGTGGATCCCGACCAAGCTGGCCGCGATCAACATGGCCGTGGACATCGTGCTCAGCATCGGCCTGTACAAGCCGCTGGGGATCGCCGGGCTGGTGATCGGCACCGCGGTGGCCAACGTCGTCATGACCGGGCTGCAGATCCGGCGCCTGCGCACCGGCTTCAACGGCCGCCTGGACCTGGACCAGACCGTGATGATCGCCGTCCGGATCCTGCTCGCCGCGGCGATCACCGGCGTGATCGCGTGGGTCGTGCACCGGCTCGCCGACTCGGTCCTCGGCCACGGCTCGGTGCCCGGCCAGGTCGTCGCCGTCGGCCTGGCCGTCGCCGTGGCGGGCGCGTTCTACGCCCGCGCGGTGACCGTGATGCGGATCCCCGAGGCCCGCCAGATCCAGGATCTCGTGCTCGCCCGGCTGGGCCGCGCCCAGCCCCGGTGAGGGGCCCCAGATCACTTCGGCCCGAGACCTACACTCAAGGCCATCGCAGACCAGGCCCACATCCGCAACTTCTCGATCATCGCCCACATCGACCACGGCAAGTCGACGCTGGCCGATCGCATCCTCGAGCTGACCCACACCGTCGACCCCCGGTCGATGCGCGCCCAGCTGCTCGACTCGATGGATCTCGAGCGCGAGCGCGGCATCACCATCAAGGCCCAGGCCGTGCGCGTCTTCTACGAGTCCCCGGTCGACGGTGAGACCTACCAGCTGCAGCTGATCGACACGCCCGGGCACGTCGACTTCACCTATGAGGTCTCCCGCTCGCTGGAGGCGTGCGAGGGCGCGCTGCTCGTCGTCGACGCCTCCCAGGGGGTCGAGGCGCAGACCGTCGCCAACACCTACCTGGCCGTCGAGGCCGGGCTGGAGCTGATCCCGTGCCTGAACAAGGTCGACCTGCCCGGGGCCGAGCCCGAGCGCGTGGCCGAGGAGGTCGCCGATCTGCTCGGCGAGCCCGCGGGCTCGGTGCGGCGGATCAGCGCCAAGACGGGGGAGGGGGTGACCGCGGTGCTGGATGAGCTGATCGCCCGCGTCCCGCCGCCCAGCGGCGATCCCGACGCGCCCCCGCGCGCGCTGATCTTCGACTCCGAGTACGACCAGTACCGCGGCGTGATCGCCTACATCCGCGTGGTCGACGGAACCTTCCGCAAGGGCGAGGCGATCCGCGCCATGCAGGCCACCACCGAGGCCGAGATCGACGACATCGGCTTCTTCTCACCCCAGATGATCTCGGCGCCGGAGCTGCGCGCGGGGGAGGTGGGCTTTCTCATCACCGGGATCAAGGACGTGACCAAGCTGCGGGTCGGGGACACCCTGACCGCCAAGGCGCACGGCGCCTCCGAGCCGCTGCCGGGCTACCGCGAGGTCAAGCCGATGGTCTTCTGCGGCCTGTTCCCGATCGTCTCCGACGACTACCCCGACCTGCGTGACGCGCTGGAGAAGCTGACCCTCAACGACGCCGCCCTGTCCTGGGAGCCCGAAACCTCCGAGGCGCTCGGCTTCGGCTTCCGCTGCGGCTTCCTCGGCCTGCTGCACATGGACATCGTGCGCGAGCGGCTGGAGCGCGAGTACGACCTCGAGCTGCTGGCCACGATGCCGAGCGTCGAGTACGAGGTGACGCTGACCGACGGCACCGTGCTGCCCGTGCACAGCCCCAACGACTTCCCCGACCCCGCCCGGGTGGCCGAGGTCCGCGAGCCGTTCATCCGCGCCTCGATCCTCACCCCCAAGGAGTACGTCGGGCAGATCATGGAGCTCTGCCAGGACCGGCGCGGCGAGCACGCCGGCATGCACTACCTGTCGGCCGAGCGCATCCAGATCACCTATGACCTGCCGCTGGCCGAGATCGTGCTGGACTTCTTCGATCAGCTCAAGTCCCGCACCCGCGGCTACGCGTCGCTGGACTACGACCTGATCGGCCTGCGCGAGTCCGACCTGGTCAAGCTCGACATCCTGCTCGCCGGCGATCCGATCGACGCGCTGTCGATGCTCGTGCACCGCGACAAGGCCCAGGCGGCCGGCCGGACGCTGGTCGAGAAGCTGCGCGAGAAGATCCCGCGGCAGCAGTACGACGTGCCGATCCAGGCCGCGATCGGCGCGCGGATCGTCGCCCGCGAGACGATCAAGGCGTACCGCAAGGACGTGATCGCCAAGTGCTACGGCGGCGACATCAGCCGCAAGCGCAAGCTGCTCGAAGCCCAGAAGAAGGGCAAGCAGCGGATGAAGCAGGTCGGCCGCATCGAGGTGCCCCAGGAGGCGTTCCTGGCCGTGCTCGAGCTCGGCGAGAAGAGCTGAGCCCCGCACCAGGACGGCCGGGCAGCGACCGGTCTCGGCGGCTCCGGGCCGCCTCCGGGCTCAGCCCCAGGGCCGCCCGGGATGGCGCGGGTAGGCCCGGCCGCGCGGCGGCCGCGTCCATCCGGCCGAGGCGTGGCGCCAGCCCTGGGCCCACGGTGGGTGCGGCCCGCGGCGCTGGCCGCCGAGCACGAGCACGATCGTGGCCAGCACCGCCCACAGCACGGTGGCGGCGACCATCAGCGCGAATGCGGTCGCGGCCACCGGGATGGCCAGGATCAGCAGGGCGGGGTGGCTGCGCACGGCCGAGACGGCGTAGCCGCCCGCGGTCCGCGCCGGGCTGCGCTCGCGCCGGGCCACGTCGCGGCGCCGGCCCGGCCCCGGCAGGTCGGCCGTCGTCGCGTCGAGTTCCGCGTAGGTGCGGGCACGCAGGGCGGCGGTGACGCGCTGCTCGAGCTCGTCGGAGGCGATCCGGCCTTCGGTGGCTGCCCCGTGCAGGCGCTCGATGACGTGATCGCGATCGGCGTCTGAGGCTCGGAGCGCACCGTGACGGCTCATAACGGCAGAGTAGCGCCGACCACGACCGACGCGCAACAGTCAGCGATACATCGTTAACGTGGGCGACGCACGCCGACCTCGTCGAGGTGGGCGAGCAGGTCGGCCGGATCCTCGTAGGTCCGGTAGGCCCCGGCGACGACCAGCTCCTCGCGGCCGTAGCCGCCCGACAGCAGCCCGATCGACAGGGCCCGGGCGCGCTGGCCGGCGAGCAGGTCCCAGACGCTGTCACCGACCACGAAGCTGTCGCGGATGTCGACCCCGATCCGCTCGGCCGCGGTCAGGAACAGGTCCGGGTCGGGCTTGGCGTAGCGGACCTGATCCCGGGTGACCATGACCGTGTCGGGTGGCAGCCCGAGCAGCTCCAGGGCGAGCCGGGCGTAGCGCTCGACGCCGCTGGTGGCGATCGCCCAGCGCACGCCGTGCTCGGTCAGCGTGGCCAGCAGCTCGGCGGCCCCGGGCAGCGGTGCGACGCTGTCGAAGTGCCGGATGTAGGCGTCGGCGTGCAGGCCCGGCAGCCGCTCCAGGACCTCGGGGTCAAGGCCGCCGCCGAGCTCGCGGACCAGGGCGTTGACGAACAGGCCGCCGCTCATCCCGATGCGCCGGTGCACGCGCCAGACCGAGAGGTTGATGTCGACGCTGGCCAGCGCCTCCCGCCAGGCCAGCACGTGCTGGTAGACCGAGTCGATCAGGGTCCCGTCGAGGTCGAACAGGAAGGCGGGCGTCGGTCGGTCGGCCATCGGGGGCCGATTCTCCCAAGCGCGCGGGCGTGTGTCACCCTGAGGCGATGGACCTTGGCTTGACCGATCGTGCCTGCGTGGTCACCGGCGGCTCGAGCGGCATCGGCCTGCAGGTCGGCCGGCGGCTGGCCGCCGAGGGCGCCCGCGTGCTGCTCGTCGGTCGCGGGCCGGACGCGCTGCGCGCAGCCGCCGAGGCGTGCGGTGAGGGCGCGGGCTGGCTCGCCGCCGACGTCACCGACCCCGGCGCCGCCGAGCGCATCGTCGCCGCCTGCACCGAGCGCTTCGGACGTCTCGACGTCCTCGTCAACGGCGCCTCGGCCAGCAGCGTCACCGCGATCGAGGATCTCAGCGACGCCGACTGGCAGGCGGCGTGGGAGATCAACGTGATGGCGCCGATGCGCCTCATGCGCGCCGCGCTGCCGGTGATGACCGCCGCGGGCTGGGGCCGGGTGGTCAACGTCTCCTCGTCCTCGGGCAAGCGGCCCGGCCAGCGCAACGTCGCCTATTCGGTGGCCAAGGCGGCCGAGCTCTCGCTCTCGCGGGCCTACGCGGACGCCTACGCGGCCCGGGGCGTGCTGATCAACGCCGTCACCCCGGGACCGGTCGCCTCCGAGCTGTGGCTCAAGCCGGGGGGACTGGCCGACCAGACCGCGCAGGCCCGCGGCATCAGCCGGGAGCAGGTGCTCGAGGACGCCGCGGCCGCGTTGCCGCTGGGCCGGCTGGCCGAGGCGGGCGAGGTCGCCGCGGTGATCGTCTTCTTGTGCTCGCAGGCCGCCTCGACGGTGGCGGGCGCCGCCTGGTCGGCCGACGGCGGTGCCGTCCCGGTGATCATCTGAGCCGGTGGACGATTGTGGCCGCCGGGATGCCCCGATCGTCCACGCGCGCCGCCGGGATGCCACGATCGTCCACACGCGCCGCCGGGATGCCACGATCGTCCACGCACCCGCCCGGAGTCGTCCGGGGGCATAGACTCCCCGCCCGATGCCTCTGAACACCGCGGCCGTCGGCAAGTCCTACCCGCCTGACCTGTACGCAGTGGGCCGTGAGAAGGTCCGCGAGTACGCGCACGCGGTGGGGGAGGAGAGCGCCCTGCACCTCGACCCCGAGGCGGCGCGGGCCGCGGGCTACGCCGACGTCGTCGCGCCGCCGATGTTCGCCGTCGTCTACGCCGCGCCGGCCGTCGCGCCGGGCCTGTTCGACCCCGAGGTCGGCATCGACTTCGCGCGGATGGTCCATGGCGGGCAGGAGTTCAGCTGGGGCCCGCTCGTGGTCGCCGGTGACGAGATCTCCACGACCGTGACGCTCAAGTCCGTCGACGAGCGCGAGTCGATGGCCTTCTACGTCTTCGAGTCCG
>DASSZP010000060.1:0-13646 GCA_035713465.1 Solirubrobacteraceae bacterium | reverse complement strand
GAATGGGCACGGGTGGTTTCGAACCACCGACCTCTCGCGTGTGAAGCGAGCGCTCTCCCACTGAGCTACGCGCCCTCGGGGCCAACGGCGCTGATTCTACGCAGGATCCACCCCGGCTTTACGCAGCGCTTCGGCGGATCGGCGAGCATGTCGGGCAGATGGCAGGGGAGACCTCTGACGATCAACCCGCGCGCCCGCCGGGGTGGCGGTCAAAGCCGGTGCGCGTGCTCGCGTCGGTGCTGATCGGCGCCCTGTCGGTTGCCGCCCTGTTCTACGTGGCCCCGCTGCAGGAGGTTTGGCACCAGATCGAGCGCATGAGCCCGGGCTGGGTGGCCGCCGCGGTCATCTTCGAGCTTGCCTCGTGCCTGAGCTACGTGATCCTCTTCCGTCGTGTGTTCCCCGAGCCCCCGCAGGGGGTCGGGCGACAGGTGGCGTGGATGGCGATGGGCGCCGGCGCAGTGCTGCCCGGGGGCAACATCTCCTCGGCGGCGGCGACCGGCGTACTGCTGCGCAACCACGGCATCGGCCTGCGCCCGCTCGTCGCCCGCTGCGCGGCGCTGCTGTGCCTGCTCACCGCCTTCGGGTTCTTGGTCAACGGGGCGGCCGGCGTGCTGCTGCTGCTCGGCGTTCCCGGCGGACCCCACGACATCAGCCACGCGGGGGTCCCCATCCTGGTCTCCGTGGTCACACTGTCCGGCGCCTGGCTGACTGTCGTCTGGGCCCGCCGGCTCGGACCCGGGGCGCCCAAGGCGCTGCGTGGGATCGCCGAGGGCATGCAGGGCGCGTGGGCGTCTCTGCGCGAGCCGCACTGGCGGCTGGTCGGCGGCGCCGGCTTCTTCCTGCTCGATATCGGCGCGCTGTGGGCGGCCTGCGCGGCCACCGGCCACCATCTCGGTGCGCTGGCGGTGATCATCGCCTACTGCATCGGCTACCTGGCCACCACGATCCCCATGCCCGCCGGATTGGGCGTGCTCGATTCCGGCCTGGCCGCCGCTCTCGTGCTCTACGGGATGAAGCCCGCGGCCTCGGTCGGCGCCGTGCTCGTCTACCACGCGATCTCGATCTGGGTGCCCGGCGCCGGCGGCCTTCTGGCCTGGCTGCCGACTCGTCTCGGTGCGCTCGCCCGCGCACGGCGCGCGGCCGAGGGCGCCGTCACCGCCGGCGGGGTGTCCGGCGTGGGCGCCGCCACCGCGGGCACGGTGTCCGGCTTGCCGGCGGTGCCGGTTGCGCGCGGCTACGCGCTGGCCGACGCCGACGACCGCTGACCGCCCTCGCGCGCGTCTCGGGCCCCCGGGCGGCTCCGCCACCTCGAGCCGACGGCCCCAGCGACGGTTGGCAGCACTTCACGCCGCTATGCGCAGCTAACTGCTGCCAACCGGAACCGCGTGACCGGCCGTGGCGGGAGGGGGAGTCCGAAGCCCCCTCCCGCGATAGCCGACGCGGCGGCAGCCTCTAGTACTCCCGGCCGCCGCCGTGGCAGCGAGCGCTGCCGGTGTCGCTGTAGGACGCGGGCGTCCCGGCCGGAGCCGTGGAGCTGCGCAGCGCCGACTCGTAGTCCCAGCGGTAGCCGCCGGGAGCCAGGGTCAGCTTCATCGTCCCGTAGTACTGATCAGCCCAGGCGCGCAGGTTGGGCGTGGACGGGGTGACCGTGTCCAACCCCTCGCCGCCGGTCCCGACGATGAACTCCGAGATGCCGTTGCGCGGGTCGGCGTTGCCGGCCGGGTCCATCGGAGCAAAGCGCGCGTAGAGGTGCTCGTGTCCGTTGAGGACGAGGTCGGCGTGGTGGGCGTAGAGCAGCTTCCACCACGCATCGGCGACCGTCCCCTCGGCGCTGCCCGGGGTGGGCACCGGAGAGCTGGACACCGGGTTGGTCGAGCTGAAGGTGGGCTGATGCCAGTAGGCCATCGTGCACATCGCCCGGTTCTCGCGCAGGTCCTGGGCCAGCCACTGAGTCTGGGCCTGCACCCAGCTGCCCGTGGGTGAGCAGCCACCGGGCTGGGTCGCGCACTCGGCGTTGAGGGAGATGATGTGCCAGGCGCCCAGGTTGTAGGAGTACCAGCCGTCCCCGGCGGTTCCGAACTGGCCCGCCTGGCCGGCGGGCCGCGGCACCGGCTGGGTGAACGTGTTGGGGTCCGCGGCGTCGGGGAAGGTGTGGGTCACCGGGTTACCGGCCGGGTCCAGCTGATAGCCGTTGTAGTAGTCGAAGTAGCCGTAGCCGTTGTCCCCGGTCTCACCGTGCGAGGTGTAGAACTCGTGGTTGCCGGGGGAGGGGCGCTGCAGGAACTTAAACGCGCCGTAGGTGTGATCAAAGGAGCCCATGAAGTCCTGGTAGCGCCCAACCTGGTACTGCTCGTCACCGAGGATCGCCACCAGGTTGGGCTGCATGGCCTCAATCTGGTTGGCGGTCGCGGTCTGCGCGCTCATCCGCGTCGTGTCGCCCTGGCCGGTCGTGTCGCAGACGTCGCTCTGCTTCTCCTTCTCCACCGGGCTGCCGGGCTGGCAGGCAATGTCGCCGACCGCGGCGACGACGGGTGCCGGCCCGGGGTCGTTGTAGGGCCAGGGGTTGTCGTTGCCGCCGCCCCAGACGTCGGCCAGCACCGTTCCGGCTCCGGCCAGCGCGAACACGGTGACTCCAAGCGCGACCATCAGGCGCCGCGAACGGCGGCCGGCGCGGCGCCAGCGCCGCGACCAGGTCCGTCCTCTCATAGCTGCTCCTTTTCTCCGGCCGGACGCTCGCCGGCGTGACCTGCGGACGTCCGTGACGCTACGGTCGCCCGCTGCCGTCCGTGTTGCCGGCTGTGAGCGGGGCCGTGATCAGGCCGTGAACGGCGCGGCGGGCGGCTACAGCTGGACCAGGCCGTCGCCGGCCAGGCGGCGGGTGCGGCCGCGCAGGTCGACGAACAGCTTGGCGCGGGAGACGATCGCGCCGTAGTCCAGGCCCGGATGGGCGGTGACGAGCACGACGGCATCGGCCTCGGCGGCCTCGTCGACGGGCACGCTCCGCAGGCCGAACTGCGGCAGCGAGGGGACGTAGTCGTCGTGGTAGAGCAGCTCGGCACCGCGCTCGGCCAGCAGCTCGAGGATCCGCAGTGCGGGGGACTCGCGGGTGTCGCCGACCCCGCCCTTGTAGCTGACCCCGAGCAGGGCGATCCGCGATCCCCGGACCGGCTTGCGGGCGTTGTTGAGGGCGCGGTCGATGCGGTCCACGCAGTACAGCGGCATCTGTTGGTTGATCTTTCCGGCCAGCTCGATGAACTCGGTGGACATGTGGAACTCGCGGGCGCGCCAGGCCAGGTAGAAGGGGTCCACCGGCAGGCAGTGTCCGCCCATCCCCGGCCCGGGCTCGAAGCGCATGTAGCCGTAGGGCTTGGTCGCCGCGGCGTCGATCACCTCCCAGATGTCGATGCCCATGCGGTCGGCGAGCATCGTCAGCTCGTTGACCAGCGCGATGTTGACCGAGCGGAAGATGTTCTCCAGCAGCTTGGCCATCTCGGCCACCTCGGGGCTGGAGACCGGCACGACGTGATCACAGACCCGGCCGTAGACCGCCGCCGCCCGCTCCGTGCACGCAGGCGTCATGCCGCCGACCAGCTTGGCCGTGTTGCGCAGCGTGAAGTCGGTGCGGCCGGGATCGACTCGCTCGGGGGAGAAGGCGACGTTGATGTCCTCACCGACCCGCAACCCCCCGGCCTCGAGCAGCGGGACCAGCTGCTCGCGGGTGGTGCCGGGATAGGTGGTCGACTCCAGCACGACGAGTTGTCCGGCGCGGACCACGGACGTGAGCGCCCGGCCGCTGGCCAGCAGCGGACCGAGGTCAGGCTCGCGGTTGGCGGTCAGGGGGGTGGGGACGCAGATGAGGATCGCGTCGGCGTGGGCCGCGCCGGCCAGATCCGTACTGGCCTGGATGCGCCCGGACGTCGCGCGCAGGCGCTCAGAGGCGACGTCCTCGATGTAGGACTGCCCGGCGCCGATGGCGGCGATCTTCTCGGCGTCGATGTCATGGGCGAACACCGGCTCGCCGGCCTCAGCGAACGCCACCGCGAGGGGAAGGCCCACGTACCCGAGACCGATGACCGCGACCGACATCGGCCGCTGACGATACCTGGGTCAGGCAAAAGTGACCGTGCACCCTCCGTCGAGATCGGTTTCCCGGGTAGCGCTCGCCATCTGACCACTCCGGTCAAGCCCTCCCGCTGCGCCTGCCGGTTGCCGCTTAAGGCTGCTTCCTTCCGGACCTGACCTGGTTCACAGGCCGACATCGCAACGGGACCTGACCATCGACACGACCATATGGGGCACTGACCCGGGGCCTGCACCCCTCGAGAGGGAATTCAGCCCCGCTAAAGCGGATTGCGGATTCAGGGCGCCGCTACGTCCCCGCCTAGCACGGTCGTCCATGATCGTAGTCGGTTCGCCGCCCGCCGCGGGCCGACCGCGGCCGGGCCGGCATCTAGACTCGACGGTCCGTGTCGACCGGTCCGTCTCTCTATCGCCGCCATCGCCCTCGCACCTTCGCAGACGTCGTCGGGCAGGAGCAGATCGTCCGCACGCTCTCCAATGCGGTGCAGCGCAACCAGGTCCACCACGCCTACCTGTTCGTGGGCTCCCGCGGGACGGGCAAGACGAGCACGGCCAAGATCCTCGCCGCCTGTTTGAACTGCGTCAACGGGCCGACGATCACCCCCTGCGGGGTGTGCGACAGCTGCGTCTCGATCGCCAGTGCCACGTCGCTGGACGTGATCGAGATGGATGCCGCGTCCAACAACTCCGTCGACGACATCCGCGATCTGCGTGAGCGGGTGGCCTACGCGCCGGTGTCCGGTCGCCACAAGGTCTACATCCTGGACGAGGCGCACATGCTCTCCTCCCAGGCCTGGAACGCTTTTCTCAAGACGCTCGAGGAGCCGCCCCCACGCACGATCTTCGTCCTGGCCACGACCGAGGCCCAGAAGGTGCTGCCGACCGTCGTGGACCGATGTCACCGCTTTGACTTCGGCCGTCCCACGGTCGAGCAGATCGGACGCGTGGTCTCCCGAGTCGCCGCCAGCGAGCAGATCGATATCGAGCCCACCGCGGCCGCGCTGATCGCCCGCCACGCCACCGGGAGCTTCCGGGACGCGTTGGGGACACTGGAGCAGCTGCTGACCTACGCCGGCAGCGCGAGGATCACCGCCCCCGATGTGCTCGCGGTGCTCGGGGTGGCCGACTACGAGCATCTGTTCGAGGCGCTTGACGCGGTGCTGGCCCGCGATCCGGCCCAGGCGCTGCGCTGCGCGGCCACCCTGACCGACGCAGGGCGCGATCCGGGCCAGATCCTGCGCGACCTCGAGGTGCACGGGCGCGAGCTGCTCGCCGTCCAGGTCCTCGGTGAGGTGCCCGAGGAGCTGCGCATGACGCCCGAGCGCGACGCGCGGCTGCTCGCGCAGGCCCAGGCGCTCTCCGGCGCCGACGTGATCCGCCTGCTGGATCTCGTCGCCGCCGCCCTGGAGGCCACCGCCAACGGCGCCCAGGCCCGGATCCAGCTCGAGCTCGTGCTCGTCAAATGCGCCTCGCCCCAGGTCGATCCCTCGACCGGGGCCCTGCTCGCCCGCATCGAGCAGCTCGAGCACGCCCTGCGGCGGCTCGGAGCCGGCGGTGCGGCCCCGGCAGCCCTGGCACCCGAGGGCTCCCCGGCACCCCAGGGCGCCCCGGCACCCGAGGGCTCCCCGGCACCCGAGGGCTCCCCGGCACCCGAGGGCGCCCTGGCACTCGAGGGCGCCCCGGATTCCGAGGGCGCCGCGCACGCCGCCGCCGGACCGCCGCTCCCCGCCCCGGCCGCCGCACCGCCGCCGACTGAGCGCGCGCCGGATCCCTCCGGGCCGTCCGAGCCGCCGCCCGAGACGCCTCCCATCGATGACGGGCCTCTGGGCGGGCCGCCGAGCCTCGAGTCGCTCACCCAGGCGTGGCCCGCCGTGGTCGATTTCGTCGGCCAGGCCAATGCGATGCTCGCCGCGGCGCTGAAGGCGGCCACGCCGGTCAGCCTGTCGGGGGAGACGCTGACCCTGGCCTTCCCGGCGGGAGGTGCGTTCCTCAAGCGCAAGGCCGAGCAGGAGGACTACCGCCGCGCGACAGCCGAGGCGCTGCGCTCGATCAGCGGCGCGCGGGTGCGCCTGCAGTACGAGCTGCGCGAGGAGAGCGCACCGGCCCCCGTGCCTGTGGCGCCGCTCACCGACGGCGACAGCGAGGAGATCGTGCGACGCTTCGTGGAGGAGTTTGACGCTGAGGAAGTCCTCGAAGACCCCGATCAGGAAGAGGCCAGATGAGTCCGCAGCCCAACATGAATCAGTTGCTCAAGCAGGCCCAGAAGATGCAGCAGGACATGCTCGCCGCGCAGGAGTCGCTCAAGGACGAGGTCGTCGACGCCTCGGCCGGCGGGGGCATGGTCACCGTCAAGGTGACCGGTGACCTGGTCATCAAGGAGATCACGATCGATCCCCAGGCCGTCGATCCCGACGACGTGGAGCTGCTGCAGGACATGGTGCTCGCCGCCGTCAACGAGGGGATGCGCGCCGCCCAGGAGCGAGCCGCGGCCAAGATGGGCAGCATCACCGGCGGCCTCGGTGGCGGCCTGGGATTGCCCGGCTTCTAGACCCGCGTCCCGGCCCCCGCGTGTCCGTCTACGCCCCGCCCGTTCAGCGGCTCATCACCGAGCTCTCCCGGCTGCCCGGGATCGGCGGCCGGACCGCGCAGCGGCTGGCCTTCCACCTGCTGCGGGCCAGCGAGGAGGAGGCCGGCGCGCTGGCCGAGGCGATCCGCGAGGTCAAGGCGCGGATCGGGCTCTGCGAGGTGTGCTTCAACCTCGCCGACGGCCCCCGCTGCCGCATCTGCGAGGACGAGCGGCGCGATCGCGAGCTCATCTGCGTGGTCGAGGAGCCCTCGGACGTCATCTCGATCGAGCGCACCCACGAGTTCAGCGGCCGCTACCACGTGCTCGGCGGAGCGCTGTCACCGATCGACGGGGTCGACCCCGAGGATCTGAAGATCTCCGAGCTCTACGCCCGCGCCGAGGCCGACGGCGTGCGCGAGGTGGTGATCGCCACCAACCCGACCACGACGGGGGAGGCGACCGCGCTGCACATCGCGGCGGGGCTGCGCGAGCGGCTGCCCGAACTGACCGTCACCCGGCTGGCCTCGGGCCTGCCGGTGGGGGCGGATCTCGAGTACGCCGACGAGCTGACCCTCGGCCGGGCCTTCTCCGGCCGGCGCTCGCTCTAGCCGATCCCCGGACCTCGGGGTCGTGCTTAGGCCGGCCCCCGCCCTCGGGCCGTGCTTGCGCCGCTTCGCCCGCCACGACGAGCGTCTCCACCCTGGGTGTGTCGGATAACGCGTCAAATGCAGGCCCCGACCGACGCACATCGCGAGCCCGGGCAGATGTGTGTTGAGAAGCACCACTCCGGGAGATGTTTCCCTACGCACCCCCCGGGGGGCGCGACAGGCACGGGTCGCAGATCGGCACCGTGATGGATGAAAGTGACCATATTGGTCACCTTCATCCCGACCGCTCGGGTCCGAGCGATCGCTCAGAGACCTGGCCCTGGCCCGCCGGTGGCCGCAGCGCGGGGGAGGAGGGAGTGGCCGGCGGCGAGCATCAAGCGCGGCAAGCGACAAGAGGTGGCGAGCGACAAGAGGTGGCGAGCGACGAGGGTGGCGAACGACGAGAGCAGCAGGCGGCCGCCGAGAGCGGCAGGCGGGCGCCGAGAGCGGCAGGCGGCAAGAGGTGGAGCGCCGAGCGGTGCCAAGCGCCGTCTGCGGTGAGCCGCGGCTCAGCGCGCGGTCGCGGCGTAGGCGATCGGATCGCCGATGTGATGCACGCCGAGGGCAGTGACCGCCACGGCCCGGTGATGGACCCCCGCGCGGGTCACGCCGGCCCGTTGCACGCGGCTGTGGTTGCTCTCGATGCCGGGAGTCTTGATCAGATGCTGCACGTTGATGCTCCCGGCGTGAGCGGTGGTCGCCGCCGAGGCCGTCGCCGCCAGGCTCATGCAGAGGGCTGCGATCGTGAGCAGGAGGATCAGGGGGCGGCGGATCATGTTGATCTCTTCGTCGCGGGCGCCGCGCGTCCATAACCCGGCCCGTCCGGCTGGACGTTCGTACGACCCCGCGGGGCGCGCCGCGCGCCGCGCGGCTGCCTCGTAGTCTCTGAAACCGTGTCCGAGACCGTGGTCATGAAGTTCGGCGGCACCTCGGTGGCCGACGCCGAGCGCATCAAGCGCGCCGCCCGGCGGATCGTCGCCCAGCGCGAGTCCGGCAAGCGGGTCGTGGCCGTGCTCTCGGCCCGCGGCAAGACGACCGACGAGCTGATCGCGATGGCCGAGGAGGTCTCAGCCGACCCGGACCGGCGCGAGATGGACATGCTGCTGTCCACCGGCGAGCGGATCTCGTGTGCGCTCTGCGCGATGGCCATCAACGATCTCGGACACCGGGCGATCTCGCTCACCGGCTCGCAGGCGGGCATCGTCACCGACACCTCGCACACCAAGGCGCGAATCCTCGACGTCCGTGCCGAGCGCATCACCGAGGCGCTGTCCGAGGACCTGATCGTGCTCGTGGCCGGCTTTCAGGGCGTTTCGACCAGCCGCGACGTCACCACCCTGGGCCGGGGTGGCTCAGACACCACGGCGGTCGCGGTGGCGGCGGCGATCGGCGCCGAAGTGTGCGAGATCTACACCGACGTGGCCGGCGTGTTCAGCGCCGACCCGCGCATCGTCCCCGAGGCGCGCAAGCTGCCCGCGGTCAGCTTCGAGGAGATGCTCGAGATGGCCGCCTCCGGCGCCAAGGTGCTCCAGCTGCGCTCCGTGGAGTACGCCCGGACCCACGGCGTGCGCATCCACTGCCGGTCGAGCTTCGATCCCGGCCCCGGTACCTTTGTCCTCGGAGAAGACGAGACCTTGGAACACCCGCTCATCACCGCCGTCACCCACTCGACCGAGGAGGCCCGGATCACGCTGACCGGCGTCCCGGACCGGCCCGGCGCCGCCGCGGCGATCTTCACCGCGCTGGCCGAGGCCAACTGCAACGTGGACACGATCATCCAGAACGAGCCGCAGACCGAGGGCCGGGCTGCCGAGGTGTCGTTCACGATCCCCTCCGAGGACCTGCGGGCGGCCGAATCGGCCCTCGCGCCCGTGATCGGCGATCTCGGCATGACGATGGGCGCCGACCACGAGATCGGCAAGGTGTCGATCGTCGGCGCCGGCATGCGCTCGCACCCCGGCGTAGCGGCCAAGGTGTTCCAGACCCTGGCCGGGGAGAGCATCAACATCGAGATGATCTCGACCTCGCCGATCAAGATCTCCTGCGTGATCCGCGCCCACCAGGTGCCCCAGGCGGTACGCGCGCTGCACAGCGCCTTTGCCCTCGGCGCGGACGGCATCCAGCCCGAGGCGGGCCCGCGATGAGCCCGACCGGACTGCGCGTCGCCGTCGTCGGCGCGACCGGTGCGGTCGGCCGCACGATGCTTCAGCTCCTGAGCGAGCGCGATTTCCCGGCCGACGAGCTGGTCCTGTTCGCCTCCGCGCGCTCGGCCGGCTGCGAGATCGACGGGCGCACCGTGCAGCGACTCGACGACGAGGCCGACATCAGCGGCTTTGACATCGCGCTGTTCTCGGCCGGGGGAACGACCTCCAAGCTCTGGGCGCCGCGCTTTGCCGCCGCGGGGGCCACGGTGATCGACAACTCCTCGGCCTTCCGTCGCGATCCCGACATCCCGCTCGTCGTCGCCGAGGTCAACCCGCACGCGCTGACCGGTCATACCGGCGGCCACATCATCGCCAACCCCAACTGCTCGACCATGCAGCTGATGGTCGCCGTGGCCCCGATCCACCGGGCGGTGGGCATCGAGCGGCTGATCGTCTCGACCTACCAGTCAGTGTCGGGCACCGGGCAGGCGGCGATCGGTGAGCTCGAGGCGCAGGTGCGCGCCTCGCTGGACGGCGAGCCCATGCCGGAGCCCTCGATCTACCCGGACCGGATCGGCTTTAACGTGATCGGCGCGGCGGGCAGCTTCGCCGACGGGGACGATCACACCGACGAAGAGCGCAAGATGATGTTCGAGACCGGCAAGATCCTCGAGGACGAGTCGATCAAGGTCGCGGTCACCTGCGTCCGCGTGCCGGTCCGCATCTGCCATTCGGAGTCGGTCAACCTGGAGACGCGCGAGCCGATCAGCGTCGAGGAGGTCCGCGCGCTGCTGGCCGAGGCGCCCGGGGTGATCCTCGAGGACGTGCCCTCGCCGCTGGCCGCCGCCGGGCGCGACGAGGTGTTCGTCGGCCGCCTGCGCACCGACCAGACTCATCCCCGTGGCCTGGCCATGTGGGTCGTCTCCGACAACCTGCGCAAGGGCGCGGCCACCAACGCCGTGCAGATCGCCGAGCTGGTCGCCGCCGACCGCGCCGGTGCCGCCGCCTGAGCCGACCGCGCCGGTGCCGCCGCCCGAGCCGACCGCGCCGGTGCCGCCGCCTGAGCCGACCGCGCCGGTGCCGCCTGACCGACTCACCGAGGTGATGCGGGGCGCGCCGACCTCGCGCAACTTCACCGCTCAGCCCGTTGACCCCGGGGCCCTGCGCCGGGCCCTGGACAACGCACGCTTTGCCCCCTCGGGCGGCAACCGGCAGGGCTGGCGGGTCATCGTCATCACCGACCGCGACACCCGCCGGCGGATGCGCGAGCTCTACGCGCCCCACTGGGCGGCCTACATGGAGCGGACCGGTGGGCGGGCGGTGCTCGCGGCGGGGGAGGCCAGCGGTCTGTCCGCGGGCCGGCTGAAGGGCATCCGCGAGGCCGACGCCTTCGCGGGCCGCTTTGACGAGGTGCCGGTGCACCTCGTGCTGCTTGTCGCGCTCGACGCGCTGGTCATCACCGATGCGGAGCTCGACCGCCCGAGCGTGGTGGCCGGGGCCTCGGTCTACCCGTTCGTGCAGAACCTGCTCCTCGCGCTGCGCCATGAGGAGCTCGGCGCCGCCTTCACCACCCTGCTCGTGCCCGCCGAGCCGGAGATCAAGACCCTGCTCGAGATCCCGGATGGCTTCGCCATGGCCGGGCACATCTGCGTCGGGCACCGGGCCGATGCCTGGCCCCGGCGTCTCAGCCGCCGGCCCGTCGAGGAGTTCGCCTTCGGCGAGCGCTTCGGCGCGCCGTGGTGACGGTCAGGCTCGAGGCCCCGGCTGGGAACGGACTCAGGCTCGCGGCCCCGGCTGGGAACGGACTCAGGCCCGCGGAACCGCTGGGAACCGGCTCAGGCGGCTGGTGAGCGAAGCTCACGCCGCGAGCTGACCCCGAGCTTGCGGTAGATATGGCGCGCGTGCGTGCGCACCGTCTCCACGCCGACGTGCAGCGAGGCGGCGATCTCCGCGTTGGATCGACCGGTTTGCAGCAGCTCGAGCACGTCGGCCTCGCGGGCGGTGAGCGGAGCCGGGCCGGTCGGCTCATGAACGTCTGAGTCCGAGGGGGGAGGGAGGACCTGCAGGCCCCGCGAGGCCAGGTGGATCGCGTGCACGACATCCCGGGCCTCGGTGCTCTTGGCCAGACAGGCCGTCGCCCCGAAGCCGATCAGCTGGCGCGACTCGGCCCCGGAGGGATTGTCCCCGAGCACGAGCAGGCGGGTGTCGGGGTGCGCCGCGCTGAGCTCGCGTAGCTCCGCGGGGCTGCTCAGTGAGCCGAAATTGAGCAGCGCCACCCCGGGCTGATAGGTCGCCAGCGCGCCGGCCAGCTGATCTGGCGGGACGTCCGCGGCCAGCACCCACAGGTGCGGATCCTCCTCACACAGTGCCTGCAGGCCGCGGGAGACGATGTCCTCGAACACCCCCAGGACGAGGGTGATCGGCTGCGCAGAGGCGATTGTCACGGCGCACACAGACTAGTGGCCCACGCGGCGCTCACGGGGGAGGCCCGTATCACCCGTTTGGCTCACCCCGGTCCCCCGAAGTTCACCCCATGCAGGGGACGACAGCGGCGCGCGACTCGGTGATCATGGTCACACAAGCTTCCCAGGGTCCTCCGGGATCCACGGGACGGGCAACAGGGAACGGAGAGCGAGGCCGAAAGGCCTCGCGCTTTTTTGGCCGCCCGCCGTGCGCTCGAGGGAGGGGTGCGGCGGGCGGTCGTCCCTACCCCACGGACAGAGACCCAACGGGTCGGGGCCGCGATTCTCCCCGGGGACGCAGCGGCCCGGATCTGCCTGTTCGGAGCTCGGGGGGCCGCGTGACGCGCAGAGCCCTCGCGGCTCCAGCGCGCCGGGACGCAGCGGGGGATCGCGCCGATCTCAACCGGCGCAACGCCTCATGATCCCGCGGGGATCTCAGGGCCCAGGGAAATATGCACGTTGGCCGACCAGCCTCGCAACGAACACATCTACGCACGCGAGCAAGCCCGTCACGCCCCGCGCGCAGTTGTAGCGGTTTCAACCACCACGATCTCGCGCGCTGCGGCCCGCACCCCCGGCGCGCGATGAAGTTGTCGTTTGCTCAGAACGCGCCCCGGCGCGCCCCCCGCTCAAGACCCGCCGGGCGCGCCGGCCCGCGCAGACCCGCCGGGCGCGCCGGCCCGCGCAACCCGCCGCCCGCGCAAACCCGCCGCCCGCGTAAACCCGCCGCGCGCGCCGGGCCCGCTCAGGCGGGCGCGGCGGCGGCCACGACCGAGGTCGACCAGTCGATCACCTTGGTCGGCCTGACCACGTGCTTGCTCATGCCCAGCTCCTTGGGCTCGAGGCCCAGGGCCAGCCCGACGAGCTGGGGGAGGTGCAGGATGGGCAGACCGAGCTCGCGGCCGGCGGCCTTGGCGGCCTGCGGCTGCTGCAGGTCGAGGTTGAGGTGGCAGAGCGGGCAGGGCACGACCAGGCAGTCGGCGTCGGCGTCGATCGCGTCACCCACGTGGCGGCCGGCCATCTTCAGCGACGCTTCCTTGTTCATGGTGATGATCGGGAAGCCGCAGCACTTGTAGACGCCGGCGTAGTCGATCACGCTGCCGCCGAGGGCCTCGATGACCATGTGCATGTAGCGGTCGCGGGGGTGGTCCTCGTCGATGCCGAGGCGATCCACCGGCCGCACGATGTAGCAGCCGTAGAACGGGCCGACCTTCAGGTCGGTGAGCGGTCGGGTGACCTTGGCCTTCAGCGCGTCGAGCCCAAGCTCCTCGACCAGGTACCAGAGGAAGTTCTTGTTGTCGAGCCCGCGCTGGTAGCTGAGCCCCTCATCGGAGAGGTTGGCGTTGATCCGCTCGCGGTACTCGGTGCTGGCGTCCAGGCGCTCCTGGCACTCGGACTGGGCGCCCTGGCAGGTCGAGCAGATGTTCATCATCAGCTCGCCGTCGGTCTGCTGGGCGAGCGCGAACGTGCGCGCGTTCAGGGTGTCGGCCAGCTCCTGGTTGTGCTCGGCGATCACGCCGGCACCGCAGCAGGCCGCCCGGTCCAGCGGGATCAGCTCGATGTCCAGGAGCGGGGCCACCTTGGCCATCGAGCCGTGCAGCTCCGGGGTGAAGCCGCGGCTCACACAGCCGGGCCAGTATGCGACCTTCTTCATGAAGGGCTCTCGCTTTCGCTCGAGGACGACTCGGATGACTCTCCTGGTCCCGGGAAGGTCGGCGACTTGTCGGCCGGGCCGGAGCCGGCGCCG
>DASSZP010000059.1:0-2745 GCA_035713465.1 Solirubrobacteraceae bacterium | reverse complement strand
CGTCGGCCCAGCGGCGCTCCCAGAGGGCGAGTTCGGCCAGGTAGGCGTCGTACAGGCCGAGCCCGCGGTCCTCGCGCAGGGTGGCGCGCGCGGCCTCGAGGTGGGCGCGGGCGGCGTCGAACTGACCCCGGCCGATCTCGACGTCGGCGCGGATGATGAGGGCCATGTACGGATAGCTGGCGCCGAGCGTGCGGAGGGCAGCCACGCTGGCCCGTTCGGCTTCATCCCAGTCGCCGACGGCCAGCAGCGCCTCGACCTGGTTGGCCACCAGCACCGTGGTATCGGCGCCGTAGCCGCTGACGACCGCGAGCCCCTCGGCGGCCACCCGGGCCGACTCCCCCGGCTGGCCGAGCATGGTGAGCACGTCGGTCAGGGTGATGAACGCGCGCTGCACGCCCATCGGGTCGCCGGCCTGTCCGGCCAGCCGAACGGCCTCACCGAGCCGGTCCAGGCCGTCGGCGCCGCGGCCGAGGTAGGCGAGGGCGCTGCCGAGCTCGGTCAGCGCCCTCAGCTCGGCCTCCCGCGCTCCGGTGGCGCGCGCGAGCGCGAGCGCCTGCTCGCAGACCGCGAGTGACTCCCGGTGCCGCCAGGCCATATGCAGCCCGGTGCCGAACGCCGCGAGCGCCTGCGCCCGCTCCGCCGACAACGGCGGGGCGAGCTCGACCGCGCGCCCGAACGCGGCCAGCCCGGCGTCGTTGCTGCCGTTCGCGTACTGGTACACCCCGAGGCGTACATGCCGCAGGGCCGCGCCGGCCGGGTCCTGGTCCGGTGTGAGCTCGATGGCGCGCCGGGCGAGTTCGGCGGCGCGGGGCGAGGCGCCGGTCTGGCTGGCGAGCTCGGCCGCCCAGGAGCAGAGCCCGGCCAGGTCGAGGCCGGTCAAGGCGGCCGCGTCGGGGACATCCGGCCAGAGCGCGAGCGCCCGCTCCAGGTGGGCGGCCGCCTCGGCCAAGCCGAACACGGCCTCCGCCTGGCGCGCCGCCTCGACCGAGGCGGTCAGCGCCTGCGCGGCCCGGCCCGCGGCCGCCCAGTGCGGGGCGAGCTCGGCCGGCGAGGCGGCCGCGGTGCGGGACAGCTCCCCGGCCAGCCGGGCGTGCAGGTCCTCGCGCTCGCCGGGCAGGATCGTGGAGTAGACGGCTTCGGCCAGCAGCGGGTGGCGGAACCGGAAGGTGCCCGCGGCCTGGTCGGGGACGAGGACCTCGTGCTCGACGGCCTGGCGCAGACAGTCGCGCACGTCGGGTTCGGGGACCGAGGCGAGCGCGCGGAGCAGCGGGTAACCGACGTCGCGCCCGGCCGCGGCGGCCAGCCTCAGCAGGCCCTGGGCCGCGGGGTCGAGCCAGGCGACGCGCTGCAGCAGCAGGTCGCGCAGGCGGCGCGGCAGCTCGCCGGTGTCCCCGGCGGCGAGGAGTTCTTCGGCGAAGAAGGGGTTGCCTTCCGAGCGGGCCACGATGGCGTCGGCCAGCGGGGGAGAGAGCGCGGCGGCCATGGGCGCGCGGGCGGCGAGGAGCGCGATCAGCTCCTCGGGCGGGAGCGGGCCGAGGTCGAGCACGAGGCCCGCGCCCGAGCGCCGCACGCCGTCGGCCAGCCGGGCCATGCGTTCTTTGGAGGCGGGCTCGTCGGCGCGGTAGGTCGCGAGCAGCAGGACGGGGCGTTCGGCCAGGTGGTGGGCGAGGAAGACGACGAGGTCCAGCGTTGAGGTGTCGGCCCAGTGCAGGTCCTCGAGCACGAGCAGCACCGGCGCGGCGGCCGCGTGGCGGGTGAGCAGGGCCAGCGTCTCCTCGAAGACGCGGAGCTGAGAACCTGCGGAGGAGGCGGCGGGCCGCGGGCCGCCGATCGAGTGCAGGGCGTCGGCGAACGGCTGGTAGGGCAGTTCGGTGCCGACGAGATCGATGGACCGGCCGAGCAGGGTCTGCCAGCCGGCCTCGCGGGCGCGGTGGGCGACCTCGGCGGCGAGCCGGGTCTTGCCGATGCCGGCTTCGCCGGCCACCAGGATGGTCGCGCCGCGGCCCGCCCGCGCGGAAGCGAGCGCCTGCTCGAGCGTCCCGAGCTCGGCGGCGCGGCCTGCGAGCGCCTGGGCGCGAGGCTCCACGCGGCCAGTATCGCGCCACAGCGTTCAAGGGCGCTACCAAGGCGGAGGGGGCGTACGCATCCCTAGGACAGCAGATAGGGCGGCTGGCCGCGGAAGATAAGGCGCTCCGCCCGACGCGCCGCGGGGCGGCCGGCGACGACGATCGCTGCGTCGGTACGACCAAGACGAGGAGGCCGGAAATGACGACGACTATAGCGGGGCGGATGCAGGTCCACACGGTGACGGGCGGCGGCGGGGTGCGGCTGCACGTGCGCGAGTGGGGCAAGGCGGACGGGCCGCCGGTCCTGTTCATCCACGGCTGGTCGCAGAACCACCTGTGCTGGGAGAGGCAGTACGAGAGCCCGCTCCGGGACGAGTTCCGGCTGGTGGCCTACGACCTGCGCGGCCACGGCATGTCGGAGGCGCCGGCCGGGCCCGGGCCGTACACCGACGGCAAGCTGTGGGCCGACGACCTGGCGGCGGTCATCGGCCGGCTGGGCCTGGAGCGCGCGGTGCTGGTCGGCTGGTCCTACGGCGCATTCGTGATCTGCGACTACCTGCGCGCGTACGGCCAGGACCGGGTGGCCGCGGTCAACTTCGCCGCGGGCGCGGTCAAGCTGGGCGAGGCGGCGTTCGGCACGCTGATCGGCCCCGGCTTCCTCGACCACTTCGTCGACCTC
>DASSZP010000058.1:0-45460 GCA_035713465.1 Solirubrobacteraceae bacterium | reverse complement strand
ATGGAAGCCCACGCCGCGGTCGGGAAGACCTACCCGCCGACGACCTATGCCGTCGGCCGCGAGAAGATCCGCGAGTACGCGTTCGCCACCGGCGAGACCAACCCGCTGCACCTCGACGCCGAGGCCGCGCGCAGCGCCGGCTATCGCGACGTCGTCGCGCCGCCGATGTTCGCCGTCGTCTACGCCGGCCGGGCGATGACCGGTGCGCTGTTCGACCCCGAGGTCGGCCTGGACTTCGCCCACATGGTCCACGGCGGCCAGGAGTTCCGCTGGGGACCGCTCGTCGTGGCCGGCGACGAGATCACCACCACCGCGTCGGTCAAGGACATCTCCGAGCGGGGCGGGATGGGCTTTTACGTGTTCGAGACCGTCTCGGTCAACCAGCGCGGGGAGACCGTGTGCACCGGAACGTGGACCAACATCGTCAGGACGGGCGGATGAAGCCCGGCGACGCCTTCGAGCTCAAGGTCACCCCCGACCGCTTCCTCACCGTGCGCTACGCCGGCGCCTCGGGGGACTTCAACCCGATCCATATCGACGAGGAGTTCGCTCGTCAGGTCGGCCTGCCCGGGCGCATCCTGCACGGGCTGTGGACGATGGCTCAGGTGGCGCGCGCCCACACCGAGGCCCTGGGGGGGCCGGACCGGCTTCAGCGCCTCTCGGTCCAGTTCCGGGGGATGGGCCGGCTCGAGCAGGAGATCACCGTCACCGGGGAGATCGTCTCGGTCGCCGACGGCCGGGTCACGACGCGGGCCGAGGCCGTGCAGGACGGCAAGCGGATCATCCGCAACGCCGAGGCTGACCTCCGCCTCGATTAGGCATCGCGCGGCGGCGTGCGCCCCGGGGGCCGGGTTGGGCCGCCCCCGGCCGAAGCCGCGTACGCCCGACCTACAATTCCTTCGATGCTCTCCGAGCGCCAGGAACAGGTACTCAACCGTCTCGTGCAGGATTACCTGGACGCCGGCGTGCCCGTGGGCTCAAAGGCCCTGTCCAGCGCGTTCGAGTGGGGCCCGTCGACGATCCGCCACGAGCTGGCCGTTCTCGAGGAGCTGGGCCTGCTGGCGCACCCGCACACCTCGGCCGGCCGTGTGCCCACCGAGGCCGGCTACCGCTACTACGTCGACCGCCTGCTGCCCGCCGAGGTCCCGGCCAAGCCCGAGCTGGGCCTGTCGCTCGTGCGCCACGAGGTCGACGAGGCGATGCGGCTCACCACCCAGGCGCTCTCTCAGGTCACCGATCTGCTGGCGATCGTCACCGCGCCGCCGATCGACACCTCGACCGTGCGCCACATCGAGGTGCTCCCCCTGCAGCCGCAGGTCCTGATGGTCGTCGTCATCACCTCGACCGGCGGCGTGACCAAGCGGCTGTTCACGTTCCCGCAGCCGGTCGACACGGGACTGGCCGATTGGGCCGCCAGCTACCTCAACGAGCGGCTCGTCGGTCTCGGCCTCGGCGCCCGGATCCTTCAGTCGCGGCTCAACGACCCGTCGCTGAGCGCCACCGAGGCGGCCTTCGTGCAGGCGCTCTCGCCGGTGTTCACCGATCTCGAGGCCGCCGCCCAGTCGACCCTCTACGTCGACGGGACCTCGCGCCTGCTCTCCGGGCGGATGAGCGACGTCTCTGACCTCAACCTGCTGATGGACATGCTCGAGCGGCGCGTCGCGCTGCTCGGCGTGCTGCGCTCGGCGCTGTCTGCGCCCCGCGACGTGGCCGTGCGCATCGGGACCGAGAACGAGGCGCCGGCCCTGCACTCGCTGGCCCTGGTCGCCGCCGCCTACGGACTGCCGCAGCGCACGCTCGGCTCGGTCTCGGTGATCGGCCCGCTGCGCATGGACTACGGCCACGCCATCCACGCCGTCCGCGAGGCCGCCGCCCAGCTGTCGTCCTTCGTCGTCGACGTCTACGACCCCCGCTGACCCGGAGACCGATGCCCGCCACGCGCGACTACTACGAGATCCTCGGCGTGCCCCGTGACGCCGGCGAGGCGGACATCAAGAAGGCCTTCCGCCGGCTGGCCCGCGAGCTGCACCCGGACGTCAACCGCCACGATCCCCAGGCCGAGGACAAGTTCAAGGAGGCCGCCGAAGCCTACGAGGTCCTGTCCGACACCGAGCGGCGCGCCACCTATGACCGCTACGGGCACGAGGGTCTGCGCACCGGTGGCTACTCGCCCAACTTCGAGGGCTTCGGCTCGGTCGGGGACATCTTCGAGGCCTTCTTCGGCGGCGGCGCCTTCGGCGGGGCGTTCGGCGGCCAGGCCGGCGGTCCGGCCGCCGGGGGCGACGTCGGCGTCAGCGCGGCGATCGACCTGGCCGACGCCGCCCGCGGAACCAAGGTCGAGGTCGCCTACGACCAGGTCACGCGCTGTGAGCACTGTCACGGCAACGGCGCCGAGCCCGGGACGCCGATCGAGACGTGCCCACAGTGCCAGGGCACCGGTCAGCTGCGGGCGGTGACGCGGACGCCGTTCGGGCAGATGGTCCGCGCCGCTGTCTGTGATCGCTGTGGCGGCGACGGCCGCATCCCCTCGCAGCCCTGCCACGTGTGCGAGGGCCGGGGGCGCCAGGTCAAGGCGGTCAAGGTCGCCGTCGACGTGCCCGCGGGGATCGAGGACGGGCAGCGGATCCGCGTCTCCGGTCGCGGCCACGCCGGCGAGCACGGCGGCCCCAGCGGGGATCTCTACGTCCAGGTGCGCGTGCGCGAGGACCCGCGCTTCGTGCGCAACCAGGACGACCTGGTCACCGTCGTCGACGTGGCCGCGCCGCTGGCGGCGCTGGGCACGACCGTCGAGGTGCCGACGATCGAGGGCAGCCAGGAGCTCGAGATCCCGCCCGGCACGCAGCCCCACGAGACGCTGATCATCCGCGGGCAGGGCATGCCCGCGCTGCGCTCGGGTCGCCGCGGCAACCTCCAGGTGGTCGTCAACGTCGTCATCCCGCGCCGCCTGCGCCGTGAACAGCGCGAGCTGCTGCAGAAGCTGGCCGACAGCCTCGGCGAGGAGAACCTGCGCACCGAGGAGTCGGTGTTCGGCAAGCTGCGCCGCGCCTTCGGCGGCTGAGCGGCCGAGCGGCTCGGCACGCCCATGCTGCGGCTGGCCCTGCGCGTCGCCCGCGCCGATGCCGAGCTCGTGCTGGCCGAGCTGCTTGAGCTCGCGCCCAGCGGCGTCGAGGAGACCGAGATCGACTCGGAGACGATCGAGTACGCCGTCTACGGGCCGCCCGGGGAGCTGCCGGCGCTGCCCGATCTGCGCGCGGCGGCCGGCGGGGCACTGGTCGACATCTGCACCCGCGAGGTGCCCGACGACTGGTCAGAGCGCTGGCGTGACTTTCACCGCCCGCTCGTGCTCGGGGACCGGCTCACCGTCCGCCCGCCGTGGGAGCCGGCCGGGACGACCGCGCTCGATGTGGTGATCGATCCCGGCCAGGCCTTCGGCACCGGCGCCCACGCAACCACCCGCCTGTGCCTGGAGATGCTGCTCCAGGGCGCCCCCGGGAGCCTGGCCGACATCGGCTGCGGCTCGGGCGTGCTGGCCATCGTCGCCGCCCAGCTGGGCTTCGCGCCGGTGCTGGCCCTCGACTACGACCCGCTGGCCGTCGCCGCCACCGGGGAGAACGCCGCGCGCAACGGCGTCACGCTGCAGGCCCGGGCGCTGGACCTGCGCACCGATCAGGTCCCGGTCTGCGACGTGTGGGTGGCCAACGTGCTGGCGGGACCGCTGCGGGCCTGGGCCGCCACCCAGCGCGACGTGGCCGACGAGCTGATCCTCAGCGGCCTGCTGCGCGACGAGGCCTCAGACGTGGCCCGGGCCTTCGCTCAGCACGGCCTGCGCGAGGTCGATCGCCGCGAGCGCGGCGACTGGGCCGCGGTCCGGCTGCGGCGCTGAGCGCCGTCATCGGCGACCTCCGGGCCGCCGCAATCGCCGGGCCGCCGCAATCGCCGGGCCGCCGCCGCCGGCGGCCCCCGGGCGATCGCCGGCGCCCTCGCGACCGGATGTCGAACCCCGCGCCGGTCAATCTTGTCCACGCGGCCCATGTTCGGGCGCGCGGCCTGCCCGATCCTTCAACACGTCGCTTGTGATCCCTCAGACCAGGACCCAAAGGAGGTGACAGTTGCCAAACCCCCTCGCCATCAGCGTGACTCTCGGTGGCCTATTTCTCGACGTCGTCGCTCCGCGGCCCAAGCCTCGGGCCGGATACGCGCAAGAGCCCTCTCTCCTCTCCGCTCGTCCCGTCCCGAGGACACCGCGGCACGAATACCGCCTCGAGAAGTACGACGGTCGGCTGATCGCGAGCGGCTATCGCAGCTGAGCCGCCCGCGGAGCCGTGCGTTCCCTTCTCCGGCGCACGGCTCCGCGCGGCGCGCCACATCGCCCGCGGTGCCCCGATCGGCGCTCACTGACCCTCGGGGTCCGCCGCTGCCGGGGGCTATCCTCTACGGGTAGTGACGGTTGCCGATCAGGTGAGAGCAGACATGACCACGGCCATGAAGGCCGGTGAGCGTGACCGCGTCGGCGCCCTGCGCCTCGTCCTCTCCGAGCTTCAGAAGGCCGTCAAGGACGGCGGCGACGATGAGCTCACCGTTCTGCGCCGCGAGCGCAAGCGCCGCCTGGAGGCGGCCAGCCAGTTCCGTGACGCCGGCCGCGCCGAGCTGGCCGCCGGTGAGGAGGCCGAGGCGGAGCTGATCAGCGGCTACCTGCCCGCCGAGCTCGACGACGCGGAGCTGCGCGCGATCGTGTCCGCCGTGGTCTCAGAGACCGGGGCGAGTACGCCGGCCGACATGGGCCGCGTCATGAAGGAGGTCATGGCCCGCACCGGTGGCCGGGCCGACGGCAAGCGCGCCTCCGCCCAGGTGCGAGAGGCGCTGTCAGCGTGACCGTCCGTCGATCCGCCGGCGCGCCCCGCTGATGCGCAAGGCGATCGAGCTCGACAACGCCGTCGCGGCCGAGCTGGCCGGCAGCCAGGACGCCGTCCTGCGCAGCCTCGAGGCTCAGCTGGATTGCGACGTGTTCCTGCGCGGCAACCGGCTCACCCTCGACGGTGATCCGGTGGCGGTCCAGGCCGGCGAGGAGGTCGTCCGCGAGCTCTCCGAGCTGATCGGGCAGGGCCACGAGATCGCCCCCGGGACGATCGAGGCGGTCAGCCGCGCGCTGGAGTCCGATGCCTCGCCCTCGGCGATCCTGGAGGACGTCGTCTGGCGCCACCGGGCCACCCGGGTGGCGCCCAAGACGGTCAACCAGAAACGCTACGTCGACTCGATCCGCGACAACACCATCACCTTCGGGATCGGGCCCGCGGGCACGGGCAAGACCTTCCTCGCCGTGGCCCTCGCCGCCGCCGCACTCAGCCGCCGGGAGATCAACCGGATCATCCTCACCCGGCCCGCGGTCGAGGCCGGCGAACGCCTCGGCTTCCTGCCCGGCGACCTGATGGCCAAGGTCGATCCCTACCTGCGCCCGCTGTTCGACGCCCTGCACGACATGCTCGACCCCGAGCGGGTCTCCCAGCTGCTCGAGCGCGGGGCGATCGAGGTGGCGCCGCTGGCCTTCATGCGCGGGCGGACGCTCAACGACAGCTTCATCATCCTCGACGAGGCCCAGAACACCAGCCCGGAGCAGATGAAGATGTTCCTCACGCGGCTGGGCTTCAACTCCAAGATGGTGGTCACCGGCGACGTCACCCAGATCGACCTGCCCCGCGAGCAGGGATCGGGGCTGGTCGCCGTCTCCGAGGTGCTGGATGCGGTGGAGGGCATCGAGTTCGTGCGCTTCGGCGACGAGGACGTCGTGCGGCACAAGCTCGTGCGCCGGATCGTCGCCGCCTACGACGCTCACGCGCAGCGCTCGGCTCCCGAGCTGCGCGCGCGCAAGATCTCCTAGCGAAGGCGCCGGCGCCATGCTCGACGTCGAGGTGATCGGGATCGAGGCGGTCCCCGCCGAGGGCCCGTCCGCGATCGAGGTCAAGGAGCTGTGCGCGCTGGCCTTCGCCTCGGCCGGCATCGAGGACGGCCACGTCGCCGTCGAGTTCGTCGACGAGGAGCGCATCCAGGCGCTCAACCGCGAGCACCGCCGCCACGATCGGCCGACCGACGTGCTCTCGTTCGGGGTCGACGAGGACTCGGTGCCGATCGGGCCCCGGGAGCTCGGGGACGTGATCATCTGCCCGCCGTGCACCGAGGACCTGCGCGAGGCGATCGTGCACGGCGCGCTGCACCTGACGGGGATGGATCACGAGGGGGACGACGGCGAGATGCTCGCCCTCCAGGCCGAGCTGATGAGATGGATCAGCTGACCCCGCCGGCGACGCGGTCCGGGTTCATCGCGCTGGCCGGACGCCCCAACGTGGGCAAGTCGACCCTGGCCAACCACATCGTCGGGGCCAAGGTGGCGATCGTCTCCGACAAGCCCCAGACGACCCGGCGGGCGATCCGCGGGGTCGCCTCCGGCCCGGACTGGCAGCTCGTGCTCGTCGATCTGCCCGGCGTGCAGCGCCCGCGCGATGCGCTGACCTCGCGCATGCAGCAGCGGGTCGAGCGCGAGCTGGCCGACGCCGACGGCTGCCTGCTGGTCGTCAACGCGGTGCAGGGCGTCGGGCCCGGGGACCGCTTCATCGGCCAGCTGCTGCGCGGGGCGCGCGTCCCGGTGACGGTGGCCGTCAACAAGACCGATCGCGCCGACCGCGCCCGGATCGCCGCGACCCTGCACGACATCGCCGCCCTCGAGGTCGCCGACGAGGTGTTCCCCGTCTCGGCGCGGACCGGAGCCGGGGTCGACGCGCTGGTCGCGCATCTGGTCAGCCGTCTGCCGCCCGGCCCGTTCTACTTCGGAGCGGCCGAGCACTCCGACCAGGTCCTGTCGGTGACGCTGGCCGAGCTCGTCCGCGAGCAGGTGCTGGCCCGCACGCGCGAGGAGGTCCCCCACTCGGTCGAGGTCGAGGTCTCCGAGATCCTGCGCCCGCGCGAGGACCTCGTGCGCGTCGAGGCCGTGGTGCTGGCCGAGACCGAATCGCAGAAGGGGATCCTGATCGGGGCGGGCGGGCGGATGATCAAGGCCATCGGGGTCGCGGCCCGCAAGGCCATCGAGCGCGAGCTGGGGACCCAGGTGCACCTCGAGCTCTCGGTCCGCGTGCGGCGCAACTGGCGCGGGGACGAGCGCGTCCTGGACCGGCTGGGGATCGAGTGATCGTCGCCGGCGAGAGGTTCCCGCAGGGCCTGGGCTGAATAATCTGCGCAAAAGCGAACGCGTGCCTCGACCGCCCCCGAACACCGGGCGATACGCCAGCTGACGGGCCCGCGCGAAAGGAGCGCAGTGAGACGCAGGCAGGCGGTGGGCGCACTGCTCACCGGAACGCTGACCGTCATCGGTCTGATGGTGCTGTTCGCCGGTCAACTGAGCAGCAATCAGTCCGCCTCGCGTCGCAACCTCGAGCTGCAGGCCCATCAGCGCGCGATGCTCGTGGCCAACCTCGTCGACACCGTGTTCGCGGCGATCAGCAAACCGAGCGCCGCCACTGCCGCCGCCTACGGCGCACCCCACGTCTCGGCGGCGGTGATGAACCGCAACCGTGGCGGCAACCTCTACGTGGCGCTGTTCGACGGCTCCGGCCATCTGCTCGCCCATTCGGCCGGCGTCAGCGCGCAGGCGCGTTCCGAGCTCAACGTGCACCGCTCCGCGGCGTTGCGGTTGACGGTGGCCGGGCAGCCCTGGGCGCTGGGCAACATCCTGCCCTACGGCGCCGCGTCGGTGATCAACTTCGCGGTCCGCCTGTCCACCGCGGCGGGAACGCGCATCGTCCTCAGCGGCATCCCCACCGCGGCGATGTCGCCGTTCCTGCTCGCCGAGCTGCGCCGCATCCCCGCGGCGCGCGGTGCCGATCACTCGATGCTCGACGGCAACGGCGTGATCATCGCCTCGACCAACCCCACCCATCCGCCCGGCTACCGCTTCCACACCGCGGCGCAGCTGCGCGTCCTGCGCCACCGGTCGGGAACGACCGCGGGGCGCTACTTCGACCAGATCGCCCTTCCCCACACGACCTGGAGGCTGTTGCTCTCGGTACCGGCGGCGAGCTTCTTCGCCGCGGTCTCGGGCCAGCGCCACTGGCTGCCGTGGATCATCTTCGCCGCCTTCGGCGTGTTCGCGCTCATCGCCCTCGGCCTTGGTCTGCGTGCCGCGCGCTCGGCGGCCGCGCTGACCGACGCGCACGATCGGCTCGAGGCTGCTCACGGCGAGCTCGGGGCGGCGCACGCGGCCCTGGCTGAGACCAACCTGGCCCTCGAGCGCTCCCACGAGGAGCTCGAACGCCGCGCCCGCGAGCTTCAGCGCTCCAACGCCGAGCTCGAGCAGTTCGCCTCGATCGCCTCTCACGACCTGCAGGAGCCGTTGCGCAAGGTCCGCACGTTCACCGAGCGGATCATCGCCACCGAGGGCGAGCACCTCACCGAGCGGGGCCAGATCGACCTGCGACGCGCCGGGGCCTCGGCGGAGCGGATGCAGCAGCTGATCGAGGATCTGCTGCGCTACTCGCGCGTCGCCACCCAGGGGCGGCCGTTCAGCGAGGTCGACCTCGGCCCGGTGGCCGCCGAGGTGCTCGACGACCTCGAGGACGTCATCACCGCCTCCGGGGCGGTCATCCGGGTCGGAGACCTGCCGACGCTCGCGGCCGATCCGCTGCAGATGCGCCAGCTGCTGCAGAACCTCGTCTCCAACGCGCTGAAGTTCCGCCGCGAGGGCGTGGTCCCCGAGGTCGACATCTCGGCCACGGCCGACGCGGACTGGATCCGGCTCACCGTGCGCGACAACGGGATCGGTTTTGAGCCGCAGTACGCGCAGCGCATCTTCCGCGTGTTCGAGCGCCTGCACGGCCACGGCGCCTATCCCGGCACGGGCATCGGCCTGGCCCTGTGCCGGCGCATCGCCGAACGTCACGGCGGGTCGGTGCAGGCGACCGGGACACTCGGCGAGGGCTCGGCCTTCACCGTCACGCTCCAGGCCCACCGCACCGAGGCGGTCAGCGATCAGCCGTCGCCGGCCGCGTCAGCCTCCGCTCCCGCCGGACCGGCCGCATCACCCTCTGCTCCCGCCACCGCCGGGGAGCCGGATGCCGCCCACCACCGCCGACCTGAGGAGTCGCATGTCCGCGTTTGACGACAGCCCGCGCCCGTTCACGATCCTGCTCGCCGACGACGACGAGGAGGACCGGGAGCTGGCCCGCGACGCTCTGCAGGACTCGCGCCTGGCCAACGAGATGAAGTTCGTCGTCGACGGGCAGGACCTGCTCGACTACCTGCGCCGCGAGGGCCGCTGGGCCGGGCCCGACGTCGACGCGCCGCGGCCCGGGATCATCCTCCTGGACCTCAACATGCCCAAGAAGGACGGGCGTGAGGCGCTGGCCGAGATCAAGGCCGACGAGTCGCTGCGCCGCATCCCGGTCGTCGTCCTGACCACCTCCAAGGATGAGGCCGACGTGCTGTCGACCTATGACCTCGGGGTCAGCTCATTCATCACCAAGCCGGTGACCTTCGGAGGGCTGGTCGAGGTGATGCGGACCTGGACCCGCTACTGGTTTGAGATCGTCGAGCTCCCCAACGGAGAGGTCCACGGGCAGAACGACCACTGAGCCGGGCGCGGATCCTCCCGGTCGGCCCCCGCCTACAATCGCCCCGTGGACGACGCCGAGGTGGCCTTCGACGAGCAGGGGCTCGTGCCGTGCGTCGTGCAGGACTGGCACAGCGGCGAGGTGCTCACGCTCGCCTACATGAACGCCGAATCGCTGCGGCTCACCCGCGAGCGGGGTGAGACCGTGTTCTTCAGCCGCTCGCGCCAGGAGCTGTGGCACAAGGGCGCCACCTCGGGCCACACCCAGGCCGTGCGCGCGATTCGCTACGACTGCGACGGCGATGCGCTGGTCGTGCTCGTGGAGCCGGCCGGCCCCGCGTGCCACACCGGGGAACGCACCTGCTTTCACCGCGGCGAGCTGGAGCCCGGGGCGCCGTTCGAGACGCTGCCCGCGCTGGAGCGGACGATCGCGGCCCGGGCGGCCCAGCGGCCCGACGGCTCCTACACGGCCGAGCTGCTGGCCGAGCCGGGGCGGGCCGGTGAGAAGGTGCAGGAGGAGGCCGAGGAGGTCGCCCGCGCCGCCCGGCAGGAGTCCGATGAGCGGGTGGCCGAGGAGGCCGCCGACGTCCTCTACCACCTCCTCGTGCTCCTGCGCGGCCGTGACATGACCCTCGCCGACGCCGAGCGGGTGCTCGATGGCCGTCGCCGGGGCTGAGAGCGCCGCGGGACCCGGCGTGGGCGGCGATCCCTTCCCGTCGCTGGAGACGGTGCGGGAGCTGGCCGGCCGCCACAACCTGATCCCGCTGGCCCAGACCTTCATCGACGACTGCCAGACCCCGGTCTCGGCGTTCCTGAAGCTGCGCGCCGACGGCCCCGCCTTCCTGCTCGAGTCCGCCGACCAGGGGCGCGTGGGCCGCTACTCGTTCATCGGCTGGCGTCCGCGGCGGGTCATCCGCTGGTCGCTCGGGGATCCGGGTGACCCCTACGCGATCGCCGCCGAGGAGCTGGGCCGCTTCGACGCCGCCGAGGTCGCCGGCCTGCCCCCCTTCGCCGGTGGCGCGGTCGGCATGTTCGCCTATGACCTGGTCCGCACGGTCGAGCCGCTCGGCGAGCCCAACCCCGACCCCGTCGGGCTGCCCGACCTGGCGCTGATGCTCACCGACGTGCTCGTCGTGTTCGACCACCTCAAGCACACCGTCACGGTGATCGCCAACGTCTACGCCGAGGACGACGTCGAGGCCTCCTACCGCGGCGCGGTGGAGACGATCGCCGAGGTCCGCTGGCGGCTGGCCGGGCCGATCCCGCACCCCGCGCGCCCCCCCGCGTCCGGGCGGGTGGCGCCCGAGTTCCGCTCCAACATGACGCGCGAGCACTTCGAGGGCATGGTCAGCCGGATCATCGAGTACGTCCACGCCGGTGATGCCTTCCAGGTCGTGCCCTCCCAGCGGTGGTCGGCCCCGGTGCCGATCGAGGCCTTCTCGATCTACCGCGGGCTGCGCGCGGTCAACCCGAGCCCGTACATGTACTTCCTGGACTTCGGCGACTTCGAGATCGCCGGGGCCAGCCCCGAGCCGCTGATCACGGTCAGCGGGCGGCGGGTGAGCACCCGCCCGATCGCCGGTACCCGGCCCCGGGGCAGCGATCCCGACAGCGATCGCATGATGGCCGCCGAGCTGTTGTCCGATGAGAAGGAGCGCGCCGAGCACGTGATGCTCGTCGATCTCGGGCGCAATGACCTGGGACGCGTCTGCGAGTACGGCTCGGTCGAGGTCGAGCGGTTCATGGCCGTGGAGAACTACAGCCACGTGATGCACATCGTCTCCAGCGTGGCCGGCGACCTGCGCCCGGGGGTGGGGGCGCTGGACGCCCTGCGCTCGGTGCTGCCCGCGGGCACGCTGTCCGGGGCGCCCAAGGTGCGCGCGATGCAGATCATCGACGAGCTCGAGCCGGTCAAGCGCGGCGGCTACGGCGGGGCGATCGGATGGGTGAGCTACACCGGCGAGCTCGACACCTGCATCCACATCCGCACGGTGGTCGTCAAGGATGGCGTAGCCCACATCCAGGCCGGCGGGGGGACGGTGGCCGACGCCCGCCCCGACTACGAGTTCCGCGAGTCCGAGGCCAAGGCCCGGGCCGTGCGCCAGGCCATCGAGCTCGCCGTCGCCCAGCCCGACTGGCCCTAGACCACCTCCCGACCCCGTCTGCCGTCATGCGCGTGCTCGTCATCGACAACTACGACAGCTTCACCTACAACCTCGTCCAGTACGTGGGCGAGCTGACCCAGCCCGCGCCCGAGATCGAGGTGGTGCGCAACGACCGCGCGAGCGTCGAGGAGCTGCTCATCCGCGGCTATGACCGCGTGATCGTCTCCCCGGGCCCGTGCACCCCGGACGACGCCGGCATCTCGCTTGAGGCGGTCCGCCGCTTCCCCGAGGCCGGGGTCCCGCTGCTCGGCGTCTGCCTCGGGCACCAGTCGCTGGTGCAGGCCTTCGGCGGCCGCGTGGTCACCCACCGCCCCGTCCACGGCAAGACGACGGTCATCGAGCACGACGGCCGCACGATCTTCACCGGGCTGGCCAATCCGCTGGAGGTGGGCCGCTACCACTCGCTGATCGCCGATCCCGAGCTGCCCGACGCGCTCGAGCGCTCGGCCGTGGCCGATGGGATCGTGATGGCCGTCCGCCACCGCACGCTGCCCGCCGAGGGGGTGCAGTTCCACCCCGAGTCGGTCCTCACCGAGCAGGGCCACGAGCTGCTGGCCAACTTCCTCGGCGTGGCCCGGCCCGCGGGGGTCGCGTGAGCAGCGCCGACCTGCTCAGCCGGGCCATCGACGCGCTGGCCGACCGCCAGGACCTCACCCTGGAGCAGACCGAGGCCGTGCTCGCCGAGATCATGGCCGGCAACGCGACCGAGATCCAGATCGCCGCCTTTCTCATCGCCCTGCGCACCAAGGGGGAGACGACCGAGGAGCTGGCCGGACTGGCCCGGGCGATGCGCGCGCTGGCCGCCCCGGTGTCGGTCACGCGGGCCAACCTGCTCGACACCGCGGGGACCGGCGGCGGGCGCCGCACCTACAACGTGTCCACAACGGCGGCCCTGATCGCGGCCGGGGCCGGCTGCACGGTGGCCAAGCACGGCAACCGCTCGGCCACCGGCCTGTCGGGCTCGGCCGACGTGCTCGAGGCGCTCGGCGCCCGCATCGATCTGCGTCCCGCCGACGTGGCGCGCTGCATCGAGACGGTCGGCTTCGGCTTCATGTTCGCGCCTGCCCACCACCAGGCCACGCGTTACGTGGTCCCGGTGCGCCGGGAGCTCGCGGTGCGGACGATCTTCAACTTCCTCGGGCCGCTGACCAACCCGGCGGGGGCGCGGCGCCAGCTGATCGGCGTCTCGGACCCCGGGTATCTGGACACGATGGCCGGCGCCCTGGCCCGGCTGGGGACCGATCACGCGCTGCTCGTCTCAAGCCACGACGGACTCGACGAGCTGAGCATCTCGGCGCCCACCACCGTGGTCGAGGTCAACGGCGAGCGCATCGAGCGCTACGACATCGCCCCCGGCGACGTCGGCCTGGCCGTGGCCGCCGCCGAGAGCATCCCGGGCGGCGATCCGGGGGAGAACGCGGCCATCACCGAACGGATCCTCGGCGGGGAGATCGGTCCCGCGCGCGACCTCGCCGTCCTCAACGCGGGGGCGGCCATCTACGCCGGCGGCGGCGCCCCGAGCCTCGAGGCGGGCGCTCGCGCGGCCGAGCGGGCGATCGACACCGGCGAGGCGGCGGCGGCGCTGACGCGCTTCGTGACCGCGACCCGCGAGCTCGCGCCCCAGGGGGCCCGGTGAGCGGCGCCGGTAACGCGCTGACCCCGATCCTCGAACGCACCCGCGCCGAGGTCGCGGCCCGGCAGGGCGCGCGCCCGTTCGGGGACGTCGCCCAGGCGGCCGCGATCCGCCGCCAGCTCGACGACACGCGCGACTTCGCGGCCGCGCTGGGCCGGCCCGGCCTGTCGGTGATCGCAGAGCACAAGCGCAGCTCCCCCTCGGCCGGTGTGATCCGCGAGGGCCTGGAGCTTCAGGACGTCGTCGGCGCCTATGAGCGCGGCGGGGCGGCCGCGCTGTCGGTGCTGACCGAGACCGGCAGCTTCGGCGGCAGCCTGGATGATCTCCCCCGGGCGCGGGCGGCGACGTCGCTGCCGATCCTGCGCAAGGACTTCATCGTCGACCCCTACCAGGTGCTCGAGGCGGCGGCGGCCGGCGCCGACGCGATCCTGCTGATCGTCGCCGCGCTCGACGCCGGGACGCTGCGCGAGTTGCACGCCCACGCCCTCGCGCACGGCCTCGACGTGCTGGTCGAGGTCCACGACGCGGCCGAGCTGGCCGTGGCGACCGACCTGGGGGCGCGGATCATCGGGATCAACAACCGCGATCTGACCACGCTGCAGGTCGACCTGGGGCGCACCTTCGAGCTGCTGCCGCAGCGGCCGGCCGGGGCGCTGATCGTGGCCGAGTCCGGTTTCCGCGGTCGCGCGGAGCTTGAGCGGCTGGCGCGGGCCGGCGTCGACGCGGTGCTGATCGGCGAGGCGCTGATGCGCGCGGCCGACATCGAGGCGGCGTGCCGCGCCCTGACCGGCGCCCCGGCCCCGCCCGCGGGCTGAATCAGGCCCCCGCCCGTCACTTCGTACGATGAGGGCATGGAGCCCGGCGCCACCCGCATCAAGTTCTGCGGCCTCACCCGCCCGCAGGACGCCGATCACGCCGTCCAGGCGGGAGCCTGGGCGCTGGGGATGATCCTGTGGCGCGGCTCAGCGCGCTATTGCCCGCCGGCGGTGGCGGCCGAGATCGGCGCGACGCACCGCCGCCACGTCCAGATCGCCGGGGTGTTCGTCAATCCGACCCTCGATGAGGTCGTGCGCGCCGCCGACGAGTTCTCGCTGTCGCTGCTGCAGTTCCACGGCGACGAGGGCCCGTCGTTCTGCGCCGAGGCCGCGCGGCGGACCGGCGCCCGCGTGATCAAGGCCGCCCGGGTGCGCAGCGGAGCCGAGATCCAGGCGCTCATGCCGTTTCACACCGACTTTCATCTGCTCGACACCTACCGGCCGGACGTGCCCGGAGGGACGGGGGCGACGTTTGACTGGGCGCTCGTCCGCCGCCACAGCCGCGGCGGCCGGCCCGTGCCCCTGATCCTCTCCGGCGGCCTGACTGCGGACAACGTGACCGAGGCGATCGCCACCGTGCACCCGTACGCCGTCGACGTCTCCAGCGGCACCGAGACCGCCCCCGGGATCAAGGACACGGCGCGGATCGATGCCTTCGCCGCGGCCGTGGCCGAGACCGCGCTGGTCGGCTGACGATGTCGGCCATCGAGCACCGCTTCGGCCCCTACGGTGGCCAGTACGTCCCGGAGACGCTGATGCCCGCGCTGGCCGAGCTCGAGACGGCCTGGCTCAACGCCCGCGCCGACCCCGATTTCCAGGACGAGCTGGCCACGCTGCTGCACGACTACGTCGGGCGCCCCTCGCCGCTGTACCGGGCGCGACGCCTGTCCCAGGCCGCGGGGCGCACGATCTACCTCAAGCGCGAGGATCTCAACCACACCGGCGCCCACAAGATCAACAACGCGCTCGGGCAGGCGCTGCTCGCCCGGCGGATGGGCAAGACGCGGATCATCGCCGAGACCGGAGCGGGCCAGCACGGCGTCGCGTCAGCCACGGCCTGCGCGCTGCTCGATCTCGAGTGCATCGTCTACATGGGCACCGAGGACATGCGGCGCCAGAAGCCCAACGTCGAGCGGATGGGCCTGCTCGGCGCCCGCGTCGAACCCGTGCAGGCGGGCGCCCGCACCCTCAAGGAGGCCGTCTCGGCGGCGATCCGCGATTGGGTGACCAACGTCGCGGACACCCACTACATCATCGGCTCCTGCGTCGGTCCGGCGCCCTACCCGGCGCTGGTCCGCGATCTGCAGCGGGTGATCGGGGACGAGGCCCGCGTCCAGATACTCGAGGCCGAGGGCCGCCTGCCGGACCGCGTGATCGCCTGCGTCGGGGGCGGCTCCAACGCGATCGGCACCTTCGTCCCCTTCGTCGGCGACGCCGAGGTGCAGCTGATCGGCGTCGAGGCGGCGGGGGAGGGGATCGAGAGCGGCCGCCACGGCGCGCCGCTGACCGTCGGCGGCATCCCCGGCGTTCTGCACGGCGCCTTCTCGGCCATCATGCAGGACGAGGACGGGCAGATTCTCGAGGCCCACTCGATCTCGGCCGGCCTGGATTACCCCGGCACCGGGCCCGAGCACGCCTGGCTGCGCGACCAGGGCCGCGCGCGGTACGTCGCCGCGACCGACCGCGAGGCGCTGGAGGCATTTCGCACCCTGGCCCGCCTGGAGGGGATCATCCCGGCCCTGGAGAGCAGCCACGCGATCGCCTGGGCGCTGGCCAACCCGGGGGGCGAGCTCGACGTGATCTGCCTCTCGGGCCGCGGTGACAAGGATCTGGCCGAAGCCCTGGCCGCCCTGTCGGCATGACCTCGGGCGTGGACTCCACCACCGGCATGGCCTCCGGGACCGACCGGATCGCCGAGGCGTTCGCCCGAGCCCGCGCCAACGGGCGCCGCGCGGCGCTGATGCCCTACCTGATGGGCGGCTATCCCGATCCCGAGACCTCCCGGCGGATCGGCCGGGCCTACCTCGACGCCGGAGCCGACCTGATCGAGCTCGGCGTGCCCTTCTCAGACCCGCTCGCCGACGGCCCGGTCATCCATGCCGCGGCCACGGCGGCGCTCGCCGCGGGGGCGACCCTGCCCGCCGTGCTGGCCATCGGCCAGGAACTCGCTCGCCAGGTCCCGGTGGTGGTCATGTGCTACTCCAACCCGATCTACGCGCGGGGCCTTGAGCGCTTTCTCGACAGCCTCGCTGCGGCCGGCATCAGCGGGCTGATCGTGCCCGACATGCCCCGCGAGGAGGCGGCGGACGTGCGCGCGGCCTGCGCGCAGCGCGGCCTGGCCCTCGTGCCGCTGGTCGCCCCAACCACCCCCGATGACCGTCTGCAGGCGATCGGCGCGGCCGCCACCGGGTTCGTCTACACCGTGTCGCTGACCGGGACGACCGGTGAGCGGGCGTCGGCCGCCGGCGCCGACCTGGCGCCGCTGGTGGCCCGCGTGGCCGCCCGCACCGAGGTCCCGGTGGCCGTCGGCTTCGGCATCGGGACCCCCGAGCAGGCCGCCGCGGCCGCCGCGGCCGGCGCCGAGGGGGTGATCGTCGGCACCCGGCTCGTCCGTGCCGCCGGCGAGGCCGATGATCCGCCCGCCGCCGTGGCCGAGCTCATCCGCGGCTTCGCGGCTGCGCTCGCCGAAGCCTGACCGGACACCGTCCGTCCCCCCGAGGCCGGTAAGATCACCGCCCATGGGTCTTGTTCTCACCGCCGCGATCGGTCTCTGCCTGTGGATCATCATCTGGGCCCTTAACGTGAGTGGCCTCGATGCGATCATGCTCGCGATCGTCATGGTCCTCGTGGCGATCGGGGTCCGCAACCTGCTGCCCTTCCTGCCTGGCCGGCGGGACTGAGCTCCCGCGTCCGCGTTGCCGTGATGCCCGGGCGGATCGGTTCGCTGCGTCGTGGTGCGCCGCCGTCGGGCGTCGGGCGCACGGGCGTCGGGCGCATGGGCGTCGGGCGTGCGGGCGTCGGGCGTACGGGCGTCGGCCGCACCGGAGTCGTCGCCGCGCTCGCGGCCGCGCTCGCCCTGGCCGGCTGCGGGACCGCCACCAGCGGTGGGCAGACGGCGGTCACCGTCGTCGGGCGGACCCTGACCGTCTACCTCGGCCAGCCCGCGGGCGGTGCGCGCTCAGAGCCCGCCCAGGATGTGCTGGCCGCCGAGCAGCTCGCCTACCGCCAGAGCGGCGGCCAGGCCGGCGCCTACACCGTGCGCGTGCGCACCCTCGACGGCCACGAGCTGTCGGCCAACGCGCGGACCGCGGTGGCCGACAAGACCGCGATCGCCTACCTGGGTGAGCTCGTCCCCGGCACGTCGGAGGTCTCGGTCGAGATCGTCAACCAGCAGGGGCTGCTCGAGGTCTCGCCGCTCGATACCGCGGCCTACCTGACCCAGACGGTGCCCGGCGTCTCAGACTCGGTCGACTTCTTCTATCCCGGTCACGGCACCTACAAGCGGACGTTCGCACGTGTCGTCCCCACCTCCGCCCAGGAGGCCCGGGCCCTCGTGCAGGAGATGCAGCGCGAGCACGTGACCAGCCTGTACGTCGCCGACGATGGGCAGCGCTACGGCGCGACGCTCTCCGAGGAGGTCCGCGCGGCCGCCCGCACCGCCGGGCTGCCGACGACGAGCGGCCTGGCCTCGGCCTCGGGCGCCTTCTATGGCGGCAACACCGCGAGCTCCGCCGGCCGTCTTGCCGCGGCCGGGTTCCTGAACCGCGCCGCCTCGGCCAATCCCGGGATCCACCTCTTCGCTCCTTCGGGGCTGTACGACAGCGCGTTCGTTCCGACCCTGTCGACGGCGGCGCAGAGCAAGCTCGTCGTCTCCTCGCCCGGCTTCACCCCGGCCAGCCTGCCGCCCGTCGGCGCCGCCTTCGTGTCCGCGTTCACCGCCGCCTACCACCACGCGCCCGCGCCTCAGGCCGTGTTCGGCTACGAGGCAATGAAGGCGCTGATGGCGGTGCTCGCCTCGGCCGGCAGCAACGCGGCCAACCGCGCGGTCGTGGCCAAGGACTTCCGGTCGCTGAAGCGGACCGGGTCGGCGATCGGCGACTACACGATCAGCGGGGGCGATCCGAGCCTGGCGCCGTTCGTGTTCGCACGGATGAAGGGGACGGCCCTGACACCGTTCCGCTTCGTCTCGCTCGGCTGAGCGGCCCCTCAGGGGGGGATTTCGTCTCGCTCGGCCGGGCGGCTCTCCTTCTGGAGTTGCGTTTTGGTGACAAGACGCTCATCAGGACGGCAATCTGTGGCCTCCACGGTTGCCGTGGTCCGAGGGCCCCACTAGTGTGCCCGCATCGGGCAGCTGATCCGAGAACGACACCTTTAGAGGAGGACGTCAATGCGGTACGTCGGCAAGGCGTGGTGTGGGGCACTGATCGTCGGCATGATCCTTGTTCTCGCTGCGTGCGGCAGCAGCAGTTCCAGTTCCAGCAGTTCTCAAGGCTCGGGCGGCAGTTCGTCCAGCGCCAGCGGTGGCTCGGGTGGGTCGGCCATCGACATCTACTCCAGCCTGCCTCTGCAGGGCGCCTCGACGGCGCAGACCGACCCGCTGGTCAACGGGATCAAGCTCGCGCTCTCCCAGGCGGGCGGCAAGGCGGGCAAGTTCTCGGTCAACTACCAGTCGCTGGACGATTCGACCGCGGCGGCGGGCAAGTGGGATCCCGGCCAGACCGCGGCCAACGCCCGGAAGGCGGCGGCCGATCCCAAGGCCGTCTACTACATCGGCGAGTTCAACTCGGGCGCGTCGGAGGTCTCGATCCCGATCCTCAACCAGGCGGGAATCCCGATGGTCAGCCCGGCCAACACGTACGTCGGCCTGACCACCAACCTGCCCGGCAGCGCCCCCGGTGAGCCGGCCAAGTACTACCCGACCGGCACCCGCAATTACCTGCGCATCGTCCCGATCGACTCGATTCAGGCCGCGGCCGATCTGATCGCGATGAAGCAGGCGGGCTGCACGAAGGTGGCCGTGGCCAACGACAAGGAGGCCTACGGGGCGGGCCTGGCCACGCTGCTGGGCCTCGAGAAGGGCTTCTACGGGGTCAACATCACCAGCAACACCGGGATCGATCCCACGGCCCCGAACTTCCGCAGCTACGCGAGCACGATCCAGGGGCAGGGAGCGGATTGCTTCTTCTTCTCCGGAATCGTCTCCAACGGCGCGGTGCAGCTGACCAAGGATGTCCACGCGGCTCTGCCCAAGGCGAAGATCTTCGTCCCGGACGGCGCCTGCACCAGCTCCTACACCAACCAGAAGTCCGGTGGCGTGCCGGCGAGCATCGACCCGCTGATCCAGTGCACGGTCGCCACGCAGGACCTGAAGGCCTACCCGGGTGGCAAGGACTTCCTCGCCGCCTATAAGGCCAAATACGGCTCGGCCAACCCCGATCCGTACGCGATCTACGGCTATGAGGCGATGAAGCTCGGCCTGGACACGATCACCAAGCTCGGGGCCCAGGGCAACAGCAAGTCCGCCGTGCTCAAGGCCCTGTTCGCGACCACCAGCCGCAGCTCGGTGCTCGGCACCTACGGGTTCGACAAGAACGGGGACACGACGCTGAAGTCCTACGGCCTCTACAAGGTCGACTCCAGCGGCGATCCGGTCTTCTACAAGACCATCACCCCGACCAAGACGGTCAAGTAGGGCCGACGGAACAGAACGGGAGGGGGAGGACGTCCGCGGGCGTCCTCCCCCGGCCCCGCCGCGTTCGTGGAAGCTTCATCGATACCGACCCTGCCGGCTCCGGCCGCCCGCCCGCTCGCGGCGGTTCGGCGCGCGGCCGGGCGCTGGGGCCTGATCCTCGCCCTGGCCATCCTTCCCGTCTACTACGGGATCCGGGACCTGACCCACGGCTACGCCGCCGGCGTCGTCCACGGCCACGCGATCGTCCAGCACGATCTCTCGCACCTGGGCTTCAACCTCGTTCAGGGCCTCTCCAACGGCGCCATCTGGGCGCTGATCGCGATCGGCTACACGCTCGTCTACGGGATCATCGAGCTGATCAACTTCGCCCACGGTGACGTGTTCATGGTCGGCTCGTTCACCGCCACGGGACTGTGGGGCACGCTCGGCCTGGGCCTGACCACCGGCCCGGTGGGCCTGATCCTCGGCCTGCTGCTCACCCTGGTGGTCAGCATGGTCGTCTGCGGCGTGCTCAACGTCCTGATCGAGCGCGTCGCCTACCGGCCGCTGCGCTCGGCACCCAAGCTGGCCCCGCTGATCACCGCGGTCGGCTTCTCCTTCATCCTTCAGAACGTCGGCCTGCTCTGGCAGGGCGGCTCGCCGCAGGGCGTGCCCGACCTGATCAATGAGAGCCAGACGGTGTTCAACATCTCCGGTGTGCCGATCGTCCGCGGCTACATCCTGGCCATCCTGGTCATGATCCCGCTCGTGGCCGGGCTCGCCTGGTTCATTTCCAGCACGCGGGCGGGCCGCGCGATGCGGGCCACCGCCCAGGATCCGGAGGCCGCGCGGCTGATGGGCATCAACGTCAACGCGACGATCTCGCTGACCTTCCTGCTCGGCGGCATGCTGGCCGGCGCGGCCGGTCTGATCTACGCCCTGTATGAGACCAACATCTGGTACTTCCAGGGCTTCCAGGCCGGGCTGATCGCGTTCACCGCGGCGGTCATGGGCGGGATCGGCAACGTCCGCGGGGCGGTGCTCGGCGGCCTGATCATCGGCGTCATCCAGGCCCTGTCGGACTCGCGGCTCGGCCCGCAGTGGACCGAGGCGGTCGTGTTCGCCTACCTCGTCGTGATCATGATCCTGCGGCCCCGCGGTCTGCTCGGCGAGGAGACCAGGGAGGCCGGATGAGCGAGCTGCGCGCCCAGCTCGCGGAGTGGCGGGCCTCGATCCTGCGCGCGGTGCCGTTTTTGTCCTCGCGCCACTTCCCGCGTGCGCTGGCGGCCGCGGCGATCCTGATCGGCGTCGTTCTGCCGCTGTTCTTCACCCCCAGCAGCGGCTTTGTCAACGCGACGATCATCGCCATCGCCTACGCGGTGATGGCGCTCGGGCTCAACATCGTGGTCGGCTTCGCCGGCCTGCTCGATCTCGGCTACGTCGCCTTCTACGCCCTCGGCGCCTATTCGATGGGCTGGTTCGGCTCGAGCTTCTTCTTCCAGGCCAAGGTCCATATCGGCGTCACCGGCACCGCGGCGATCAGCAACGGCATCCACCTCAACTTCCTGCTCATCCTCGTCGCCGCCGCGATCATCTGCGCGGTCGCGGGCATGATCATCGGCCTGCCGACCCTGCGCCTGCGGGGCGACTACATCGCGATCGTCACCCTCGCCTTCGGCGAGATCATCCAGGTGCTGGCCATCAACGGGCAGAGCATCAGCCTCGGCAACGGGATGACCCTGACCGCCGGCAACCTCGGCATCAGCGCCGTGGATCCGCCGGGCTTCCCGGGGATCGGACAGTTCAACCTGCTCAACCTCAGACCCTGGTACTGGCTGATCCTCGTCATCCTGATGTTCGTCCTGTTCGTCAACGTGCGCCTGCGCGACAGCCGTCTCGGCCGCGCCTGGGTCGCCCTGCGCGAGGATGAGGTGGCCGCGGTGTCGATGGGCATCCCCTCGGTCCGCACCAAGCTGTCGGCCTACGCGATCGGGGCGATGTTCGGTGGCATCTCCGGCGCCTTCTTCGGCGCCTACTACACCGAGGTCAACTCCGGCCAGTTCGCCTTCGGCTTCTCGATCTTCATCCTGGCCATGGTCATCATCGGGGGACTGGGCTCGATCTGGGGCGCCCTGGTCGGCGGTCTGCTGCTCGGCTACATCAACAACTACCTGATCCCCGACGTGCTCAACGGGCTGCCCGCCAAGCTGGGGCTCAACTTCCCGCTGACCGAGATCGAGTACGGGATCTTCGGCTTTCTGCTCGTGTTGGTCATGGTCCTGCGGCCCCAGGGGCTGATCCCCGAGCGCCGGCGACGACTGGAGATCACCGGGGAGATCGCCGCCGAGGACGCCCAGCTGGTGGAGAGCACGAACCCATGAGCGCGGTCGCGCCTCCTGAGACCGGCGCCGACGCGATCATGGTCGTCGACGCGGCGACCAAGGAGTTCGGCGGCCTGATCGCCGTCAACGCCGTCTCGCTCACCATCCCGCGCCACGGGATCGTGTCGCTGATCGGGCCCAACGGGGCCGGCAAGACGACCCTGTTCAACATGCTCACCGGGCTCTATCGCCCCACCTCCGGCCAGATCGCCTTCAACGGCAAGGCGATCGGGCGGGTGCGTCCGGACATCATCACCGGCCTCGGTGTCGCGCGCACCTTTCAGAACATCCGCCTGTTCGGCGCCATGACCGCGACCGAGAACGTGATGATCGGTCGTCACGCGCGGATGACGGCCGGGCTGCTCGGCTCGATCATCCGCCCCCCCCGGGTGCGGGCCGAGGAGCGCAACGCCCGCGAACGCGCCCGCGAGCTGCTGGCCTACGTGGGACTGCGCTCCGCCCTGTTCGACCAGCTCGCGGCTCAGCTCTCCTACGGCGATCAGCGGCGGGTGGAGATCGCCCGGGCGCTCGCCTCCGAGCCCTCGCTGCTGCTGCTCGATGAACCGACCGCGGGAATGAACCCGCAGGAGTCGGCGGCGCTGACCGACTTCATGCGCAAGCTGCGCGACGAGCTCGAGTTGACCATCCTGCTCATCGAGCACGACATGAAGGTCGTGATGGGCGTCTCGGAGCGCGTGACCGTGCTCGACCACGGCGAGAAGATCGCCGAAGGCAGCCCCGCCGACGTGCGCCGCGACGCGCGCGTGATCGAGGCCTACCTGGGCAAGCAGGACTGATGGCCGCGTCCCTGCCTGCATCTCAAGCCGGACTGATGGCCGCGTCCGTGCCTGCATCTCAAGCCGGACTGATGGCCGCGTCCGTGCCTGTATCTCGGGTCCGGCCGGGGAGTGACGGCTAGGCATGCCCCTGCTCGAGGTTGACGACATCCGCACCTTCTACGGCTCGATCGAGGCCCTGAAGGGCATCTCGCTCACCGTCGACGAGGGCGAGGTCGTGACCCTGATCGGCTCCAACGGTGCCGGCAAGTCGACCACGCTGCGCTCGATCTCGGGGCTGACCCCGGCGCGGACGGGCCAGATCCGGTTCGCCGGGCGCGACATCACGCGGGTGCCGGCGCACGAGATCGTCTCCCACGGCATCGCCCTCTCGCCCGAGGGTCGCCACTGCTTCCCGCGCATGAGCGTGCGCGAGAACCTCGACCTCGGCGCCCATCACCGCCGCCGTGCGGAGATCTCCGATGATCTCGAGCGCGTGTTCGATCTCTTCCCCCGCCTGCGCGAGCGCGAGAAGCAGAAGGCGGGCACGATGTCCGGCGGCGAGCAGCAGATGCTCGCCATCGGCCGCGCCCTGATGGCCCGCCCGCGGCTGCTGATGCTCGACGAGCCATCGATGGGCATCGCGCCGATCCTCGTCCAGCGCATCTACGAGACGATCGCTCAGATCAACCGGGACGGGATGACCATCCTGCTCGTGGAGCAGAACGCCAACTACGCGCTCGACGTCTCCGGCCGGGGCTACGTGCTGGAGACCGGGCGCGTCGTCCTTGCCAATGCCTCCGACCTGCTGCGCGACGACCCTGAGGTCCAGCGCGCCTACCTGGGGACGTGACGCGATGATCCTGACCGGCGCGGCCGGCGCCATCGGCGCCACGGCGCTCTACCTGTTGTTCATCTGGCTGGCCTCGGCGGCCGCGGCGGCCTGGATGGCCGAGCGCAAGGGCTACGGGGAGCGCCTCGGGCTGACCTTCGGGCTCGTGCTCACCTTCGTCGGCTTCATCCTCGTGCTGCTGCTGCCCGGCCGGCCCGGCTCGGCCTGGAAGCTCGAGGGCCCACTGCCCCGGCGGGGCTCGGCGGACCGTCCGGCGGTGGAGGGCCCGGTCATGGGCGGGGGTGACGCCGTCGCTGAGCCCGGAGATGCGCCGCCGCCCGCCGATCTGGGAGCGCCGCCCGCGGACCCGGGAGCGCCGCCCGCGGACCTGGGAGCGCCGCCCGCGGACCCGGGAGCGCCGCCGGCCGCCGATCCGGGGGCGCCGCCCGCGGACCCGGGAGCGCCGCCGGCCGTCGATCCGGGAGCGCCGCCCGCGGATCCGGGGCCGCCGCCTCCCGCCGATCCGCCGCCGGCCGCCTGAACGGTCACCCGGCGCCGGCCAGCAACCGCCCGAGCTGCGCGGCGACGAGCAGCGGCTCATCGGACACCTGACGCCAGCTGAACCGCACGACGGTGAGACCGTGCGACCGTAGCGCCGCATCCTTGGCCCGGTCGCGCTCAAAGCTGGCCGGCGACGAGTGAAAGCGAAAGCCGTCGATCTCCGCCACCACGCCCGCGTCCGCCCATAGGAAGTCGAGCTCCCACCCGTCCCTGCGGGCGTTGACCTGCGGCGCCGGCAGGCCGGCGCCCCGCACGATGGCCAGGAACAGCTCCTCGGCCTCTGACCTGGTGAGCGCGGACGGGCCGTCGGCCGCCAGGAGCCCCCGGAGACGCTCGACCCCCTTTCGGCTTCCCTTCACCCGGTCCAGGAGCTCGGTCAGGTCCGCAGGTCGCATCAGCCGGTGGACGAGGGCGTGGTCGAACGCCCACTCCAGACGGCGTGTGCCGAACGTGTCCATCCCGGCGAGGTCGAGCAGCGTCCAGGCGGGAGAGGTGACGGCCAGGCCTTCCCGGACGACCACGTCGTCGGACGTCAACAGCCGGGACCGATGCACGACGATGTCGCGGCACCGGCGCTCCCGTCGCGAAGTGAGATGAACCAGGCCGCCCGGCGCCGGGCACATTCCCCACAGCGCGCCGGAGTGCGCGTGGCTGATGCCCGCTCCCGGGCCGGCCACGAGCAGGGCCTCGGTCTCGGCCGCGAGCGGGATCGGCGCCTCATGCCCGATCGCGTAGACCCCATGGCCGCGCCGGCGCAGATAGCCGTGCTCGACCAACGTCCGCACCTGGGCCGGGGTGATCAGCGCTGCCATGAGCTGACCGCGAGTGATCCGGCCCCGCTGACGCGAACCGATCGCGTTGATCCGGTCGTACCTGCTCCCGCTGACCACCAGAACCTCGCTCGCTCCGAGGATCGGGACAGCCGCGCGAGGTTTTGGCGGTTTCGACCGCCGAGATATCGCGCGGTCCCCGGCGGCCGACGTCGTGAGCGACATCGTTGCGGTTCCGGACCCGCCAGAGGAGCTTTCAGCGCGGCTCACGCTTCCTAGAGCCGCCGCCGACCCGGAAACCACCCCCTGCGAAAGCCTCGTCGCGAGCCGGCCGCCCCGGTCACCGGGCCTGAGGCCGACTGGGCCAGGCCGGAAGAACGGCCCAGCGGAGGGTGTCTATCGCCCGGGCCGGAGGGTGTCTATCGCCCGAGGAGGGCGGTTATCGCCCGGGCAGGAGGGCGGTTATCGCCCGGGCAGCCCGAGCTCGCCGGTAGCCGCGAAGCCCAGCTCGAACCCGGGATCCGCGGTGCCGCTCTCGCGGGCCTCCTCGGCGACCGCCTCGGCGACGGCGCCGACCACCTCGCGGTTGAACACGGAGGGGATGATGTAGTCCTCGCGCAGTTCGGTCGAGGAGACGATGTCGGCGATCGCCCGCGCCGCGGCCATCTTCATCGGCTCGGTGATCTCGCGCGCCCGCACGTCCAGCGCGCCGCGGAAGATGCCGGGGAAGCAGAGCACGTTGTTGATCTGGTTGGGGTAGTCTGACCGCCCGGTGGCCAGGATCCGCACCAGCGGCAGAGCCTCCTCGGGGGAGACCTCCGGGTTCGGGTTGGCCATCGCGAACACGATCGGATCGGGGTTCATCGTGCGCAGCGCCTCGGCGGGCACGACCCGCGCCCCGGAGAGGCCGATCAGCAGGTCGGTGCCGGCGATCACCTCGGCGGGGGCCCCCGAGCGCTGCTCGAGGTTGGTGACGCGCGCGAGCTCGCGCTTGGCGGCGCCCATCGTGCCGTCGGCGAAGTCGGCCCGGCCCGCGTGCACGGCCCCGCGCGAGTCGCAGCCGATCAGGTGGCGCACCCCGGCCGCGAGCAGGATCTTGGACACCGCGATGCCGGCGGCGCCCAGGCCGACCACGACGACCCGGATCTCCTCGATCCGCTGGCCGGTGAGCGTGAGGGCATTGAGCAGCGCGGCGAGGACGACGACGGCGGTGCCGTGCTGGTCGTCGTGAAAGACGGGAATGTCCAGCTCGGCCTTGAGCCGGTCCTCGATCTCGAAGCAGCGCGGAGCGCCGATGTCCTCGAGGTTGATGCCGCCGAAGGCGGGGGCGATCGCCTTGACGGTGGCGATGATCTCCTCGGTGTCCTGGGTGTCCAGGCAGATCGGGAAGGCGTCGACGCCGGCGAACTCCTTGAACAGCATCGCCTTGCCCTCCATCACCGGCATCGCGGCCCGCGCGCCGATGTTGCCCAGCCCGAGCACCGCCGAGCCGTCGGAGACGACGGCGACCGTGTTGCGCTTGATCGTGTACTGAAAGGCCTTGTCGGGGTCGTCGTGGATGGCCGAGCAGACGCGGGCCACGCCCGGGGTGTAGGCCATCGAGAGATCGTCGCGCGTCTTGAGCGGGCTCTTGTTCTGGATCTCGATCTTGCCCCCCATGTGCAGCATGAACGTGCGGTCGGTGGTGTCGACCACGTGCGCGCCGGGCACCGCCTCGACGGCCGCCGTGAGCACCGGCCAGTCCGCGGCGTCGCCCGTCGCCACGGTGATGTCGCGCACCGTGTGGGTGTCCTCTGCGTGCACGAGGTCGACCGCGCCGATCGTGCCGCCCGCCTCGCCAATCGCGCTGGCGACCTTCCCGAGCATCCCGGGCCGGTGATCGATCTCGACGCGAAGCGTGAGGCTGTACTGCGCGGACGGTGTGGCGGCCATAGCGGCGGCCATGTTATGCCTCTCCGGCCCGCGCCGCCGAGCGCCTCGGCCACGGGAGAGCCGGCGCCGGGGCGGCGAGGCGGATGAGCGGACTGATCCGCGTCCCGCCGTGCATCGTTGCCCTCCCTGTCACCGGAAGCTGGTCGATCATGCCCTCCGACCGGGCCGGACCGCGAGATAGGCTCAGGCGACGATGGCCGATGAGCTCTTCCTGATCGACGGCAACAGCCTTGCCTACCGGGCGTTCTTCGCGCTGCCCGAATCGATCGCCACCTCGACCGGGGTGCCGACCAACGCGATCTTCGGCTTCGCCTCGATGCTGGTCAAGATCCTCACCGACTACGGCCCCAACGCGACGCTCGTGGTCTGGGACGGGGGACACAGCGGCCGCAAGGAGCTCTACACCGAGTACAAGGCCCAGCGCTCGAGCCGGCCCGATCTGCTCAAGGAACAGTGGCCGCACCTCGAACCGCTCGTCGACGCGTTCGGCTACCGCAACCTGCGGGTCGAGGGCTACGAGGCTGACGACGTGATCGCCTCGATCGCCGAGCAGGCCAAGGTGGCCGACCCCCCGGTCGAGGTGATGATCGTCACCGGCGACCGTGACGCCTATCAGCTCGTCGACGACCGGGTGAGGATCATGACCACCTCGCGCGGAATCACCGACACCCGGGTGTACGACCGCGACGGCGTGATCGACCGCTACGGGATCCCGCCGGAGCTCGTGCCCGACTTCATCGGCCTCAAGGGCGACACGAGCGACAACATCCCCGGCGTCCCCGGCATCGGTGACAAGACCGCGGCCGATCTGCTGCAGCGCTTCGGCTCACTGGAGGCGGTGCTGGACTCGATCGATCAGATCAGCGGGGCCAAGCGCAAGGAGAACCTCGTCGCCCACGCCGACGACGCGCGGATCTCCAAGCAGCTGGCCACGGCCAAGCGCGACATCCCGGTCGATCTCGACGTCTCCAGCTACGTGTCGGCGACCCCGGATCGCTCCCGCCTGCGCGAGGTGTTCCGCGAGTTCGAGCTGCGCGACCCGCTGCGCCGGCTCGAGGAGGCGCTCGGCTCGGCCGATGCCGCCGCTCCACCCCCCGAGGCCGATCAGACCCTCACCGCCGAGCTCACCGAGGGCAGCGCCGCCGACGTCGCGCAGCTGCCCGAAGGAGAGGTCACGGTGGCCGTCACCGCGCCCGAGAGCCCCGGCGACGCGCTGTTCGGGGCCGAGGAGGAATGGCGCTTCGGCGTCTACCACGAGGCCTCGGGGCGGTTGATCGTCGGCACGATCGCTCGGCCCGAGGATCTCGTCCGGGCTCTCGGAGCGAGGCCCGTGGTCGCCCATGACGCCAAGTCGCTCGGCCTGGTCCCCGAGCGGCTGGCGCACGACACCGAGGTCGCGGCCTACCTGTTGGAGCCGGCCCGGCGCGCCTACCCCTTCCGCGAGCTGTGCGAGGAGCGCGGGCTGGCCACCGCGATCACCGACCCGGCGGCGGCCGAGGCCCGGCTGCTCGCCGCGCTGGCCCAGTGGCAGCGCGAGGAGGTGCGCGGGCGGGGCCTGACCGATCTGCTCGAGACGGTCGAGCTGCCGATCGTGCGCATCCTGCGCGACATGGAGCTGATCGGGGTCAAGCTCGACACGGTCAAGCTCAAGGCGATCTCCGAGCGCGTCAAGACCGAAGCCGACGCGCTGGAGGCCGAGATCTACGCGATGGCGGGGGAGCAGTTCACGCTCGGGTCCCCGCGCCAGCTCGAGGAGGTGCTGTTCTCAAAGCTCGGCCTGTCGCGCAAGCGCCGGGGCAAGACCGGCTACTCGACCGACGCCCGCGTGCTGCAGGCGATCCGCGACGAGCATCCGATCATCCCCAAGATCGAGCGCTGGCGGGAGCTGACCAAGCTGGCCCAGACCTACCTCGACGCGCTGCCGCTGCTCGTCGACGCCGCCAGCCGCCTGCACACCACCTTCAACCAGACGGCGGCCACCACCGGGCGCCTGTCCTCCAACAATCCCAACCTCCAGAACATCCCGATCCGCACGTCGCTGGGCCGCGAGATCCGGGCCTGCTTCATCGCCGAGCCCGGTCACCGTCTCGTCTCGGCCGACTACTCGCAGGTCGAGCTGCGCCTGCTGGCCCACATCGCCGGCGAGGACGCGCTGAAGGAGATCTTCCGCCGCGGCGAGGACGTGCACACCGCGACGGCCTGCCGGGTGTTCGGCGTCGAGCCCGACGGGATCGACCCGGGCATGCGCTCCAAGGCCAAGATGATCAACTACGGGATCGTCTACGGCCTGTCGGCCTACGGGATGGCCGACCGGCTGCACATCCCGCAGGAGGAGGCCGACGAGTTCATCCAGCGCTACATGGCCGGCTTCCCCGCCGTCCAGCGCTTCATCGAGGCGACGATCGAGCAGGGCACCGAGCACGGCTACGTCTCGACCCTGTTCGGCCGCCGGCGCCAGGTCCCGGAGCTGCGCGCCCGCCGCTGGGAGCTGCGCAAGCAGGGTGAGCGCTTCGCGGTCAACATGGTCATCCAGGGGACCGCGGCCGACATCATGAAGGTGGCCATGGTCGAGTGCGACCGAGCTCTGACCGAGGCCGGCCTTGCCTCCCGCCTCGTCCTGCAGATCCACGACGAGCTGCTGTTCGAGGGGCCCGAGGGCGAGGCCGAGCAGGTGCGCGCGCTCGCGGTCCGCGAGATGTCCAACGCCTACCCGCTGGACCCGCCGCTGGCCGTCGAGGCCGGCATCGGCCTGGACTGGCTCTCGGCCAAGTGATCGCGACCGGCCAGCGATCGGTGACCGGCGCGGTGCGCGTGGCCGAGCGGGCGCCGGCCGCGGCCGGCGCCCACCCCGACGGCTAGCTCAGCTCGAAGATGAAGTCGTAGGCCTTGCCGCCGTTACGCGAGACGAGCTTCATCTGGCCGCGCGCGTTGCGGTAGGGCCCGGTGCCGCCGGTGATCGCCAGCGTCGAGTTGCGGGTGTCGTAGAACGGTCCCTGCACGGTGATCTGGCCGCCGTTGACGAACGTCGTCCACAGGCACTCCCACACGCCCTTCTGGGGATCCAGACGCGTGCAGAAGCCCTCGTCGTGACCGACCTGCCTGGTGTTGGCCGCGTTGTAGATCGGGTTGACGAAGGTGAGGATGTTTCCCTTGACGTCCTTGCCGCCGCCGGTGGGGATCTCGTCGTCGGTGTTGGCGTGCTCGATCACGTGCACGGTGCGGCCGGCGGCATGGGCGGTCCGCGCCACGCCGGTCGCGGGCAGGCCGAACGCGGCCAGCGCGGTCGCCGAGGCCAGGGCCAGCAGGGCGCGCCGCATGCCGCGGCCAGTCAGATCAGGCATGAGAATCCTCCTCGGGTGAGCGAATGGCGCGGCATCGTACGCCGCGTCGCGCGGAGCGTCCAGACGCGCGCGGGCGAAAGCGCACCCCTGTCGGGTGCCAATGCGTCCAGGGCCGGGTCAGGCCCCGGCGAGCACGCGCTCGGCCGGGCCGCGGATCGCGCGGCCGCCGACGGCGAAGTCGGGATGCGCGATCCGGAGGTAGTGGTCAAACGACCAGTCGACGAACCGCTTGGCGCTCATCGCCTGCAGGGCGGGGGCCAGCAGCCGGGGCGCGATCCGGGGGACCAGGCGCTGGACGCGCAGCATCCACGTGAACGGGGCGGCATGACCGGCGGAGAAGGCGTGATAGCGGGCCAGCGCCTGCTCGCGGGTCTGCTCGCCCTCGATCACCGCGCGCAGCTCGCGCCCGCAGGCCAGCCCGAAGTACAGCGCGGTGCGGATCCCCTCGGCGGTCAGAGGCAGGCAGTGTCCCGCCGAGTCACCGGCGAAGAAGATCCCGTCCTCGGTCGCCGGCCGCAGGGCGTGGGGGATCCAGTTGCCCTGGTAGCGCACCGTGTCGGCGTGCAGATCCTGGGCCAGGCGGATCGTCGGCTCCTTGACGTGAAAGCGGGGGTCGAACGAGCCGACGCCGACCCGCAGCTCGCCGCCGGCGGGAAAGCTCCAGCCGTAGCCGGCGGGGACGTAGCGGCGGTCGATCCAGACCTCGAGGTCGCGACCGGAGCCGAAGGGATGCACCTCGAGTCCCCGCGACAGCAGCGCGTCGGGCGGCTGCACGTTGGGCCCGGCGCCGAGCACCCGGCGCCAGCCCAGCGCGTCGACGATCAGGCCCGCGCGGATCTCCCCGCGGTCCGTGCGGACGGTGTGGCCCGTCCGGGACTGCACCTTGGCCGTCTCGAAGGCGAACTCGCCCTGTGCGGCCAGGGCCGCGCACAGCGTCCGGTAGTCGAAGGTCGAGAACGTCCACGGCAGGTCGTAGCGCGCGGTCCGGTATGGCGAGTGGACCACCAGCTCGCCGAAGGTCTGCTGCAGCGACTCCTGCAGACCGAGCGCGGTCAGCCAGGCGGTGGGAATGCCGCAGGCCGAGGTCTGGCGCTCGCCGATCTCGTAGCGGTCGATGATCAGCACGTCGGCGCCGCAGCCGGCCAGCTCACGCGCGACGGCCAGGCCGGCGAAGCTCGCACCGCAGATGAGGACGTCGCAGTCGCGGTCCAGGGGCGTGCGCTCGGCGCCGCGCTTGGTGGCTCGTTTCGGCATGGCGGCTGATGATAGGGACGGCTATCCTCAGCTGACCTATGTCCTCATCCTCAACTCTGATGCCCGCCCCCGACGAAGTGAACGCCAAGGTCGTCGAGGGCTCTGGCGGTCTCCTGCTCGAGATCGACGGGCAGATCGTCCCCAACTACGACGCCACGCTCCATCCCTTCTCGGAAGGAGACGTCGTCACCGGCAACGTCGTCCGGATCGACAACGACGAAGTCCTCGTTGACATCGGCTACAAGTCCGAGGGCGTCATCCCCGCCTCCGAGCTGTCCATCCGCAAGTCGGTCGACCCCGCCGACGAGGTCGAGCTCGGCGAGGAGGTCGACGCGCTCGTCCTCACCAAGGAGGACCAGGACGGCCGGCTCATCCTGTCCAAGAAGCGTGCCCGCTTCGAGAAGGCCTGGCGGCGCATCGAAGCCGCGGCCGAGTCCGGCGAGCCCGTGATCGGCGCCGTCATCGAGGTCGTCAAGGGCGGCCTGATCATCGACCTCGGCGTGCGCGGCTTTTTGCCCGCGTCGCTGGTCGACATCCGCCGCGTGCCCAACCTCGACGAGTACATGGGCACCTCGATCGAGTGCAAGGTGATCGAGCTCAACCGCTCGCGCAACAACGTCGTCCTCTCCCGTCGCGCTGTGCTCGAGGAGCAGCGCAAGGAGGATCGCGAGCGCATCCTGGACCGGCTGCAGCCCGGCCAGGTGGTCGAGGGCACGATCTCGAACATCGTCGACTTCGGCGCCTTCGTCGACCTCGACGGCATCGACGGCCTGATCCACATCTCCGAGCTGTCCTGGTCGCACGTCAACCACCCGAGCGAGATCCTCTCGATCGGGGACACGGTGAGCGTCAAGGTCCTGGACATCGACCGCCAGCGCCAGCGCATCTCCCTGGGCCTGAAGCAGACCCAGGAGGATCCGTGGCAGCGTGTCGTGGACACCTACAACATCGGTGATGAGCTCGAGGGCGCGGTGACCAAGGTCGTGACCTTCGGCGCCTTCGTCGAGATCCTCGACGGCGTCGAGGGCCTGGTCCACATCTCCGAGCTGGCCCAGCATCACGTGGAGAACCCCCGCGAGATCATCCAGCCGGGTGACACCGTGCGGGTCAAGATCCTCGAGATCGACTCCGAGCGCCGCCGGCTCTCGCTCTCGATCAAGCGGGTCGAGGGCCAGGTCCTGCCCGTGCGTCCGATCGAGCCCGTCGCGGGTGACGAGGAGGAGCAGCAGCAGGCCCCCGCCACCGGTGGAGGCCTGGGTGAGATGCCCGAGCTCGGGCTCTCCGAGGACGTCTTCGCCGACGCGACGGCCGCTCCCGCCGACGCACCCGTGCAGGCGGCCGCGCCCGCGGACTCGGCCACTGCGCCGCCGGCCGAGGCCGACGTGCCCGAGGCCGACGTCGCGGTCGCCGACCCGGCCGACGCTGCCCATGCGCAGGAGCCCGCCGCCACTGCGGAGGAGCCCCCCGCGACCGCGCAGGAGCCCGCCGCCACTGCGGAGGAGCCCCCCGCGACCGCTGAGGAGCCCGCCGCCACTGCGGAGGAGCCCGCTGCCCCTGCGGCCGCGGAGCCGGCCGCAACGGACGAGGGCGACGGCGCGCCGCCGCCGTCCGCACCCACGGCCTGACCCGCACGGGTCGGGCCGGGTGCTCCCGTTCGTCGGACTGACCGGCGGCATCGGCGCCGGGAAATCCACCGCCCTGGAGGCGCTCGAGCGTCTCGGGGCGGCCACCCTGTCCACCGACCGGGTGGTCCATGACCTCTACGGCGACCCGGACGTGCGCGACGCCGTCGTGTCGCGCTTCGGCGACCGGGTCGCGTCCGGCGGAGTCATCGATCGCGCCGCGCTGGCCCGGGCGGCGTTCGCCGGCGCGGAGGAGCGCCGGTGGCTGGAGGGTCTGCTCTGGCCGCGGGTCGGCGCGCGGATGGTCGCCTGGCGCCAGAAGCAGGAGTCGGCCCAGCCCCCGCCGCGAGCGGCCGTCGTCGAGGTGCCGCTGCTGTTCGAGTCGGGCATGGACGGCGCCTTCGATGCCACCATCGCGGTGCTCGCCGACGAAGCCACGCGCTCGGCGCGGGCCGCGGCCCGGGGCCATGAGGCGCTGGCGGAGCGGGGCGCGCGGCAGCTCACCCAGCAGGAAAAGTCCGAACGTGCGACATACGCGGTCACCAACGACGGCTCGATCGAGGAACTCGAGGCCAAGCTGTCGGCAATCCTTGACATGCTGACGCGATGAGCCCTCCGACGGCCACCGCGACCCGCCGGGCTCCCGCGCGACGCTCGGCGGCCCAGCGGCGCGCGATCCTGGCCCGGCGCCGGCGCCGTTCGGTGTACGGCCTGGTCGGCGTCATCGTCCTGGTGATCCTGGCCGTGGCCGTGATGCCGATCGCGCGCCGGGCGGTCAACGAGTTCGGCCTGCCACTGCGCTATCAGGACGTGATCCGCGAGCAGGCCGCCGCCAAGCACCTGGATCCGGCCCTGATCGCCGCCGTCATCTACGCCGAGACGAAGTTCGACCCCCGCACGTCGACCGCGGGAGCGGAGGGCCTGATGCAGCTGCTGCCCCAGACCGCGCTGTTCCTGGCCCACAAATCGGGCGCGACGAACTTCCACGTCTCGGACCTGGGCACGGCCACGGTCAACATCGCCTACGGCAGCTATTACCTGCGCTATCTGCTGGACGAGTACCACGGCTCAAAGCTCGAGGCGGTGGCCGCCTACAACGGCGGCGAGGCCAACGTCAACCGCTGGGTGGCCCGCGCGCGCGCGGACGGTGACCGCTTCACGCTCGCCGACATCCGCTTCCCCGAAACCCAGGCCTACGTGCAGCGGGTCCTGCAGGCCCAGCACGACTATCGCACGACGTACCCGTCCGAGCTCGGCTACCGCTGACGCCGGGGGCCCAGCGGTCGCGCGGAGGCTCCGCCGGCGGTGGCTCGCGGGCTCGCCCCGGCCGTGGGCCGACGTCAATGCGGTCAGAAGCTGACCCTGACCGCCGCTAGAGTCGATTTCGTGCCGAAGTTCGAGCTCGATGCCGCCTACAGCCCCGCCGCCGATCAGCCCGCGGCGATCGCCTCGCTGGCCGAGGGCATCGAGAAGGGCGAGCGCTTCCAGACCCTGCTCGGGGCCACGGGCACGGGCAAGACGATGACGATGGCCTCGACGATCGAGGCCGTTCAGCGGCCCTCGCTGATCATCGCCCACAACAAGACCCTGGCCGCGCAGCTCTGCAACGAGTTCCGCACGTACTTCCCCCGCAACGCCGTCGAGTACTTCGTCTCCTACTACGACTACTACCAGCCCGAGGCCTACGTCCCCTCCAAGGACCTCTACATCGAGAAGGACTCCGCGATCAACCAGGAGATCGACCGCCTGCGCCATGCGGCGACCTCCGCGCTGTTCGCCCGTCGCGACGTGGTGATCGTGGCCAGCGTGTCCTGCATCTTCGGCCTCGGGTCGCCCGAGACCTACGAGATGAACCTGCAGAACATCGTCAAGGGCGAGATGATCGACCGCGACGGCCTGCTGCGCAAGCTCGTCTCGATCCAGTACAGCCGCAACGACACGGCCCTGGCCCGCGGCACGTTCCGCGTCCGCGGCGAGACCCTGGAGATCTGGCCGGCCTACGCGGAGACCGCCTACCGCGTCGTCCTGTTCGGCGACGAGGTTGAGCATCTGCAGCACTTCGACGCCGTCACCGGCGAGATCATCGAGGACGACCTCGCGCACGTCGGCATCTGGCCCGCCTCGCACTACAACGTCCGCGAGGGTCAGATGGAGAGCGCGGTGGCCGCGATCGGCGCCGAGCTCAACGCGCGCTGCGCCGAGCTCGAGGCCGAGGGCAAGCTGCTTGAGTCCCACCGGTTGCGTCAGCGGACCCAGTACGACATGGAGATGCTGCGCGAGCTGGGCTTCTGCTCCGGGATCGAGAACTACTCGCGGATCCTCGACGGACGCCAGCCCGGCGACCGGCCGTTCTGCCTGCTGGACTACTTCCCCGACGACTTCGTCTGCTTCATCGACGAGTCACACCAGACGGTCCCCCAGATCGGGGGCATGCACGCCGGGGACCGGTCGCGCAAGCAGACCCTGGTCGACTACGGCTTCCGGCTGCCCAGCGCCCTGGACAACCGGCCCCAGACCTTTTCCGAGTTCCTCTCGATCACGCCGCAGATGGTGTTCGTCTCGGCCACGCCGGGCGAGTACGAGCGCACCCACTCGCCGCGGATCGTGGAGCAGATCGTGCGCCCGACGGGCATCGTCGACCCGGGGGTCGAGGTCCGCGAGACCCGCAACCAGATCGACGACCTGATGAACGAGGTCCGCGTCCGCGTCGATCGCAACGAACGCACGCTGGTCACGACGTTGACCAAGAAGATGTCCGAGGACCTCACCGATTACCTGCTCGAGATGGGCTTTAAGGTCCGCTACCTGCATTCCGAGATCGACACCCTCGAACGCATCCAGATCATTCGCGAGCTGCGGCTGGGCGAGTACGACGTGCTCGTCGGGGTCAACCTCCTGCGCGAGGGTCTGGACCTGCCCGAGGTCTCGCTGGTGGCGATCCTCGACGCCGACAAGGAGGGGTTCCTGCGCGGGGAGACCTCACTGATTCAGACCATCGGCCGCGCGGCCCGCAACGCTGACGGCCAGGTGCTGATGTACGCCGACAAGGAGACCGCGGCGATGCACGCGGCCATCTCCGAGACCGACCGCCGCCGCGCCATCCAGCTGGAGTACAACCGCGAGCACGGCATCACGCCCGAGTCGATCGTCAAGGGCATCTCCGACATCGCCGAGTTCCTGCAGTCGGACTCCAAGGTCCCCAAGTCACGCCGGCGCCGGCAGCGCAAGGAGGGGACGATGGCCCCGGCCGAGCTGGAGAAGACAATCGTCGAGCTGGAGGAGGAGATGCTCGCCGCCGCCGAGGATCTGCGCTTCGAGTACGCGGCCAAGCTGCGCGACGAGATCCGCGATCTCAAGCGTGAGCTCGACCGCGCGGTGGCCACCGGCGGCGCCGGCGCGGGCTGAGCCGGGCGCTCGCACGCTCGGGCGCACGGGATGCTGCCCGGTGTCCGGAATGCGTCGACGCCCGCGAGTCTCCGCTTCTCGGTCGGGCGCCCAGCGGCGTGATATCACGGTGGCTTTGAGATAGGCTGCGCCGGGACAGCAATCGTGAAAGGGGCTGGCGCGTGGCGCTGGACAGGCAGAGCATCGAGAAGAAGGATTTCCCGGTTGGGCGCCGGGGCTACGACCCCGACGCCGTGGACGCACACCTGTCCGCTCTGGCCGACGAGCTCACGGAGTTCAAGCGCACCACGCGCCGCCGTGCCGACACGCTCGCCTCCTCGGCCTCCGAGCAGGTGCGGGCGATCGTCGAGGCGGCGGAGACGAGCGCCGCCGACATCCAGCGTGACGCCGAGAACGAGGCGCGCGAGATCCGCGACGAGGCCAACAGCGAGGCCAAGGCGACCCGTGAGCAGGCCACCGAGCAGGCCCGCGAGTACGTCAGCACGGTCTCGGAATCGACCGCCTCGATGCTCGAGCGCATCGACGCGATGGAGAGTGAGCTGGCGGCGCTGATCGAGTCCCTGCGCACCGGGGGCAACCGCCTGAAGTCCGACCTGCAGCTGCTGGAGAGCAACCTCTCCGGCGTCGGCGAGGCCGTGACTCCGCGCCGGACCCAGTTCGAGCCCGAAGAGCCCGAGCCGGCCTCCGACCCCGAGCCCGCTGCGGCCGAGGACGAGGATCTCTACGAGCCGCCCCCCGCCGCATCGGAAACCGCCGGGCCCGAGGCCGGGGCTGCGTACGAGGAGAGCGTCGGCGAGCCGGCTGGCGCCACCGCGGATGGCTCTGACGACGCCGAGGGCGCACGGCTGATCGCGCTCAACATGGCCCTCAACGGCACACCGCGCGACGAGACCGCGCGCTACCTGTCCGAGAACTTCCACCTCGCCGACAGCGCCGGGCTGCTCGACGAGGTCTACGCCTCCGTCGAGGGGTAGCGTCCGGCCGCTCTAACGGTTCAGGTGGCGCTGGCGTTCGCGCGAGCGCCCGGTCTCCCGCGCCAGCCGCTTCTCCCGTCGGCGGTCGAGGTCCGCCTCGACCGCGTCGAGGTCGGCGGCCGGCCCGAACAGGTTCCACGTGTTGCGGGCCAGCAGCAACAGGATCGGGATCAGCACCCAGACGGGCCAGAACTGGCCGTTGGCCCCCGAGGCCAGCCAGACGGCCACGCAGACCAGGAACGCCCCCGCCGAGCCCCCGGTCTCCTGAGCGAGCCTGCGGGTGAGCTGCGCCCGGCGCCGGCGCTCCGCGACCTCGGGCGCGGTGACCTCGGCGGGGAGGTCGCTGCGCAGCGCGGCGATATCGCCCGCGGTGCGGGCGCTGTAGGCCGCCTGCGTGCGCTCCTCGAACTCCTCGGTGGTCAGCCGTCCGGCGATCGTGTGGGCCTGGAGCTCATCGATCAGCCGCTCGCGGTCGGCGTCCGACGCTCGCAGCTCGGCACGTCCGCTCGCTGACGCGCGCAAGTCCTCGCTCATTCCGAGGAACTGTAGGGGAAAGGCGGGTGAGGGCAACGGGAACGTCTGTTCGCTTGACTAGACTGCGAAGCGTGGATCAGATCGTCGTCTCGGGCGCCCGGGAGCACAATCTCAAGGACGTGACGGTCGCGATCCCGCGGGACTCGCTGACCGTGATCACCGGCCTCTCGGGGTCCGGCAAGTCATCGCTGGCCTTTGACACGATCTATGCCGAGGGACAGCGGCGCTACGTGGAATCGCTGTCGGCCTACGCGCGCCAGTTCCTCGGCCAGATGGACAAGCCCGACGTCGACTCGATCGAGGGCCTCTCGCCGGCGATCTCGATCGATCAGAAGACGACCTCGCGCAACCCACGCTCGACGGTGGGCACCGTCACCGAGATCTACGACTACCTGCGGCTGCTGTGGTCGCGGATCGGCCATCCCCACTGTCACGTGTGCGGACGGCCGATCGCGGGCCAGTCGGCTGAGCAGATCATCGATCAGGTCATGGAGCTGGCCGAGGGCACGCGCTTCATGGTCCTGGCGCCGATCGTGCGGGGGCGCAAGGGCGAGTACGGCAAGCAGTTCGAGGAGTTGCGCAACGAGGGGTTCGGCCGCGTCAAGGTCGACGGTGAGCTGCGCCGCCTCGAGGAGGAGATCGTCCTCGATAAGAAGTACAAGCACGACATCGCCGTCGTTGTCGACCGGCTGGTCATGAAGGGCGATCTGCGCAAACGGCTGGCCGACTCGATCGAGACCGCGGTCACGCTGGCCGACGGGCTGGTCGAGATCGAACTGGTCGACGAGGACAAGATCCTCACCTTCTCGGAGAAGTTCGCGTGTCCGGTTCACGGACCCAGCCTGGTCGAGCTCGAGCCGCGCATCTTCTCCTTCAACTCTCCGCACGGCGCCTGCCCGCGGTGCACCGGCCTCGGCTCACAGATGGAGATCGACCCCGATCTGGTCGTACCCGACCCGTCGCTGTCGATCGGGGAGGGGGCGATCGCGCCCTGGGCGGTGAGCGCCTCCAACTACTACGACCAGCTCACGCAGGCCATCGCCGAGCGCTACGACGTCGATCTGGAGACGCCGTGGCAGGACCTCCCCGAGGACTCGCGCGAGTTCTTCCTCTACGGCACCGGCGGTGACCGTGTGCAGGTGTCGTACCGCAACCGTTTCGGTCGCCGGCGCTCGTACGCGACCCAGTTCGAGGGGATCGTCTCCAACCTGGAACGCCGCTACCGGGAGACCGACTCGGACTTCTCGCGCGAGAAGATCGAGGAATACATGACCCTGCGGCCGTGCCCGGAGTGCCAGGGCGCCCGGCTGCGGCCCGAGTCGCGGGCGGTGCTCGTCTCCGAGATGCCGATCCATGAGTTCACCGCGCTGTCGGCCCGGCGCGCCCTGGCCTGGATCCGCGCCCTGGAGCTGGGCGATCACGATCGCCGGATCGCCCGGCTGATCCTGCGCGAGATCGAGGAGCGCCTGCAGTTCCTGGAGAACGTGGGCATCGGCTACCTGTCGATGGAGCGAGCCTCCGCGACGCTGTCGGGCGGCGAAGCCCAGCGGATCCGGCTCGCCACGCAGATCGGCTCCTCGCTGGTCGGCGTGCTCTACATCCTCGACGAGCCGTCGATCGGCCTGCATCAGCGCGACAACGAGAAGCTGATCGCCACCCTGGAGCGCCTGCGCGACCTCGGCAACACCGTGCTCGTGGTCGAGCACGACGAGGGCACGATGATGGCCGCCGACCATCTCGTCGACATGGGCCCCGGGGCGGGCGAGCACGGGGGCCACGTCGTCGCCCAGGGCACCGCGGCCGAGGTGGCCAAGGTGGCCGATTCGCTCACCGGCCAGTACCTGGCGGGCACGCGCCGGATCGACCCGCCGGCCAAGCGGCGCAAGCCCACCGGCTACGTGACCGTCGAGGGCGCGGCCCAGCACAACCTGCGGGGGATCGACGTCAAGTTTCCGCTCGGGGTGCTGTGCTCGGTGACCGGCGTGTCGGGCTCCGGGAAATCGACGCTGGTCAACGAGGTTCTGCTCAAGTCGGTCTCCAACCACCTGCACCGGGCTCGCACCCGCGCCGGCACGCACAAGCGGATCACCGGTCTGGACCAGCTGGACAAGATCATCTCGGTCGACCAGTCGCCGATCGGGCGCACGCCGCGCTCGAACCCGGCCACCTACATCGGCCTGTTCGACCAGATCCGCGAGCTGTTCTCAAAGACCCAGGAGGCGCGGGCGCGCGGCTACAAGCCGGGGCGCTTCTCCTTCAACGTCAAGGGGGGACGGTGCGAGGTGTGCCGGGGCGACGGCCAGATCAAGATCGAGATGCACTTCCTCCCCGACGTGTACGTGCCCTGTGAGCAGTGTGAGGGCAAGCGCTACAACCGGGAGACGCTCGAGGTCCGCTTCAAGGGCAAGACGATCGCCGACGTGCTCGCGATGCCGATCGAGGAATCCCTGGAGTTCTTCGCCCACATCCCCAAGATCCGCCGCCGGATCCAGGCGCTCGTGGACGTCGGTCTGGGCTACATGCGGCTCGGGCAGCCGGCCACGACGCTGTCGGGCGGAGAGGCCCAGCGGGTCAAGCTCGCCGCCGAGCTGAGCAAGGTGGCCACCGGCCGGACGATGTACATCCTCGACGAGCCGACGACCGGCCTTCACTTCGCGGACATCCAGCGCCTGCTCGAGGTCCTGCAGCGGCTGGTCGACGCCGGCAACTCGATCGTCGTCATCGAGCACAACCTCGACGTGATCAAGGTGTCAGACCGGCTGATCGACCTCGGTCCCGAGGGTGGCGACGAAGGCGGCCAGCTGATCGCCACCGGGACCCCGGAGGAGGTCGCGCAGGTGCCGGCATCGCAGACCGGCGCGTTCCTGGCCGACCTGCTGCCGCTTCGCGCCGGGCGGGGATCGGGACGCCGCAACGGGTCTGCGTTGCGCAACGGGTCGGCTCCCCGCAACGGTTCGGCACCGGCCAAGAAGGCGCCGGCCAAGCCCCGCCGCGCCGCCGCGAGCGCCCGTTAGCCGATGCCCGCCCCGTCCGCGGCCGAGCTGCGGCAGTGGGCGCAGAAGTGGCGCTGGTACGAGCGCAACGCGCTGCCCTGGAACCGGGCTCGCATCCACCTGGAGGCGGCGCGCCGTCAGGCCTTCATCCGCTGGCCGGTGCACGGCAACGTGCTCGAGGCCTTCCGCGAGGGCCGGCTCGAGCTCGGCGCCCAGAGCCTGCTCGAGCCCGGGGTCTGGCTGACCGCTCCCGGTGACGCGCGGATCCGGATCGGCTCGGGCACCTTTCTGAACCTCGGGGTGATGGTCGCCGCCGTGGAACTGGTTGAGATCGGTGACCACTGCATGTTCGCCAACCACTGCTTCGTCACCGACGGCAACCATCGCTTCGATGACCCCGAGAAACCCGTCCCGTGGCAGGGCTTCACGAGCAAAGGGCCGACCCGAATCGGCGGCAACGTCTGGTGCGGCGCCGGGGTGGTGGTGACCAGCGGGGTCACCGTCGGTGAGCGGTGCGTGATCGGGGCCAACTCGGTCGTGACCACCGACCTGCCGCCGTTCTCGATCGCCGCCGGGGCCCCGGCCAAGGTGCTGCGCACGATCGAGTACCCCGGGCAGGCGACCCCGGACTGACGCGGCCCTGACGCGGCCCCTCGCGGCCCGCGCTGAGGCCGCCCGCGACTGAGGCCGCCCGCGCTGAGGTCGCCCCGGGTTCAGCCGCTCAGAGCCGGATCCGGGTGACGGTGAGCCGCAGCCGGGACAGGTGCCGCGCGGCGTCGCGCAGCTGGACGCCGGCGATCAACCGGTGGACGCGATGACGTCGGGCCGCGCGATACAGCCCCCCGCTCTCGTGCAGGGCGCCTCGCCCGAGCACGGCCGAGAAACGACGCACGGGGTGGCGCAGCCGGATGACCAGACGGCCGCGGATGACGCTCAGCCCGGCCATGCGCGCGCCCCGCAGGCTGAGCCCCGAGATCCGCACCCGCCGGTGGCGACGGTGCACGGCCAGCGCCAGCCCGCGCGGCAGCCCGACCGTGACCGAGGCCAGCGCCGGCGCGCCGCGGCCGGCGGTGGCCGTGAAGCGCAGGCTCGGACGGTGGTGACCGAGACCCTGGATCAGCCCGGCCCCGACGGTCGGGCGGCCCGGCTTGCTGCGGTGGGGGTGGCTGCCGGTTCCCTTGCCGCCACCCGCGCCGCCGCCGGTGCCGCCGCCGGTGCTGCCCCCGCCGGAGCCCGGCGGGCAGTTGGACACCGTGAACGGCGCCGAGGCGGTCACCGTGTGATCCCCGTTCTGGGTCGTCAGCGTGCTCGTGGCGGTCCCGCCGGCCGGGTTGCACGTGGCCGCGAAGGCGGCCGCGGGGCCGCCGCTCAGGGTGACCTTGAGGTCGGTGAGCGGGATGTCGGGCAGGTTGGTGAACGCCGTCGTCCCGGAGGCCAGCGTCACCGCGCCGGTCAGGGCCAGCGGAAACGGAGCCGGGAAGCGGATCGTGATCGCCGGCGAGCTCAGCGTCCCGGTCAGGTAATCCTGACCGGTGAGCGGCTTGGGATAGAAGGGGGAGACGGTCGTCGCCGTCCCGATCGACTTGCAGCCGGTGAACGCCGGGTCGGCGCACAGCAGCCCGTTGGAGATGACCGCGGCCGCGTTCGGGGCGAGCACCGCGGGCGGCAGGACCAGCGTGGTCGACCGGCTCGGCGCCTCGCCGGCCGCCTGGGTGATGTCGGTCACGACCTGGGTCCCGCTGTCGGCGGTGTCACGCGTGGCGGTGACGCTGAAGTGGGGGGCGAACGGCAGCGTGGCGCAGCCGGTGACCGTCAGCGGCGCACTGGTCTGCTTGACCGTGGGGTCGGCGTAGGAGTCCGTGCTCACGGTGACGGAGGCGGGCGTCGACGGGCACGTGGCGGGCAGCCGCAGCCCGGTGAAGGTGGTGCTGAGGTCGGTGACGCTGATCGGCAGGCCGCTGAACGTGTCGGGCAGGTTGCCGAAGTGCTCGGTCAGCCCGACCCCGGCCGGATCCCCGGAGGGGCGGACGTTCACGTCGGCCGGGTCGCCCAGGTTCGAGGCCAGGATCGTGCCGGGGTTGGCCACCGTCAGCACGCCGGCCAGATCGCCCGCCTTCGGAGGGGCGATGAGGAAGAAGCCGACGCTGATCCGGACCGGGAGCCCGGTCGGGAGACCGAGCACGATCGGGCTCGCCGTGACGGTCCCGGAGCCGATCTGGCAGGCGGGCACGGCCGTGGTCGCCGTCAGACAGGCGCCGCCGTTGATCGAAGCGTTGGCCAGCAGTCCGGGGGGCAGGGCGACGGTCAGATCCTTGGGCGAATCGCTGCTCGGACCGGACGCGGTGAAGGCGACGTCGAGCGACAGGTTGGTGCTCGCGCCGGCCTGGCTGGCGGGCGATATGAGCGTCACCGTCGGCGTGACCGTCGCCGAGGCCGTCGCGGGGGCCAGAACCGCGCACGCCAGTGCGGCCGCCGTGGCCGCGATCCGATGGTGTTTCCGTGACAAGCTCGACCTTCCGGTTGGCAGGTGCCCTGGGGGTCAGGGACCTAGGAATTCTTGATGACGATGCCCTCGATGATGTTCGCCACCTTCTCGGTGGCGTCGACGGCCGCCTCGAGCCGTTCGAAGATGTCCTTCCAGCGGATCACCACCATCGGGTCGATGCCGCCGTCGAACAGCGAGGCGACGGCCTCGCGGGTGATCCGGTCGCCCTCGTTCTCGAGGCGATTGATCTCCACCGTGTAGCGCGAGATGTCCTGAAAGCCGCGCAGACGCGGGAGCGCGTCGGCGATGTGGACCGAGGCCTCCTTGAGCACGCGGGCCAGGCGGATGGCCTGCTCCATCGGCGCTTCCACCTTGTAGAGGCCCAGGTAGTCGGCGACCTCCTCGGTGTAGTCGACCACGTCGTCCAGGCTCGAGGCCAGCGCGAGGATGTCCTCGCGGTCGATCGGGGTCACGAACGTGTGGTTGAGGCGATCGATGATGTCGTGCGTGATCCGGTCGCCCTCGTGCTCGCAGTCGAGGATCTCCGTGGCCAGGTGCTTGTCCTCCGGGTACTCGGACAGCATCCGGTCCAGTAGGGTGGAGGCGCGCAGCAGGTTCTGTCCCGCCTCCTCGAACAGCTCGAAGTACACGCGGTCGCGCGGCGTGAACACTGAGGCGAGGCGGGGCACGGGTGAGTGAGCTTAGACCCCGGAGACCGGATCCGACAGGGCGGCCCGGAACTCGGCCAGCTCACCGGCATCGATCGAGTAGGCGTGCTCGGGTGCGGGATAGCGCCGGGAGCGCACGTCGTCGGCGTAGGCGCGGACGCCCGCCTCCATCTCGGCCTGGAGATCGCCGTAGCGCTGGACGAAGCGGGCCCCACGCCCCTCGCGGATGCCGAGCAGGTCGTGGAACACGAGCACCTGGCCGTCGGCCGCCGGCCCGGCGCCGATCCCGATCACGGGGATCTCCATCCGCGGCATCAACTCGGCCGTGACCGCGGCGGGGATGGCCTCGAACACGATCGAGAAGCACCCGGCGGCCTGCAGCGCCATCGCCTCGGCGGCGATACGGGCCGCCGCGGCGGTGTCGCGGCCCTGGGCCCGGTAGCCGCCCAGCGCCGTCGAGGTCTGCGGCGTGAGCCCGACGTGCCCCATGACCGGGATCCCGGACTGCACGATCGCGCGGGCCCGGGCGACCGAGACCTCGTTGCCGCGCTCGAGCTTGACCGCGTCGCAGCCGGCCTCCTTGACGAACCGCATCGCGGTCGCGACGGCCTGCTGGTCGGACTCCTCATAGGAGCCGAAGGGCAGGTCGCCGACCATGAACGGGGTGCGCAGCCCGCGGCGCACGGCCCGGGCGAGCACGAGCAGCTCGTCGGTGGTCACCGGGATCGTCGACGGGTAGCCGAGCACGGTCATCGCGCCGGAGTCGCCGACGAGCACGATGTCGACCCCGGCCGACTCGGCGGCCCGGGCGCTCGGGAAGTCGTAGGCGGTGACCATCACGATCGGCTCGCCGCGCCGCTTCTTGTCCAGCAGGATCGGCAGCGTGACCGGCAGCTGCGAGGCATCGCTGGGGACGGTGATGTGGGGAGGGGCTGAGGACACGGGAGCCTCCGGAGGTCAGGCGACGGGCGCGCCCAAGAGGGTCGCGACCTCGCTGTCGATGGCGATGATGCGGTTGTCGCCGTCCACGTGGACGACGCGCGGCTCGTAGGTGGC
>DASSZP010000057.1:0-27203 GCA_035713465.1 Solirubrobacteraceae bacterium | reverse complement strand
GATCGTGTCCCAGCGAAAGTCCTCGCGCAGCCACTTGGTGTGCGTCTGAGAGACCACCTGGGTCATCCGCGGCTGCGTGCTGGCATCCCCCCAGCCCGACACATTCGCATTGATCCCCACCACCAAACCACCACTCACCGGATGGCCGGTGAACCGCGCGGAACGGCGGCTCGGCTTCGAGCCGGTGCGCAGCGCGGCGGCGCGGGCCAGGGCACGAGCGCGGCGGGCGGCCCGGGCACAGCGGACGGCGGCGCGGCGCGTCGCCTGACGGCGGGCGATCCGGCTCTCACGGCGCGCCCGGGCGGTCATCGGACGACGGCGCGCCCGTGCGGTCGTGGCGTGGCGGCGCGCCCGTGCGGTCGTGGCGTGGCGGCGAACCCGGGCGCTGCGGGCCCGCGGGCAGACACGAGCCGAGTGGTGGACGCCCGCCGGGGCGGCCGCGCGATGATGGTGGACCGCCGCCGCAGCCGGTCCGGCGACGGCCGTCGCGCCGAGAACCGAGAGGATCAGCAGGAAGAGGATGCGGCGGGCCATGCCCATCGCATCGGCGTGTCCAGGTGATCAACACCGATCTGCGCCCTCGGCTGGACGCCTGTATGAGGCGGCTGGCGCCCTGACCGTCCGGCTCAGCGCTCGGCGGGCATCCTCAGGGTCGCTTCATCCTTCTCGCGCCGTGCCTTCTCCGCCTGGCTCTCGCGGAAGCGCAGCAACTCCGCCACGGTGAGCAGGAGGATCTTGATGTCCAGCTTCAGCGACCAGTTGGAGATGTAGTAGTTGTCCCACTCGACGCGGTCGGCGATCGAGGTCTGGCCCCGCAGCCCGTGGACCTGCGCCCAGCCCGTGATGCCCGATTTGACCCGATGGCGGTCGTCGTAGCGAGCCACGTCACGGGCGAACACGGCCGCGTACTCAGGCCGCTCGGGACGCGGCCCGACCAGGCTCATGTCCCCGCGCAGGACGTTGATCAGCTGAGGAAGCTCGTCCGCCGAGAGATCGCGCAGCCACCGGCCGATCCAGGTGCGGCGGTCGGCCCCCTCGACACCGCCCGGGGCCATGCCCGGCTCGAGCCGGAACCCCTTACCGCCACGCGCCCCCTCCGGGTCGGCGGGGCGCATCGTGCGGAACTTGAGCAGGTCGAACTCGTGGCCGTCGCGACCGACCCGCCGCTGACGGAACAGGACCGATCCGCGCGAGGACAGCTTCACGATCAGCGCGATCAGCGCCAGGACCGGGGAGAGCACGATCAGGCCGAGCAGGGCGACCCCGCGGTCGATCAGGTGCTTGAGGGTGAACTGCCAGCCGTAGGGGTTGGTCGAGTTCAGCGTCAGCAGCGGCAGCCCCCCGACATGGTCGAGGGTCGCGCGCTCGTTGATCGACTCGTAGAGGCGCGGGATCAGTGAGACCCCGATGCCGAGCTGCTCGCAATGCCGCACGACTCCGACCAGCGCCTGGTCGCGCTCCCCGCTGAAGGCGAGGATGACATGGCGGGCGCGGGTGGCCAGCAGGGCGTCGGGCAGGTCCTCGGGGCTTCCCAGCACGGGCAGCAGCGAACCCTCCTCGCCGGCCACGGGCAGCGGATCGGCGTCCAGGAAGGCAACCGGGCGCAGGCCGTACCCGGGCTCGGCGAACAGCCGCATGGCCAGATGGTTGCCGATCATGCCGGCCCCGACGATCAGCGTCGGGAGCGAGAAGGCCTCCGAACGCATGGCCTGGCGCCGGGCCGAAACGAGCACCGCGCGCGCGACACTGAGGTAGAAGAGCGCGAACAGCCACAGCCGGATGGTGAGCCCGAGGGGACGCGCGCTGCCCAGCAGCGTGTCGAGGGCCAGCGTCATCATCACCGACAGCGAGACGATCCCCAGGACGTTGGTGATGGTGTCGAGAATCGACGCGTTGAGCCGGTCGTCGGGGGCACGCCGCGCACGAATCGTGGTGATGACGATCAGGGGGAAGACGGCCGCCATGACGTGATCGCTGGTCGACGTGCCCGGGCTGCGGTAGCCGAAGATCGCCACACCGGCGGCGAGATAGAGCACGAGGACGTCGAGGATCAGCCGCAGGCGGCGCCAGTCGCGGGGGTCGAGCAGGCGCTCGGCCACGCGGGTGGCCCGTCCCGGCTGGGCCCGGCGGGGAACGGGACCGAACACCGGCGGCTTGCCCGCGACAGTCGCCGGCCTCCCGGCGAGCGGGCCCCCTGAGCGGGTCAGTTGAGGTCGAATCCGTGACTTCACGACGGCCGGCTCTTCGCGGCGGGTACGGGTTGCGTCGGCCTTCACCCGGCTATAACCCGCGCGATCTGGGTTCGATTCGATGCTAGCGCGGCCCGGCGGGTGATCTGAAGCCGGAGTGGAGTCATCCTGAGGATCCACGGTACGCCTTCTATCGGCCGCCGCAAGCCACATCCCAAGGGTCCGGCGCGGTTTTCGCGCCCGTGGGCCGGGCCTTGCGCGACGGATACGCTCCGGGCGTGCTCGTTTCCCCGGTATGTCACAGCGAGGCCGCCGGGGGCGCCGAGCGATATCTGAACCTCTTGTACCCCCGGCTGGCCGTTCAGGGCTTTACCGCGCACCTGATCGGGACGGTCCCCGGCTGGCCGTTGCCGGCCACCCCGATCGCGTTCGGGCCCAAGTGGTCGCGGAGGTCGACGCCGCGTGAGCTCGCGCACGTTCGCGCCGAGCGGCGAGCGGTCGCCGCGATCGCCGACGACCTGCGCCCCGACCTGTTCCACGCTCAGTTCAAACGTGAGCAGATCGGGCTCACCGACGTGCTCGCGCGGCGCGCCCCGGTGCTCTGGACCGAGCATGGACGCTTCCCCGGCGGCCGCTTTGGCCGGGGCCTGGCGGTCGCCTACCGGCTGGCGGCGCGCCGGGCCGCGGCGATCGTGGCCGTCTCGGGCTCGGTGGCCGAGGAGATCGGGGGGATCGTGGGGCCGCGGGTGCGGATCGAGGTCGTGCCCAACGCGATCGACACCGACACCGTCCGGCCGGCCACCCCCGCCCAGCGGGCGGCGGCCCGGTCGGCGCTCGGCCTGTCCGACGATGTCCGCGTCGTCGCCTGGGTTGGACGGATGTCGGAGGGCAAACGGCCCTCCCTGGCCCTGGAGACGGCCGCGCGGTTGCCCGGCGTGCTGCTGATGGCCGGCTCGGGCCCCCTCCAGGCCGAGATGCATGCGCGCGCCGCGGGCGGGCCGGTCCGCGTGCTGGGCCATCTGGCTGATCCGAGCCCCGTCTACCAGGCCGCCGACGCCTTTCTGTTCACCTCCGGCGGGGCGGGCGAGGGACTTCCGTACAGCGTGCTCGAGGCGGCCGCCCACGACCTGCCGATCGTGGCCAACGCCGGGGCCGGGCTCGGTGACGAACTGTCCGGCGCCGCGGCGACCGTGGTCGATGACTCGCCCGGGGCTCTCGCCGAAGCGCTGCAGCGGGCGAGCTCGGACGGCGCATCGCGCCGCTGGGCCCGGGAGCACGATCTTGCGCCGTGGGCCGCGCGGCACGCGCAGATCCTGCGCTCGCTCTAGATGGTCGATTCCAGGGCACCGAGGGCCCGCGCCGCCCGGCCCGCGTTTAATGCGCGGAGGATGGACACGCCGCCGAGCACGCCGCTGACGAGCCGCCCCGCCGCCGGGCGGGCGCGTTCGGGGCGCGGCAACGAGCTGCTGCGCCGTCTCGACGCCGCGCTGGGGCCGGCGCTGTTGCGGCTGCTGGGGCGTGTCCGCCGCCCGCGTCCGCGACCGCCCGTGCCGCAGCGCATCGGCATCATGAAGACGACCGGGATCGGGGACATGGTCCTGGCCAGCGCCGTGGTCCGCGACGTGCAGGACGCCTATCCGCAGGCCTCGATCGTGCTGCTCGCCGGCCCCGGCAACGCGGCGGTGGCCCGGCTGATCGACGGCGTGACGGTGATCGCGGTCCCGACCGCCCGGCCCCTGGCGGTGATCCCCCGCATCCGGGCGGCGCGGCTGGACATGCTCCTGGACCTCGGCCAGTGGACCCGGCTGGAGGCGCTCTACGCGGCCGTCTCCGGCGCGGCCTGGACGGCCGGCTTCCGCACCCCGGGATTCGATCGGCACTTCGCCTATGACGCGAGCGTCCCGCATTCCGATCAGGTCAGCGAACTGGAGAACTTCGCCGCGGTCTCCCGGGCGGCGGGGGCCACCCCGCGGGCGAGACCCGCCTTCTCCCCGGGCGAGGCCAGCGCCGAGCCGCCGGTGCCCGATCCCTACGTGATCTTTCACCTGTGGCCGGGCGGCTTTCGCAGCGAGTTGCGCGAATGGCCCGCGAACCGCTGGCGCGAGCTGATCGACCGGGTCCTCGCCGCGGGCTATCACGTCGTGCTCAGCGGAGGCCCGGACGATGTCGAGCGCACCCGTCGCTTCATGGCCGCCCGCCCCGTCGACGGGGTGGTCTCGATCGCCGGGGAGCATTCGTTCCCCGAGCTGCTAGCCGTGCTGGCGCGCGCCCGCTGCGTAGTGAGCGTCAACACCGGACTGATGCATCTGGCCGCCGCGGTCGGCGCGCCGACCATCGCGCTCAACGGCCCGACCTCCGCGGCGCGCTGGGGGCCGGTCGGCGAGCGCGTGGTGTGCGTCGATTCCGAGCTGCCCGGCTGTGGCTTTCTCAACCTCGGCTTCGAATACGACGGCCGGCGCACCGACTGCATGTCGGGCATCGCCGTCGAGCGCGTGGCCGAGGCTACCCTGCGTGAAGCTCATGCCTGATGCTTCTGCGGATGGCCGGCGGCGGCTGACGGCGCTGGGCATCGACCCCGACGCCGTCGCGCGGGCCACCGGCGTGCTCGTCACGGCGCTGCGCACCGGCGGCAAGGTGCTCGTCTTCGGCAACGGTGGCAGCGCGGCCGACGCACAGCATCTGGCCGCTGAGCTCGTTGGGCGTTTTGAGCGCGTCCGGCCCGCGCTGGCCGCGATAGCGCTCACCGTGGATTCCTCCGCGCTGACGGCGATCGCCAACGACTATGGGTTCGAAGCCGTGTTCGCGCGGCAGATCGAGGCCCTGGGCCGGCCCGGCGACGTGGCCATCGCCATCAGCACGAGCGGGGAATCGCCCAACGTGGTGGCGGGCCTGCGACAAGCGCGGGCGCAGGGCATGGTGACGATCGGCCTGTGCGGCCGACCGGGATGTTCGCTGTGCGGACTCAGCGATGTCGCCGTCGCGGTCACCGCAGCATCGACCGCAGCCGTCCAGGAGGCCCATCTGGTCGCCGAGCACGCGATCTGCCGGGCCCTGGAGAGCACCCTGTTCGGCGCGGGCGATGATCTGAGCCCGTGCCCCCGGGGGTCGGTCGTCTCGCTCGACGCGCTGCTCGCCCTGCGGCCGGGCTGGCGGGCGGCCGGGCGGACCGTCGTGTGGACCAACGGCTGCTTCGACGTGCTGCACGCCGGACACCTGGCCAGCCTGGCCGCCGTGCGCCGCCTCGGTGACACGGTCATCGTCGGCGTCAACGACGACGCGTCGGTCCGCCGCCTGAAAGGCCCCGGCCGGCCCGTCGTCCCGGTGCAGGATCGCGCCGCCGTGCTCGCGGCCCTGCGCTGGGTCGACTATGTGGTCGTGTTCTCGCAGGACACGCCCGAGGCCGTGCTCGCACAGTTACAGCCCGACATCGCCGCCAAGGGCTCGGACTACGAGGGGCCGGAGGGCAAGCCGATCCCCGAGCGTGCGCTGATCGAGGCCTACGGGGGCCGGGTCGAGTTTCTTCCCCTGCTCGAAGGCCGTTCGACGACGGCATTGCTCGACGCGGCGAGTGACCGCTCCCCGTGACGAGCGGGACCCGGCGCCCAGCCGTGTTCCTCGATCGCGACGGCACGATCATCGAGGACGTCGGCTACCCGCGCGATCCGGCGGCGGTCACGGTCCTGCCCGGCGCGCTGGCGGCCCTGCACGCGCTGCGCGGGCTGGGCTTCGCGCTCGTGGTGGTCTCCAATCAGTCCGGGCTGGCCCGCGGCCTGGTCAGCGAGGCCGAGGCAAAAGCCGTCCACGATCGCTTCCTTGAACTGTGCGCGGCCGGCGGCGTGCGCTTCGATGCCGTCTCCTACTGCCCGCACGGGCCCGAGGACGGGTGTGACTGCCGCAAGCCCGCCCCGGGGATGCTGCTGGCGGCCGCCGATCGCCTCGGAATCGACCTGACGGCGTCGTTCATGATCGGCGACAAGGCCTCCGATGTCGAGGCGGGACGCCGCGCGGGATGCCGCACGATCCGGCTCTCCACGGCCGAGGATGAGCAGGGGGCGGGCGCGGTGGCGTCGAACTGGTCCGCCGTGTACCGGCTCATCAGTGCGGGGACGCCGTGACAGCCGACGCCCTGACCGGGGCCCGGGTGCTGGTGGTCGGAGACCTGATGCTCGACGAGTACGTGTGGGGCAACGTCCGGCGGATCTCGCCCGAGGCACCCGTTCCCGTCGTGGAGATCACCCGGCGCACGCACGCCCCCGGCGGAGCGGCGAACGTCGCCGCGGGCGTGGTCGCGCTGGGCGGGCACGCCGCGCTCGTGGGGGTGACCGGCGCCGACGCGGCCGGCGAGCGATTGCGGGCGAGCCTGCGCCGGGCGGACATTGACGTGTCGGCGCTGATCTCCGACCGTACCCGGCCGACGACCAACAAGACACGCTTTATCGCCCATGCTCAGCAGGTGGTGCGGGCCGACGAGGAGGATCGCCGCGCCCTCGACGATGCCCTCGTCACCCTGCTGCTGTCCCACGTCGCCGAGCGGCTGCCGGAGACCGACTGCGTGGTCCTCTCCGATTACGGCAAGGGCGTGGTCACCGACGCCGTCGCACACGGCGTGATCACCGCGGCCCGGGATGCGTCGACCCCGATCGTGGTCGACCCCAAGGGCCTGCGCTACGCCAAGTACGCCGGGGCGACCGTCATCACGCCCAACGATTCCGAGCTGGCCCAGGCCGCCCATGTCCAGATCGACTCCGACGCCGAGCTGGTCGCCGCGGCGGAACGGATGGCCGCCGACTGCCAGGCGAGCCTGCTCGTCACCCGAGGGGCGGCCGGGATGACGCTCGTGGGAGGCGCCGAGCGACTCGACGTGCCCGCGCAGGCCCGTGACGTCTATGACGTGACCGGCGCTGGTGACACCGTCGTCGCGGTCCTCGCCGCCGCCCTGGGCCGTGGCCTGACCCTGGAGCGGGCTGTGGTTCTCGCCAACGCCGCCGCTGGCGTCGCGGTGGGCAAGGTGGGCGCCGCGGCGATCACCACCGCCGAGCTGTCGGCCGCGCTGCGCCAGGCCGACGCGACGGCGACCGAGTAGGCCAGCGGGCGCACCCGCCGAACACCAAGATTGTCCCTGGGGCCAATGATCGCGGGCGCCGCGATCGTCACGCTTCTCGCATGCTCAAGACAGCCCCATCCTCCCGCATTCACCTCATCGCGGCCGACCGCTCCGGCGGTAAGGCGGCCGATCCGGCCATCCGCCGGTTCCGGCTCGCCCGCCTGCGCGTCGAGGGCCGCAGCCCGGACCTGCTGCGGCCCGGTCATACGCAGCGCGCCTGACCGCCCCGCCTGACCGCCCGCGCCACGGTCGACCCCTGGTCAGCAGCGGGGTCGCGCGCTACGCTGACGGCATGCGAGACGACCTCGAGCTGAACCGCGCCAAGCCTCCGGTGCTGCGTCGCGTCACCGCCGGTCTGGTGCTCGTCGCGGCGGCCGCGCTGGCCGTCTGGGTCCTGGTCGGGGTGATCAAGACGATCCTGCTCTTCGTGGTCATCATCGCCGCCGTCGGCGCGGTGCTCTGGGCGCTGAAGACCCTGGTCTGGTAGGCCGGCCGTGCAGGGCCTGACGTACCTGCTGATCATGTTCTGGTCCGGGGTCGTGGGCGGCGTCATCGGTCGCATGAAGGGCAGCTCGTTCTTGATGTGGTTCCTGGTCTCGGCCTGCGTCCCGGTTCTGGGCGTAATCATCGTGCTCTGCTACCGGTGGGACGGCCGTGAGCTGCGCCGTTCCTGCCCGGGCTGCGGCCGGATCCTCAAGCTGCACGACGCGGTCTGCACCAACTGCGGGGCCGAGCTCGAATTCCCCGAGGTCGCCCTCGCGCCCGCCCACGCCGGCTCACACCAGCTGCACCGAGGCTGACGGCCGCAATCACGGCGGCGGCCGGTGCCGCCACCGCGGCTGACCACCCGGATCATGGCGGCGTGCGCGGCCACGGCGGGCGGCGCACGCCGGTTACCATTGATCCTCCCCTGCGGTGCCCGCGGCGCCGCATCCATCGACCCAGGGAAGGAGGCGGACGCCATGCGTGCCGTTGACGCGCTGATGAAATGCTTGAAGGCAGAGGGTGTCGAGGTCGTATTCGGCCTTCCCGGCGGTTCCAACCTCCCGACCTACGACGCGTTCTACGACGCCGGCATCAAGCACATCCTCGTCCGCCACGAGGCCGGTGGCGGTCACGCCGCCGAGGGGTACGCCAAGGCGACCGGCCGGGTGGGCGTGGCCCTGGGCACCAGCGGACCCGGGGCGACCAACCTGGTCACGCCGATCTGCGACGCGATGATGGACTCGGTGCCGGTCGTGTTCATCACCGGTCAGGTCCGCACCGACCTGCTCGGCACCGACGGCTTCCAGGAGGCCGACACGATCGGCATCACGATGCCGATCGTCAAGCACAGCTTCATGATCCAGGACCCGCGGGAGATCCCGCGCACCGTCCATGAGGCCTTCCACGTCGCCCGCACGGGCCGTCCCGGCCCGGTGATCGTCGACATCCCGCAGGATCTCAGTCGCGCGGACATCCCCTACGAGCCGGTCACCGACATCCACCTGCCGGGCTATCAGCCCACCACGGAGGGCAACCAGAAGCAGATCCGGCTGGCCGCCAAGGCCCTGGCCAACGCGCGGCGCCCGGTGATCTACGCCGGCGGCGGCGTCGTGCTGGCCGACGCCGGAACCGAGCTGACCGAGTTCGCGGTCAGCGGGCGGCTGCCGGTGACCTGCACGGTGATGGGCCTCGGCGCGTTCCCGGCCCCGCACGAGCAGTGGCTGGGCATGCTCGGAATGCACGGCACCCGCACGGCCAACTACGCGATGGACGAGGCCGATCTGATCGTGGCCATCGGGGCGCGGTTCGACGATCGCATCACCGGCAAGCTGTCGGAGTTCGCCCCCCGCGCCAAGTTCATCCACATCGACATCGACCCCGCCGAGATCTCCAAGAACGTCCCGGCGCACATCCCGATCGTCGGCGACGCCAAGAACATCATCCCGCGCCTGGACGCCGAGTATCAGGCGCTGGCTCCCGAGGTCGGGCGCCTGGAGGAGTGGTGGTCACGCATCCGCACCTGGCAGGACCGCCATCCGCTGGCCTACCAGGACTCCGAGGACAACGAGATCAAGCCGCAGTACATGGTGCAGGCGCTCTACGAGGCGACCGGGGGCGACGCGATCGTCTGCAGTGACGTCGGCCAGCACCAGATGTGGACCGCGCAGCACTTCGATTTCGCGCGACCCCGCCGCTGGATCAATTCCGGCGGGCTGGGCACGATGGGCTTCGGGCTGCCGGCCGCGATGGGCGCCAAGGTGGGCTGTCCGGACGCGACCGTGATCTGCATCTCGGGCGACGGCTCGGTCCAGATGAACATGCAGGAGCTCGCGACCTGCGCCCAGGAGGGCATCGCGATCAAGGTGTTCATCATGAACAACGGCTATCTCGGCATGGTGCGCCAGTGGCAGGAGCTGTTCTGGGACAAGCGCTACAGCCAGGTCGACATGGGCCAGTGGCCCGATTTCGTCAAGGTCGCCGAAGCCTACGGCGCGACCGGGTTCCGCTTCACCGACAAGCGCACCCTCGTGCAGGACTGCAAGCAGGCGCTGGCCACCGAGGGACCGGTCCTCGTCGACGTGCGGGTCACGCGCGAGGAGAACACCTACCCGATGATCCCGGCCGGCCAGGCCGCCCGGGACATGGTGGGCTGAGCGATGGGCGAACCCGGAACCAAGGAGGTCCTGTCGCTCGACCAGCTCGACGCCGCCGTCGGGCTGCGCACCGGGCGCAAGCACATCCTCGCCATCCTGGTCGAGAACAAGCCCGGTGTCCTGACCCGGATCGCCGGCCTGTTCGCGCGGCGCGGCTTCAACATCGACACGCTCGCCGTCGGCCCGACCGACGACGAATCGGTGTCGCGCATCACGCTGACCCTGGACGGCGCCGTGCATCCGATCGATCAGGTGACCAAGCAGCTGCACAAGCTGGTCAACGTGCTCAAGATCCGCGACCTCGAGCCGGCCGAGACGCTGGCCCGGGAGCTGGCTCTGTTCAAGGTCTCGGCCGACGCCACGGCGCGGGCCGAGGTCATGCAGATCTGCGAGATCTTCCGCGCCAAGGTCGTCGACGTGAGCAAGCGCTCGGTCGTCGTCGAGGTCACCGGAACCCACGACAAGGTCAACGCGTTTGAGAGCCTGGTCCGGCCCTTCGGCCTGATCGAGATGGCCCGCACGGGCGAGATCGCCATCTCGCGCGGGCGCGGAGAGACCTGAGGCGGTGCCCCGGCGGCCCCGCGGACCCTCGGTCCGCGGGGCACGCCGGGCGGCAGCACTCATCTTTTGCCCCTGGGCTGCCGATTACACTTTCGCGATGGCCGTATGCGTCGGGATCGACCTCGTCGACGTCGCATCGGTCAGGGCATCGATCGATGCGCACGGCGATCGCTACCTGAACCGGATCTATACCGATGAGGAACGCGATGAGTGTGGGATGGACATCAAAATGCTGGCGACCCGCTTCGCCGCCAAGGAGGCCACGATGAAGGCGCTCGGACGCAGCGACGAGCCGCTGGCCTGGCAGTCGATCGAGGTCCGCGCGCAGGCCGGCCCGGGCGTCGCCCTGTGGCTGCACGGAGCGGCCCGCGAGCTGGCTCGGGCGCGCGGCATCGCGCGCCTCTCGCTCAGCCTCGGCGCCACCGGGGCGTCGGTGATGGCGCTGGTCATCGGGGAGGGGGCATCGTGAGCTCCGATATCGAGACCCGCATCCGCGCGGTGCTGGCCCAGCACGCCCGGCTGCCCGTCGGCATCGACACCGTCTCCGATCAGGACGACCTCTTTCAGGCCGGCATGTCCTCGCACGCGAGCGTCAGCGTGATGCTCGGCCTCGAGGACACGTTCGACGTCGAGTTCCCCGACGAGATGCTCAAGCGCAGCGTGTTCGAGAGCATCGCGTCGATCGCCGCCGCGCTGCGCACGCTGGAAGTGGACGTGGCCGCATGAGCGTGTCGGTCGCCGATCCCCAGACCCTGCGCGACGGGGTGCGCGAGATCGCCCGCGGGATCGCCGCGCAGCACGCCGACGACGTCGACCGCCAGGGCCGCTTTCCGCAGGAGACGATCGACGCGCTGCGTGACGCGGGCGCGCTGGGGGCGTTCGTGCCCGGCGCGCTGGGCGGCGGCGGCGTCTCCCTCCGGGTCCTGGCCGAGTGCTGCCAGGACCTCGCAGGCGCGTGCGCCTCCAGCGCGATGGTCCTCGCCATGCACCAGATCAAGGTCACATCGCTGACCCGGCACCTGGACCCGGGCAGCTACTTCGAGAGCTTCCTGGCCGAGGTGGCCGCCGACGGCCGGCTGATCGCGTCGGTCACCTCGGAGATCGGCACCGGCGGCGACATGGGGCGCTCGATCGCCGCGGTCAGCGAGGCCGGTGGCGGCCTGATGCAGTTCGAGAAGCAGGCGCCGACGGTCAGCTACGGCCTCTACGCCGACGATCTGTTCACCACCGTGCGCCGGTCCCCGGAGGCCGAGCCCGGAGATCAGGTGGTCGTGGTCACCCGCCGCGAGCAGAACGAGCTGGAGCCCGCCGGTACCTGGGACGTGCTCGGGATGCGCGGCACCTGCTCGCCGGGGTTCACCCTGCGGGCCCGGTTCCCCGCCGAGCAGATCGTGGGCACCCCGTTCTCGCGCGTGGCCACCGAGTCGATGGTCCCGATCTCCCACATCCTGTGGTCGCACGTGTGGCTCGGGATCGCCGAGGACGCGTTCGGCCGGGCGCGGGCCTTCGTCCGCGCGGCGGCCAAGCGCAAGCCCGGAGGCCCGCTGCCCGCCGCCCAGCGGCTCTCTCACCTGATGAGCGAGCTGTCGCTGCTGCGGGCCGAGGTGAGCGCCGCCCTGACCGAGTTCGAGGCCGCCGACCGCGAGCCGGGCCGTCCCCGCCTGTCCAACATGAGCACGATCCTGCGCTTCAACAACCTCAAGATCGCCGCCTCGGAGAAGTCGGCCGAGGTCTGCCGCGGGGCGCTGGAGGTGTGCGGGATCATGGGCTTTAAGAACGACACCCCGTTCAGCGTCGGGCGCAACCTGCGCGACGCGATGTCCGGTGCGCTGATGATCGCCAACGAACGCATCCACGACACGAACGCCGGGCTGCTGCTGATCGCCAAGGACGTCTGAGCCCGATGCCCGAGTTCCGCGCCGGCACGCCGGATCAGGTCGCGCTGCTCGACGCGCTCGTCGCGGCCGGCCTGCTCACCCGCTCCGGCGTTCACGGGGTGTACGCCCGCGGGGCCGGCTTTGAGCGGGTGCGGCTGGCCTTCGACGCGCTGGTCACGCGCACGGCCGAGCCCGACGCGGCCACCCCGATGTACTTCCCGCCGCTGCTCCCGCGCGAGCAGCTGGAGACCTTCGGCTACTTGGACTCCTTCCCGCACCTGGCCGGGACCGTGTTCTCGTTCGACGGCGACGAGGCGCAGGCCGCCGAGCAGGCGTCGCTGGCCTCCGCCCACGCGGACTGGAGCGGCTTTCAGGAGATGACCGAGATGGTCCTCACCCCGGCCGCGTGCTACCCCCTGTACCCGGCCATCGCCGCCCGCGGGCCGCTGCCCGAGGGCGGGCTCACCCTGGACACCGGCGACGCGTACGTGTTCCGGCGCGAGCCCTCCGACGATCCCGCCCGCATGCAGATCTTCCACATGCGCGAGATCGTGCGGATCGCCGATCCGGAGACGATCGTCGCCTGGCGCAGCGCCTGGCGCAGCCGGGCCGAGGAGCTGCTGCGCAGCCTCGGCCTGGCGCTCGAGCTCGACGTCGCCACCGACCCGTTCTTCGGGCGCACCGGGCGGCTGCTGGCTGCCGCCCAGCGCGACCAGGAGCTCAAATGGGAGCTGATGGCGCCGGTGGCCGGGCGTCCGACCGCGATCGCGTCCTCCAACTACCACCAGGACCATTTCGGGCACACCTGCGGCCTTGAGACCGCCGACGGAGCGCCGGCCCACACCAGCTGCATGGCCTTCGGCGAGGAGCGCGTCACGCTGGCGCTGTTCAGCGCCCACGGCCTCGACATCGGCGAGTGGCCCGACGAGGTCCGCCGCATCCTCGCGCTCTGATGGACATCGCCTCCCTGGACATGGTCTCGCTCTGGAACCTCGGGCTCGATCGGCACACGCCCCATCCGCTGCACGCCGCGGATCGGACCTACGTGGAGAGCAACTGCTACGCCGACGTGCTGATCGAGCTCGTCCACGCCCGCGGCGACGAGCCGCTGGCCATGCTCGGCGTGATCGCCCGCACCGACTGGGAGGGCGATCAGTTCACCTACGCCAAGCCGGCGGCCGCCGATCTGGACCGCCTGTACGGGATCGACATCCACGAGATGCTGCCCTACCGCAGCCTGCCCGAGCACATCGAGCAGCAGCTGAGCGCCGGACGCACCGTGCTGGTCGAGATCGACGGTTTCTACCTCCCCGACACGGCGGCCACCAGCTACCGGCGCGAGCACCTCAAGACGACGGTCGCGCCCGAGGCGATCGACCGCGGGGGAGAGTGGATGCGCTACTTCCACAACGCCGGGTACTTCGAGCTCTCCGGAGAGGACTACCGCGGCGCCTTCCGGATGCTCGACCACTTCACGGTCGACGTGATGGACCCGTTCACCGAGCTGGTCACCTTCGACGTCGGCCCGCGGCTGACCGGAGATGAGCTGCGCCGCGCGGCGCGCGAGCTGCTCGCCCACCACTACGCCCGGCGGCCGGCCCGCAACCCGTTCGCCGCCTGGGCCGACAGCCTGCGGGACGACCTTCCGCGGCTGCTTGAGGGCACCGAGCAGGACTATCACGAGTACGCCTTCGTCACCGCGCGCATGGTCGGCTCGGCCTTTGAGCTGTTCACCGATCACCTCGCCTGGGTTCTCGGCGACTCCGGGGCGGCCGCCTGTGCCGGATTCGGCCGGGTCGTGGAGGGCTCCAAGACGATCTCCTTCCGTCTCGCCCGGCGCCGCGCCTTTGACCCGCACGCGGCCCTGGAGGTCATGATCACGGCCTGGGACGAGGGCATGGCCGCGCTCGGCGACGCGCTGACGGCATGACCGGACCCGCTCCGGCGGTTGCGGCGCTCGCGCTCGACACCGGCTGGGAGCTCGCCGCCAGTGAACCCGGCCGGTGGGCCGATCCCGCCCAGGCGGCGCGCGAGGGGCACTGGCGCCCGGCGCGGGTGCCGGGCACGGCCGCGGGCGCGGTCGGGGCCGACGACGCGCGTGACTTCGACGCCGAGGACTGGTGGTTTCGCGTCCGCTTTCCCGCGCCGGCGGCCGGCGAGGGGCGTGCGGTGCTGCGCCTGGGCGGCGTGGCCACGGTCAGCGAGGTCTACCTCAACGGTGAGCGGGTCCTCGAGTCGGCGTCGATGTGGCGCCAGCACGAGCTCGACGTCGGGGACCGGCTGGCCGCCGAGAACGAGCTGGTCATCGCCTGCCGGGCGCTGACCCCGCAGCTGGGCCGCCGCCGGCGCCCGTCCGCACGCTGGCGCACGCGGGTCGTGGAGCCGGGCAACCTGCGCTGGTTTCGCACCATGATGTTCGGTCGCTCGCCCGGCTTTGCCCCCGGGCCCGCGGCGGTCGGGCCCTGGCGGCCGGTCGAGCTGGCCACCGTGCACCCGCTCGATCCGCGCGAGCTGCGCGTCCGCTGTTCGGTCGATGGCGACGGCGCGGGTGTGGCCGAGGTGCGTCTCAGCCTGCCCGAGACCGCCGGCAGCCCCAGGCTCGAGGCGGTGATCGCCGACGTGCGCGTGCCGATGGCCCCCGCGGGTGACGGGCACTGGGGGGCCGCCGTCCGGGTCCCCGCGGTCGCGCGCTGGTGGCCGCATACCCACGGGGATCCCGCGCTGCACACGCTGAGCGTGGTCGTCGACGGGACGGTTCGGGCGCAGCGACGGGTGGGCTTCCGCGCGCTGTCCTGGGCGCCGGACATCCGTCGCGACGGCCTTGACCTGCACGTCAACGGGGTGCCGGTCTTCGCCCGCGGCGCCGTCTGGACGCCGGCCGACCTGATCGGGATGGCCCCGAGCCCGCAGGAGCTGCGCCGGCTGCTGGAGACGGTGCGCGACGCGGGCATGAACATGCTCCGCGTGGTCGGCACCGGGGCCTATGAGAGCGAGGCGTTCCACGACCTGTGCGACGAGCTCGGGATCCTCGTCTGGCAGGACCTGATGTTCGCCAACGTCGACTACCCGCTCACCGACCCGAACTTCGCCGCCGCGGTGCAGGCCGAGGCCCGGCAGATCCTCACCGGGCTGGCCGGCCGGCCGAGCCTGGCTGTCGTCTGCGGCAACTCCGAGGTCGAGCAGCAGGCCGCGATGCTCGGCCTGGCGGCGGACCTCGGGCGCGCCGCCTTCTGGGACGAGTGGCTGCCCGGCCTGGTCGCCGAGCTCGGCCTGGACTGCCCGTACGTGGCCAGCACGCCGTGCGGGGGCGCGTTGCCCTTTCATCCCGGCGCGGGCATCGCGCACTACTTCGGCGTCACCGGCTACTTCCGGGCGCCCGAGGATGCCCGCCGCGCCGGCGTGCGCTTCGCCGCGGAGTGCCTGGCCTTCGCCAACGTGCCCGATGAGGTCACCGTCCCGGTGCACCATCCGCGCTGGAAGGCGGGGGTGGCGCGCGACGCCGGCACGGGGTGGGACATCGGCTCGGGCTGGGACTTCGACGACGTGCGCGATCACTACCTGCGCCTGCTCTTCGGGGTCGATCCGGTGGCGCTGCGCCGCTATGACCACGCTCGCTATCTCGAGCTCTCGCGCTTTGCCTCCGCGGAGGTGATGGCCGAGGTGATCGGCGAGTGGCGCCGCGCCGGGTCCCGGTGCCGCGGCGCGCTCGTGCTCTGGCTCAAGGACATGCTGCCGGGCGCCGGACTGGGCGTGCTCGACCACGCCGGCGCTCCCAAGGTGGCCTTTCACCACCTGCGCCGCGCCTTCGCGCCGCTGGCCGTGTGGTCGACCGACGAGGGGTTGAGCGGAGTCTGCGCGCACGTCGCCAACGACGGCCCGCAGGCCCAGGCTCTGCGCCTGCGCGTCAGCCTCTACCGGCACTACGCCGAGCCGGTCGACGAGGCCGTGCGCGAGCTCGAGCTCGCGCCGCACGCGACGACCAGCGTCAATGTCGAGGCGGTGCTTGGCCGCTTTGTCGACGCGGCCTGGGCCTACCGGTTCGGCCCGCCCACGCAGGACGTCATCGCCCTGAGCCTCGAGCGGCCGGATGGCGAGCTGATCTCACAGGCCTTCCACCTGCCCGCCGGGCGTCCCGCCGAGCGTCTATCCCCCGGAGACCTTGGTCTGCGGGCCGAGATCATCGCGCCGGAGCCCGGCCCGGGGGAAGCCGGCCCGGGCCGCGCACCGCGGCTGCGCGTGCACAGCGACCGCTTCGCCTACGGGGTCCGGGTCGGCGTGGCCGGCTACCGCCCGTCCGATGACGCCTTCAGCGTCGCGCCGGGCGGCGAGCGGGAGCTGGTCCTGCATCGGCTGGACCGCGCCGGCGATGCGGTGCCCGGTGCGCTGCGCGGGTCGCTGACCGCGCTGAACCTGCACGGAACGGTCCCCATCACCACCCCCGATCCCTCCTGCGAGGCCCCAGTCGGCGGCACGCCGTGACCAACGCGGGCGGGTCCTCGGGCGCGGATGTGCCGACCGACCCCATCCGGCACTACGACCGCATCACGGCCGCCTGGACGCTCATCCTCGGTGAGGACTTCCACCATGGCCTGTTCGCCCCCGGGGAGACCGACCTGCAACGCGCGACGGCCTGCCTGACCGAGACCATGGCCGCGGCGGCCTCACCGCCCGCGCACCCGCGCATCGTCGACCTCGGCTGCGGGACCGGGACGCAGGCCTGCTGGCTGTCCGAGCGCTTCGGCGCGGTCCAGGTCGTGGGTGTCAGCACGAGCGCGGTCGGGGTGGCGGCCGGCCGGCGTCGCAGCCAGGCCGCGGGACTGAGCGCTACGGTCACCTTCGTGGAGGCAGACGCACGCGATTCGGGGCTGGCCGCAGGCGTGTGGGACCTCGTCTGGCTGACCGAGTCCTCGCAGTACCTGGCGCCGCGGCCGGCGATGATGCGCGAGTGCGCCCGACTGCTGGCGCCCGGCGGGCGCATGGTTCTCGGCGACGTCGTGCTGACGCACCCGCTCACCTTGCGCGACCTGCGCCGCCGGCACGTCGACCTGGATGTCCTGGGCGACACCTTCGGGGACGCGGTGATGGGCACCACCGAGGAGTACACGCAGGCCGCGCAGGCGGCCGGGCTGACCGTGACCGCGTTGACCGACCTGTCCGCGCGCGTGCTGCCCACCTTCGGGCAGTGGCGCGATCACGCGCGGCGGGCGGGACCGAGCGTCTCCAACCTGATCGGCGAGGAGGGCCTGGCCGGCTTCATTGCCGGATGCGACGTGATGGAGCGATTCTTCGCCGAGGACGTGATTGGCTATGCGCTGATGACGGCTGACAAGCCATGGGAGCCCGCGCGGATGCTGACGTGATCGAGGCCGTGGTCATCGAGGCCGGTCCCGAGACCGTGCGCGGCCATCACCACCTCCCGGCCCAGGCCGGCGCCCCGGCAGCGCCCATCCTGCTCTGCCCGGCGTTCGGCTGGGAGGACATGTGCTCCTACCGGGTGCGACGGTTCTGGGCGCAGAGGTTGGCCGAGGCGGGCCATCCCGTGCTGCGCTTCGATCTCCCCGGCACCGGCGACAGTACGGGCCGCCCCCAGGACCCCGAGCTGTTCACGGCCTGGACGGAGGCCGTGTCGCGCCTGTCCGCCGAGCTCGCCTCGGCCTACGGGGTCGCCGAGGTGGTGGCGGCCGGCATCGGCCTGGGCGGACTGCTCGCGCTGCACGCCGCCGACCGCGGCGCCCCGATCGGGCAGGCCATCCTCTGGGGGGTTCCCTCCAGCGGCCGCCGGCTGCTGCGCGAGCTTCGCGCCAGCGCCGCCCTCATCCCCCCACCGGTGGGAGCCGAGCCGGTGCCCGGGGCCGAGGGCTGGCTCGAGCTCACCGGGTACGTGCTCACTCGGGCCACGAGCTCGGCCCTCAGTGCGGTCGCGCTGTCCGGCGAGGGCACGACCCCGCCCCGGCGGGTGCTCGTGCTCGGTCGGGACGGGATCGCGGTGGACCCGTCGTTCGTCGCCCGCCTGCGCGCCGCCGGCGCCGACGTGACGCTCGCCGACGGGATGGGCTTCGGGCCGATGATGGCCGACCCGGAGAGGTCGCGGATCCCTGAGGAGACGATCGCCAGCAGCCTCGAGTGGCTGGCCGGCGACAGCCTCGCGACCGCGGCCCCCGCGCCGGCGCCGGGGCCGCGGCGGGCTCTGGGCGCGGGCGAGCCGCTGATCGTCTCCGTCGCTGGGCGGCCGGTCGCCGAGCACGCCATCGGCATCCCGGTGCCGGGGGGAGAGGTCTTCGGCGTGGCCTGCGTGGCCGGCGACTGGCCCGCGAGCGGCGCTCCCCTGGCCGCGGTGCTGCTCAACGGTGGCGCCCAGCGCCACACCGGTCAGAACCGCAACTGGGTCGAGATCTCGCGCCGGTGGGCGGCGGCGGGTGTCCCGAGCGTGCGTATCGACCTGCCGGGCATCGGCGACGCGGGCGGCCAGGCGGCCGGCCCGCTGCCCCTGACCGACATCTACAGCCCGGAGCGAACCGAGCAGGTCCTGGCCGTGCTCGCCTGGCTGCGCGAGCAGGGAGCGGCCGAGCGCTTCCTGCTCTCCGGGCTGTGCGCGGGCGCCTACTGGGCCTATCACGCCGCCCTGGCCGACCCCTCGGTGGCCGGTCTTGGCTTGATCAACCTCTTCACCTTCGCCTGGAGTCCCTCGCTCGGCGACGAGCGCTCGCGGCGGGCGACCGTCCGTGCCCTGCGGGGCGAGCTGTGGCGCAAGCTGCGCACGAGCGAGAAGCGGCGCGAGGCCATCACCCGGAGCCTGCGCACGCTGACCAACGTACGGGCGCTCGAACAGGCGCGGCGCGATCAGCGCGAGCACACCGGTCGCGTCACCGCCGAGTTGTCCGAGCTCGATGCCCGCGGCTGCGAGGTCGACTTCCTGCTCAGCCGCCACGAGGCCCTGCACGAGGAGCTGCGTTCCTTCGCGGTGCTGGAGCGGCTCCCCGGCTGGGCGCACGTGCACCTCCAGGAGTTCGGGTGGGAGGATCACGCCGTCCGCGCGCTGGCCTCCCAGCAGCTCGTCGCCGCCTGGCTGGACCGCTTGCTGGCCCGCGTCGGCGCCACCGCGGAGCCGCCGGAGGCGCGCCGCGCCACCACGGCGGCCCCCACCGACGGCTGACCGGACGCGCTTGGATCGCTCCGGCGGCGCCCGCGGGCGGCCGATCGGACGCGTGCCGGCAGCGCCGGGATGGTCTCCCGGGTACTACGCTCGGACACGTGTCATCGGTCGGGCTCGATCACCCCACCTGGCTGGACGCCCGGTCCTGGCGCCGGCTGGCCAAGCGTCTGGACAGCGCACTGCAGGCGGCCCGCAGCAGCGGCCGGCCCCGGCTGGTCAGCGTCACCGCGCGCTGCGCGGACGGGATCGACCCCGTCGCCGTCGTCGTCGCCTCGCGCGCCCCGGGCGAGCCCTGGTTCGCCTTCGAGCAGCCCGACCGCGACGCCGGCGCGCTGGGCACGCTGGGCACGGTGCTCGACCTCCCGCTGGCTCCCGGCACGGCCAACCCGATCTCCGAGCTGTCGCGGCGCTGGCGCGAGCTGGTGGCCGGCGGCTCGCTCGATGAGCCGGCGGCCGTCCCCGGCTCCGGTCCGGTGGCGGTCGGGGGTCTGCCCTTCGACCCCACCGCGGGGCTGGACCGTGGCTGGTCCGCGCTGGGGCCGGCGGGCCTGTCGGTCCCCGCCCTCTCGCTGGCCCGGTCCGGCGCGCAGTGCTGGCTGACCGTCAACGCGCTGGTAGCCGGCGATGACACCGCCGAGGGCGTTCTGGTCGCGATCGAGCACCGGCTGGCCGCCCTGCGCGTCGCGCCCCTGCCGCTGTTCGATCCCGCGCCCGCCGGGGCGCCGGTGGTGCGCAGCGTGATGCCGCCGGCCCACTACGAGGAGGCCGTGGCCCGCGCCGTGCAGCGGATCCGCGCGGGCGAGCTCGAGAAGATCGTGCTCGCCCGCGAGGTCGAGGTGGCCGCGGGCGCCGACCATGATCCCGGCGCGCTGTTCGGAGTGCTGCGCGACGCGTTTGCCTCCTGCTTCGTCTACGCGGTCGGGCGCGGCGCCACGACCTTCATCGGCGCCAGCCCCGAGCTGCTCGCGCGGCGCGAAGGCGCCCGGGCGAGCACCGTCGCCCTCGCCGGTTCGACCCGGCGCAGCGCCGATCCGGCCGTCGACGATCACCTGGGCGAGCGTCTGCTGCGCTCGGACAAGGATCGCGAGGAGAACCTGATCGTGGCCCGGCGGATCGTCCGCGCCCTGCGCCCGCACGCGGTCTGGGTGACGGCCGCCCCGGAACCGGCGCTCGTGCGCGTGGCCAACATCCAGCACCTCGGCCTGCCGATCCGCGCGCAGCTCGCGCACCCGCTCGCGGCGCTCGAGCTGGCCGCGCTGCTGCATCCGACGCCCGCGGTGGGCGGCGAGCCATGGCCGCAGGCGCGCCCCCTGATCCCGGCCCTGGAGGGCTTTGACCGCGGGCTGTACGCGGCCCCGCTCGGCTGGACCGACGCCAGCGGCGACGGCGAGTTCTGCGTGGCCCTGCGCTGCGCGCTGCTCAGCGGGCCGCGGGCGCGCCTGTTCGCGGGGGCCGGGATCGTGCGCGATTCAGACCCGGCGCAGGAGCTCGCCGAGACCGAGGTCAAGCTCCAGGCGCTGCTGCCCCTGCTCGCGGCCTGAGCCGCGCTCGGCGCTGCTCAGGGGTCCGGCGCGACGGGCACGCTGAGCGCGGCCAGGGCCCGCGCGGCGATCCGCCGGTGCAGGTCCAGGTTGGCCGCGCGGTCGGTGCGGACCTCGACGATCGACGTGCCGGAGGAGGCGATGCCGGCGGCGACCGCCTCGCGCAGCTCTTCCGGCGTGTCCGCGCGCACGTGGGCGGCGCCGTACAGTGCCGCGGCGTGAGCGAAGTCCAGGCCGTGCGGCGTGGCCACATGGGTCTCGAAGGCGTCGCGCTGCGAGGCGACGGGCAGGAACGAGAAGATGCCGCCGCCGTCGTTGTCGATCAGCACGATGGTCAGCGCGAGGCCGAGCCGGCGGCCGGCCAGCAGCCCGCCCAGGTCGTGGGCGAGGGCCACGTCGCCGATCAGCAGCACGACCGGGCCATCGTGGGCGGCGGCCACGCCGTAGGCGGTCGAGACCGTGCCGTCGATCCCGTTGGCTCCGCGGTTGGCCAGCACCCGCGGCGGGTCCTCGCGCACGGCCATGAACTCCTCGATGTCGCGGATCGGCATCGATGAGGCCACGACCAGCGCCGCGTCGCCCGGCAGCCAGGCGCCCAGTCCGCGCGCCACGGCCGGCTCGGAGAGCTCGTCCCCGAGCTCGGCCTCGAGGGCGGTGCTGATCTGGGCGTCGGCCGCCCGCCACAACCCCAGCCAGGGAGCGGCCGGGGCCGGCGGCCCGTCCGACCACGCCGCCAGCACCGTGGTGGGATCGGCGGCGATCCGCTCGGTCAGCACCGAGTCAGGGTCCTGCCAGGCACCCTCGGGGTCGATCGCCACCTGCGCGGCGCCGCTCAGGCCGGCCAGCCAGGCGCGCAGCGGCTTTGAGGTCGGCAGGTCCCCCGTGCGGATCACCAGCTCCGGGGCGAGCGCGCCGCGGAAGCTCGGATCGCGCAGCAGCAGGTCATAGGCGGCCACCGCGGCCGGTCCGCGGCGCGCGCCCGAGAGCGGATCGGCCAGCAGCGGATAACCGGCGTGGGCGGCGAAGGCGGCGATCGCCTCGCCCCGCCGCGGGTCGCGTTCGTCGCGGCCGGCCACGATCACCCCGCGGACGGGCAGCCGCCGGGGGGCGACGATGCCGGGCGCGACGTCGGCCGGCTGGACCCACGGCCGTCCCCCGGGACGGCCGGGAACGGGATCGGCGCCGAGCGGCCCGTCGGGGACCAGCGGCTCGCGCAGGGGGAAGTTGAGGTGCACCGGCCCCGGCACCGGCCCGCCGGCCACCGCACAGGCGCGGCAGGCCAGCTCGCGGATGAAGCGCAGGTTGGCCGGGGTGCCCTCGTGCACCCCGACCTCGGCGAACCAGCGTGCGGCGCCGCCGTAGAGCTTGAGCTGATCGATCGCCTGCCCGGCGCCATTGTCGCGCAGCTCGGGTGGGCGGTCGGCGGTCAGCACGATCAGCGGGACCCGCGCGTAGTGGGCCTCGATCACCGCCGGCATGTAGTTGGCCGCGGCGGTCCCGGACGTGCAGGCCAGCACGACCGGGCGGCCGCTGACCTTGGCCACGCCGAGGGCGAAGAAGGCGGCGCTGCGCTCGTCCAGGTGCGAGCTGGTCTGAAGGCCGGGCTCGCGGACGAGGGCGAGGACGAGCGGGGTGCAGCGCGAGCCCGGGGACGTGCAGGCGTGACGGACGCCGCAGCGGGCCAGCTCGTCGGCGAACGCACGCAGGAGCAGATGGGAACCGAGAGGGGGCATGATGAGAGACGTGACCGACGACCTGATGCTGCTCCACGGGTTCACGCACACGGGTGCGAGCTGGAGCCGGGTCGGCGCCGCGCTCGGGGAACGCTACCGCCCGCTGGCCCCGGACCTCCCGGGGCACGGACGCGCCGGGGCGGTGCGCCCGGCCGACCTGACCCGTGCGCTGGCCGGTCTGCGCCCGCTGCTGGGCGACGGCGTCGTGCTCGGCGGCTACTCGATGGGGGGGCGGATCGCCCTGCACCTGGCCCTGGCCGAGCCCGCGCGGATCCGCCGGCTGGTGCTGGTCGGCGCCAGCCCCGGTCTGGCCGACCCGCAGGAGCGCGCGCGCCGCCGGGCCGCCGACGATGCCCTGGCCGATGAGGTGCAGGCGAGCACCGCCGAGGCCTTCGCCCGGCGCTGGGCCCGGACCCCGGTGCTGGCCGGCCTGCCCGACGATGTCGCCGCCGAGGTGCACGCCGATCGCCTGCGCTCCACGGCTGACGGGCTGGCCGCGGCCCTGCGCGGCCTGGGCACCGGGGCGCTGCCCTCGCTCTGGGACCGCCTGGACGAGCTCACCATGCCGGTCACGCTCGTCGCCGGTGGTCGCGACGAGAAGTTCCGCGCGATCGCCGGGCGGATGGCCGCCGGGCTGCCCGCGGCGAAGGTGATCGTCGTGCCGGGCGCGGGCCATGCGGTCCACCTCGAGGCCCCGGACGCGGTGGCCGAGGTGCTCGCGGCCGGCTGAGTCGGGCCGGGTCGCGTCGGCCTTCCGCCTCGGCACGCCGCTGAGCGACGCCGCTGATCGCGGCCGCCGGCGCTCGCCCGAGAGGGTGCATAACGGGAAAAACGGCGAGCGGCCGCGGCGGTTTGGCGCAGAACGTCGTCATGGCGGGCAGTTTTAGGAAAAACCCCTGGCACCCACCGTGATTTGGCGCGTTCTGCATGTGCGGTGGCCCGGGAGCTCATCGACGCGCCCACGTCAGCGGGCGGTGAGGAGCCTCGCAGCAGCCGTTGGCTGTCCGCGGTCAGCCCGCCGGGCGGTACCAGTCGAGCAGACCGTCGCCGAGACCCGGACCGGCGGGCAGCGCGATCCGCCCGGCCACCGGCGGCAGCGGGTCGGGGCGGCGGAACTGGCCCAGGGTGGCCAGGCCCGCGTCGCGCGCCGGGCCCAGCAGCGCAGCGGCGTGCAGGGCGGCGGCGATGCCCAGCGGGCCGTCCAGGGTGGAGGCCAGGAACACCTCATAGCCGGTGGCCCGGGCGCGTCGCGCGGTCTCGAGCAGGCCCTGAAGCCCGCCGCAGCGCGAGATCTTCAGACACATCAGCTCGCACGCCGGGGCGTCGAGCGCCCGCGGGTCGGCGGCCGACTCGTCCAGGGCGAGCGGGATCTCGCTGATCCCGTGCAGGGCGCGGACCGCCGCCACGCCGCGGACCGGCTCCTCGCACAGCTCGATCCCGACCGGCTCCAGGGAGCGCAGGGCCACATGGGCCTGCGCCGGGGTCCAGGCGCCGTTGGCGTCGATGCGGATGCGCATGTCGGGCCCGGCGAAGGCCCGGATCGCGGCCAGGCGCCCGTGGTCGTCGCCGATCGCCACCTTGGCCTTGACGGTGGTGAACCCCGCCGCGCGGGCCTCGGCGGCCTGCGCGACCGCGCCGGAGCGATCGGCCGCGGTGATGGTGAAGTTGACCCGGACCGGCTCGGGCGGCCCGGGCGGGGAGCCCAGCAGCGACCAGGCGGGGACCCCGAGCCGGCGTCCGGCCATGTCCCACAGCGCGAGATCGAGCGCGGCCAGGGCCGGTGCGAGCAGGACGACCTCGGCACAGCGGGCCAGGACCTGGGGCGGCGGCTCGCGGTCGGCCTGGGCCAGGATCGGCCGGCACGCCTCAAGCGCCGCGGTGACCTGCTCGAGGCGGACCCCGTCGTAGGAGGGCAGCGGTGCCGCCTCGCCGTAGCCGGTGGCGCCGTCGGCGGCGCGCAGCGTGACCAGCAGCAGCTCGCGCTCGTCCACGGCCCCGTGCGCGGCGGTGAAGGGCGCGGCCAGCGGGACGCGCACGGGCTCGAGGGTGAGCTGCATCGGCGTACCATTCCATCAACACCGATCGCGAGGAGGCCGCCGTGGCTCGAATGATCCGCATGGACAGGACCGGACACTCCGTGCTGGCGGAGTGGACTCCGTCTGACGCCCCGGCCACCGCCGCGGCCGAGCAGACGCTGGCGGCGGAGTTGCAGGACGGCTACATCGCCGTGCTCGCGCAGGGTCCGGGCCGGGCCGAGCAGATCCGGACGCTGCCCTGCGATCAGGACGCGCTGGTCATCCTGCGCCGCCCGATCGCGGGCGGATGAGCACTCTCCCGGGGCCCGGGCTGGCGCTCGAGCCCGGGCCGCTGCCCGAGCTCAAGGACGTCTACTGGCGTCATCGGGTCGATCCGGGGTCCCTGCGGCGCGACGGCCGGGTATGGACACTGTCCACGGTCGGCCAGGTCGTGCCGTTCCTGGCCTTCGCCGTGTTCCTGGGGGTGGCCGCGCCGATCACCATCCCGCTGGCCGTGATCCTCCTCGTGCACGCGTGGATGGTGCCGGCGCTGTACGCGGCGCGCGGAGCCAACGTCGTGCGCCCCAAGCGCCGCGACAGCGCCCCCGCCGCCGAGCAGCGCGCGCTGGGGATGCTGGCCGACCTGCTCGACCGCGAGGCCTACGCGCTGTACATGCGCACCGGCCTGGCCCTGGAGCCGGGCGCGCTGGGCGTGTGGCTGATCGGCGAGTCGGGGGCGCTGCTGCTCGCCCCCGGCGGCCGGCGCGTGCACTGCTACTGCGTGGCGGTCCGCGACCCCGGCCTGCCCGTGGCCGACCGGGTCGCGCATCTCCTGCTCGCCCTGCGCTGTGACGAGAACGGCTTTGCCACCGTGGCCAACCGGGCCTTCGTCGGCGCGCCCTGGCGGCTGCGCCTGGTCAGCCGGGCCCGCCCGGCACTCGACGTGGCCGTGGCCCGCGCCCGGGCGCTGGCGGTCAGCGGCTGAGCCGCAGCACACCGGTTGGCCCACGGCCGCCGCGCCGCCGACGGGCCGCCGGTCACGGTCAGCCGCTGAGCAGCAGACCGGCCGAGAGCAGGGCGCAGAAGGCCAGCTGCAGCATCCCGGTGCCGGCCAGCGCGCCGTTGAGCGACGGGCCGTCGGCATGGTTGCGCACCGTGGCCACGACGCGGGCGGCGAGCGGCAGGGTCAGCCACGGGAGCATGACCCAGGCGTCGACGGGCCCGAACAGCCAGGTCACCGGCGTCAGCACGTAGGCCAGGTACACGACGCCGGCGAACATCCCGCGGGTGCGCTCACGCCCCATCCGCACGGCGAGCGTGCGCTTGCCGGCGCGCCGGTCGGAGTCGATGTCGCGCACGTTGTTGACCACGAGGATCGCGGCGGCCAGCAGCCCGACGGGCACGGCCAGTGCGAACGCCTCCCAGTGCAGCGCCTTGACCTGCACGAAGTAGGAGCCGGCCACGGCCACGATGCCGAAGAACAGGAACACGAACACCTCGCCCAGACCCTCGTATCCGTAGGGCTTGGGGCCGCCCGTGTAGGCGACCCCGGCCAGGATCGAGGCGGCGCCGACGAGCAGCAGCTGCCAGCCGGCGACGACGACGAGGTAGACACCGGCGAGCACGGCCAGCCCGAAGGTCAGGTAGGTGGCCAGCAGCACCTGCCGGGGCGGGACCAGGCCCCCGGCCGTGACCCGGACCGGGCCGAGGCGGTCCTCGGCGTCGGCGCCGCGCCGCGCGTCGGAGTAGTCGTTGGACAGGTTGGTCCCGACCTGGATGAGGATCGCGCCGAGCAGGGCGGCGATGAAGCGCAGGACGTGAAAGACCCCGGCGTACCCGGCCAGCGCGGTGCCGACCAGCACGGGCGCAACGGCGGCCGGCAGCGTCCGCGGGCGCGCGGCCATCAGCCAGATGCGGACGGTGCCCGGCATGCGAGAGCTCAGGCGAGGCGGGCGCCGGCGGTCACGTCAGGCCCGCCGCGGGAACTGGGAGAAGTCGACGGGGCGCTTCTGCAGGTAGGCGTCACGGCCCTCGGCCGCCTCCTCGCTCATGTAGAAGAGCAGGTTGGCGTCGTGGGCGAGCTGCTGGATGCCGGCCAGCCCGTCCTCATCGGCGTTGAAGCTGGCCTTGAGCAGACGCAGCGCGAAGGGGGAGAGGGCGAGCATCTCCCGACACCAGGCCACGGTCTCGGCCTCGAGCCGCTCGAGCGGCACGACGGTGTTGACCAAGCCCATCTCGAGCGCCTGCTGCGCGTCGTACTGGCGGCAGAGGAACCAGATCTCCTTGGCCTTCTTGGGCCCGACCAGCCGCGAGAGGACGCTGGCCCCGAACCCGCCGTCAAAGGAGCCGACCTTGGGCCCGGTCTGGCCGAAGCGGGCGTTGTCGGCGGCG
>DASSZP010000056.1:0-73327 GCA_035713465.1 Solirubrobacteraceae bacterium | reverse complement strand
GTGCGGTACGCGATCGAGCGCAAGCGTGCCGAGGTCCGGCTCACCCGCCGGGCGCTCCAGGATCCCCTGACCGGGCTGCCGAATCGGCTGCTCTTCCGTGACCGGGTGAGCGTCGCCCTCGACCGCTCGCAGCGCACCGGCCTGGCGCCGGCGGTCATGTTCCTTGACCTCGACTCGTTCAAGGAGGTCAACGACACGCTCGGCCACACCGCCGGCGACCATGTGCTGCACGAGCTCTCGGATCGCTTCACCGCGCTGCTGCGGCCGATGGACACGGTCGCGCGCATCGGCGGCGATGAGTTCACGTTCCTGTTCGAGGGCCTGTCGGGCGAAGCCGAGGCGATGGCGATCGCCCAGCGGATCGCAGACGCGGCGGCCGAGCCGATCGTGCTCGAGGGCCGGGAGGAACCCGTCGTGATCGCGGTCTCGATCGGGATCACGATGCTCGAGGATCCCTCCGTCTCGCTCGACGATGCGCTGCGGGACGCTGACGGGGCGATGTACCGCGCCAAGCGCCTCGGCGGCGGCCGCGCCGAGCTCTCCCGGGACCGTCCGGGAGCGGGGGACCGCAGCTGGTCGCTGCTCGGCCGCCCCGAGGAGCGTGAGCCGGATGGGCGTGAGGAGCGCGGGGACCCCTCGTCCCTCGCCGCCTCCGCAGTCCATGCGCTCGCCGCGGACCCGGCGCCACGCGTGCCGGCAGGCCTCATGCTGGCGGAGGCCGATCCCGACGAGGCCGACGAGGCCGACGAACCCGAGGGCGACGCGGAGGGCCCCGGCCCGTCACCCGCCCGCCGCGTCGTGCGCTGGACGGATGCGCTGATGGAGGATCCCCTCGGCGAGCTCACGCGCCTCACCACGCCCCTTCCCGCCTCCGAGGAGGCGACGGCGGAACTGCGCGCGGCGCTGGACCGCGAGGAGCTGCGCGTGCACTACCAGCCCCGGGTGACCATCCGCGGTCAGACGGGCCTCATCGGCTTCGAGGCGCTCGTGCGCTGGCAGCACCCGCGGCGCGGGCTCCTCCCTCCGACAGAGTTCCTGGCGCTCGCGGAGGACGGGGAGCTGATCGGTGAGATCGGTGACTGGGTGATCGGCCAGGCGCTGGAGCAGATCCGGCGCTGGCGCCGGGCACGGCCGGGGATCTCGGTCTCGGTCAACCTCTCCCCCGCCCAGCTGGCCGATCCGGGATTCCCGGCGCGCCTCGGCTGGGCGATCGAGCGCGCAGGTGGCGACCCCGGCGTGCTGTGGATGGAGATCGCCGCCGATGCACTGCTCGACCCCCGGTTCGACGGCGGCGTGCTGCGCGAGCTCGCCGCTCTCGGGGTGCACGTCGCGATCGACGATTTCGGCGTGGGACCGGCCACCCTGCACGACCTGCGCGCGCTGCCGGCCGACATGTTGAAGATCCACCAGAGCTTCGTCACGGAGCTGGGGTCAGGGCGGGAGGACGGGGCGCTCGTGGGGGCGGTCATCGAGCTCGGGCACACGCTCGGGCTCACGATCGTCGCCGAGGGGGTCGAGACCGACCATCAGCTGGCGCGCCTGCGCGACCTCGGCTGCGACGGAGCGCAGGGCTTCCTCTTCAGCCAGCCGGTGCCCGGGGAGGCGGTCGGCGAGATGCTCGGGCTCGGCTGAGCGGCGAGGGCGCACCGCGAGCTCGAGCGAGCTCAGCCCGAGACGTCACGCCGGATGAAGACGAGGAACGCCGTTCCCAGCGACAGCCCCGCGTAGACCGCGCACACCCAGGCAGCCTGCAGGATCGGCTGCCAGTCCACCGGCGTGCGCAGGAGCCCCTGCCAGGCGTTGAACTGCGTGCTGAGCAGGTAGGGCTGAAGCCCTGACAGGCCCGGGAGGATCCCCAGCAGCTGGAACAGCAGCGAGACCATCAGGGTGCCCACGACCGCGGCCGCGCTGTTGCGGGTCACCGCCGAGAGCAGCAGCCCGACGCACACGATCGCCGCAATCGGCACCAGGTACACGAGCAGGCTGACGTAGACCAGTTCGGTGGCCTTGGGGGCCGAGACGATCGTCCCCGACAGGCTCTGCAGCGAGTTGTAGCCCGACTGCAGACTGCCGGCGAGCACGGCCACCGTCCCCGATAGGACGATCGCGACGATCGCGTAGGTGGCGGCGGCCAGGGCCTTGCCGGCGAAGATCTGCCAGCGCTCCAGCGAGCGGGTGAGGATCGTCTTCAGCGTGCCGTTGTGATCCTCGGAGGCGAAGATATCCCCGGCCACCAGCGCGGTGATGAGCGGGAACAGCCACACGGCGCCGAACAGCAGCAGCACGAGCGGGACGGCCAGCCCGCTGCGATCCAGGTAGCCCGAGAAGGCGAAGTCGCCGTGGCTCGAGCTGTGGTGGCGGAAGTGGATGGCCAGCACGAACAGCACCGGGACGAGGATCGAGGCGCCCAGGCCGAGGTAGGTCCGCTTCTGGTGGCGGAGCTTGAACAGCTCCCAGCGGTAGACGGTGGCGGTGCCGGGCATGCGGTTCAGCCTCCGGTCGCGGCCGGCTCGGGGGTGCTGGCGGTGGTGTCCGGAGCGCCGGTGGCGCGGCCGTCGCCTTCGGTGAAGTCGAAGAACAGATCCTCCAGGGTCACCGTCTGCGGCGCCAGCGCGCGGATCAGGGCACCCGCCTCCACGAGCGCCTGGGAGAGCCCGGTGACCGCCGTCTCGTCGGCAGTGAACACGATCCGGCCGTGCTCGTTGCGATGGACCTCGCTGATCCCGGGCTGCGCGGCGCAGACGGCCAGCGCGCGCTCGTCGTCGGTCGTCTCCAGGCGGTAGGACGTGCCGGCGCCGCGCTTGAGCGCGGCGATCTCCCCCTCGTAGACGATCCGCCCGGAGCGGACGATCGCGACACGGTTGCAGACGTCCTCGACCTCGGCCAGCAGATGGCTGGAGAGCACCACGGTCATCCCCTGACCGGCGAGGCGACGGATGAGCAGGCGCATGTCGCGCATCCCGGCCGGATCCAGACCCGTGGCCGGCTCGTCGAGCAGCAGCAGCTTGGGGTCGCGCAGCAGCGCCGCCGCGATGCCCAGGCGCTGGCGCATGCCGTGGGAGAAGCCGCCCACCCGGTCCTTGGCGCGCCCCGAGAGCTCGACGGCCTCCAGCGCCTCGGCGATGCGCCCGGCGGCGCCGCCGCCGTCGTAGGCGGCGAGCAGCTCGAGGTTGCGCCGCGCGTTGAGGTAGGGGTAGAAGGTCGGAGCCTCGACGAAGCCGGCCACGCCCTGAAGCGCGTGCACCGTGCTCTGCGGATCACGTCCGAACAGCCGCACCGAACCCTCGGTGGGGCGGATCAGGCCCATCATCATCCGCAGCGAGGTGGTCTTGCCCGCCCCGTTGGGCCCGAGATAGCCGTACACGTCCCCGGAGTTGACCGTGATGTCGACCCCGGCCACCGCGGTCAGCTCGCCGTAGCGCTTGACCAGACCGCGAACCTCGAGCGGCGGCGCGTCCCCGGGCGTGGCCCGGGGACCGATGGCGTCGTCCGAGCCCGGGCTCACAGTGCGCGGGCGGCTGCGTCGGCCGCCGCCGAGGGCACCGATCCGACCACGGTGTAGTCGACGCCGCCGCGGGAGAAGGTGACCAGCGTCCCGAGCGCGGTGTCGAGCTCCTGTCCGGTGGCGCCGTTGATCGACACCGTGGGCAGGCTGAGGTTGCCCTGGCCGTTACCCGAGCCCGGGCCGGCCGGCTTGGCCGCCGCGCCGCCGTGATGCGCGCGCTCGATGACCGCGATCCCGCCCAGGCCCTGGCCGTAGGTGACCAGCGCGGCCGGGCTGCCGCCGTAGCTCAGGAGGCTGACCGTGCGCCGCGGCAGGCCGACGAGGCTGTCGGGCGCGGTGAGCGGGAAGTGCAGCTTGGCCTTGACCGCGTCGAGCCCGGTCACGAGATGGTGGTGACGCGCGGCCGCGCGGCCGCCCTTGCCACCCTTGGCCGCCTTGCCGCCGTGGGCCGACGTGCTCTGGCTGCCGGCCGAGGCGTCCTGGGCGCTGCCGATCGTGACCACCTTGGCGCCGCGCGGATGCGAGATGGCGAACACCGAGGCGGGGACGGCGCCGTAGCTGATGTTGTCGGCGGTGAGCTCGATCACCGGGTCCGGGTTGCCCTTGGCGTAGATCGCGAAGCGCAGGGGAACGCCGCGGACCGCGTCCCAGGCCAGCGCGACCGAGCCGAGCAGGCCGCCGTCGTGCTTGGGTGAGACCGAGACGGTGTAGGCGGGCTGCCCGCCCACGTCGCCGGGCCGGGCGCCGGAGAGATTGACGTGCGTCATGAGCTTGGTCAGCTCGGCCTGGATCTTGGCCACCGACGGGATGCCGTGGTCGGCGGCGCCCTGGCCGCCCTGGCCGCCCTTGCTGCCGTTGCCGTCGCTGCTGCTCTTGCTGCCGCTGCTGCTCGTGCTGCCGGTGCCCGAGCCCATCAGGTCCGAGGGCAGCGTGCCCTGATAGACCGTGTTGGCCGCCGGATCCGAGATCCAGAAGTGCCGTCGGTTGACCAGCACCTCGGCGTCACCGTTGTTGGACTGCAGCTCGAGGCGCAGCTGGTGGTTGCTGCTGGAGAGCCACAGACGCCCGCTCGCGCCGCTGAGCACCGGATCGCTGCCCTGCAGGGCCGAGGTGTCGATCAGATGGTTGGTGAAGGTGATGTCGGCGCTGATGCCCTTGACGGCCTTGGCCCCGAGCGCCTGATGAACGGCGTTGGCCAGCGGCTGGCGCTTGGGCACAGGGCCCGAACCGGACGCGGCGACGGCGATCGCCGTCGTGGCCCCGATCACGGCGACCAGGCCGGCGAGCACGCCGAGCAGCCGGCGGGTCGAAGCGGTACGGAGAAATCTCATGCGACACCTTCCATCTCGATCACAGCACTGACGATCGCAGCTCAGCCTGAAATTACTCTGACAGCTGTCCCGGGTGGTCCGATTTCCCGTTCGGGGAGGGGACGCCGCGCGGGGCCTCCCCTGGGGGGTGAGTCGAGAAACACAACCATGTCAGGCGTTTCCCTACTCACCCCCCTCGGCCGACCGCAGATCACCGGCGCTTGCGCGGGGGGTGAGTCGAGAAACACAACCAGGAGAGGCGTTTCCCTACTCACCCCCCGGCGAGGGGGTCGATCGGGCGCGGCCGGGGGTGTGGGCCGGGCGCGCGGGAGCGGCGTCGACCGGTTCACCCTCCCGGGACGGGCCGAGGAGTAGCGTTCGGCTCCATGTGCCGGCTGTTTGGACTGAGCGGTGGCGAGCAGCCGGTCAAGGCGACGTTCTGGCTGCTGGAGGCGCCGGACTCCCTGGGCAGGCAGAGCCGGCGCGAACCCGACGGGACCGGGGTCGGGACCTTCGACGCGGACGGTGAACCGGTGGTGGCCAAGCAGGCGCTGGCCGCCTACGAGGACCACGCGTTCGGCGAGGAGGCGCGGGAGCTGAGCTCGCGGACCTTCGTCGCTCACGTGCGCTACGCGTCCAACGGGGGCCTGACCGAGGCCAACACGCACCCCTTCTGCCAGGACGGCCGGCTGTTCGCCCACAACGGGGTGATCGGCGACCTTCCGGCCCTCGAAGCCGAGCTCGGCGACGCGATGCGTCACGTGCACGGGGATACGGACTCCGAGCGCTTCTTCGCCCTCATCACGCGGGAGATCGAGCGGGCGAACGGCGATGTCGGGGCCGGAATCGCCGGCGCCGCGCGCTGGGTGGCCGGGAACCTGCCCGTGCTCTCGATCAACTGCATCGTCACCACCGCCGACGGCCTGTGGGCGCTGCGCTATCCCGACACCCACGAGCTGCACGTGCTCGAGCGCGGGCCCGGCGGGCCGGGCGGACACCGGCACCTGGAGCACGCCAGCGCCCGCGGCAGCATCCGCGTGCGCTCGGGGGACCTGAGCACCAAGCCGGCGGTGGCCATCGCCACCGAGCCGATGGACGAGGACTCAGGCTGGCGGATGCTCGGCTCAGGTGAGCTGCTGCACGTCGGCCCCGATCTGAAGCTCGATCGCGTCCGCGTGATCGACGGGCCGCCGCGGCATCCGCTCAGCCTCGAGGATCTCGATCCGCGGGCCCAGGCGTCGCAGCGCGCGGCGAGTTGACCCCGGCGCCCCCCGGGCCGCCATCTCCGAGCACCTCGCGCAGCGCCCCGATCACGTCGTCCTGATCGGCCTCGGTCAGGTTGGAGGCCAGCGGCAGGCTCAGCGTCCGCGCCGAGATGTCGCTGGCCACCGGCAGGTCAGCGGGCGCGTAGCCGTAACGCTCGCGGTAGTACGGGTGCAGGTGGACCCCCCGGTAATGCACGCCGGTCCCGATCTTCCGGGCCGACAGTGCCGCGATCAGCTCATCGCGGGGCAGCGGGGCGTCGGGATCGACCAGCACCTGGTAGAGGTGCCGGGCGTGCCGGGTGCCCGGCTCCGGCGCCGGCGGCAGGGTCAGTGGCAGCCCGGCCAGCTCGGCGTCGTAGCGCCCCCACAGCTGCGCCCGGCGCTCGATCGCCGCGTCCAGGCGCGGGAGCTGGTGCAGCCCCATCGCCGCCTGCACGTCGGTCATGTTGAACTTGTAGCCCGGCTCGACCACCTCGTAGTGACGAAAGCCGCTGTCGGAGAAGCGCTGCCACGCGCCGGCGCTCAGCCCGTGCAGGGCCAGCCGCTCGACCGCCTCGGCGAACCCGGCCGACTCGGTGAGCAGCGCGCCGCCCTCGCCGGTGGTGATGTTCTTGGTCACGTAGAAGGAGAAGGCGGTCAGGTTGCCGTGGCTGCCGATCCGCCGTCCGCCCCACTCGGCGCCGATCGCGTGGGCCGCGTCCTCCACCACCTCGAGCCCATGCCGCTCGCGCAGGTCGGCCAGCGCGCCGAGATCGACCGGCCGCCCGGCCAGGTGGACGGGCATGATCGCCCGGGTGCGCGGCGTGATCGCCGCCTGCGCCGCGGCGAGGTCGATCAACCCGGTGCCGGGCACGCTGTCGATCAGCAACGGCGTGGCCCCGGCGTGCGCGACTGCGTTGGCCGAGGCGACGAAGGTCATCGCGGGAACGAGCACCTCGTCGCCGGGCCCGATGCCCAGCACGCGCATGGCCAGGATCAGCGCGGCCGTACACGAGGAGACGCAGCGGACGTGCGCCACCCCGCAGTACTCGGCCAGCATCGTCTCGAAGCGGTGCACCTTGGGACCGGTGCCGATCCAGCCCGAGCGCATCGACGCGACCACCTCGGCGATCTCCTCCTCGCCGAGGTCGGGACGTCCGAAGACCAGGAATTCGTCGCGCATGGTGTGTGGCCTGAACACGCGCGCGGGGGTGGCGCCCGCGCCGGTAGCCGCAGCCTGTCACACCGGACCGACGGGGCCGGGATCAGCGGGTCGAGCCGCGCGACCGCGATGGCCACCCGAGGCGACGAACCCGGTGTGCAACGATCGGGGGATGGAGAGCGCATCGCTGCCCCTCCCGCCGGGCCCGCGGCTGCCAGGGTCGCTGCCCCTCCCGCCCGGCCCGCGGCTTCCTCGCCTGCTGCAGACGGTCGGCTTCATGGTCGGAGGCGTGCGCTTTCTCGAGGCATGCCGCCGGCGCTACGGCGACGCGGTCACCTTCTCCACCATCTTCGACCACGGGTTCGTGATGGTCTTTGACCCCGAGCTGGTCAAGCAGGTCTTCCGCGGCTCGGGCGTCCAGCTGCACGCCGGCGAGGCCAATGCGCTGCTCGGCCCGATCCTCGGCGAGCGCTCCGTGCTGCTGCTCGACGGCGACGAGCACCTGCGCCACCGCCGGCTGATGCTGCCCGCCTTCCACGGGCGCCAGATGCAGGCCCACGCCGAGACGATGCGCGACTGCGCCGACGCCGAGATCGACAGCTGGCCGGTCGGCGAGACCTTCACCGTGCTGGAGCGCATGCAGTCGATCACGCTGCGGATCATCCTGCGCGCCGTGTTCGGCTACGCGCCCGGCGCCGAGGAGGCGGAGCTGCGCGGCCGCCTGCGAGCGATGATCGAGCCGCTGGCCCGCCCGCGAGGGATGCTGATCGTGTCCGCGCTGACCCGCGGGCGCGGCAACAGCCGCGCCGCGCGCGAGTTCGAGGCCCGCAAGCAGGCCGTGGACGAGATCGTCTACGCGGAGATCGCCCGGCGCCGCGACGATCCCGAGCTCGAAGCGCGCGACGACGTCTTCTCCGCCCTGCTGCTGGCCCGCGACGAGGACGGCCAACGCCTGACCGACCGTGAGGTCCGTGACGAGCTGATGACCCTGCTGCTGGCCGGGCACGAGACGACCGCGACCGGGCTGGCCTGGACGGTCGACCTCGTCCTGCACGACGCTCGCGTGCTCGGCGCGGCGCGAGCCGCGGCCGCCGACGGCGACACCGCCTACCTGGACGCCGTGGTCAAGGAGGCGCTGCGCATCCGGCCGGTGATCCCCGGCGTGGGCCGCGTCGTGCGCTCAGAGCCGTTCCGGCTCGGTGACTACGAGGTGCCGGTGGGGATGGAGATCAACCCCTCGATCCGCACCATCCACCGCCGGGGCGGCCTGTACCGCGATCCGACCCGCTTCCGTCCCGAGCGCTTTCTGGACGCCGATGCCCCCGACACCTACACGTGGATCCCGTTCGGCGGGGGTACCCGCCGCTGCCTGGGGGCGAGCTTCGCGCTGGCCGAGATGCGGATCGTGCTGGCCCGGATCCTCGAGCGCACGGCACTGGAGCCCGTTGACCCCGAGCCGGCCAAGACCCAGTTCCGGGTCATCACCCTCTCCCCCCGCGGCGGCGTCCGCGTCCGCCAGCCGCGCGCACCCCAACCGGCCGACCAGGCCGATCAGCGCGTCCCCGTCGCGTAGCGGATGATCGACAGGTCGGTCAGCCACTCGACCGGGGACAGATCGTCGGTGTAGACCGGGCCGCCGCGCAGCGCCGGGGCCAGGCGGCCCGCCACCGCGGCGCCGATGCCGGTCAGGTCGGCCGGCAGCGACGGCGCCGCCCGCTGCAGCGCCGCCGCGGTGAGCGGGCGCGCCGAGGCCATCACCAGCGAGTTGTCGGGGCTGAACGGGTCGCGGACGACGACGGGGAAGGCCGCGCGCAGGGTGGCCGAGACCACCTTCTCCAGCGCGTCTGAGCCCGGCAGGTGCCCGACGTTGACGATCAGCATCCCTCGCGGAGTCAAATGGCGGCGGGCCAGGGCGAAGAACTCGCGCGTGATCAGGTAGAAGGGGATGTAGGGCTGGCGGTAGGCGTCGAGCACGATCGCGTCGTAGCGCGCGTGGCTGTTCTCAAGCCACGGGCGGGCGTCGGCGGTGTAGGTGTGCAGCCGCGGGCCGCCGAGGTGGAAGTACTCACGGCCGATCCGCGTCAGCTCACCGTCCAGCTCGACCGCGTCGACCCGGGTCTGCGGGAAGTAGTGCCCGTACGCGCGGGCGATCGTGCCCGCCGCGTCGCCGAGGATGGCGATCCGCCGCGGGGGACCGAAGCCCGCGGCCTCGGGCAGGACGAGCGGGTCGTCCCAGTAGCCGCCGGTGAGGAAGGAGCCGGGGTGATAGAGCGAGTGCACCGCCACGCCCTCGTTGAGCTGCAGCCAGCGGGTGCCGTCGTGAAACTGGATGACCCGCGCATACTGGTATTGGGTCTCGGTCTCGTAGATGACCCGGCCGCCGGCCACGTCCGCGCCGATCGCCGCCGGGGGCACCGCCAGCGCGGCCGCGATCACCAGCGGCACCACGACGAACCGCACGCGTCCGAGACCGAGCACGGCGACCAGGGCCAGGGCGAGCGCGAACACGAGAAACGTCCGGTGGGTCCCGATCAGCGGGATCAGCAGCAGCGCGGAGAGGAACGTCCCGGCCAGCGAGCCGATCGTGGAGACGGCGTACAGGCCGCCGGTCGTCCGGCCGGTGGCGGCGACGCTTGAGACCATCAGGCGGTTGGCGTACGGCGCGACGGTGCCGAGCAGCATCACCGGGACCGCGACGAGCACGAGCACGGCGGCCAGCGAGCCCAGGAAGGCGCCGACCGAGAGCGAGCCCAGGGCCGAGACCGAGAGCCGCAGGAACGGCCCGGAGACGAACGGCACGATGGCCAGCAGCACGGCGGCGGCGAGCACGATCGCGCACAGCCCGGCCAGGTCGCCGCGCCGGTCGGCGATCCGTCCCCCGACCGCGTAGCCGGCCGACAGGGCGAGCAGCACGGTCGCGATCGTGTTGGCCCAGATGATCGTCGAGGCGCCGAAGTAGGGCGCGAGCAGCCGTGCCGCGGCGATCTCGGCACCGAGACTCGCGCCCCCGACCACGAACACCACGACCCGCAGCACGATCGGTCGCGGGGTCATCGCCGCAGGGTAGTCTCCGGCCGCGATGCTTCTGTTCGACAGCGGCTGGTCGGGCAACTGCTACAAGGTCCGCCTGCTCTTCGCCCTGCTCGGCATCGAGTACGAGCGCCACGAGCTGGATCCGGTCGACCGCACCAACCGGCCCGCGCTGATCGGCGATCTGAACCCCGCCCTGCGCGTGCCCACGCTCGTCCTGGACGACGGGCGCTCGCTGGCCGAGTCCGGCGCCATCCTGTTCTACTTCGCCGAGGGGACCGAGTACCTGCCCGGCGACCGGTTCGAGCGCGCGCAGGTGCTGCAGTGGACGTTCTTCGAGCAGTACGACCTCGAGCCCAACCTGGCCGTGATGCGCTTCTGGACGCTGGCCGGGATCCCGGTGTCCGACGAGGTCGGCGCGGCCAAGCTCGAGGGCGGGCACAAGGCCCTGGCCGCGCTTCAGCGCCACCTCGGCCGCCACCGCTTCCTGGTCGGCGAGCGCTACTCGATCGCCGACATCGCCCTCTACGGCTACGTCCACGTGGCCGAGGAGGGTGGTTTCGCGCTGCGGGACTACCCGGCCGTCCGGGCCTGGCTGGCCCGGGTGGCCGAGCGTCCCGGGCACATCACGATCCAGGCGTGAGCGCCTCGACGGAGTCGGCGTTGGCGAGGATCGCCGCGCGCACGTAGGCGGCCAGCCCCGGGGCGACCTGCTCGTAGCTGGCGGTGAACCGCGGATCGGCCACGTACATCTCGGCCAGGTTGCGGTGCATGGCCGGGCTGACGGGATAGAACCAGCGCGAGATGTGCGCGCGGTGCTCCTGCGCCAGTGACCGGGCGCGCTCACCGTCGGCCGGCTCGCCGGCGGCCATCGCGGCGGCCAGCGCGTCGACGTTGGCCTGCGCCTGCGCGCGGATCTGCGCCCACTCGGCCTCGCCGTAGCCCGCGGTGCGCCGCGCCGACTCACGATAGGCGTCGGTGTCGCCCCACCGCTGGCGGGCCTCCGCCTCGTACCGGCTGGGGTCAAAGCCCTCGAACATCGTTTCCTCCTTGGCTGGCGTTCCGTGGTTGCGCGCGGCCAGCGCCGCGTCCAGCGCGAGCGCCGTCGCCTGCAGGCGTTCGATCTCACCGCCGATCAGCTCGCGCTGGCGGCGCAGGGCCGCGCCGCGGTCGTGCCCGGGGTCATCGAGCAGTTCCGCGATCTCGGCCAGCGAGAACCCGAGCTGGCGCCAGACGAGGATCTCCTGCAGCCGCTCGAGGTCGGCGTGGTCATAGAGGCGGTACCCCGCCTCAGTGCGGCCGCTGGGCTCGAGCAGGCCCAGCGCGTCGTAATGATGCAGCGTGCGGATCGACACTCCGGTGAGTTCCGCGACGCTCTTGACCGTGCGCATGAGCGCCACCGTAGAGCCTCACGTCGCGTCAGAGTCAAGAGGGTTAACCTGCGTCGCCGGATGCGAGAGGCCTTGATCTGCGAGCCCCTGCGCACCCCGGTGGGCCGCTTCGGCGGGATCTTCCGCGAGGTGCCGGTCACCGAGCTGGCCACGACCGTGATCGCCGCGGTGCTCGAGCGCACGGGCATACCCGCGCACGCCGTCGACGACGTGCTGCTCGGCCAGGCCTACGCCAACGGGGAGGCGCCCGCCCTGGGCCGCGTGGCCGCGCTGGACGCGGGCCTACCGGTCGAGATCCCCGGCCTGCAGGTCGACCGGCGCTGCGGCTCCGGGCTGCAGGCGGTGATCGACGGCGCGATGCAGGTCCAGACCGGCGTCGCCGATCTCGTCCTGGCCGGCGGCGCGGAGAGCATGAGCCAGACCGAGCACTACTCGACCGCGGTCCGCTGGGGCGCGCGCTCGGGCGGGGCGATGTTCGAGGACCGGCTGCAGCGCGGGCGGGTCACCGCCGGCGGAACGCTTCACCCGGTGCCCGGCGGCATGATCGAGACGGCGGAGAACCTGCGCCGCGAGTACGCGATCCCGCGCGAGGAGCAGGACGAGCTCGCTCTGCGCTCCCACCAGCGCGCCGTCGCGGCCCAGAACGACGGGACCTTCGCCCAGGAGATCGTCGGCGTCGAGGTGCGCGATCGCAAGAACGGCGCCCGCACGATCGATCGCGACGAGCACCCCCGCGCCGACGCCACCCTGCAGAGCCTGGCCGCGCTGCGGCCGGTGATGGGCCGCAAGGACCCCGAGGCGACGGTGACGGCCGGCAACGCCAGCGGCCAGAACGACGGCGCCGCGGTCTGCATCGTCACCCACGCCGAGCGGGCGGCCGAGCTCGGGCTGCGCCCGCTGGCCCGGCTGGCCGGCTGGGCCGTGGCGGGCGTGCCCCCGCGCACGATGGGGATCGGTCCCGTCCCGGCCACCGCCCGCGTCCTGGGCCGGCTCGGGCTGAGCCTGGACGACCTGGACCTGATCGAGCTCAACGAGGCGTTCGCCGCCCAGGCCCTCGCGGTCCTGCGCGAGTGGGATCTGCACGACGGCCTGGAACGCGTCAACGTCCATGGCTCGGGCATCTCGCTCGGGCACCCGATCGGCGCCACCGGCGCGCGCATCCTGACCACGCTGCTGCGCGAGCTCGAACGCCGCGAGGGCCGTTGGGGCCTTGAGACGATGTGCATCGGCGGCGGGCAGGGGCTGGCCGCCGTGTTCGAGCGTGTGACCCCGTGAATGTCGCGGCCACCGAGGGGACGCTGCGCGAGGTCGTCGATGCGCTCGCCGGCCTGCGGCGCGCGGCCGGCTCCCCGGGCGAGCAGCAGGCCGCGGCCTGGATCGCCGAGCGGCTGCAGCGCGCCGGCTGTCCGGCCGAGGTGCAGGAGGCCGAGTTCCTGGACGGGTACGCGCGGGTCATGTCACCGCTGGCCGCGGCCAGCCTGGCCGCCGGCTCGCTGGCCTGGCCCGGCCGCGCCACCGGTTCGCGCCGCCGGCGCGCCGCCGGGCTGATCGCCGCCGCGCTCACCGGCCTGATCGCCGATGACATCTCCAACGGTCCGCGCCTGTTCCGCCGCGCCGCCGCCGCGCGGCGCACGACCCACAACGTCGTCGGCACCTGCGGGGACACGGGCGCCGAGCGCACGCTGGTCGTGCTCGCGCACCATGACGCCGCCCCCACCGGGGCGATCTTCGATGACCGCGTCCAGGTCTGGCTCGGCGATCGCTTCCCCGGCCTCCTGGAGCGGATCGACACCTCGCTGCCCCTGTGGTGGGCGCTGATGGCCGCCCCCGGGCTCGTCGGGCTGGGCGCGCTGCGCGACCGGCGCGGGATGATCACCGCGGGGATGGTCGCCTCGGCGGTCGGCGTGGCCACCTTCGAGGACATCGCCCGGGCCGAGATCGTGCCCGGCGCCAACGACAACCTCAGTGCGGTGGCGGTGCAGGTCGCGCTGGCCGAACGGCTGGCCGCCGAGCCGATCGGGGGTCTGCGGGTGATCCTGGCCTCGTGCGGCGCCGAGGAGGTCGTGCAGGGCGGCATCTACGGCTTCGCCGAGCGCCACTTCGCCTCGCTTCACCGGACTCGCACCTGGTTTCTCAACCTCGAGACCGTCGGCTCGCCCAAGCTGGTCATGCTCGAGGGCGAGGGCCCGGTGGTGATGGAGGACTACCACGACCGCGACTTCCGCGATCTCGTCGCCCGCTGCGCCGAGCGCGCCGGGGTGCCGATGCGCCGCGGCATGCGCGCGCGCAACTCCACCGACGCGGTGATCCCCAGCCGCGCCGGGTACCCGACCGCGACCCTGTGCTCGCTGGACCGTTACAAGGCGCTGTCCAACTACCACCAGATGAGCGACACCCCGGAGAACCTCGATTACCGCACGGTGCGCGCGGCGCTGCAGGTCACCGAGGCGGTCGCCCGGGAGCTGGCCGTCAACCCCTGGCTGTAGGCGCGCGGCGCGGCACGGCGCACCGTGAGCTCACGCTGCGCCGCATCCGCGCGGACCCTCGTCCGGCGCTCAGCCCACCAGCGACACGGCCGCCGCCGCCGGCACCGCCGGACTGACGGCGTCGGTGCCGGCCAGCCACAGCGCGTCATCGCCGAGGGCGAGCCGCGTGGCCCGGCCGTCGGCGACCAGCTCGATCAACGCGGCCTCGGCGGCCGCGCGATCCGGCGCGTCGTTGCCGTGGGTCAGCAGCGCCGCGACCTCCTGGGTGGTCAGCCCGGTGGGGAAGTGGTCGAGCAGCACGGCCGGATCCTGCGGCGGCTCGTGGCGCTCGAGCGACGGGTCGAGGTTGGTGATGATCACGTCGTAGGCCTCGACGGGCTGAAAGCCCCCGGCGACCAGCTCGGTCTCCCCGCGCCGGAAGACGACCGACGGCGCGGTGTAGCGCACGGGCCCATCGGTCTGCGCCGTCTTGCCCTGGCGCTCGGCGGACGTGCCGGCGGCGCGTCGGGCCGCGGCCCGGTCGGCCTGGTAGGCCTCATCGACCTCGGGAGAGTCCAGGGCGCCGATCACCGCGGCGGCATCGATCCCGGGGATCCGGGCCAGCACCTCGCGCAGCTGATCGTCGTCCTCGAGCACGAGGTCGGTGGTGAAGTTGGTCAGCTGCAGCGTGCGGAAGACGTCGTGCTCGCGCCCCGGATGCGCCAGGCGGGTGGCCACGATCGCGCGGCAGGCGCGGGCGGTGGCGCTCACCCGCGGCTTGGGCGCGGGCGCAAACGGCATCCCGAAGCGGCGAAAGCTCAGCTGGCCCAGGGCGCCGCGCAGGGGCGTGTAGCCGCGATCGACGTACTGCTGCGCGTCCTCGGTGAGCCCGATGACGACCAGTTGCCAGTCGAGCTGGTCGCGGTAGCGCCATTCCAGGACGCGCAGGGCGGGGCTGGCGGAATAGGCCCAGGGGCAGCCCGGGTCGGAGTAGTGCGTGGCGTGGATCATCGGCAGCCTCACGTAATCGTTGACGCCTCAAGTATATGCGCCGTCTCCCCGCGGCCCGAACCGGGTCCCCGGGCGGGCACGACCCCGGCGCGAGCGAAGCCGGCCTCGCGCAGCGCCGCCTGCGCCGCCGCGGCATCGGCGAAGTGCAGGTACACGCCGCCGCGCACGAAGGCCGAGAGCAGCAGCCGGAAGACGCGGACCTCGGGCGGCGGCGTGCCGCCGAGGTGCAGGTCGGAGATGTAGAGCCCGCGCGGGAAGCCGTCCAGGAAGGCGGCGATGCGCCGCCACAGACCGGCCAGGTCCGCCGGGGCCAGGTAACCGGTCAGCCCCTCGGTGATGACGGCCACGCCCTGGTCGCGGTCAAGCTCTGCGGCCAGCGCGGGCAGGCTGCCCGGGCCGCCGTCGCGCAGGGCGTCCAGATCGACGACCCGGTGCTGGGGCCCGAGGCTGCCGATCCGCGCAAGCGCCCTGCGCTTGCGGGCCGCCATCGCCGGCAGGTCGGCCTCGACGTAGGTCAGCGGGCCCCCGTCGCGGGTGGTGAAGCGCCAGCCCCGCGGCGACATGCCGGCCGCGATCTCGACCACCTGGGCGACCGTCCCCGCCGCGATCGCGTCCTTGAGCCGCGCGTCGATGGCCGCATGACGGGCGAGCAGGTAGCCCTCCAGCGAGGGGCCGCCGACGGCCTGGCTGAGCGCGGTGGCCGGCCGCAGCAGGCCGAACAGCACGCGGCCCTCGGCCGTGTCCAGGGCCGGGTGCGAGAGGCCGTGGCGCGCCCACACGTGCCCGGTGTAGTGCGCGGTGGGGCTGATCGTCTCCGAGCTCACCGACCGCCCCCCGGGCTGATCGTGTCCGCGCTCACCGACCGCCCCCCGACAGCGCGGCGGCCAGCCGATCCAGCAGCTCGGCCTGGGCGGGGATCAGCTTCTCGCGCGCGTCGCCGAGCGAGAACCAGCCCGCCCGGTCGACCTCGGGAAACTCGGCCTGGCGCCCGGACTTCGGCGGCCATTGCATCGTGAAGGTGTTGCTGCGCACCGTCTCGGGGTCGAGATCCCCGGCCAGCGCCCACGCCGTCACCCGCTTGCCGGACTTCTGGCGGATGTCTCCCAGCGCGATCGGTTCGCCCGCGGGCGCCGGCGATCCGAGCTCCTCGGCGAACTCCCGCCGCGCGGCGGCCAACGGGTCCTCCCCGGGCACGGTCTCGCCCTTGGGAATCGACCACACGCCGGCATCGCGCCGGGCCCAGAACGGGCCTCCGGGATGGACGAGCAGCACCTCCAGCGCCTCGCCGGTCCCGCGGTACAGGAGCAGCCCGGCGCTCTGGACCGATGATTTTCGGGAGCTCGCTCGGTATGTCATGACGTGGTCCTCAATCTTTCACAGAACTGTCAAGCCAACGCGCTTGAATGCGACCCGGACCGGTGCCGCCGTGACATTTGTCACGGCGCATTTCGGCCCGGCGGCACTTACGACCGCGACCGCGCCGACCTACGCTGCGGCGCTCATGGATCTAACGAGGTGAACGAGCAATGAGAAGAATGGCCTCGTGGTGCTTTCGCCACCACTGGATAACTTTCGCCGGCTGGATCGTCGGCCTCGCCGCACTGGTGGCGATCCACTCCGCCGCCGGCAGCGCCTACACGGACAACTTCAAGCTGCCCCATACCGGCAGCTTTGACGCCATCCGCCTGCTGCAGCACTCAAACCCGCGCGCGTCGGGCGAGAGCGACCAGCTGGTGATCGCCGTCAAGCAGGGCCAGGTCACCGATCCGGCGGTGCGCGCCCGCGCTGAGCGGCTGTTCGCCAAGCTCACGACGCTGCCCGACATCTCGACCGTCGCCTCGCCCTACACGCCGGCCGGCGCCCGCCAGATCGCGCCCGGCGGGCAGGTGGCGTTCGCCACCGTCACCTTCACCAACGCGGCCAACCAGAACAAGATCACCGCCGATCAGGCCCGGCACTTCACCAGCACGATCACCTCCGCCTCCGGCGGCGGGGTCGAGTTCGAGGCCGAGGGCAACATCGCCGAGGCCGGCAACCGCAACAACCAGGGCAGCGGGTTGATGTTCGGCTTCATCGCCGCCGCGATCGTGCTGTTCGTCGTCTTCGGGTCCTTCGTGGCCATGCTGCTGCCGCTGATCACCGCCGGCATCGCGCTCGGCGCCGGGGTCTCGGTGGTCGGGCTGCTCTCGCACGCGATGAACATCGCCACCTTTTCCAACGAGCTGGCCCTGCTCATCGGGCTGGGCGTCGGCGTCGACTACGCGCTGTTCATCGTCACCCGCTACAAGCAGGCCCTGAACCGCGGGCTGTCACGCGAGGAGTCGGCCGTGGAGGCGATCGACACCTCGGGGCGCGCCGTGCTGTTCGCGGGCACGATCGTCTGCATCGCCATGCTCGGCATGTTCGCGCTCGGCGTGAGCTTCCTCTACGGCGTGGCCGTGGCCGCCGCGGTCACCGTGGCCTTCACGATGCTCGCCGCGCTGTCCCTGCTGCCCGCTCTGCTCGGGATCGGCGGCGGGCTCGTCCCCAGCCGGCGCGAACGCCGGCGCCTGAAGGCCGGCGAGTACACGCTCAACGCCGAATCGCCGCTCTGGTCGCGCTGGAGCGCATGGGTGCGCGGGCGTCCCGCGGTGGTCGCCGCCGCCGCCGCTCTGGTCATGATCCTGATCGCCGTGCCGTTCTTCTCGATGCGGCTCGGCTCGGCCGATGCGGGCACCGATGCGAGCAGCACGACCACGCGCAAGGCCTACGACCTGCTGGCCAAGGGCTTTGGCCCCGGCTACAACGGCCCGCTGGAGCTGGTGGCCAAGATCGACAGCCCGGCCCAGCTGGCCGCGTTCAACCGGACGCGTGAGGCCGTGGCCGCGACGCCGGGGGTGGTCGGCTCGACGCCCGTCGTCGTCCTGCGCCCCGGTCACGGCCGGCCCACGGTGGCGATCGCCAACGTCTACCCGAAGGGCTCGCCGCAGGCGGCGTCGACCAGCGACCTGCTCAGCCACGTGCGCACGACGGTGATCCCGGCCGCGACCAAGGGGTCGGGACTGCGGGTCCTGGTCGGCGGCACGACGGCGATCTTCGAGGACTTCAGCCACGTGCTGTCGGCCAAGCTGCCGCTGTTCATCGGGATCGTCGTGCTGCTCAGCTTCCTGCTGCTGATGGCCGTCTTCCGCAGCCTGGTGATCCCGCTCACCGCGGCGATCATGAACATGCTCTCGGCCGGTGCGGCCTTCGGCGTGGTCACCGGGATCTTCCAGATGGGCTGGCTGGGCGGCACCACGGGGCCGATCGAGACGTTCGTCCCCGTGCTCATGTTCCCGATCCTGTTCGGGCTCTCGATGGACTACGAGGTGTTCCTGATCAGCCGCGTCTACGAGGAGTGGCACCGGCGCCGGGACAACACCGAGGCGGTCTCGCACGGCCTGTCGGCCACCGGGCGCACGATCACCGCGGCCGCGGCGATCATGGTGCTCGTGTTCGGCTCCTTCATCCTCGGAGGGGAGCGGATCATCGAGCTGTTCGGCGTCGGGCTGGCCAGCGCGGTGTTCCTCGACGCGCTGATCGTCCGCTCGGTGCTCGTTCCCGCGCTGATGATGATGCTCGGCGAGCGCAACTGGCAGATCCCCGCCTGGCTTGACCGGACCCTGCCCCACCTCAACGTGGAGGGCGAGGCGGCCCGCTCGGCCCCTCCCGCGGACGAGCACGGCTCGCGGCTCGCGCCCGAGCCCGCACGATGAGTCGGCCGGCGGCGAGCCGGTAGCCACCGGTCAGTCCGGGCGCCGCCGGCAGCACCCCCGGACAGCAAGTGGTACGAGCGTACCGATTAATTTGGTACGCTCGTACCACTCATGGCTGCCGTCGTCACCGGAAAGAACCGCGAGCGCCCGCGCGGCGCCGCCCGACGCGAGGCGCTGCTCGAGGCCGCGCTCGTGCTCGTGGCCGAGGTCGGGCCCGATGCGGTCACCCACCGCCGCGTGGCCGAGACGGCCGGGCTGCCCCTGGCCTCGACGACGTATTGGTTCGCCTCCAAGGACGAGCTGCTCACCGCGGCCGTCGAGCTGGCCGCCGCGCGCGACATCGCCCGGATCGGCGAGCTGATCGACGGCTACCGGCCCGGTGACGACGCCATCGCGGTGGCGCTGCGGGTGCTGCTGGAGCCGACGGCGACCGAGGCGCCGCACAGCCGTGGCCCGCTGCTGGCCGCCTACTCGCTGCTGCTGGAGGCCGCCCGCCGGCCGACCCTGCGTGACGTCGCCGGCCGCTGGAGCGCGGCCTACATGGATGCCCTGGCCACGCTGCTGCAGGCCGCCGGCTCGCGCCAAGCCCGAGCCGACGCCCAGCTGCTCTCGGCGGCCTGCGACGGGCTGCTGCTCGAGCAGCTGGCCTCGGGCTCCAGCGCCGACCTCACCTCGCGCCTGCGCCGGCTCGCCCGGGCGCTGCTGGACGCCTCGCCATGAGCCGCGGCGACCTGATGGCCCGGCTCGACGTGCGGGCCGCCCTGCGCCCGCGGGGCCGTGACGGCGGCGAGCTCGCGGCCACGCTGCCGATGCTCCGCGTGCTGCTCGGGTTCGAGTCCTCCCTGTACGCGGCGGTCACCCCGGTCCTGCCCCACTACGCGCACACTCTGCACGCGGGCAAGCCCGCCGTCGGCCTGCTCGCCGCCGCCTACGCGATCGGGATCATCCCGGGCTCGCTGATCGGCGGCTGGGCGGCGTCCCGGGCCGGCGTGCGCCGGACGACGATCAGCGGCCTGATCGCCTTCGCGGTCACCGCCGCCGCCTTCGGCTTCACCAACGACCTCGTCCTCCTGGACCTCCTGCGCATCGCCCAGGGCGCGGCCAGCGGCCTGATCTGGGGCGGTGGTCTGGCCTGGGCGATCGCCGTGGCGCCGCGCGAGCGCCGCGGCGCGATCATCGGCTCGGTGATCGGCGCGGCCATCCTGGGCACGCTGGCCGGCCCGCTGCTCGGCGTCGGCGCCGTGTCGCTGGGGACCGGTCCCGTGTTCAGCGCGGTCGGCGTCGCCGCGCTCGTGCTCGCGGCCTGGGTGGCGCGGCACTGCTCCCCCTCCCCTGCCTCCCCCGAGCCGGCCCCGTCCGCCGGGGCCCTCACCGAGCCGTCCCCGTCCGCCGCGGCGATGGTCCCCGACCCCTCAGCCGAGCCCGCGACCGCGCCGCGCGGGCGCCCGGTCTCGCGCCGGCTGACGGCGTCGGGGGGCCTGTGGCTCGGCGCCTGGCTGGTCTGCTTTGACGCGATGAGCACCGGGGCCATCAGCGCGCTGCTGCCGCTGCGCCTGTCGGCCCAGGGCGCCTCCAGCGTGATCATCGGCGCCGTCTTCCTGCTCGCCTCAGCGGTGGCCACGCTCGTCGCTCCCGTGGTCGGCCGGGCCAGCGATCGTCACGGCCCGTCCCGGCCGATGAGCGTCGGGCTGATCGCCGGTGCGCTGCTGTTCGCGCTTTTGCCCGTGCCCGCGGTGTGGCCGTTGCTGGCCGCGCTGACCGTGATCGTGATGAGCGGCCCGTTGTCGGCCTTCATGATCCCGGCCGTTCCGATGATGACCGCGTCGGCCGAGCGGATCGGGATCAGCGTCGTCGTCGCGACCACGCTGGTCAACCTCGCCTACGCGATCGGCGAGACGGTCGGCGCCCCCGGAGGCGCGCTGCTCTCCAGCGCCGGCGGTGACGTCGTTCCCTTCCTCGTCCTGGCCGGGCTGATGCTCGTCACATTGGTCCTCGTGCGCCGGCATCGCGCCTGTGCGGCGGTGACCGCCGCGCAGGCCGTCGGCCCGCCCCCACCCGCCGGCGAGCAACCGGCCGAACCCGGCCACCTGCGTCGTCCCCGGCCGGTCACCTGGCCGCGGCGGGAGGGCCGGCGATCGCGGCCGCTGCTGCGCCGCCGCTGACCCGCGCCCCCGCAGGCACATTCTGGTCACGGGACGATCACACTCCGGTCACATCGCAGCCGCGCCGGGTCCTTACCGTGCCCGCGCATGAAACTGCCCCAGCCGTTCCTTCTCTCCGCGGTCATGCTGCTCGGCATCACCGCCTCCGCCCACGCGGCTCCCGTGGCCCCGTCGGCGTTCACGATCTCTCCGTTCGCGAGCGCTCCCTCCCATTCGGTCTTCGGCCCGGACGACATCACCTCCGTGGACGGCAACGTCTACGTCGCGTGGCAGAACGGCATCGGGCCCAAGGGCCAGGCCGGGCCACACCACAACCTGTTCAGCACCGTGGTCAAGTACAGCCACACCGGCAGGGCGGTGGCGCACTGGTCGCTGCAGGGCCACGTCGACGGGATCGCCGGTGACGGCCACCGCCTGATCGCCACCGCCAACGAGGACGGCAACGCGCTCGTCTACGTGGTCAAGCCCACCGTGGCCAAGAAGAAGCAGATCACCCAGTACATCCCCTACCCCGCTCCCGACGCCAAGGGCTCGGGGGCGCTGCTCACCGGCGGCGGCCTGGACAGCATCACCGTCGTCGGCGGCAAGATCCTCGTCTCGGCCTCGGCACCGACGCGCTCGGGGCGCACCGCGACCTTCGTGGTCACCCTGGGGGCCCGGAAGGTCAAGCCCGCCGGCGCCGGCAAGAAGGTCAGGACGAACGTCGCCCTGCTGGCCAAGACGTTCTCCGACCGCGGGACCGCGACCGATGCGGTCAGCGGGAACAAGGTCACGCTGCACCTGACCGACCCGGACTCCAACGCCTTGGTGCCGATCTCCAGCGGCGACGCGTACGCCGGTGACTACGTGCTCAACGACCAGGCCGGGGACGAGCTCATCTTCTCCGGCCACGGCCTGATGCGCCTGGGGCTGAGCTGGGGCCCGACCGGCGTCAAGGCCGGCGTCGACGACGTCCGCTGGGCGCCCTCGGACCACACGACCCTGTACGCCGTCGACAGCGGCGCGAACACGATCTACAAGGTCACGGGGCCGTTCGCGGCCGGGGACGCGCTCGCCTCGATGGACTCGATCGGCAGCGCATCCGCGGGCTCGACGATCGCCAGCCTCAACGACGGCTCGGGTGAGCTCGACCCGTTCATCACCGGGCTGAAGGCGGTCAAGGGCCTGCTGTTCATGCCGTAGGGCCGGTGATCGGTCCCTCGACGGGCTGCTCGGTGAGATCCCGCGCGACCAGCGCCGCGTAGGCGCCGCCGCGCTCGAGCAGCTCGTCGTGGGTCCCCCGTTCGACGATCCGCCCGCGGTCCAGGACGACGATCTGGTCCGCGTCGCGGACCGTCGAGAGGCGGTGGGCGATGGTGATCGTCGTGCGCCCCTCGGCGAGCCGCTCGAGCTCACGCTGCACGGCGAACTCGGTCTGGGTGTCCAGCGAGCTGGTCGCCTCGTCGAGCACGAGCACCGGGGGGTTGCGCAGCACCGTGCGGGCGATGGCCATGCGCTGCTTCTCCCCGCCGGAGAAGCGGTAGCCGCGCTCCCCCACCACGGTGTCGTAGCCCTCGGGCAGCGAGGCGATCAGGTCGTGGACGCGCGCGGTGCGGGCGGCGTCCTCGATCTCGGTGTCGCTGGCCTGCGGCCGGGCGAAGCGCAGGTTCTCGCGCACGCTGGCGTGAAACAGGTACGTCTCCTGCGAGACGACCCCGACGGTGGCCGCCAGCGACGGCAGCGAGACGTCGCGCACGTCGATCCCGTCGATCGTCACCCGCCCCTCCTGGGGCTCATAGAGCCGGGCGACCAGGTAACCGAGCGTCGTCTTGCCCGACCCCGTCTCGCCGACGATCGCCGTCGTCGTGCCGGCCGGGATCTCCAGGTCGATGCCCTCAAGCGTCCAGGCGAGATCCTCGTCGACGCCGGGCGTCGCGCCGTAGCGAAACGACACGCCCTCCAGTCGGACCTCGCCCAGGACCTCACCCGGGCGCAGGGTCACCGGGTCCGGAGCCTCGAGGATGTCGACGGGCAGGTCGAGGTACTCGAAGATGCGATCGAACAGGGCCAGCGAGGACTCGATGTCGGTGCCCACGTTGAGCAGCGACTGGATCGGGAACAGCAGGCGGGTCTGCAGCGTCGTGAAGGCCACGACCGTGCCAACGGTGATCGAGTGGCCGAGGAAGCTCTGGCCGGCCAGCCAGTAGACGATCGCCGGCTGGACGGCGAAGGTGAACTGGATCGTCGACATCACCCACCGTCCGGCCATACGCGAGCGGACCTCGAGGTCGGCGATCTCGCGCGACTCGCCGGTGAAGCGGGTGGCGAGGTCCTCGCCCCGGCCCATCGTCTTGCCCAGCATGATCCCCGACACCGACAGGGACTCGGCGACGAGCGCCGACATGTCGGCCAGGCGCCGCTGCTGCTCGGTGGTGATGCGCCGGCGCATCTTGCCCACCCGCCGCGTCAGCCACACGAACAGCGGGACGAAGATGACCGAAAGCGCGGCCAGCCGCCAGTCGAGGATCACCATCGCCACCAGCGACGCGATCACCGTGGTCGCGTTCTGAGCGATCGTCGTCGCCGTGGTGGTCACCACGCTCTCCAGGCCGCCGATGTCGTTGGCGATCCGCGACTGAACCTCACCGGTGCGCGTCCGCGTGAAGAAGGCCAGCGACATCCGCTGCAGATGCCGGTAGACGGCCGCGCGCAGGTCGTGCATGACCCGCTGCCCGATCGAGTTGGACAGGTAGGTCTGCCAGACGCTGAACGCGGCGGTGGCGGCCGAGATGGCGATCATCGCGATCACCAGCTCGGTGAGCAGCGTCGTCTCGTGGCGGAAGATGCCCTTGTCCAGCACCTGGCGCAGCAGGAAGGGCGAGAGCATGCTCAGCCCGGCGCTGAGCACGATCATGGCCAGCACCAGGGTCAGCCGGCCGCGGTAGTCGTGAAACAGGGCCAGGATCCGGTGACGGTCGCGCTGGCGCGTGGGATCCATCAGCGGAGGCGGCTTGCGGTCGGTCCCGCCGATGCGCGAGCTGCGCCCCGTGGCCGGCCCTCCGTGGGATGCCGGCATGCCTCCGTGCCCTGTGCTCATCCGTTCATCATGGCAACCCCCGCCGGCTGGCCCTCACCGCGAGCCCAGACAAAGGCCCTCACCGCGAGCTCAGCGGCCGGTCCTGAAGGCGAGGTCAGCCGCCCGCGGGAACGCGAGGGTCAGCGGCCGGCCCGCGCGGTGCGCGAGCCGATCACCGCCGTGACGCCGAGCGGCGGCGGGTAGGTGAGCGTGTCCCGGCAGCCGAGCCGGTGCCCGGCGTCGCGCCCGCGCACCCGGTACCCGGCGCCGCGGGCCACGACCTTGCCGTCGCGCAGCCAGCGGATCCCGTCATAGGGAAACGGCGTCCCGGGGAGCAGCCCTGCCCACGCGCCCATGACCGGGGCGCGGCAGGCGAGCGTCGAGCCGACCCGCATCCTGCCGCTCAGCCCCGGGGGGTGGCGCACGGGCGCGGGAGCTGCGGTCGTGACCCGGCCGATCGCCGCGGTCGTCCCCTCATCGGTGAACCACAGGCTCCCGTCCGCTCCGGGGGCGATCGCCGCCGGCAGGCTGCCGGGCTCCAGGCCGTCCGCGTAGGTCCGCACCGCGCCCGAGGGATCGACCCGACCCAGGTGAGGCGAGGCGCCCTCGTCGGTGAACCAGATCGCCCCGTCGGGGCCGGGGGCGATTCCCACCGGCGCGCTGCCCGCGGCCAGCGCGTGCTCGCGCACCGTCCCGTCGGCGCGCACCTCGCCGATCGCCCCGGAGTCGTCGGCGAACCACGCCGTCCCGCCGAAGCCCGCCGCGATGGCCAGCGGATGCGCACCGGCGCGCAGGCCCGCCTGCGACTCGTGGATCGCCCCCGCGGGCGTCACGCGGCCGATCCGGCAGCCTCCGCCGGTGGCGCAGCCCTGGTCGGTGAACCAGATCCCGCTCGGCAGCGCGGCGATCCCGAAGGGCGTCGCCCTGCGGGCCAGCCCGCGGTGCCGCAGGGTGATCCGCCCGCGCATGTCGATGTGCCCGATCGCCGGGTGGCGGCCCTGGACGGTGAACCACATCGCCCGGCCCGGACCGCGGGTGATCGCGAACGGATTGCTGCCGCGGGGCAGGCCACGCGAGTACTCGGTGATCCTCCCCGCGACGGAGATGCGGCCGATCGCGGGCCGGGCGCCCTCATCGGTGAACCACAGGTTGCCGTCGGGGCCGAGGGCGATCTGGAAGGGGACGCTGCCACGGTTCAGCCCGCGCGTGTAGAGCGCGTAGCCGCCGGCTGCGATCCGCCCGATCCCGCAACGGCCCAGCCCGGCGCAACCCAGATCGGCGAACCAGATCGCCCCGTCGGGCCCGGTGGTCAGCCCGAACACGTAGACACGCTGGCCGGGGCCCAGCCCGGCCTCGCCGATCCGGCCCGGACGCGCCGCCGTCACCCCAGCCGGCCGGCGGGTGATGGCGCCGGCCGTCACCCGGGTTCTCGCGCCGGCCGCCACCTGGGTTCTCGCGGCGGCGGTCACCCGGGTTCTCGCGCCGGCCGTCACCTGGGTTCTCGCGGCGGCGGTCATTCCGGCCGTGGCGCCGACGGCGATCAGCCCGGCCAGCACGGCTGCGAGCAGCGAGCGCACCACGGGCCGCAGTCTACGGTCCATGGTCAGCCCCCACTCAGGGCCTCGCACCATTAGAGTCCTGGCCATGAACGACGACTGGCGCCTGCGCATCGTGCTCGGAGATCCCGGTGACGCCGGAATGCTCACCGATCTGCTGCGCGAGCACGCGCTGGCCGACGACGTCAAGCACACCCTGCACGACCGCGTGATCGTGTCGGCCGACGAGGGCGACGTGTTCTGCTACGCCGGCACCCGCGAGCAGGCCGAGGCGGCGGCGGCGATCGTCGATCAGCTCGCGGCCGAGCACGGCTGGAGCGCCGAGGTCCAGCTGCGCCACTGGCACCCCACGGCGGAACGCTGGGAGGACCCAGACGTGCCCCTGCCCGACACCGACGCGGCGCAGGCCGCCGAGCACGCCGAGCGGGTCGCCCAGGAGCGGGCGGACTCCGCCGAGCAGGGCTTCCCCGATTGGGAGGTCCGGATCCAGTGCGGATCGCGCGGCGAGGCCGGCGAGCTGGCCGAGCGCCTGCGCGAGCAGGGCATCACGGTCGTGCACCGCTGGAGCGCGGTGCTGGCCGGCGCCGCCGATGAGGACAGCGCCGCCGCGCTGGCCGAGCGGCTGCGCAGCGAGGCTCCGGCGGGGGCGCAGGTCACCGTGGAGGGCAATCTCCGGGCGGTCTATGAGGACCGACCGTGGCGCCAGTTCGCCATCCTCGGCGGTCTCGGAGGCTGATCACCCGCACCGCGCGGCGGTGCATTGCCGCGCCCCACGCTGGACAACGCCGCGCCACGCGCGATACTGCACGCTTGCGCGAGGACGCCTCCAGCTCCAAGCCGCCTCCTCGCCCGAGCCGGGACGGCGTGCCAACCACACCGGTCCAGCGCTCGGCGCCCTCCGCCGGGCACAAGCGCAGCTCGTTCCCGCCGATCGCCGAATACGCGTTCCTGTCGGACTGCGAGACGGTCGCGCTGCTGGCCCCCAACGGGGCGATCGAATGGCTCTGCCTGCCCCGCGTCGACTCGCCCAGCGTGTTCGGCGCCCTGCTGGACCGCGACGCCGGCACGTTCCGCCTGGCCCCGGACGGCGTCTCGGTTCCCGCGGCCCGGCGCTATTTGCCGGGGACGATGGTCATGGAGACCAGCTGGGGCACCGGGTCGGGCTGGATCATCGTGCGCGACGTGCTGCTTATCGGCCAGTGGCACCACGACCACGATCGCTCGCACACGCACCGCCGCGCGCCGACCGACTACGACGCCGACCACGTGCTGCTGCGGATGGTCCGCTGCGTCAACGGTGAGGTCCAGCTGCTGCTCGACTGCGAGCCGAAGTTCGACTACGGGCGCGACCCCGCCCGCTGGCGCTACTCCGGAGACGGGTACCACGAGGGGATCACGACCAGCGCCGACGGCTCGGTGGAGCTCAAGCTGACCACCGACCTGATGCTCGGCTTCGAGGGCTCGCGCGCCACCGCCCGCCATCTGCTCAAGGAGGGCGAGCAGGTCTACTGCGCGCTCTCCTGGTCCGAGCACGCCCCACCGGCCGACATCAACGAGGCCTACGACCGGCTGGTCTGGACCGCGCACCACTGGCAGCACTGGCTCGAGCGCGGCAGCTTCCCCGATCACCCGTGGCAGACCTACCTGCAGCGTTCGGCGCTGACCCTCAAGGGGCTGACCTACGCCCCCACCGGAGCGCTGCTCGCCGCCGCCACAACCTCGCTGCCCGAGACGCCGCAGGGCGAGCGCAACTGGGATTACCGCTACAGCTGGATCCGCGACTCGACCTTCATGCTCTGGGCGCTGCTGTCGCTCGGGTTCGAATGGGAGGCCAACGACTTCTTCTACTTCATCGCCGACGTCGCCGCCGGCGAGGAGAAGCTGCAGGTGATGTACGGGATCGGCGGCGAGCGCGACCTCAAGGAGGACGTGCTCACCCACCTGGAGGGCTACGAGAACGCCCGTCCGGTCCGCACCGGCAACGCCGCCTACCGCCAGGAGCAGCACGATGTCTGGGGCGCGCTGCTGGACTCGGTCTACCTGCACACGCGCTCCCGCGATTCGCTCGACGACCGCGTGTGGAAGATCCTCGTGCGCCAGGTCGAGGTGGCGATCGAATGCTGGAGCAAGCCCGACCGCGGGATCTGGGAGGTTCGCGGCGAGCCCAAGCACTTCACCTCCTCCAAGGTCTTCTGCTGGGTGGCGTGCGACCGGGGTGCCCGCCTGGCCGAGCTGCGCGACGACTACGACCGCGTGCAGAAGTGGCGCGCGGTGGCCGACGAGATCAAGGCCGACGTGCTCGAGCACGGCGTCGACGACCGCGGCGTGTTCGTCCAGCACTACGACGGCACCGCCCTGGACGCGTCGCTGCTGCTGCTGCCGCTGATGCGCTTCCTGCCCCCCGACGATCCCCGCGTCCGCGCCACCGTGCTCGCCGTGGCCGATGAGCTGACCGAGGCCGGCCTGGTCCTGCGCTACCGCACCGAGGAGACCGACGACGGTCTGGAGGGCCGCGAGGGCACGTTCTTGATCTGCTCCTTCTGGCTCGTCTCGGCCCTGTGCGAGATCGGTGAGCTGGACCGGGCGCGCAGCCTGTGCGAGCGGCTGCTCGGCTACGCCAGCCCGCTGGGCCTGTACGCCGAGGAGGTCGACCCCCACACGGGCCGCCACCTGGGCAACTTCCCCCAGGCCTTCACCCACCTGGCGCTGATCAACGCGGTCATGCACGTGATCCGGGCCGACGAGCAGGAGACCGCGGCCGAGTCACCCTGGACCGACTGGCGCTGACCGGGCCTTCGGTCGGCGGGCGGGCGCCGGGCGCCGCGGCCTTCCGGGCGCCCACGGCCTCCCGGGTGTCCACGGCCTCCCGGGTGTCCACGGCCTCCCGGTGTCCACGGCCTCCCGGGCGCCGGCGCCTTCTGGCCGCCCGAGCCGCTCAGTTGGCCCGCGGGCCCAGCGTGACGGGGAGCGTCTTGAGCTGGTTCAAAAAACCCGACTCAACGAACGTGACCCCGCCGTCGCGCTGCATCTGCGGGTAGCGGGCGAGCATCTCCTCGAACATGATCCGCAGCTCCAGGCGGGCCAGCGCCGTGCCCAGGCAGTAGTGCCGGCCGCCCGCGCCGAAGGCCTGGTGCTCGGGGTTGCGGGTCACGTCGAAGCGGTCAGGATCCTCGTAGAGGTTCTCGTCGCGCCCGGAGGAGACGTACCACATGACGACCTTCTCGCCCTCGCGGATCGTCTGCCCGGCCAGCTCGGTATCGCACGTGGCCGTGCGCCGGAAGTGCGCGAAGGCGGGGAACATCCGCAGCGCCTCCTCGACCGCGCCGGGGATCAGCTGCTTATCGGCGAGCAGCTTGTCGCGCTCGGCAGGATCGTCCATCAGCGCGCGCATGCCGCTGCAGAAGGTCGCCTTGGTCGAGTCGTTGCCGGCCGCCATGAGCAGGAAGAAGCCCATCACGATCTCGTGCTCCTCCAGCCGCTGGCAGTCGATCTCCGCGTGCACCAGCACGCTGGTCAGATCCTCGGTCGGATTCTCGCGCCGGGCGGCGATCAGCTCCGAGCAGCGGCGGAAGATCTCAGGGATCTCGTTGGCCATGATGCTCTCCATGCCGTCGGGCGCCAGGTCCGGGTCACCGGCAGCCAGCGAGGTGTTCATCAGCTTGGCCCAGATCGCGTCGTCGGATTCGTCGATGCCCATGAAGCTGCCGATCACCCGGGAGACGACGGGCTGGGCGAAGTCGTTGACGAGATCGCAGCCCTCGCGCCCGTCCAGCCGGTCCAGGACGCGGCGCACGATCGCGCGGATCTCGTCCTCGTGCGCGGCGATCCGGCGCGGGGTGAAGCCGGCCTGGAAGAGCATCTTGAGCCGGTCGTGCTTGGGCGGGTCCATGCCGATGAACATCGCCCGCATCAACTCGAGCGGGAACACGTCGGTGACCGCGGTCACCCCGCCCCGCTCCGAGGAGTAGGTGCGCCAGTCGCGGCTGACCGTGCGGATGTCATCGGGCCGCGTGACCGACCAGTAGCCGGCCTCGGCCGGGTACTCGCTGACCCGGGCGGTCCAGTGCACCGGGCACTCGTTGCGCAGCCGGCGAAACAGCGCGTGCGGAGGGCCCTCCAGCCAGTTCTCACGCTCGGTGACGAGCACCTCGGCGAGATCACGGTCACTGACGCTCTGGCTCAACTGCTCCTCCTGACGGCCGGTACCGGTTTCCGCGGATGTGAGTCCGTGGGGGCGGGCTCGAGCCCGCCGCCCCGATCGTATCCGAGAGACTGGCTGGCTGGCCAGCCGAGGGGGGTCGGGCCGCTCGAATCAGACGATCCTCGCGGTCCGATTGGCAGCAGTTGACGGCGTATATCGCAGCTAAGTGCTGCCAACCGGCGGGTCAGGAGCGGCGAGCGGTGTCCGCGGGCACACGCTCGCGGGCCCGGCGACGCGTCACGCGCTCGCGCGCCCGCTCACCGTCCGTTGACGGCGCCCCACCCGCCGGGCTACCCGGGGTCAGCCCGCCGCGGAAGTAGGAGGCCAGGGCGGCGATCAGGCAGGCGGCGATCGCGAAGGCGAACGCCTCGTGCAGGCCGGTCCGGAAGGCCGGCGCGATGAGATGGGGGAAGAACGAACGGCCGACGAGCAGCGCGTGGTTGGGGGCCGACAGCCCCCCGAGCACGTGGGGGCCGACGAGGTGTTGGATCGGGTTGTAGCCCAGGAAGGCCGCGAACAGGATCGAGACCGGCGGCAGGCGTGCCACCTCGTGGGCCTTGGCGGCGCTGACCCCGTGCGCTTGCAGTCCGCTGAACAGCGAGTGCGGCAGGTCGGTGCCGAGCCCGACGATCATCAGCGTGAAGAAGATGCCGATCGACAGGACCTGGGCGGAGTTCTGGAAGGTCTGGTTCATCCCCCCGCCGGCGCCGCGGTCACCGGGCGGCAGGCTGTTCATCACCCCGGCGCGGTTGGGCGAGGCGAACATGCCCATCGAGACGCCGTTGAGGAAGAGCACGGCGGCAAAGGCCGGGTAGGGGAAGTCGATCGGCAGCAGCGTGAGCAGCGCGAAGCTGAGCGCGGCCCCGACCATCCCGCCGGTGGCAAAGGGCCGCGCGCCGAAGCGATCGGAGAGGTAGCCGGAGGTCGGCCCCGCGAACAGCATCCCGACGGTGAGCGGCAGCATGTAGATGCCCGCCCACAGCGGCGTGTCGGCGAAGTCGTAGCCGTGCTGCGGCAGCCAGATCCCCTGCAGCCAGATGATCAGCATGAACATCAGCCCGCCGCGGGCGACCGCCGACAGGAAGGTCGACAGGGTCCCGAAGGTGAACGCGCGGATGCGGAACAGGGGCAGGCGGAACATCGGGTTGCCCACCCGCGACTCGATCACCGCGAAGGCGGCCAGGCTGAGCACCCCGGTGCCGAGCAGAATGAGCGTGCGCGGGCTGCCCCACCCGGTCGGGGAACCGCCGGCGGGCCGGATCCCGTAGGTGACGGCGATCATGATCAGGATCAGGCCGAGCGCGAAGGTGACGTTGCCCGCCCAGTCGATCGGGGCTCGGCGCGGCTGCGAGCGCTCCTCGAGCTTGAGATAGGCCCAGACGGTGCCGAACAGGCCGACCGGGACCGAGATGAGGAAGACCATGCGCCAGCTGATCGGCGCCAGCAGGCCGCCGAGCACGAGCCCGACGAACATCCCCGAGACCCCGACGATGTTGTTGATGCCCAGCGCCATTCCGCGCTGGTTGGCGGGAAACGCGTCGGTGATGATCGCCGCCGAGTTGGCCAGCAGGCAGGCGGCGCCGATACCCTGCACGATCCGGAACACGATCAGGAACATCGCCCCGGCGCGTCCGGTCATCCAGTCGATGGTGAGCGCCAGCGACGCCGCCGTGTAGATGACAAAGCCGAGGTTGTAGATGCGGACCCGGCCGTACATGTCCCCCAGCCGTCCCAGGGACACGATCAGCACGCTGGAGACGACCAGGAAGCCGAGGATCATCCACAACAGGTAGAAGCTGTTGGCGGGGACGAGCGGGTCGAGGTGGATGCCGACGAAGATGTCGGGCATCGCGATCAGCGTGATCGAGGCGTCGAGCGTGGCCAGCAGCACCCCGAGGGTGCAGTTGGACAGCGCGATCCACTTGTAGCGGTCAGACGGCTGACCGTTGGCGGCCTGATTTTCGGTGCGGGCGACCGGGGCGCCGGCGGCGGAGCGGCGGGAAGCGCCGGTCAGGCGCAGGGCACCGACCTCACGGGGGTCACGCCGCCTCCGGCGCGGGCACGAGCTCGGCTTCCCCGGGCACGAGCTCGGCTTCCCCGGGCGCGCGCCGGGGGTCACCGTCGGGCGCGGTGACCGCGCCCCGCCGGGTCGCCGGCACGAGCATGCCGGCGCCGACCGCGACGACGAGGAACGCCGCCTCGAGGATGAAGGAGTTGGTGAAGCCGGTCACCGTCGGCAGCCCGTGGCGGACGTTGTCGGCGATGAAGGTGGCGACGATCTGGCCGCCGAGCGCGCCACCGAGGGTCCGCATCACCGTGTTCATGCCCGTGGCCACGCCGGTCTGCTCCGGGGGCACGGCGGTGACGATCAGGTTGCCCAGGGCCGAGAAGGCCAGCCCGACGCCGGTGCCGAGCAGCGCGGCGCTGATCAGCATGTCGTAGGGATGGGCGTGGGCCACGGCCATGAAGGCGAAGGCGACGGCGGTGATCGCGCTGCCCGCGTTGACCGCCGCCTTGGAGCCGAACCGGCGCGCGACCTTGCCCGCCGCGGTCCCGAGCACGCCCATGATCATCGCGCTGGGCAGCAGGTACAGCCCGGCGGTGACCACCGAGGCGCCGAAGCCGAAACCGGTGCTCGTGGGCAGCTGGGCGAACTGGGGGAAGATGAGGAACGAGGCGTACATGCCCGCGCCGAGCAGGAAGGCGACGAGGTTGGTCGTCCAGACGCCCTTGATGCGCATCATCGCCATGTCGATCAGCGGGCTCGCGCTGCGCACCTCGACGAGCACCCAGGCGCCGGTGAGCACGATTCCGGCGGCCAGCAGCCCGAGCGTACGGCCCGAGCCCCAGCCCCAGGTCGTCGTCTCGGAGATCGCGATCAGCACGCACGAGAACCCGGCCGTCATCAGCGCCGCGGCCAGCCAGTTGACCTTGCCGGGGACGCGCACCGGCGACTCGGGAACGAAGCGCCAGGTCGCCACAGTGGCGATCACGGTGACGATCAGCGGGATCCAGTAGAGCCAGTGGTAGTTCAGATGCTCGACGATCAGACCGCCGAGCACGACGCCGATTCCGCCCCCGACCCCGAGGATCGAGGAGACGACGCCGATGCTGCCGGCGACCTTCTCGTGCGGGAACTCGTCGCGGACGATGCCGAAGGCGAGCGGGAAGATGCCGCCGCCCGCGCCCTGGATGACGCGCCCGACGATCATCGGGCCCAGCGAGCTGGCCAGCGCCGAGACCGCCGTGCCGATCGCCAGCAGCACGAGCGTGACGAGCAACAGCCGTTCCTTGCCGTACATGTCGCCGAGCCGGCCGAGGATCGAGGTCGCCACCGAGGCGGAGAGCAGATATCCGGTCAGTAGCCAGGTCACCCCCGTCTCGGTAGCGTGCAGGCTGTGCTGGATCGAGGGCAGCGCGGGGATGACCGCGGAGCTGAGCATCGCGTAGGCCAGGCCGGCCAGGGAGACCACGGCGAGGACGAGGTTGGGGTGGATCCGCTCCTCGGGGCTGTCGGGGGCCGCGCGGGACACGGCCGGGTACTGTAGCGGAATGATCATTCCGCTCAAGGACTCCGGCGCAGGCGGCGACGCACCGGCTCCGGCCGAGCCGGCCTGGACGGGGCTGACGCCCGCCGAGAAGGACGCGCGGCTGCTCGCCGTCGCCGGCGAGGTGTTCGTGCGCCGCGGCCTGGACGCGCCGATGAGCGATGTCGCCTGCGCCGCGGGGATCGGGGTGGCCAGCATCTACCGGCGCTTTGAGTCCAAGCAGGAGCTGCTGGCCGCGCTCGTGGTCAGCCGGCTGGAGACGATCGCGGCCGCGGCCGAGACAGCCCGCGCGCAGCCCGGGGACCGCTTCCAGGCGCTGGTGGCCATGGTCCACTCGATCGTCGAGACGCAGTCGGCCGATGACTTCATGGGCGAGGCCCGCATGCTCGTGGCCGATCATCCCCACGTCGTGGCCGCACTCCGGCGCACGACGGCAGAGATGGAGCAGGTGCTGGCCGATGCCCGCGACGAGGGACGTCTGCGCAGTGACGCGACGACGCTCGATCTGCGGCTACTGTTCGCCGCCACGCGCGTCGCCAAGCGGGTCGAGCCGGACCATTGGCCGCGCATGCTCGAGCTCATGATGGATGCGCTCGAGGCTCCTGGCCCCCGACCCTGATCTGACCCTGAACCTCCACCGCCGTCTCGGCGGGCCCACCGCCGCGCCGGGCCTCGTCACCCTCATCGTCCTGTTGCTCGCCGCGTGGCTCGCCGTCCCGGCGGGAGCCCGGACCCGCGCCCCGCACCCGGGGGCCAGAACCAGCTCGGTGCGGGCGATGTCCGGCCCGCTGCGCTTCACGCCCGAGAACCTGGACGGCCACGGCAACAACCGCGCGCACCCGGACTGGGGGCAGGCGGGCAGCGTCTATCTGCGCATCACGCCCGCTCGCTACGCCGACGGGATCGGCGCGATGACCGGCGGCCCGAACCCGCGCTACGTCTCGGACCGGATCTTTAACTCGCTCGGTGTCGACCTGTTCTCCGCCCGCTACGTCAGCCAGTGGGGATGGGTCTGGGGCCAGTTTTTGGACCACACCTTCGGCCTGGCGCAGGCCGGTCGCCAGCCGGCCCCGATCACGTTTGCTCCCGCCGATCCGCTCGAGGCGTTCCCGAGCAGCACCCACCGGATGGACTTCTCCCGGGACGCCGTGGCCGCCGGCACGGGCCGCCCCGGGCGACCGCGCCAGCAGGTCAACACGCTCGCCTCCTACCTGGACGCGTCCGCCGTCTACGGGCAGACGCGCTCGCGCCTGGACTGGCTGCTGCAGGGCCCCGACAACGGGCGCCTGTCGGACTCGGGCCCGAAGCTGATGCTGCCCGGCGGCTATCTCCCCACCGCGGCGGCGCGCGGGAACCCGCGCCGCGCGCCGTACATGCAGACCGAGGGGATGCTCGCCTCCGACCCGGCGGCCGCCTACGTGGCCGGGGACGTGCGCGCCAACGACAACACCGCGCTGACCGCCGTGCAGACGCTGTTCGCCCGCGAGCACAACCGCATCGCCGCCGCGCTCCCGCGCTCGCTGCCCGCGCTGGAACGCTTCCAGATCGCCCGCCGCGTCGTCGCCGCCGAGCAGCAGTACATCACCTACACGCAGTTCCTCCCCGCGATGGGCGTGCGCCTGGCGCCCTACCGCGGCTACCGGCCCGGCGTGGACCCCGGGCTCGACGATGAGTTCGCGACCGTCGGCTACCGCGCCCACAGCATGGTCAACGGCGAGGAGCACATCTACGTGCCGGCCCGGGCCTATGGCGCCGCGGCGCGCGCGCGGCTCACCGCGCTCGGCGTCTCGGTGAGCCCGGTCGGTTCACGGCTGCTGCTCACGCTCGGGCAGGCCGACGCCTTCTTTCATCCCCAGGTGCTGCCCGCGATCGGCCTCGGTCCCGTTCTGCGCGGGCTCGCCCAGGAGCCGGAGTACCGCAACGACGTGCAGATCGACGACTCACTGCGCAGCACGCTGTTCTCCTATCCGGCGCCGGGCAACCCGGATCCGGCGGCGTGCTTTGTCAAGGTCCGGCTGAGCGGCTGCTTCACCGGGATCTCGGATCTCGGGGCGATCGACCTCCAGCGCGAGCGCGACCACGGGATGCCGACCTACGCCCAGCTGCGCCGCGCCCTCGGTCTGCCCGTCCCGCACAGCTTCACCGCGCTCACCGGCGAAGCGACCGACCGCTTCCCCAGCTCACTGGGCCCCGATCCGATCAACAACCCGCAGAGCCTGCAGGTGACCGATCTGCGCGACCTCTACAACAGCCCGGCCAGCGCATCGGACGACGCCCTGGAGCGCGCCGTCTCCGAGCGCCAGCGCAGCACCCTGGCCGCGCGACTGAAGGCCATCTACGGCTCGGTGTCACGGGTCGACGCGTTTGTGGGCATGCTCGCCGAGCCTCACGTGGCCGACAGCGAGTTCGGCCCGCTGCAGCTCGCCCTGTGGCGGCGGCAGTTCACCGCCCTGCGTGACGGCGACCGTTTCTTCTACGCCCGGGACCCGGTCCTGCGCGAGATCGAGCGGCGCTTTCACATCAGCTACCGGCAGACGCTGGGCGAGCTGATCGCGCGCGACGCGGGCGTCTCGCCCCAGTCGATGGAGCGCAACGTCTTCTACGCCCCGATCCCGCCCCGGCGCGAGATCAAGTCCGGCCTGTAGGGACCGCTGCGCCCGATCGGCGGCGATCTGAGGGCCCAGAGGGTGAGCACGCGCCCCGCCCGTCGCGTCCAATAGGGTCGGCCGTCCCCCCACCGAGAGGAGCGCCGTCGTGAAGATCCGAGCCGCGGTGCTGGAGCAGTTCGGCCAGCCGCTCAACGTCACCGAGGTCGACCTGGCCGAGCCCAGGGCCGGAGAGGTGCTCGTCCGCCTGGAGGCCTGCGGCGTCTGCCACACCGACATGTACACGGCCTCGGGGGTCGACCCGTCGGGCTACGCGCCGACCGTGCTCGGCCACGAGGGCGCCGGCATCGTCGAGCGGGTCGGCGACGGCGTGAGCAGCGTCGCACCCGGTGATCGGGTCGTCACCCTGTTCTCGCCCCAGTGCCGCGAGTGCGTGCACTGCCGCAGCGATCAGACCAACCTCTGCCTGGCCATCCGCGAGCAGCAGAACCAGGGTTATCTGCCCGACGGTACGACGCGCCTGTCGCGCGACGGTGAGCCGATCCGGCACTTCATGGGCACGAGCACGTTCGCCGAGTACACGGTGATGCCGGAGATCGCCCTGGCCAAGGTCTCGCCCGAGGCGCCGCCGCAGAGCGCGGCCCTGTTCGCCTGCGGGCTGTCGACCGGCCTCGGGGCGGCGATGTTCACGGCCAAGGTCACGCCCGGCGCGACGTGCGTCGTGTTCGGAGCCGGGATGGTGGGCCTCGGCGCGGTGGCCGGCTGCCGGCTGCAGGGCGCCGAGCGGATCATCTGCGTCGACATGTCGGCCGACCGGCTCGAGCTGGCCCGCGGCCAGGGCGCGACCGACACCTGGACGGGCGGGCCCGACGTCGTCGAGCGCGTGCTGGCCGAGACCGGTGGCTTCGGCGCCGACTTCACCTTTGAGGCGACCGGGCTGGTCGCGGTCATGCGCCAGGCCGTCGAGGCCGCCCGCATGGGCTGGGGGCTGTGCACGGTGGCCGGGGTGGCCGGCAAGGGCGAGACGCTGGACATCGTGCCGCGGCTGCTGATCACCGGCCGGCGGGTCTGCGGCTCGTCCTTCGGCGGGGTCAAGGGCCGCGATCAGGTGCCGGCGCTCGTGCAGCTGTCCCTGGAGGGCCGGCTCGACGTCGACCCGTTCATCTCGCACTCGCTCAGCCTCGACGAGGTCAACCGCGGCTTTGAGCTGATGGAGCACCAGGACGGGATCCGCAGCGTGATCACCTTCTGACCCGCCCACAGCGACGCATGGGCGGTGCCGGACCGCCCGCCGTTACCTCAGACGTCATCGACGGCATGACCGCCATCCGCCACGGTGGCGGCCATGAGCACAGACACCCTCACCTCACCCCCGCCCCTCCCGGCGTCGCGCGCGTTCGGGCACTGGGCCCCGCTGCCGGTGGTCCTCGCCGGCACGTTCATGATGGTTCTCGACTTCTTCATCGTCAACGTCGCCCTGCCGGCGATGCAGACCGGGCTGCATGCCTCCAGCGGCGCGGTCGAATGGGTCGTCGCCGGCTACGGGCTCACGACCGCCGTGTTCCTGATCACCGGCGCGCGCCTCGGTGACCGGATCGGGCGCATGCGCGTGTTCACCGCCGGGCTGGCGCTGTTCACGCTCAGCTCGGCCGGCTGCGGGCTGGCCCCCACGCCCGGCGTGCTCGTCGCCGCCCGGCTCGTGCAGGGCGCCTCGGCGGCGCTGCTCGGGCCCAACGTGCTGGCGATCATCACCGTCCTGTACACCGGAGCCGACCGCGCCCGGGCGCTGGCCGCCTACGGCATGTCGATGGGGGTGGCCGCCGTGTCGGGCCAGCTCATCGGCGGGGTGCTCGTGCAGGCCAACCTGGCGGGGCTGGGCTGGCGCAGCTGCTTTCTCATCAACATCCCGATCGGGCTGGCGGCGCTGGCCGCGGCCCCGCGGGTGATTCCGGAGTCCCGGGCGCCGTCGCGGCCCGGGCTTGACCTCGGGGGCACGATCCTGGCCACGCTGGCCCTCACCGCGGTCATGCTGCCGCTCGTCGACGGCCGCGCCCACGGCTGGCCGCTGTGGACGTGGCTGTCGCTGGCCGCCGCTCCGGCCCTGGTCGCCGCGTTGGTCGGGCACCAGCGCCGGCTGGCCGCCGGCGGCGGCGCTCCGCTGCTCCCGCCGGGACTGTTCGCGATCGCCGAGTTCCGCGCCGGTCTGGCCGCCCAGCTGCTGTTCTGGTGCGGACAGGGCTCGTTCTTCCTGATCCTGACGCTCTACCTCCAGCTGGGCCGGGGACTGAGCGCGCTGCACGCCGGGCTGATGGTCACGATCCTGGCCGTCACCTACGTCGTCGCCTCGCTGCGGGCGCCGGCACTGGCCGAGCGCCACGGTCGCCGCGTGCTGGCCGTCGGGGCCGGCGTGCTCGCGGCCGGGCACCTGGCGCTGCTGGCGGCGGTGGCCGACATCGGCAGCGGCGGGTCGCTCGGGGTGCTCGTGCCGGGGCTGATGCTGGTCGGGATCGGCATGGGCCTGGTGATCAGCACCGTGCCGGCGATCGTCATGGCGGTGATGCCGGCCGAGCACATCGGTGCCACCTCGGGCGTGCTGACCACCGTGCAGTTCGTCGGCTCGGCGCTCGGCGTGGCGGTGATCGGCGTCCTGTTCTACGGGGCGGTGGGCCACGGCTTTGCGCCCGCCTTCGAGCTCAGCGTGGCCGTGCTGGCGGTGACGCTGGCCGCGGTCGCCGGGGTCTCGCGCCTGCTCCCAGCGCCGGTACGCTGATCATGGTGACGATCGCCGAGAACCGCAACGGCGAGGTCGGGCGCCTGCTGCGCGACTGGCGCCAGCGCCGGCGGCTGAGCCAGATGGAGCTGGCCCTGGAGGCCGGGGTCTCGACGCGGCATCTCAGCTTCGTCGAGACCGGCCGCTCGCGGCCCAGCCCCGAGATGGTGCTGCACCTGGCCGAGCAGCTCGAGGTGCCCCTGCGGGAGCGCAACGACCTGCTGCTCGCCGCCGGGTACGCGCCACAGTTCCCGGCGCGGGCGCTCGACGATCCCGAGCTGGCGGCGGTCCGCGATGCGGTCGGGCACGTGCTCGCCGGCCACGAGCCCTACCCGGCCTTCGCGGTCGACCGCCACTGGAACCTCGTCGCCTCCAACGCGTCGCTCGCGCCGCTGCTGGAGGGCGTCGCGCCCGAGTTGCTGCGCCCGCCGGTCAACTGCATGCGCCTGGCTCTGCACCCCGAGGGGCTGGCGCCGCGGATCCTCAACCTCGGAGAGTGGCGCGGGCACCTGCTCGAGCGCCTGGCCCGGGAGGTCGCGCTCACCGGCGACGATCGGCTGCGGGCGCTGCGCGAGGAGCTGGCCGGCTATCCGGGGCCGCCGCCGCCCGTGCCGCCCGACGGCGCCGCGGTCATGGTCGCGCTGCACCTGGCCTCGCCGGCGGGCGAGCTGCGCTTCTTCAGCACGGTGACGACGTTCGGTACCGCCGTCGACGTCACCGTGGCGGAGCTGTCGGTGGAGGCGTTCTTCCCCGCCGACGCGGCGACGGCGGAGCGACTGCGCGCGGGATGACCCGGGCCGGTGCTCACCGCCCGGGCCGTCAGTAGACGGCGTCACCGGGCGGCGCGAGCGGCCGGATCGTTCAGCGCCGGCGAGCGGACGGCTCGAGCGCCGGGTTGCCGACGCCACCGTCGGTCGGGCTGAGGTTCACGCCGGGGGGCACGATCGCGTCGATCCGGTCCAGCACGTCATCGGAGAGGGTGATGTCGGCCGCTCCGAGCTGGGACTCGAGCTGCGGCATCGTGCGCGGGCCGATGATCGCCGCCGTCACCGCGGGATGACGGATCACGAACGCGATCGCCATCTCGATCAGCGTCATCCCGGCCTCCTCGGCCAGCCCGGCGAGGGCATCGGCAGCCTCGAGCTTGCGCTGATTCTCCGGCCGCGAGAGATCAAAGCGGTCGGGCATCCGCTCGCGCCGGCTCGAGCTGGGCGCGTCCTGGCCCTTGCGCCACTGGCCCGACAGCCAGCCGCCGGCCAGCGGGCTCCACGGGATGACGCCCATGCCGTAGCGCTGGGTGGTGGCCAGCACGTCCTTCTCGATCTCGCGCACGAGCAGCGAGTACGGCGGCTGCTCGCAGACGAAGCGCTCGCGGCCGCGGCGCTCCGCCGTCCACTGGGCCTCGACGATCTGCGAGGCGGGGAAGGTCGAGGAGCCGATGTAGCGGACCTTGCCGGCGCGCACGAGATCGGTCAGCGCGCCGAGCGTCTCGTCGATGTCGGTGTCGGCCGCGGGGCGATGGATCTGGTAGAGGTCGATCCAGTCGGTGCCCAGGCGGCGCAGCGAGCTCTCGACCTCCCTGACGATCCAGCGGCGCGAGTTGCCGCCCTCGTTGGGGTCCTCGCCCATCGTCCCGTGGACCTTGGTGGCCAGAATCACGTTGTCGCGCTTGCCCCCGGCCAGGGCCTTGCCGACGATCGCCTCGGATTCACCGCGCGAGTAGACGTCGGCGGTGTCGATGAAGTTGATGCCGGCGTCGAGCGCGCGGTGGATGATGCGGATCGAGTCCTCGTGGTCGGGGTTGCCCCAGGCCCCGAACATCATCGCCCCCAGGCACAGGGGCGAGACCTTGACTCCGGTGCTTCCCAGCGTGCGTGGTTGCATCTCCGTCACCCTACTCAAGGCCGCGCGCTGCCTCGGAGCCTGCGGCACCCCGCCCATGCGCCTGCTCGCCGCCGCTCCCCGTGCCCTGACGCCGCTCGCCCTGCTGGCGGCGCTGCTCGCCCTGGTCGTCCCCTCCCGGGCGCTGGCCGGCCACTCCGACCTGCTGCTCGCGCTGCTCGTCCTGGCCACCGCGCTCGGCATCCCGGCCGGTGAGCTGCGCGCACTGCGCCGGCACCGCACGGCCGTGGCCGTCCTGTCGATCGCCCCGCTGCTCGTGCTCGCTCCCCTGGCCTGGCTGATCGGCCGCGGCTTCGGCCCCGACGTGCGCGACGGCCTGCTGGCCGTCGGCCTGTCCAGCTCCGAGGTGGCCACCGTCGGCCTGGTCGCCCTGGCCGGAGCCGACGCGACGATCGCGCTCGGAGCGGTGACCGGCTCATTGATCATCGCCGCGGTGACGGGCCCGCTGCTGATCGGCGTGCTCGCCGGCACCTCGGCCCACGCCGGTGGCGGTGCGGCCTCGCTGCTCGGACGCTTCGCGCTGGTGGTGATCGGGCCGCTGATCGCCGGGGTGGCGGCGCGCACGCTGCGGCCCGGGCTGGCCGCCGTCGACGCCCAGCGCGACGGGGTGGCCGCGCTGGCCGTCGTGCTGCTCGTCTACGGCGCGCTCAGCGGCACGCAAGGCGCGCATGGCCTGGGCGCGGCCCTGGCCGCGGCGCTCATCTTCCTGCTCGTCTCGGGGCTGCTGGGCGAGCTCTGGCGCCGGCGCACGGCCCCGGGCGCCGCCGCCATCCCGGGCGCGCTGGCCATCGGCATGCGCGACTTCGCCGTCGCCGCAGCGCTGGCCGCGCAGGCCTTCGGCCCGCGGGCCGCCGCCGTGCCCGGCGTCTACGGGGTGGTCATGCTCGTGGCGGGCGCGATCACCGCGTCACGGATCGCGGCCACCGGGGCGGGCGGGGCGGCAGGAGCATCCGGGGGGGCCGGAACGGCCGAAGAACCGGCGCCGTGAGCCTCAGACGCCCGCGGTGACGCCCGGGATCCAGCCCGTGCCGGCCAGCGGGACCCGCGCCATGGCGGCGGCCTCGATGGTCAGCGCCACCAGGTCCTCGGGCTCCAGGTTGTGCAGGTGCGACTTGCCGCACGCGCGGGCCAGCGTCTGGGCCTCGAGCGTCATCGTGCGCAGGTAGTTGGCCAGCCGCCGACCGCCCTCGACCGGGTCCAGGCGCGCGGCCAGCTCCGGCTCCTGGGTGGAGATCCCGGCGGGGTCGCGCCCGGCCTGCCAGTCGTCGTAGAAGCCGGCCGCGGAGCCGAGCTCCTCATAGCCGGCCTGGTGCTCGGGCGCGTTGTCGCCCAGCGCGATCATCGCCGCGACCCCGATCGAGACCGCGTCCGCGCCCAGGGCCATCGCCTTGGCCACGTCGGCGCCGTTGCGGATGCCGCCGGAGACGATCAGCGCCACCTCGCGGTGCATCCCGAGATCAGTGAGCGACTGCACGGCCTGCGGGATGGCGGCGAGGATCGGGATCCCGACGTGCTCGATGAACACGTCCTGGGTGGCTGCGGTGCCGCCCTGCATGCCGTCGAGCACGATCGCGTCCGCCCCGGCCTTGACCGCGAGGGCGACGTCGAAATAGGTGCGGCTGGCTCCGATCTTGATGTAGATGGGGATCCGCCAGTCGGTGATCTCGCGCAGCTCGTCGATCTTGATCTCGAGGTCGTCGGGACCGGTCCAGTCCGGGTGCCGGCACGCGCTGCGCTGGTCGATGCCCTTGGGCAGGTCGCGCATCTCGGCCACGCGGTCAGAGATCTTGTGGCCGAGCAGCATCCCGCCGCCGCCGGGCTTGGCGCCCTGGCCGACGACGATCTCGATCGCGTCGGCGCGGCGCAGGTCGTCGGGGTTCATCCCGTAGCGGGACGGCAGCAGCTGGTAGACGAGCTTGGTCGAGTGGCCGCGCTCCTCCTCGGTCATCCCGCCGTCACCGGTGGTCGTTGAGGTGCCGACGGCGCTTGCGCCCCGCCCCAGCGCCTCCTTGGCCTGCCCCGAGAGGGCGCCGAAGCTCATCCCGGCGATGGTCACCGGGATGTCGAGGTGGATCGGCTCGCGGGCGAAGCGGGTCCCGATCGTCACGTCGGTGGCGCAGCGCTCGCGGTAGCCCTCCAGCGGATAGCGCGACACGCTGGCCCCGAGGAACAGCAGGTCATCGAAGTGCGGCAGCGGGCGCTTGGCCCCGAAGCCCCGGACGTCGTAGATGCCCTCGCGGGCCGCACGCTGGATCTCCGCGATCGTGTTGCGGTCAAAGGTCGCGGACTCGCGCAGGCCCGGATGCCAGCCGTTGCTCGCGCTCATCAGTACGCCCCTGCGTTGTCGATGTGGAAGTTGTAGAGCTGACGGGCGGAGCCGTAGCGGCGGAACTCCGCGGGGTCGGCCGCGGTCTCGGCGCGGCCGAGCAGGCGCGTCAGCTCCGCGTGGTGCTCGGAGCGCATCTCCTTCTCCACGCAGTCGGCGCCGAGGCTGGCCACCCGGCCGCGGACGTACACGTGCGTCTCGTAGATCGAGTCCCCCAGGGCCTCGCCCGCGTCGCCGCACACGACCAGGGTGCCGCGCTGGCCCAGGAACGCGCCCATGTGCCCGATGCTCCCGCGGATGACCACGTCGGCGCCCTTGAGCGAGATCGCGCAGCGGGCGGCGGCGTCGCCGTGGACGACGAGCAGTCCGCCGCGGGCCGTCGCCGCGGCCGACTGGCTGGCCGACCCCTCGATGATCACCGTCCCGGACATCATGTTCTCGGCCACGCCGACGCCGCAGTTGCCACGCACGCGGACGGTGGCGTGCTTGTTCATGCCCGCGCAGTAGTAGCCGACGTGACCCTCGATCTCGACCTCGCAGGCCCCGTCGATGCCAGCCGCGATGCTGTGGCGGCCCATCGGATTGATCACGCGAACAGCCGCGGGCAGCTCCGCCGCGTGCAAGCGCTGGTTGAGGTCGCGGACGCGCTCGACGGCGAGGTCGACGGTCAGGACACTGTCCCGGGTGACCGCCATCAGGCCACGGGAGTCCGGCCCCAGCTGTAGACGCGGCCCGGCTCGGGCTCCCACGTCGCGGCGTCCTCGGCGCCCGGCAGCACCGCGATTGCCCGGTACTCGGAGGCCATCGCCACCCACTCGTCGGTCTCGGCCATCACCGCCGGCTTGCAGGCGATCGGGTCGCGCAGGACGGCGAAGCCGTCCTCGGTCCCGACGGCAAAGGTGTAGAAACCGTCCAGATCATCCATACAGCCCTCCAGCGCCTGCTCGAGCGTCGCCCCTTCGCGCATCCGCCAGGTGAGGTAGCCCGCCGCGACCTCAGAGTCGTTGTCGGTGGTGAAGCTGATGCCCTCGCGGCGCAGGGTGCGCCGCAGGCGGTTGTGGTTCGACAGCGAGCCGTTGTGGACCAGGCACAGGTCAAGGCCGGTCGAGAACGGGTGCGAGTGCTCGGTCGTGACCCGGCTCTCGGTCGCCATTCGGGTGTGGCCGAGCGCGTGGCTGCCGTCGATCCCGTCCAGCGAGAAGCGCTCCACGAACTCAGCCGGCGGGCCCGCGGCCTTGTAGATCTCGATGCTGCGCCCGGCGCTCATCACGGTCAGCTCGGGGTGCTCTGCGGCCAGCCACGCCTCGACCTCAGCGGCCGGAGCACCGACCACGAACACGGCGTGCGTGTCCCGCACCCGCGGCGGTGAGGCGTCGCCGAAGGCGTGCTGCAGCTGGGCGCCGAGGCGGTCCCACGCCACCGCCGGATCGGCCGAGTGCAGCGAGAGCTTGCTCGATCCCTCCGCAGCCGGCTCCCGGTAGAAGGCGACGCCCGCACTGTCGGGGCCGCGGAAGGCGAGCTGCTGGAGCATCGCCGCCATGTGATGGCCGACCTGCGGTCGCAACGCGCTCGTTTTCGTGTAGAGGCCGGCAATTCCGCACATGGCGGCCACAGTAGTCAATCGCGCTCACCACTCCAATATGTCCACAGCGCACAGTTTGGTCGCGGAGTGTGGAGGGCGTCACCACAGCCCGCGCATTCTCGTGAGGCGGCGACGGGGCCTCGCCCCGTGCCTCCGGAGCCATCACACCGGCAGGCGCTTCTGGGCGCGGCGCACGATGGCCAGCGCCTCACGCAGCTCCCCGCGGGCCAGCGGAGCGAGGGCGGCCGGATCGATCATGTTGTCGACCGGCTCGCCGGCGGCGATCCGGGCGGCGTGGTGGTCGAAGCGCACAGCGGTAATCGCCGCGAAGGCCTCGGCCAGCGCGTCTCCGTCGGCGCGGGGCAGGCCGCCCGCCTCGGTCACGGCCTCGATCCGGTCCTGGGTGGAGGAGATCGACACCCCGTTGGCCAGCGCGTGATAGCGCACCAGGTTGACCAGCGGGATGACCCCGCCCCGCTTGATGTCCAGCCGCCCGTCCGCGCCGGTGCTGAGCTGCCCTCGGAAGCCCAGCGCGACCGGGAAGCCGGCCGCCGCCCGGGCCATGAGGCGCATGAACGGACCGTGCTCGCGGGCGGCGCGGATGCGCGCGGTGAGCTGGGGGGCCAGCTCCAGCCCGCCGGCCGCCGTGCGGAAGTCGAACGCGACCGTGGCCCGGATGAGGTGCGATTCGTCCGGGACGGTGAGGCATTCGTCGAACGTGGTCAGCCAACGGGGAGCGCTCATCCGCCACCGGCGATCGCCGGCCAGCACGCCGTTGTTGTCGGTGGCGATGCCGCACCGGGTCAGCCCCGCATTGACCTCCTGGCCGAGCCGGGCGAAATAGGTATCGGTCTCCGCCTCGGCCTCGGCGGCGGGCTGGGCATAGGCCAGTCCGTTGTCCTGATCGGAGGCCAGGGTGAACTCGCGGCGAGCGGCGCTGCCCAGATCCAAGAAGGCCCACAGCTCGGGAGCGGGGCCGTGGCGCCACAGCGAGAAGTCGATCAGCCGGGTGACCACGGCGTCGTGCTGGAGGCTGAGCACGCGCCCCAGGTCACGTGACGGAACCCCCGCGCGCGCGAGCGCGAGGAACAGGGCAGGCAGATGCGCGGTCGCGCGCTCGAGCACCTCGGCGTCCGGCGCGCCGAGGATCGTGTGCCGCAGCCCGATCGGACTCTGGGCGTCGAGGCCGAGCAGGTCGGCGGCGGAGATCAGACCGCACACCTGGCCGTTCTCGACCACCGGCAGGTGCTCGACGCCGGCCGCCAGCATGTCGACCGTCGCCTCGACCGCGAGCTGGCCGATGGGCACCGTGGCCACCGGGCTGCGCGCGATCTCGCGCACGGGCGCGTCGAGCGCGATCGTGCCCGCGGCCAGCCGGGCCCGGACATCGGCATCGGTGACCATGGCCAGCTCCCCGGCGGGCAGGCGCAGGAGCAACGCCGCCGTCCCCTGGGGCTCGCCCAGGCGCGTGATCGCGGTGCGCACGGACTCCTCCGGATCTCCGAACACCGCCGGGCGCATGATCGCCGAGACCGGTGTCGTGCCCACATCCTGCAGGCCGTGCGCCGTGTGTCCGACCTGAGTCAGCCGCTCCCGCATCGTCGCGGCGACGAAGGCGGCCCCGGCCTCAGTGCCGAGCACCCGGCGCGCCGTCGCCGCGTCGAGCCACAGGCACCGCGAGGCGTCACGGGCGCGGACGGTGAAGGTCGGGGCCATCCCGGTCAGCAGCGAGGGATGGCCGAAGCTCTGGCCGGGCTCGAGCACCGAGACCACCTGGCCCTGATGCACCAGCTCCATCGATCCCTCATAGAGCACCCACATCCCGTCGGCGGGCAGTCCGTCCTCGACGAGCACGATCTCGCCCGCCGGCACCGGGCGGATAACCGGATTCGCGGCCAGCTCGATCACGAGATCCGGGTCCAGACCCGAGAAGGGCGGATGCCGGCGCAGGAATGTGTCCAAGTGCTCCATGTCGATGGGGCCAATTGTGTTCGCTTTGCGTCTTTGTGCGAGGCCCGTGACATGTCAGGGTACGGCTCGGAGTTCGAACCCAGACCTGGAGGGGCACATGGCGCACGTCGCACCCGAAGAGCACGACGAGCTCGTATACGAGTCGGCCGGTCTGCCCAAGACCACCAACTGGTGGGGTGCGTTCGTGATCGGCCTGGCGGGGACGATCCTCGTCACCGGCATTGCGCCGACGATGGTCGTGACCCTCGGCGCGGCCTCGATCCCGATCATCGTCGTCATCACGCTGAGCGGCTATGTCCTCTGCCTGTTCCTGGCCGAGCTGTCGGCGATGATGCCCGACCGCTCCGGCGGATCGCCGTCCTACGCCTATCCGGCCTACAAGGACCGCTGGCCCCGGCTGGCCGAGCACATCAACGGCTTCACCGCCTGGGCCTACTGGCTGGGCTGGTTCCCGGTGGCGCCGCTGAACATGATCCTGGCCTCGTTCTACATCGTCGACCGCCTCAACCTCTCAACGGCCGGGTTCACACCCATCAACACGCCGATCGCCTACTGGACGGTCGGCATCTCGGTGGTCGGGATTCTGCTGCTGTTCATCCCCGCCCTGCTCGGGCTGCGCTTCGGCACCGTGTTCGCGACCACGCTGGCCATCCTCTCCATGGTGCCGCTGACGTTCCTGGCCATCTCCTGGATCTTTCACCCCTCGGTGGCCCACTTCGGCCAGCTCTTCCCCTTCCGCCACCTGGACGGCAGCGGCTTCTTCTCCAGCGCCTTCCATCACGGGTGGTTGACCATCTCGGTCGCATTCTCGTTTTTGTTGACCTGGAACGTGATCGCGATGGAGGCCGCGGCCTGTTACATCGGGGAGACGCGCAACCCGGATCGCGACGCCAAGATCGCCATGAACCTCGAGGGCGGCTATGGCGTGTTCATCTACACGATGATCCCGGTCGCCTTCATCATCGTGCTCGGCTCGGGCGCGCTGAGCAACTCGGCCCTCGTTGACCCCAAGACGATCTTCGTGCACTTCGCCGGCAAGGTGTTCGGCGCCGGGGCCGGCTCGGCCGCGTTGAACTGGATCATCGCGATCATGCTGATCCTCGCGCTGATCCTCTCGGCCCTGAACGCGATCACCGGCACCGCACGGTCGCTGCACCAGATGTCCACCGACGGCCAGTTCCCGCGCTTCTTCGCCCACGTCAACCGTCATGGCGTCCCCGACCGCTCGATGGTCTTCAACGTCACGTGCTCGATCATCGTCGTCTTCTTCGGGGGTGCGGTGGAGATCTATACGTTCTCCAACGTCGGCTACCTGGCCTCGTTCATCCCGGTGCTGATCGGCTACTACCTGCTGCGCAAGCACCGCCCCAACCTGCGCCGCCCGTTCCGCCTGCCCGAGTTCATGAAGTACGTCGCGCTCGGTCTGGCCGCCCTGTATGCGGTCATCTACTTCTGGGGCGGTCCGGTGTACGCCTCGTGCTCCTGCTCGCAGGCCGGCCACTCGACGCTGCCGTACTACTTCATCGGCATCGGCGTGCTCGCCCTCTACCTGCCGCTCTACCTGTGGCGCAAGGCCGGCGATCGCCGTCTCGCCGAGGCGGCGGCCATCACGCCCGCCGCCCCCCTCGCCGATCCGGGGGGCCCGTGAGCGCCGTGGCCGCCCCGCGCAACGAGGACGCGGCGGCCGGCTTTGCCCGGATCCTGCTCGCCTCCGAGGGCCGGGCGATCTCACCGGCGGCAATCGCCCGCACGATTGAGCTGGCGCAGGTCACCGGGGCCAGCGTGCACGTCCTCTCGATCGCCCGCGTGCACGGGACGGCGTTCGGGCTCCCGAGTCCCGGCCTGCTGCCGACCAAGGCCGAGTGGGATCAGCAGCGGCAGATCGTCAGCAAGGCGGTGGCGCGCCTGCGCCGCAAAGGCGTCGACGCCGACGGCCACGTGCTCGGCACGCGCAAGACGACCAAGCGCATCCTCGACGAGGCGACGGCCAAGGGCTGCGAGGCGATCGTGATGGGCGCTGACCCCGACCGTGGACGGTTGTCGGGCGATCTGCTGTGGTCACAGGAACCCCAGCGCGTGCGCCGCAAGGCCAAGCTGCCGGTGTTCCTCGTCGTCGAGCAGTGAGGGCGGCCTTCTACCCGCGGCCGCGGACCGACTTGAGCCAGCCGCGCGCCGGCGGGCCCACCCGGAGCATGCAGAACGTGACAGACCACAATCACCCTGCGTGGTTTGGCAGATTTGTCGCGTCCAGCGAGCGTTTCGTGACCAAGAGCCGTCCGCCCCCGCGATTTGTCATGAACTGCACGCTGCACAGAGGCGCTCGGCCGGGAGGCGCCGGGCGGTGTGCACGCCCCGCCCACCCCTGAGACGCCCGCCGGCAGACGCCGCCCGCAGACGCCGCCCGCAGACGCCCCCGCAGGCCCAGCCCGCCCGGACTCAGCCGGTGGCCGGGCGGCCGTGCAGCCGCGCCAGCTTGATGGCCAGCTCGAGTGAGAGCAGATCGTCGCGGTCCAGGGCCAGGCCGGTCAGCTCCTCGATGCGGCCGAGCCGCTGGCGCAGCGTGTTGGGGTGGATGAACAGCGCCCGGGCGGACTCGATCACGCTGCGCCGCTCGGACAGGTAGCGCTCCAGCGTGTCCAGCAGGGCCGTGCGGCGGCGCCGGTCATAGGCAATCAGCTGGTCGACGGCGGCCTGCATCCGGTCCCGCGGAGCGTCGGCGGCGGCGATCTGCACGAGGTAGCGGTATGCCCCGACCTGTGCGTAGGCGATCGCTCCCCCACCGGCGAGCAACGCGTGGGCGATCGTGGCCGCGTCGCGCGCCTCGCGGTAGGCGCCGGCGGCGTCCGGCGCTCCGCTGCGGGGCTCGGAAACGCCGATCACCGCGCCGAAGCGCTGCCCGAGCTCGTGGGCGGCGCGCAGGATCGCCTCCGCCGCCCGGTCCGGGCTCCGCCCCAGGATAAGCAGCGCGCGGACCGGCCCCGGCCCGGACTCGACCGCGGCGGCCGGGGCGAGCTCGCTCAGCGCCTGCCCGAGCACCTCGGCGGCGGCCGGCCAATCGGCGGCGTCGGCCTCCCGCGCCCCGGCCGGCGAGGCGCTGATGAGCAGGTACGGCCCGCTCAGATCACAGCCGACATCGGCCGCCTTGTCGGCGGCGAAGCCGGTCGCGCCGGCGGCGAGCAATTCGAACAGGTCCTTGATGATCGAGGCGTTGGTCAGGCCCTCGATCAGCTCGGCGCGCTTGATCGCCACGGCGGCCAGATGCGCGACGGCGCTGGCGATCTCGATGTCCTCCTCATCGAAGGGCCGGGCGAGGCTGGCCCCGGCGCACATCAGACCGAGACGCTCCCCGCCCGCCGACAGCGGCGTGACGAGCAGATCGTCAACGGGCAGCTCGGCCCACAGCGCCCGGGCGGCGGGACGCGCGCCGCGGCCGTCCAAGGCCGCGGTCATCAGCCCCTCGACCGTCCGGTCCGGGGGCGCGGCTGCCGTGCGGGGCGAGGAGGCGAGCAGCGCCAGACCACCGCCCTTGGGCTCGGTGCGCAGGACCTGGCAGACCTCGGCCCCGAGCAGGGTGCGCAGCCCGTCGGCGAGGATCGGGCCCAGCTGCGGGACGGCCGTGGCCGCCGCCACCTGCTGGGAGAGCTCGGAGAGGAGGGTCAGCGCGTCGACGCGGCGGCGTTGGCGGTCATAGAGCTGGGCGTTCTCGATCGCCCCCGACACGAGCGAGGCGATGTGGGCCAGGAGCTTGAGCGCGTCCTCCCCGAACTCGCGCGGCGCCTTGGTATGCAGGACGATCACCCCGATCGTGTCGCCCGAGCGCGAGAGGATCGGCACCGCGACCATCGACTGGAAGTCCTCCTCGCGCAGCGCCGGGACGTACTTCATGCGCGGGTCGTCCATGGCCCGCTCGCGGATGAAGGCGGGAGTCCGGTGGCGGGCCACCCAGCCAGTGAGGCCTTCGTCAGCGGAGAACTGCACCGTCCCGACCGCCTCAGCGAACACCGGCGACGCGGCGCGGATGGTCAGCCGCCCGTCCTCCAGCAGGTAGATGAAGCAGGCGTGACAGCCGGTCGCCTCGGTGGCTAGGCCGACGACCCCCTGGAGCATCGGCTCGACCTCGAGGGCCGAGGACACGAGCCGGATCACCCCGAACAGGGTCCGGTTCTCATCCCGGAGCGCGCGTAGCTCCTCTCCGGTGCGGGCGGGCCGCGATTCGCTGATGGCCACTGGGTCTACCTCCTATGTGCGAAGCGCACATGCTAGTGCCCGGCATCGGGTGAACCGATCCATTGTCCCGTCACCGCCCTGCGGATAGAACTCGCTTATGAACGACCCCACCGACGCCGACGACGTCCGCCGCATCGTCAAGGACCAGGGCATCGAGTTCCTGTTCGCGCAGTTCGTGGACATGCACGGCAAGCCCAATGCCAAGCTCGTGCCGGCCCACCACCTCGACGACCTGCTCACCGAAGGAGCCGGGTTCGCCGGCTTCGCCGCCGGTGACATCGGCCAGGGGCCCGATGATCCCGACATCATCGCCATGCCCGATCCGGCGTCGTTCACGGTGCTGCCCTGGCGGCCGAACGTCGCCCGCTTCGCCTGCGACGTCACCGTCGAAGGCGAGCCCTGGCCCTACTGCCCGCGCACGATCCTGCGCAACGCCATGGCCCGGATCGCCGAGCAGGGGTACGAGCTGCGGATCGGGGCCGAGCTGGAGTACTTCCTGCTGCGGCGCGAGGCCGACGGCTCGCTGGGCCTGGCTGACCCGCTCGACACGCTCGAGCAGCCCTGTTACGACATGCGCGCGCTGACGCGTAACCTCGACTTCGTCTCCGAGGTCGCCAACGCGGTCACCGGCCTGGGCTGGGACAACTACGCCACCGATCACGAGGACGCCAACGGGCAGTTCGAGCAGAACTTCCAGTACGCCAACGCGCTGATCACGGCCGACCGCGCCGTGTTCTTCCGCTACATGGTCGAGTCCCTGGCCCAGGCCCGCGGGCTGATCGCCACCTTCATGCCCAAGCCGTTCGCCCATCTGACCGGCAACGGCTGTCACTTCCACATCAGCCTGTGGAAGGACGGGGTCAACGTCTTCGACCGGCCCGTAGACGAGGATCCCCGCGGCCTGGGACTCTCCGAGCTGGGCTACCAGTTCATCGGCGGCCTGAAGGCCAACGCCAAGGCCTACATCGCCGTCACGGCGCCGACGGTCAACTCGTACAAGCGGCTCGTCGTGGGCGCGCCGACGAGCGGGGCCACGTGGGCGCCGGCCTACATCAGCTACGGCTACAACAACCGCAGCCAGATGCTGCGCATCCCCGCGCCGGGGCGGATCGAGGACCGCACCGTGGACGGCTCGTGCAACCCGTACCTGGCCGCAGCGGCGATGCTCGCGGCGGGCTTTGACGGGATCGAGCGCGGGCTGGACGCCGGTGATCCCAACTCGTCCAATCTCTACACGATGAGTCCGGCCGACCGCGAGGCGGCCGGCATCGAGGTTCTGCCGGGCAACCTGCTCGACGCGACCCGTGAGCTGGCCGGCAATGAGGCAATCCGCAAGGGGCTGGGCACGACACCGGACGGCGACTACGTCGACTACTTCATCGAGTGCAAGCTGCGCGAGGTCCGCTCCGCGCACGAGCAGATCACCCAGTGGGAGCTGGACCGCTACCTGCAGCTGTTCTAAGCGCCCCGGCTCAGCCCATCCGGCGCGCCGCCGGCTCGGGCCCCAGCAACGATCCGACCGTCTGCGGCGTGGCACGGTCCAGCATCGCCGCCAGGGCGATGAAGGCCTGCGCGGTGGTCAGCGCGTCGCCCAGCGCGTGGTGGGGCGCCTCGGCGGTGAAGCCGAGCCGCGCCGCCAAGCCGGTCAGGGTCACGTGCGCGGGTGCGGCGCCCGAGGCCTGAGCCAGCCAGCGCCGGCCCAGCCGCTCGGTGTCGGCGGCGGGGGGCAGGCGGATGCCGCGGCGGTGCAGCGCGCGGCCCAGGAACGCCTCCTCGACCCATGCCGTGTGGTAGACGGGGCGGCGCCCGGCCAGGACGGTGAGCAGCCCGTCCAGGGCCCGTTCGAGCGTGGGCGCTCCGGCGAGATCCGGCCCCCGGAGCTTGTGAACGAGCACCGACCGCCCGCGGGGCGCGCGACGCGGCCGGGCCAGCGAGTAATACGCGGACCCGAGTTCGACCCGGCCGGCGCGAATGGGCACCGCGCCGATAGCAACGATCTCGTCGCGGCGGGGGTCCAGGCCGGTCAGCTCGAGGTCGACCGCGCACCACTCAGATTCACGCCAGGGAATCTGGGGACCGGCGACGACGCGCGCCCGGAAGGCGTCAGCGGCCGCGTTGCCGCTGCGGCGGCGGCGCAGCCTCACGGTAGCCCGCGGATGGCCGTGGTGACGGCGTGGAAGGCCGCGCGCAGATGGTCGCGGGTGAGCGCGCTCATCGCGGCGGGGTCGAGCAGATCGTCCGGGCGCTCGCCGGCCGCGAGCTGCTGCAGCTGATGGCCGAACTGGAGCTCGAGCGCGACCGAGAACGCATCGGCGAGCGTGGCCGCGGTCTCGGCGTCCATCACGCCGGCCTGCGCGGCCGCCCGCAGCCGGTCCGGCGTGGCCAGCTCGTCGCTGCCCGCCTTGGCCGCCGCCCAGCGCCCGAGCGCGGAGATCGGGGCGACGGCCGCCGCGCGCACGTCGAGCCGCTCGTCGCGGCGTCCGTCGGCGCGCAGCACCGCGCCGGCCTCAAAACCGGTCGGCGGGCTCGCCACCGCGGCCTGCGCGCGCAGCTGCGCGAGGATGCGGTCGCGGTCGGCTCCGTCGGGGTGGGGAAGCGCCCGCGCGGGTGTGCCCCACAACACGCGGCGGTCGGCGACGACGGCCAGAGCGAGCGGGTCGCCGTCCAGGGCCGCGCGCTGCCAGCCGGCGGCGTCGTGGCAGGCGGGTGGCTCGTCGATCCCCGCGATCCGCAGCGTCGCCTGCGCCTGCTCCGTCCAGTCGCCGGCCGGCGGCGTGTCGGCGACCAGCCCCCCGCGCCGCACCGAGGTGAAGGTCAGCTCCCGTCGCGCCTCGCTGCCGACGGTGACCCAGACCGTCCCCGGCACTGTCTGCTCGGCCGCTCCGGCGAGCTCCAGGGCGCGACCGGTGAGAGCGTCCACCAGGGCCGAGAGCACCCGGGTCAGCTCGAGCGCCGGCACGCCGGCGCGATGCAGCTCGAGCATCAGGGCGGGCAGCCGGCCGGCCACCTCGCCGAGCCGCGCGACCGTGCGGGCGCGAGCGATCTGGCGGCGCGTGCCGAACCACGACCGCGGCTGAGCCGCGAACAGGTCGGCATCCTCGAGCATGCCGATCAGCCGACCCTGCTCGGTGATCACCGGCACGTGGTGAACCCCGCGCTCGAGCATGTCGTAGAGCACCTCGGAGGCGATGCGCTCCGGAGCGACCGAGAACACCGGGGTGGTCATCACCGAGTCGATCCGCACCGCGCCCGAGCGTCCGCGGGCCAGGACGCGGCTGCGCAGGTCGCGGTCGGTGACGATCCCGATCGCGCCCGCCTCGAGCTCGACCACCGCGGCCGTTGCGCCCCGCGCGGTCATCCGCTCGGCCACCGTGCCCACGTTCTCCGACGGGCGGCAGGTCACGGTGGTCGTGCGGATCAGCCGGCCCACCGGGGTGCCGGCCTCCCCGCGGCCGACGGCGAGCTCGCGCCGCCGGGCGGCGTCCAGCAGCGGCCGGGCCACGGTGTCGGAGATGCGATAGCACAGCGTGTCCTCGGCGGCGCGCGCGGCGAAGCCGGGGGGCAGGCCGGACAGCATGGCGGCGTGGCCGAAGGTGTCGCCCGGCCCGAGCAGGTCGAGCAGGTTCTCCTCGTGGACGATGTCGACCGCCCCGGAGTGGATCACGCGCAGGAAGGTGACCGGTCCGCCGTCCTCGGAGACGATCACCGTGCCGCGCAGATGGAACTCGATCTCGGCCCCGGCGGCGATCTGCGACAGCTCCTCGGCGGCCAGCGCGTCGAAGGGCGGCCGTTGGGCCAGGAAGCGGACGATCTCGCTGCGGCCAGGATCGGCCCGGGGCTCAGCCGGCTCGCTCATCCCCTACACGCTAAAGCCGCCCGGCCGTGACGTGTAGGTTGAGCTCATGAGCACTTCCGATCCGCACTTCGGCCTCACCGGCCTGGCGACGATGGGCGCCAACCTCGCCCGCAACGTCGCCCATCACGACATCCCCGTCGCCGTCCACAACCGCACCACGGCCCGGATGACCCGCTTCATGGAGGAGCACGGCAACGAGGGGCCGCTGTCCGGGCACGAGACGACCGAGGCCTGGATCGGCGCTCTGGCCACGCCGCGCGTGGTCATGAGCATGGTCCAGGCGGGGCCGGCGACCGACGCCGTGCTCGATGACATCGCCCCCCTGCTCGACCCGGGCGACATCCTGATCGACGGCGGCAACGCGAACTTCCGTGACACCCAGCGCCGGCACCGCGCGCTCACCGAACGGGGCATCCACTTCATCGGCGCCGGGGTGTCCGGTGGCGAGGAGGGCGCGCTGAACGGGCCGAGCATCATGCCCGGCGGTGACCGCGAGCCCTATGACGCCTCGGTCAAGCCGATCTTCGAGGCGATCGCCGCCGACGTCGACGGCACCCCGTGCTGCACCTACGTCGGACCCGACGGAGCCGGGCACTACGTCAAGATGGTCCACAACGGCATCGAGTACGCCGACATGCAGCTGATCGCCGAGACCTATGACCTGATGCGTCACGGCGCCGGCCTCGAGGTGCCGGAGATCGCCGATCAGTTCCGGGCCTGGAACGACGGTGAGCTCGAATCCTTTTTGATCGAGATCACCGCCCGCGTGCTGGCCAAGACCGACGCGCGCACCGGGCAGCCGCTGGTCGACGTGATCCTCGACGCCGCCGAGCAGAAGGGCACCGGCCGCTGGACGGCCCAGAACGCGCTCGAGCTCGGCGTGCCCCTGACCGGCATCACCGAGGCGGTGTTCGCCCGCGCGCTGAGCGCACTGAAGGACGAGCGGGTCGCGGCCTCCGGCCGGCTGCGCGGGCCGAGCGCCGACGGCTCGGACCGGTCACTGCTCGACGACCTCGAGCAGGCGCTGTATGCGTCCAAGATCGTCTCCTACGCGCAGGGCTTCGCCCAGATCGCGGCGGCGGCCGACAGCGAGGGGTGGACGATCGACCTGGGTGCGATGGCCACCATCTGGCGCGGAGGCTGCATCATCCGCGCGCGCTTTCTGGACCGCATCCGCGAGGCGTTTGACGAGCAGTCCGGGCTGGACAACCTGATGATGGCCGACTTCTTCGCCACCGCGCTGGCCGAGGCCCAGGACCCGTGGCGCCGGGTCGTGGCCCGCGCGGCCGAGCTCGGGATCCCGACCCCGGCCTTCTCCTCGTCGCTGGCCTACTACGACGGTTACCGCCGCGAGCGCGGGCCGGCCAGCCTGATCCAGGGCCTGCGCGACCTGTTCGGGGCCCACACCTACCGCCGGATCGACGGCGAGGGCGCCTTCCACGTCCTGTGGTCGGGCGACGGCTCAGAGGTCGGGCCCTAGCGCGGGATCGCGCCGGCGGCGGCCTATCGCGCCGACGGCGGACCGTCGACGAGCCGCCGGGCGGCTCATCCGAGCGTCGCGGTGCGGGCCGTGCCGTTGTTGGTCCAGGTGAGCGTGTCGTCGGTCAGGGTGAGGCGCTGCAGCTGCAGACCGTTGCCGGGGCCGGTGGTGTCCAGGGTGCGCAGGCCTGAGCTGTCGTGGGCCACGATCGCCTCCGTGTCGCAGCCGCCCGAGGCGACGCACGGCAGCGCATCGACCGCGGCCACGCTCCAGGCGTTGGTGCCGCCGGCGGGATTGGTCGAGGTGGCGATGTTGCCGCTCGGATCCACGGCGGCACACAGGCCGCCCCCGGGGGCACAGGACACGCCGGCGAAATACAGCGAGTTGGGCAACGACGCGGTCGACCATGAGGAGGCCGGTCCGGTCGGGCTGGTGGCCACGATCAGGCCCTGCCCGATCCCGGCCATGCACAGGCTGTTGGAGGCGCAGGCGAACGGGCCGGGCGACCACTGGCCCTGGGCGGTCAGCGACCAGGCCGTGACCCCGCCCGACGGATTGCCGGCGGTGAAGATGTCACCACTGCCGTCGCCGGTCACGCACAACGTCGGCGAGCCGCAGGCGATCCCGTTCAGGCCCCGGTTGTCGATCTTCGCCGCCGACCAGGTCGATGCGCCGCCGGCCGGATCGGTGCTGGTCAGCACATCGCCGCTGTTCCCGTCGGTCGCCGCGCATAGGGTGCTCGACGGGCAGCTGACGGCGTTCAGCGCGTTCTCCGGCGACGAGCCGGAGGTCCAGCCCGAGGGGCTGGACGGGTTGCTGCTGGTGGCGATCACGCCGGGTCCCACGGCGACGCACAGGGTGGCCGACGCGCAGGCGATGCTCGTGTAGCTGCCCGGGACGGCGATCTGCTGCCATGTCTGGGCTCCGCCGGCCGGATTGATGCTGGCCAGCAGCTCACCGCTGCCGGCGACGACGCACAGGCCGGCGCTCGGGCAGCTCACCGCCGTGAGTGCGTTGACCGGCAGCTGCGTCTGGGTCCAGGCGCCCCGGCCGCCGGTCGGCGAGCTGCTGGTGAACACCGACCCCTTGACGTCGGTGGCGGCGCAGAAGCCGGCCGTCGGACAGGAGATGCCGCTCAGCGCAGTGTTCGTGTTGCCCGGTGAGGTGATCGTCCGCCAGGCCGCGAAGCCCTGGGCGTTGACGGTGAGCTGATCGACCGGCGTCGCCCCGGGGCTGTCGAGCGTCGTGCGCTGGCCGCTGGTCAGGTCCCAGCTGAAGATGTCCTCGGTGCCCGGGCCGGCGAGGGCCTGGTTGGGGCCGTTGTGGCTGATGGCGGCAAAGCGCGTGCCGGCCAGCGCCGGGCTGGTCAGCGCGGTGTCAGACGTCGACCCGGCGTTGGTCCGTTCCAGACGGTGAGCGGCGTTGCGCTGCAGGGTGCAGCCGGCGTAGTCGACCTCGCCGCTTGGTTGCCCCGGAGCCCCGCTCAGCGACCAGACGACGGCTTGGCTGTCCCGCAGCACGGTCCTCGCGTAGTAGGGGGGCGTGCAGGCCGCCGGCCGGCCCTGGCGCGCGCTGAGCCCCTGGGCCGCAGCGCCCCGGAGGACCGCGCCGGCCGGCACCGACTGCCGGGTGACCACGTAGTTGGCTGCCAGCGTGGCCATCGTGCCGGCCCGCAGCGGCCCCACCGCCGCGCGGTAGCGCCGCTGCTGGCTCTGCGCCCACCCGGCCACCTGCGCCAAGGTCCCGCCCCTCATCTGCGGCACGGGCGAGCCGTCGGCGCTGCCGACCCGGGGGGGATGGGCGAGCCGCCCGCAGCAGCGCAGCGTGAGCGTGACCACGCTGCCGCGCCGCACGCGCCGCCCCGCTTTCGGGGACACGGAGCGGACGGTGGTGACCGCGTCGTTGCGCAGCGTGAAGGGCCGGGCGATGGAGACCTTGAAGCCGTGCCGCCGCAGGACGACGTAGGCGTGGTTGACGTCGCCGGAGACCCGCGGCACGGTGGCCGTCCTGGTCGCGGTCCGGCCGCGGGCCAGCGCCGAGCCGGCCGACAGGGCGAGCGCGGCCAGCAGCGCGGCGGCAAGCGCGAGGGTGAGGGTGCGCGGGTGACGGGTCATGCCCGGTACAACGTGCGATCCGTCACCAAGGTTGCGGGGTTGCTCCCCCCGCGGCGCCGCCATCCGCACCAAGGTTGCCGTTTGCTGACGAGGTCCCGTGGCTACCCTGCCCGGAGATGCGTGTGCCGCGCACCATCCGGATCCACGGCGTCCCGCTCACGGCGCTTGTGCTGCTCACACTGGCCCTCACCAGCGCCGCGGCCAGCGCTGCCCCGGCCTCCAATGGCGGCGCGAAGATCGTCGGGGTGCCCAGCGGCCGCTGCCTGGACGTGACCGCGGGCTCGACGACGCCCGGAGCCCGCGTGCAGCTCTACGACTGCCTCGGCGATCCTCAGCAGGCGTGGGTCTGGAACGCCGGTCAGCTTCAGGTCTACACCGGCACGGTGACGCTCTGCCTCGACGCGGCCGACAACAACGGGGGTGCCAACGGCAGCCCGGTCCAGGTCTGGACGTGCACGGGCAAGGCCAACCAGAAGTGGATCCCGGAGGCCGACGGCACGCTGCGCTCGGCCGCTACCGGCCGGTGCCTGGATGCGGTCGGCGGCGGCACGGGCAACGGCACCCAGCTGCAGATCTGGGACTGCCTGGGTGACCCCCAGCAGCAGTGGGTCGGCGCTCCCAACCCCAACGGCGGGCCGCCGCTGATCGGTGCCGGCAGCAACCGCTGCGTGGACGTGATCGGCGCCGCCATCTCCCCGGGCAGTCCCGTGCAGCTCTACGACTGCCTCGGCGACGCTCAGCAGCAGTGGCTGCACGTCAACCACGAGCTGCAGGTCTACGGCGGGGATTGCCTGCAGGCGTCCGGCACCACGAACGGAACCCCGGTGGTGATCGCCGCCTGTGATAACTCTCCGGCGCAGCAGTGGTCGGTCAACTCCGACGGGACGATCCGCTCGCTGCCCAGCGGGCTGTGCCTGGACGCGGTCGACCGGGGCACCGCGAACGGGACGCGGCTGCAGATCTGGACCTGCCTGGGCGGCTCCAACCAGGCGTGGTCCCGGACCCACCCCAGCGCCCCCTCGCCGGCGCCCGCTCCCGCTCCCGCGCCGGCGCCGGTGACGACCACCGCCGTGCCGACGCCGATCCCCGTCGCGCCCCCGGCCGTCACCCATGCGCTGCGGGTCAAGCTGATCCTGAGCTGGACCTGGCGGCATCGCAGCACCCGCTTGACCAAGCTGCGGATCGGGCGTTTTCCCGGCGGCACGGTGATGAGCGTCCGCTGCGCCGGGCGCGGCTGCCCGCGGCCGAGGGTGATGACCGCGCGCGGCCAGCGGGCCATCGTCCGGCTCCTGCGCCACCTGCACGGCCATCGCTACCGGGCCGGCAACGTGCTCACCATCTCGCTCACCGCACCCGGCTACCGACCCGAGCGGGCCCGGCTGCAGATCCGTGACGGCCGCTCCCCCGCGGTGCGCCCGCTCAAGCCCTGAGGACGCTCAGCCGCGGTGCGCCCGCGGAAGTTCTGAACACGCTCAGCCGAGCAGGCCGAGCCGCTGCGCCCGCTGCACCGCCTCGGTGCGGTTGCGCACCCCGAGCTTGCGGTACACGGCGCTTGAGTGCTCCTTGACGGTGTGCTTGGACAGGTGCAGCGCCTCACCGATCTCGGGGTTGGTCAGCCCCGAGGCCATCTGCTCGAGCACGGCCCGCTCGCGATCGGACAGGCCGAGCGCGCCGGGCGTCTCATGGGGCTCGAACACGGTGCCCCCGAGTCCGACCATCCGCACCGCGCCGGCGATCCGCCGCGCGGGCCAGTCCTTGTAGGCAAAGCCCGACGCGCCCGCCGCCTGCGCCGCGCGCGGCGAGATCTCCCCCGCCCCGGAGAACAGCAGCACCCGGGTGGTGGGCTGGGCGGCGCGGATGCGCTCGCACACCTCAGCGCCGGACTCCTCGCCGATGAACAGATCCACCAGCGCGACGTGCGGGCGGTAGCGCACGGCCAGATCGAGCGCCTCGCGGCCGGTGTGGGCGCTCAGGCAGCGCTTGACCCACGGCTGCTGGGTGAGCATCAGGCGAAAGCCCCAGTGCACGACATCGTGGTCGTCGACGACGAGCACGCCGAGCTTGTCCGGGCTGCGGGCCGCGTCAGCCATCGCCGCCGTGCGGGACGACCAGCCGCACCTGCCACAGCCGCTCGCGCTCGCCCTGCTGCTCACCGGGCTCTTCCCCGCCGTCGCGGTCACCCAACGCCCGCCCGCCCTCGCGTTCTCCGAACTCGACCACCCCGCCGCTCTGCAGGGCCTCCAGGGCGGCCAGCCGCAGGCCCATGCCGGCCGCGCGGCGCTCGGGGCCGACGCCGTCGTTGACGACCTCGAGCACGAACGCGCCGTCGACGTCGCGGACCCGCACGGCCACGCGCGTCGGCGCCGCGTGCTTGTGGGCGTTGCGGACCGCCTCGCGCAGGACCGACTGGGCCAGCGGCTCGAGCGCCGGCGGCACGGTGCCGTCGGCCTCCAGCACGAGGCCGAGCTCGGGGTGCGCTCCGGCCAGCCGGTGGACCTCAGCGGTCAGGGTCGTGCCGGTGGCTCGGGGCGCGCGGCCCAGCGGGCGTTGAAGGGCCTGGCGCAGCTCGGTGAGCGCAGACTGCGTCTCGGCCGCGCAGCGCAGCCGCGCCGCGGCGGGGAGCGCGCCGTCGCCGTCCAGGGCCATGGACACGCCGAACAGCCGCTGGATCACCCCCTCGTGGATCTCGCGGGCCAGATCGATCCGCTGCTCGAGCTGGCGGGCCGCCTCGTTCTGGTTGGCGAAGATCCGCGCCACGGCGGCCAGCGCGGCCGCCTTGCCGAGCGTCCAGAGCAGGTAGCGGTCGGCGTCCTGCAGCGGCGGAGCGTCCATCGCGCGGTCGGTGAGGATGACCCCGATCGCCCGGCCCGCCGCGGTCATCGGCGCGCAGACCAGGCGCGCGGGCTCGGCCACCATCGCCGCGTACTCGTCGGGCACCTGGCCGGTGAGATCGCCGTCGATCTCGACCACCTCATCCCCGGCCAGCGCGCGGGCGGCGATCGGCGCGGACTCGACGGTCACGTGCGCGTCGGCGAACGGCGCCACGTCCATCCCGTGGGCGCCGGCGGCGCGCACGCGGCGCAGGGTGCCGTCGTAGCGGAAGATGACCGCGCGGCGCATCCGGGCCAGACGGCACACCGCCTCGCACAGCCGGTCGTAGAACGAGTCCGAGCCGGCCACGTCGGGCTCGGACTGCGACAGGACGGTGACGAACAGCTCCAGGGCCTCGATACCCAGCTCGGCGCGGCCGTCCCCGGCCGCACCCGCAGTCATGCCCAGCCCGGCGCGGCCATCCCCGGCCGCACCCGCAGTCATGCCCACCGCGGCGTCAGGCCGCGTGGGCGGGGGCCATCAGGCCGAGGCGAAGCGCCTGCTCGGGAGCCAGGTAGACCAGCCACCGCTCGTCGCAGCTCGGGCATCGGCATCGCACCGAGGGATCGTAACCCTGCAGGGCCGGGGACCACTCAATGTCCTCGCTGCGCAGGCAGACCGGGCAGGCCAGGCTGGCCTCGACCAGCGCCGCCGGGTCATCGGGGCGGAAGCGGGCGACATCGGCGAGCACGGTCATCCCAGCTACCTTCCCCGCTCTGCGGGTGGCGGGCAACCGCGCTGCGCCGACAACCCCCCGGGTGGGGGGCCAGGGGCACCGGTCGGACCGCGGCCCCGGGCGACCCGCCGCGGGCGCGGGTCAGACCGCCGAGGCGTTCCAGCGGGCGATCGGCCGCTTGCCCCAGCGCGACCGGGTGGCGAAGTCCAGCAGCCGTTCCAGGTAGTCGCGCAGCGGCGAGGTGCTGATCCCCAGGGGCTCAAGGCGGGCGCGGGTGAGGGCCGACTCGAACACGGTGTCGATCGAGAAGTACGGGAAGTAGACCCGACCGGCGTCGAGCGCCGACCCGGCGGTGACGCTCTGGGTCAGGGCCGCGAACTCGGCCGGGGGCAGCACGCGCGGGATCGGACGGCGGAAGTAACGGCTGGCCAGGCTGGCGATCTCGCCGATCGTGCTCGCCTCCGGGCCCGCGGTCAGATGGTAGGTCTCCCCCACCCCGCCGTCGGCTTCGCACAGGGCGTGGATCGCGTCGGCGACGTAGTCGACCGAGACGACGTCGACCGGCGCGCTGGGCACGGCGGGAACGGCGGTGAACAGCCCGCGGGCAAACGCGCGCAGCGGCCAGTAGAGCACGTTGAAGGCGGAGGTCCAGCCGCTGCGCCGGTCCCCGACGACGATGCTCGGCCGCAGGATCATGGCCGGTAGATCGGCCGCGCGCACGAGCGCCTCGGCCTCGAACTTGGAGCGCTCGTAGGAGTTGCGGAAGTCCTGGCCGCGGTCGTGGTCACACTCGGCAAAGCCGCCGGAATGCGTGCCGGCCACGTAGGCGGTGGAGATGTGCGCGTAGCGGCGCAGACCGCCCTCATCGCGGGCGCGCGCGGCGAACTCGAGCATCCGCCGCGTCCCCTCGAGGTTGATCGCCCGCGCCTGCGGCAGCGGCAGCGCGAAGGACACCGAGGCGGCGCTGTGCACGATCGTGTCCACGCGCGCGGCCAGGCCGTCGCGCAGCGCGGGGCGCAGGCCGAGGCCGGGGGCGGTCAGCTCGGCGGCGTGGGCCCGGATCCGCCCGCGGTGCCGGCCGGCCCCGCGCCCGAACAGGTTCTCGAGCACGGCGTCCATGCGCGCCTGGGCTTCGGCGTCGTCCTGCGCGCGGACGAGCGTGACCAGCGTGCGGTCCGTGCGCTCCAGGTAGCGGTGCAGGACCTCCATCCCGACGAAGCCGGTCGCGCCGGTGAGCAGCACCTCGCCGGTCATCTACATGCTCCTCAGCGAGGCCATCGCGGTGGGCGGCGTGAGCGGGCCGGACAGCGAGCCGAGGGCCCAGACGAGACGGCCGCGCGTGTCGGCGGGGGCGACGAGCTCGTCGATCGCCCCCGCCGCCGCCGCCACCTGCGGGCGCAGCTGCGCGTCGGCGTACTCGGCCGCGAGCCGGTCACGCTCGGCGTCGGGATCCTCGGCCACGGCCAGCGCGCGGCGGTGGATGACGCCGACGGCGGGGCGGGCCCCCATCACGCCGATCTCGGCCTGCGGCCAGGCGAACACGTAGTCGGCGCCGAGCTCCTTGGAGTTCATGGCGATGAAGGCACCACCGAACGCCTTGCGCAGGATCACGGTGATGCGCGGCACGGTCGCGGCCGCGAAGGCGTGCACGAGGCTCGCCCCGTGGCGGATCACCGCGGCCTGCTCCTGACGGCGCCCGGGCATGTAGCCGGGGGTGTCGACGAGCACGACGAGCGGGACCCCGAAGGCGTTGCAGCGGTCCACGAAGCGCGCACCCTTCTCCGAGCTGGCCGCGTCGAGCACCCCGCCCAGGTAGCGGGGCTGGTTGGCAATCACCCCGACCGGGCGGCCGTCGATGCGCGCGAAGGCGCAGACGAGGTTGCGCGCCCAGCCGGCGGAGACCTCGAGCAGCTGGCCGCCGTCGCCCAGCGCTGCGATCACCGTGCGCACGTCGTAGACGCGGCGGCTCTCGGCGGGCACCAGCGCGCCGGGATCCTGGCCGCCCGCGGCGCGGGCCGCAGTCAGCGGCGGCGGCGCTCCGCGGTGACTGGGCAGGTAGCCGAGCAGCTCGCGGGCCAGCCGGGCGGAATCGAGGTCGTCGCGGGCGGTGAAGGCGCAGACGCCGTTGCGGCTGTGCACGCGGTTGCCGCCCAGCTCCTCGGCGGTGACCTCCTCACCCAGCGCGTCGCGCACGACGCCGGGGCCGGTCAGGAACATGCTCGCGCCCTCGGTCATCACCACCCAATCGGTCAGGGCGGGCGAGTACGCGCCGCCGCCGGCCGACAGGCCGCTGACCACCGAGATCTGCGGGACGCGGCCCGACAGGGCGACGGTCCGGCGGAAGATGCGCCCGTACCCGCCCAGGGCGGCGACGCCCTCCTGCATCCGCGCGCCCCCGGAGGAGACGAAGCCGACGACCGGAGCGCAGGCGCGGTCGGCCAGCTCGAGCACGCGGACGATCGTCCCGGCGTGGGCCTCCCCCAGCGATCCGCCGGCAAAGCCCGCGTCCTGCGCGTAGGCGAACACGGGGCGTCCGGCCACGGTCCCGGCGCCCCCGAGCACGCCGTCGCCGGGGCGGGCGCGCTCGCCCATCGCGGCCGAGCTGACCTCGGTCCGGATCAGCTGCAGGCTGCCGGGATCGCACAACATCTCCAGGCGCTCCAGCGCGGTGACGGGCGCATCGGCCCGCGGGGCCAGGGCGATGCTCACGGCCGGCCCCAGCGCAGCACGGTCGCGCCCCACGTGAACCCGCCCCCGAAGGCGCCGAGCAGCACGGTGGCGCCGGCGGTCAGGCGCCCGTCGCGCTCGGAGGCCGCAAGGGCCAGCGGCAGCGTCGCGGCCGAGGTGTTGCCGTACTCGCCGATGCAGTCCACGACGCGCTCGGAGCGGAGACCGAGCCGCTCGGCGACGGCGGAGAGGATCCGGCCGTTGGCCTGGTGGTAGACGAACAGGTCGATCTCATCCAGGCCGACCTCGGCCGCGCGGGCGGCCTGCTGGGTGGACTCGGCCAGCCGGGCGACGGCCTCGCGGAAGGTCTCGTGGCCACGCATCTGGATCAGTGCGGGATCGCGTTCGACGCGGATGTGCTCGGCTCCGGAGCCGTCGGATCCGAGCACGATCGGCCCGATCCGGCCCGTCGCGGCGGCCTCGAGCACGACCGCCCCGGCGCCATCGGCGAACACGGCCGCGGTGGCGCGGTCGGTCGGATCGGTGATGCGGGACATGTGGTCGGCGCCGATCACCAGCACGCAGTGCGCGCGGCCGGCCTCGATCTGCCCCGTGCCGACCGACAGCGCGGCGAGAAAGCCCGTGCAGGCCGAGCCGATGTCAAACGCCCCGGCGCGCCCGGCGCCGATCGCGGTGGCGACCAGGGGGGCGGCGTTGGGCATGATCTCATCGGCGGTCGTGGTGGCCACGAGCACGAGGTCAACGGAGGCGGGGCTGACGCCGGCGGCCTGCAGGGCGTGGCGGGCCGCCCGGGCGGCGTGGGCGTCGAGCCGCTCACCGGGAGCGGCGTAGCGGCGATGACGGATGCCCGTGCGCCGCTCGATCCAGGCGTCGTCGACGCCGATCCGGCCGGCGATCTCGGCGTTGGCGACGATCCGCTCGGGCAGGCTGATGCCGACGGCGACGGCGGCGGCGCCGGGCCGAGGTTCAAAGGCGGGGGCGGAGGTGGCCAGGGGGTCGGGGGACAGGGTCGAGCTCATCGACCCACAGGCTGAAGCCACCGCGGCCCCAGGACCAGCGGCGCGGGGCCAACTACCGACAGCCGGGGGGTACGGGGCCGGACGGGGGCCAGGAGAGGCTCGCCCCGAGATCGGCCGCCGGCCCAAAGGAGAGGCCCGCCAGGACGCCCGAGGAGGGAGGCGTCCGGCGAGCGACCGCAGGGGTTATAGGCACCGCTGACGCGCTCGGTGTGACCCGCGTGTGAAACCGCGGCCCGGCGCACGCGGCGTCACGGGGACGTGAAACCGCGCGGCGGGGACGTGAAACCGCGCGGCGGGGCGGGCTACGCCGGGCCGGCGGCGATCTCGTCGATCAGGGCAGCGAGGCGGACGAGCAGATCCGGCGCGACGACCCGTTCGACCTCGGGCAGCTGCTCGTAGAAGGCTCGCTGGCGGCGGCGCATCCACGTCTCCTGCCGGGCCAGGGCCGCGCGCCCCAGCGTGGTCAGGCTCACCGTCACGCCGCGCCGGTCGTCGTCCGAGCGCGAGCGGTCGATGATCGCCCGGCGCTCGAGCGCGTCGAGGATCCGGGTCGCCGTCGAGGCCGCGATGCCCGCCTCCTGCGCCAGCTCACGCACCCGCCGCGGGCTCCCGTCGGCCAGTGGCGTGAGCAGCGAGAACTGCGACAGGGTCAGCGCGTCACGGCCGTCCTGGCGCGTGCCCCGGGCTCGGCGGATGGCGGCGGCCAGCGTGTCGAACGCGTCCTGGAAGGCCGGCTCGCCGGCCGCCTGGCCGGGCTCCTGCCGGGGGGTGCGGGTCGCCGTCACGCGTCGAGCATATCAGCGCTTGTCATGCTAATCTTTGGCATGCTAAGTACCACCACCATCGGGGCGTGACCCATGTTCCACAACCTCCTCGTCTGCATTGATGGCTCCGCGCACGCCGAGCGTGCCCTCACCGAGGCGCTCGACATCGCCACCGCCAGCCGCGGCCGGCTCACGCTGCTGACCGCGATCCCGCGTCCCCCCTACTGGGCCACCTCACCCGCCACGGCCGCAGCGGTGGAGCCGCTCAGCTGCGAGCTGGCCGCCGAGGCCGAGCGCTCGCTCAAGGCCGCGGTCGCGCGCGTCCCGGACACGATCCCGGTGACGACGATCCTCAGTGAGAAGCCGATCCGCGACGCGATCACCGCGTGCCTGGCCACCGGCCGCCACGATCTGCTCGTGATGGGTTCACGCGGCCGCGGCGCGCTGACCGCCTCGGTGCTGGGCAGCGTCAGCCACTACGCGTTGAACCACGCCTCGGTCCCCGTGCTGATCGTCCACGCCGACGGAGGGCGGACGACGTCCACCCCGGCGGACGCTCAGGCCGACCCGACTCCCGCCTGATCCGGCGCCGCACCGGTCTGCTGGTCCCATTGGGCCGCGCAATGCTCCGAGCAGAAGAAGACGGTCCGACCGTCGGATGAGCGCCGGCGGATCGCCCGCGCGCGGTCAACGGTCATCCCGCAGATCGGATCGGTGGCTCCGCGCCGCACGGTCAGGGCGATCAGGGCCGCGAACAGGAGCAGGCCGACGAGGTTGAGGACGAGCTTGTAGTCGACGTGCAGCGCCCCGAACACGGCCGTGCGATCCGGACGCGGCCCCGACGGCAGCAGGCCGACGAGATCCAGTCCACCGGTGACCAGCAGCGCCGCGGCGACCATGGTGACGAACATCAGCGCGGTGATCCGCAGCGCAAAGGCGCGCCCGTAGTACTTGCGGTAGATGGCGAGGATGGGCAGCACGATCAGGTCGGCGAACAGGAAGGCGATCACGCCGGCAAACGAGATTCCGCCCGACCACAGCACGGCGGCGAGCGGCACGTTGCCGACCGAGCAGACGAAGCTGAGCACCGCGATCACCGGCCCGATCATCGCTCCCTCCAGCGCGGGGATCGGCGCCGGGGCGTGGATGAGAAACAGCCCGCGGAAGACCGAGTTGGGGATCTGGGCGGCGACGCCGGCGAGCAGGAATCCGATCCCGATCTCGCGGTAGAGCATCTGCCAATCGCCGCGGAAGTTGTGCGCGACGTCTGACCACGCGGCGGCCGAGCGCAGCCGCGCCCGCCAGGGAAGCTCGGTCGCGGAGGCGTGATGCTGATGGCCGGGGTCGGCGTTCTCCGCGTGCTCCCGGGCCTGCGCCTCGAGAGCGGGAGAGACAAAGCGCCGCAGAAGCAGCGCCATGAGCCCGATCATCACGATGCCGCCGAGATACTCGGCCAGCGTGAACTGCCAGCCGATCAGGATCCACAGGACCAGGCCGAGCTCCCAGACGAGGTTGGTGGAGGCGAACTGGAAGGCGAGTGCGGTCACCGCGGAGGCGCCCTTGACCATCAGCGAGCGCCCGATCGCCACCGCCGCGTAGGAGCAGGACGACGACGCGGCGCCCAGCGCGGTGGCCCGCGCCGTGGCCGCCGCTCCCGTGCCTCCGAGGGCGCGTTCGATCCGCGCGCGGGGAACCCACGCCTGGACCACGGCCGACACGAAGAAACCGATGACCAGCGCCCACCAGACCTCCCAGGCCATCAGCAGGGCGTCGCGCAGGACGTGCCAGAGAAAAGCGAGCATGCGTTCAGCATACCCATACGGGGTATGTGTATCCTGAAGCTATGCCCACCCCCGGCTATGCCACCTCCAAGGACCAGCTGCTGCGCCGCCTGCGGCGCATCGAGGGGCAGGTCCGCGGGATCGAGGGGATGGTCCAGGACGACCGCTACTGCATCGATGTCCTGGACCAGATCGCGGCGGCGCGGGCCGCGCTTGACCGCGTCGCCCTCGGTCTGCTCGACGAGCACACCCGCCACTGTGTGATGGACGCCCAGGACGGCCCCGAGCGCGAGGCCAAGACGGCCGAGCTGATGGACGCCGTCGGCCGCCTCGTGCGCTGAGCGCGGGGTCAGTCCACCAGGCGGGCGAACAGCGCGTCGAGCGTCGCCGCCGGCTCCTCGCACAGCCCGGTGTGGACCTCGGAGGCCTGCACGACGGTGCTGGCCGGCGCCACCAGCCACCCGAAGCGCTCGGACTGCGGCATCGCGGCCACTGCGCCGGCGTCCGGAGCTCCCTCGGCCACCCGGGCCAGGCCCTGCAGATGCGCGGTCACCTCGTCCAGATCCAGGCCGGGGGCCAGCGCGCCCAGACGCACGGGGTCCACGGCGAAGCGCAGGCCGAGGAACTGGCGCTGGCGGCAGAACAGCACCACGCCGACGTTGAGCCGTTCGCCCCGCTCGACGCTGGGGACGACCCGCAGGATCGCGTAGGTGAAGGGATCAGCGCCCGGCACGGGCCTCCTCGGCCTCGGCCACGAAGCCCCCGTCGGCCAGCCGGCGCTGCAGGTAGTCGACGTAGAGCGGGCGCTTGTCCGGGTCCAGCCACTGCGCCGGCACCAGCGCGACGGCGGCCGCGACGGCGCCGTCGTCCAACCGCGCGCGCAGCCGTGCGTCGGCCTCGGGGATCGGCGCCGCCACCGGCAGCAGGACGTGGTCGGCGATCTGCGGGAACGGGCGCGGGGCGTGGCGCTCGGGGTCAAGGCCGGCGTGCTGCAGGTACAGCGCCGCGCCGTGATCGATCAGCCACAGCCGCCGGTGCCAGACGAGCAGGTTGGGGTTGCGCGCGGTGCGGTCCACGTTGGTGGTCAGCGCGTCGAGCCACACGACCTCGGCGGCCAGCTCGGCCGCGGGCTGCCAGACGCTCGCCGGGGTGTAGGTCAGCGAGCCGGGCAGGAAGTCGACGCCGAGGTTGGTCCCCTCGCTGGCCGTCATCAGGTCCTGGATCTCGGGGTCGGGCTCGGCCACGCCGAGCCGCGGGTCAAGGTCGATCGTGACCAGCTCGGGCACGGCCAGTCCGAGCGCCCGCGCCAGCTCACCGACGATCACCTCGGCCACCAGCGCCTGCGGACCCTGCCCGGCGCCGCGGAACTTGACCACGTACAGGCCGTCGTCGTCGGCCTCGACCAGGCCCGGCAGCGAGCCCCCCTCCCGCAGGGGAGTCACGTAGCGGGTCGCCCGTACGTCGCGCAGGGCCTCGGTGACCGGGGGCATGCCGGGGGTTTCTAGCATTGGCAGGGTGCTTCTCTCGGTTCTCGACCAGTCCCCGATCGCCGAGGGCACGACCGGCGCCCAGGCCCTGCACAACACGCTGGACCTCGCGCGGCACACCGATGCGCTCGGCTTTCACCGCTACTGGGTGGCCGAGCACCACGGCGGCCCGATGCTCGCCGGGCCCAGTCCCGAGGTGCTGATCGGGCCGATCGCGTCCGCCACCGAGGGCCTGCGGGTCGGCTCGGGCGGGGTCATGCTCCCCCACTACAGCCCGCTCAAGGTCGCCGAGTCGTTCACGATCCTCGCCGGCCTGTACCCGGGGCGGATCGACCTCGGCCTCGGCCGCGCCCCCGGCACCGACCAGTTGACCAACTTCGCCCTGCAGCGCGACCGCCGCCAGGCCGCCCCCGACGACTTCGAGCAGCAGCTGGCCGAGCTGCTGGCCTATTTCGAGGACGACCTGCCCCAGGATCACCCCTTCCGCCACCTGGCCCGGACCCTGCCCGGGCTCCCCGAGCTGCCCCAGCCGTGGCTGCTCGGCTCTTCGCCGCAGAGCGCGATCTGGGCCGGGGAGCTGGGGCTGCGCTACGCCTTCGCTGACTTCATCAATCCCGGCGGCGCCGAGATCGCGCGGATGTACCGGGACCGTTTCAAGGCCGTGCGCGACCTCCAGGCCCCGCGCCAGGCCGTCGCCGTCTGGGCGCTGGCCGCGCCGAGCGACGAGGAGGCCCGTGAGCTGGCCAGCTCGAGCCGGATGGCCATGACGATGTTGCGCCGCGGCCAGCTGATCGCGGTCCCGTCACCGGAGAAGGCGATGGCCTTCCTGGCCCGTGAGGGACAGGACCCGGCCGGCAGTCCTCCGGGCCGGCGCGCGATCGTCGGCTCCCCGGAGACCGTCCGGGCCGGGATCGAGACCGTCGCCGCCGAGTACGGCGCCGATGAGGTGATCGTGGTCACGATCACCTATGACCACGAGGCGCGCAAGCGCTCCTACAGCCTGCTCGCCGAGGCGATGGGCCTGCCGTCCCGCGGCCTGGCGCCCGCCGCGGCAGCCTAATCGCCGGCGCTGGTGTCGGCGGCGGCCAGACCGAGGGCGTCGCGCATCGCGGCGAGCGTCTCGGGGCTCGCACGGGCGTCGCCCATGCGCGCGGCCAGCGCGCGCTCGTCGTCGCGCAGCCGCGCCGCCGTCTCGTAGTCCTGCTCCCGCGCGGCCCGTTCCCGGTCCCGGCGCAACGTCTCGACCTGGCGCACGAGCTCGGCGCGCGTGGGCCCGGCGGCGGCGCGAACCGTTGCGGCGGCCGCGGCCAGCGCGCCCGGATCGACGCCGGCCTCGCGCAGCGCCGCGCCGGCCCGGGTGTCCGGAGCCGCGGCCAGCGCGAGCAGCAGATCAGCGCTGTCGGGCAGGCGACCGAGCTCGCGCTCGATCGCGCCCTGCAGCTCGCGCAGGGCGCCCTGCAGCCCGGTGAACCACGCGCCGTCCAGGCTGACCGCGGTTCGTGTCCCCGCGCGCGGCCGCTCGACGATCTCGACCGAGGGCCCGCGGCTGGGGTCAGACAGCTGGCGAATGACCTCGTTGCGGACTCGCTCGGCGTCCAGGTGCAGACCGACCAGGATCCTCATCGCGACACCCTCGTCCTCGCGCACGAGCCCGAGCAGGATGTGCTCGGTGCCGATGTGGTTGTGGCCGAGGCTGAGCGCCTCGCGCAGGGCCAGCTCGAGCACCCTCTTGGCCCGGGGCGTGAACGGGATCTGGCCCGTGGTCACCTCCTCCCCCGCGCCGACGATCTGCGTGACCTGGCCGCGCACGTATTCGAGCGTCACGCCCAGTGACCCCAGGGCGCCGGCGGCGGCGCCCTCCTCTTCGCGCAGCAGGCCGAGCAGGATGTGCTCGGTGCCGATGTAGTTGTGCCTGAGCAGTCGCGCCTCCTCCTGAGCGAGGACGACGACCTGACGGGCGCGCTCGGTGAAGCGCTCGAACATCGTGCGAGCTTGGCACCGTGTCCGCGAGGGCGCAACCGCCGCTCGCCGTCGACCGGCGCGCCCCTGCAGTGGCGCGCGGTGCACGCCCAGCAGGAGCAGGCCCCCGCGGCCCACGGGCAAAACCCGCAGCGCGGTGCGGCAGACAGCGGTCACCGGCGCCCGGGGCGTGCGGTTAGGATGCCGTCGTGGCGCAGTGGGTCTACGACTTCAGCGAGGGCTCGCGCGAGATGCGCGATCTGCTCGGCGGCAAGGGCGCCAACGTCGCCGAGATGACGCGCGTGCTCGGCCCCGACCGGGTCCCGGCCGGCTTCACGATCACCACCGAGGCCTGCGTGGCCTACATGAAGGCCGGTCGCCAGGAGCCCGACGGGATGGCCGAGGAGGTCGCGGCGGCGCTGGCGCGGCTGCAGGACGCCGCCGGGCGCCGGTTGGGTGATCCGTCTGATCCACTGCTCGTCTCCGTGCGCTCGGGCGCGCGCCGGTCGATGCCGGGGATGCTCGACACGGTGCTCAACCTCGGGCTGACCGATGACTCGGTGTCCGGTCTGGCCAGGGTGACCGGCAACGAGCGCTTCGCGTGGGATTCCTACCGCCGCTTCGTGCAGATGTTCGGCAACGTGTCGCGGGGCATCCCCGGGGAGCGCTTCGAGGAGGCGATCGCCGCCGCCAAGGCACAGCGCGACGTGACCGAGGACACCGAGCTCGACGTGGACGCGCTGCGCGAGCTGACCGACCGCTTCAAGGCCATCTACCGCGAGGAGACCGGCGACGAGTTCCCCCAGGATCCGACCGAGCAGCTGCGGCTGTCGATCCGCGCGGTGTTCGATTCCTGGACGGGGGAGCGGGCGGTGGCCTACCGGCGGATGAACCGGATCCCGGACGAGTGGGGTACGGCGGTCAACGTCCAGCAGATGGTGTTCGGCAACAAGGGCGACACCTCGGGATCGGGCGTGGCCTTCTCCCGGGACGAGGTGACCGGCGCTCCGGAGCCCAGCGGGGATTTCCTGCCCAACGCCCAGGGTGAGGACGTCGTCTCCGGCGCGCGCACGCCGCGCGACATCTCCGAGATGAAGGAGTGGATGCCCGACGTCCACGCCGAGCTGATGGAGATCCTGCGCACGCTCGAGCGCCACTACGAGAACATGCAGGACACGGAGTTCACCGTGGAGGACGGGCGGCTCTACATGCTCCAGACCCGGGACGCCAAGCGTCCCGCGCAGGCCGCGGTGCGCTTCGCCGTCGATGCGGTCTCCGAGGGGCTGCTGACCCGCGAGCAGGCGCTGGCCACGATCGATACCTCGACGCTCGACGCGTTGCTGCATCCCAGCTTTGACCCGTCGGTGGACTACGAGGTGCTGGCCACCGGGGTCGCCGCCTCACCCGGCGCGGCCCGGGGCGCGATCGTGTTCACCGCCGCCGACGCCGTCCAGGCCGCCCAGGACGGGCGCGACGTGATCCTCGTCCGTCCGTTCACCGACGCCGAGGACGTGGCCGGCTTCGCGGCGGCCAAGGGCATCCTCACCTCCGAGGGGGGCAAGGCCTCCCACGCTGCACTGGTCGCCCGCGGGATGGGCCGTCCCGCCGTCGTCGGGGCCGGCGAGGTGGTCGTCGACCTGGCGGCCCGCACGCTGCGCGTCAACGGGACCGAGTTGCAGGAGGGCGACGCGATCGCCATCGACGGATCCCTCGGGCGCGTGACCGCCGACGACGTGGCGCTGATCGAGGCGACCGTCGACGAGAACTTCGAGACCGTGCTGGGCTGGGCTGACGAGGTCCGCCGTCTCGGCGTGCGGACCAACGCCGACACCCCGCAGGACGCGACCCGCGCCCGCCAGCTGGGAGCGGAGGGC
>DASSZP010000055.1:0-33622 GCA_035713465.1 Solirubrobacteraceae bacterium | reverse complement strand
CTCCATGCGCTCCTGGTCGGTGACCATGTAGGGCGAGATGTAGCCCTTGTCGAACTGCATGCCCTCGGTGAACTCGAGGTCCATGCCGAACGTCTGGCCCTCCTCGACGTTGACCACGCCGTCCTTGCCGACCTTGTCGATGGCGTCGGCAATCACGTCGCCGATCTCATCATCACCGGCGGAGATGGTCGCCACGCGGGCGATCTGATCCTTGCCGGAGATCTCCTTGGACTGCTGCTCGATGTTCTTGACGACCTGATCGACGGCCTTCTCGATGCCGCGCTTGAGCGCCAGCGGGTTGGCTCCGGCGGCGACGTTCTTCAGGCCCTGGCGAACGATCGCCTGAGCGAGCACGGTCGCCGTGGTCGTGCCGTCACCGGCGACGTCATTGGTCGCCGTGGCGACCTCGCGGACGAGCTGCGCACCCTGGTTCTGGAAAACGTCCTCGACCTCGATCTCACGAGCAATCGTGACACCATCGTTGGTGATCGTCGGCGCGCCGAACTTCTTGTCCAGGACGACGTAGCGGCCGCGGGGGCCGAGCGTGACCTTGACGGCGTTGGCGACCGCGTCGACGCCCTGCTCCAGCGCCTTGCGGGCTTCCGCCTCGTACTTCAGTTCCTTATGTGCCATGTGTGTCTGGTTCTCCTAGGAAGGGTCTTACTGGACCTTGGCGAGCACGTCAGACTCACGGAGGACGAGAAGCTCCTCACCGTCCACCTTGATCTCCGTGCCGCCGTACTTGCTGTAGAGGACCTCGTCGCCTTCGGCAACGTCAAGCGGTGTGCGCTTGCCGGTGTCCTCGTTGACCTTGCCGTCGCCGACGGCCAGAACCTTGCCCTTTTGGGGCTTTTCCTTGGCGGTGTCGGGCAGGACGATCCCACTCGCGGTGGTCTCCTCCTCCTCGATGGCCCGAACGATCAGGCGATCGCCGAGGGGCTTGAGCTTCATATGACCGAACCTCCGGTTGATGTTTCAACTAAAAGCTTTTGGCACTCGCATGATGAGAGTGCCAGCGACAGCAGCGACTATAGCTTGCGCGCGCCGTGATTCAAGCGAAATTGGCACTCTCGTGTGGCGAGTGCCAAGCACGATCGCACGCGATCGGGCCGGGGCGGAGCGGACCGCGCTGCTCGAGGATCGGCGCCCAACGGGCCCGGCGGGTCAGCGCGCGAGGTGCAGCGCGGCGTGCAGCAGCCCGCTGCTGCCCACCGCCGCGAGCAGCGCACCACCGGCCAGATACGGGCCGAAGGGCAGCGTCGTCTTGCGGGCGGCGCGCGCGCCGTGGCGGACGGCCAGGACCAGGGCGGTCACGACCTGGGCGAGCAGGGCCAGGAACAGCGCCGTGACGGCGGCCTGGCCGAGGCACAACCCGATCACCGCCAGCAGCTTGACGTCGCCCATGCCCATGCCGGCGGGGTAGATGAGCGCGGCCAGCAGCAGGAAGCCGGCGCTGGCGGCGGCCCATACGAGACGGTGCGGCTCGCCGCCGGGGTCAAACACCGTGCCGAGAATGATCGCGGCCACCACAGCCGGCCCGGTGATCCGGTTGGGAATCAGCCGGTACTCGAGGTCGGTCACCGTGCAGGCGACGAGCACGAACACGAGCAGCGCAGCCAGGACGGCCCAGGGCCAGGAGCCCTGGATCGCCGCGATCGCGCCGGCCAGGATGACGGTGGCGGCGATCAGCCAGGGCGACCGCAGGGTCGCTGAGTCCAGCGGGCGGGATGACGCGGGTGCGGGCGCCAGCGGGTCGGCAGCCGCAGTCGCCACGGGGCCGGCGGGCGCGGTCGGGCCGGCCAGCGCGGGCTCAGAAGGCGGCCGGTCGAAGGGGACGGTGGTCATGGGCGCGAAAGAGGGGACGCGGCGTGGGGGTCACGCTCACGGGCTGTATCGGCGGCGATCGCCCCGGGGTTGAACATCATCTGCCCAGAACCCCCCGGACGGGCATCGGTCATGTGTCCTGACTCCCCCGCCGGGCATGCGGCTACGAGGCGGCCACGCCAGGCCGAGCCTCACGCGGGCTCCGGCCGCGCCCCCGACCTCGTAGGCTCCCCAGCCGATGAGCCCAGGACTCGACGCTCGCTTCACCGGACTGCCGGTCACCGAGCACGGTGATCTGCGGGTGATCGAGGCCAGGACGCACCGCTCCCGCCGGCGCGGGCTCTCGCGGCTTGACACCCTGCCCGCCGATCACGCGCTGCACATCCCCGCGACCCCCTCCGTGCACACCTTCGGGATGCGCTTCGCCCTGGATCTGATCTGGCTCGACCGGGCGGGAGGCGTCGTGCGAATCGACCGCGCGGTCGCGCCCCGGCGGATGCGCTACTGCCGCGGCGCGCGCTCGGTGATCGAGTGCAACGTCGGCCGCGCCGACGCGTTCGTCGCCGCCGGCGTGGGGCGTTCGGGGGGCGGCCCGGACGCGGGCTGACCGGACACCGGAGTCCCGCCGGTCACGTGTTTGACCGGTGTCCGCAGGGCCGCTGACGCGGTTTGACCGCGCCCGATCTAGTTGCGCGCGCCGCCGAGACCGTGGATGCGGTCGCGCAGCTCGGGCGGGTTCTCGATGATCTGGGAGAAACGCACCACGGTGACGATGTCGTCCCGTGACACCTTGCGGCCGTAGATCTGCTCCAGGAAGTGGATCATCTCGTCGACGCGCCGGAACTCGGGGTTGTCGTGCTCGATCTCCCGGGGTGACAGGTCGCGCACGCGCTTGACCTCGACCTGGTCGATGACGGCGGAGAAGATCTTCTCCCGCGGTGAGTGCTGATAGCCGATCGTGACCAGAACGCACTCGTTCTTGCGGTACTTGTGGGACTTGTCCCCGAGCCGGATCGTCGCCGTCTTGCGGCCTCGCCTCAGCTGGTCTCCGAACACCGAGGAGTAGAAATTGAGTACGCGCACGTGCGGGGGCCTCCAGGACGGCAGTGGGACGCCCGGGAGCCTACCGGTCCGTCGCCCGGTAGGACATGGCGCGACGCACCATTTCCCGCTCCCCGGCGTAGGTCAGCGCCTCGGCTGCCTCGGCCAGCGGCATCCACGACGCCTGCTCGATCTCGTGATCGTGGTCGGCCGGGTCCCCCTCCCGGTAGGCGAAGAGAAAGAAGCGCACCCGCTTGTCGATGCAACGCCCGCGCCGCTCGTAGCGATAGTCGACGTCACCGAGCTCGGCGATCAGCTCGCCGCGCACGCCGGCCTCCTCGGCGACCTCCCGGGCCGCCGCCTGCTCGGCGGTCTCGTCCCCGTCGAGATGCCCCTTGGGCAACCCGAGCACACGCTCTCCGGCGGCGGTGCGCTTGACCGGGACGATGACCACGGTGCGATCCTCGTCGTCGACGATCACTCCACCGGCCGAGAACTCGGTCGGCGGGTCAGTAGACATAGCCCTCCAGCGCGCCGGCGTCGTGCACGGTGAGCCGGCCGCGGCCCTGGCTGATGATCCCGGCGCGCTCGAGCACGGCGAGAAAGCGGCTCGCGGATTCGCGCGAGGACCCGGCCAGCTGTGCGAGATCGGCCTGGGTCGCGGTGATCAGCACGTCACCGTCGCCGGCGCCGTTGGCGCGCGCGGTGGAGACCAGCTCGGCCAGCACCGTCGCCACCCGGCTCTGCACGGTGGCGAAGGACTGGCGGGTCAGCCGCTCGTTGGTCTCGCGCAGACGGCGCGAGAGCGCGGCGAGCAGCTTGATCGAGATGTCGGGGTGCTCGCGCAGCAGACGCCGCATGTCCTGGCCGAGGATCGCCACGACCTCGGAGTCCTCGACGACCTCGACGGTGGCCGAGCGCGTCTCGTCGTCGAAGATGGCCAGCTCGCCGAAGATGTCCCCGGGGCCGAGCGTGGCCAGGGTCAGCATTCGTCCCCCGCTGTGCTCGCGCACGGCGCGGACGCAGCCGATACGCACCACGTAGCAGGTGTCGCTCTGGTCGCCCTCGTGGAAGACGATCTCGCCGGCCTGCAGGCTGCGCGGCACCACGACGTGGGCAACCTCGGCCAGATCCTCCTCCCCGAGGGTGGCGAAGGCCGGCACGCCGCGCAACAGCGCGATCGTCTCCTCGCTGCTGGTGGCCATCGAGCAGGGATATCACACGGGGCCCGGGCTCTCGGCCGGTTCGTGGCTGCGCTTCAGACGAGATCGAGGGCCTGCTCGCGGCGCCGGTGGACGATCACCCGGGCGACCCAGGCGGCCAGGGCGACGAGCAGCGCGACCGGAACGAGCCCGGCGAGCGCGATCAGTCCGACCCCGGCGGCGACCACGAGCACGCGCCCAGCGGAGTGCAGGGCGCGACCGATCCCGAAGCCCCCGCCGTGGGTGACCGGGGCGACCGGCGGCGGACTGGCCGCTGCGACGGTCAGCTGAATCTGGCTGTTGGCGACCTGGCGCTGGAGCCCGCGCAGCGTCGCCAGATCGCTGGCGATCGAGGCGTCGGCGTCGCGAATCTGCTGATGCAGGCTGTCGATCGCCGTGGTCGTGGTGGCCAGCGCGAGCTTGCGCAGCAGCGCGCTGCGCAGCGCGCGCGCATCGGCCAGCCGGCGGCCTGCGCCGCCGACGCGACCGGTCACATCCTGGGAGACGTCGTTGCGGCTGACCACGTTGGATCCGCGCAACGCGGACAGCGCGGCCATCGCCGGACCGAGATTGGCGCTGGGCACGGTCAGCATGAACTGCGCGCCGGCGTCACCGGCGCCCGAGGTGACGTTGGAGCTGTCGACGTAGCCGTGCTGAGCGGCGACGACGGCGAACACCTGGCGGGCCACGTCGGGGATCCGCGCCGGCCGGGCCGAGAGCGACAGCGAGGCGCCCTGGATGACCTGGCGGCCGGGTGCGGACGGTGGCGTCAGGCTCCCCGACCCCGCCGCGGCGGCCGACGGGCTGGCCGCGCTCGCGGACGAGCCGTTGGCCCCGAAGCTGGACGGCGCCGACGCGCTCGCGCTCGCGCTCGACTGGGCGGCCGGTGCGCGGACCGCTCCGCTGGCCGCGGTGCTGTGTACGGCGGGGGCGGCATCGAGCGCCACCGGCCGACTCGAGGATCCCGAGCCGGCCACGATCACCACGGCCACGATCACGCCCGCCAGACCGGCCAGGCCGGGAGCGAGCAGCCACCCGGGCAAGCGCCACGATCGCAGGCCGCGGCGTCGCGGCGCCGGCGGCGCATCCCCCTCCACCGCCGGAATCGGGCCGTCAAAGCGCGACGCGACGCGCGCGTCCAGCGCGTCCGTGAAGGCCTCGCTCGGCCGTGGCGGCTCGGCGGCCAGCAGCAGGGTGAGCTCGGCCAGGTCGGCGTCGGCGGCGGCGACGGGATCGCCGGCCAGGGTCTGGTCGATGACCGCCAGCGCGTGCTCGGTCATGTCATCGCGGGGAGACATCGCAGGCCTTTCTCAGCTTCTCCATCGTGCGGTAGAGCAGGGTCCCGGCGGCGGTCTCCGAGACGCCGAGCACGCGCGCCAGCTCGGTGTTGGCCAGCCCGGCGTGGAACTTCAGCGCGACGATCTCACGCTCGCGGGCGGGCAGCGTGCGCAGCGCGTCGCGGACCGCGGTGCGGCGCAGAGCGACCTCGGCCCCGTCCTCGGCCGCGGGCTGAGCCGGATCGGCCGGGTCGGCGGCCAGCGCTGCCGTGCGACGGCGGCGGCGTAGCTCGTCCAGGGCCGCGTTGCGCGCAATCCCGAACAGCCACGCCCGCTCCTCGCCGCGGCGGCGGTCAAACGTGCGCCGCCGGCGGTAGGCGCGCTCGAAGGCCAGCGCGGTCACGTCCTCGGCGGCACCAGGGTCGCCGAGCAGCGTGGCCACGTAGGCGAACACGTCGTCGCGGCTGGAGCGGTACAGCGCCTCAAAGCGGTCCCAGCTGCTGGGCGCGGTGGACCGGTCGGCAAGCGTCGATGACTGCATCTCACCCCTACTACGTTCCGGCGGCGAATCCATCACGGATCGATATCGTCCGTCCCGTGCGCGTCGCTGTGGCGTCAACGGTACTGGCGGCGGTCCTCGCCGTGAGCGGCTCGGCCGCCGGCGCGGCCACGGGTCCCACCCCCGCTCAGGTCAGCACCGCGGTGGCCAGGGCCGAGCGAGCGACCACGCTGTGGGCGACGATCAACATCTGCGACCCGCGGGCCGATCCCAAGGTGCTCGGGGTGCGTGGCCAGATGCCCTCGCTGGGCTTTGCCTCCTGGATGTCGATGGAGATCCGGCTCGAGTACTACGACGCCAGGCGCCACCGCTGGATCGACGATCCCGGCACGCTGAAGACGATCCGCCTCGGCCGCGCGTCCCGCGGTCTTCAGCAGGGCGGGGCGACCTACGCGTTCACCGGGCCGACGCCTGCCCTGCGGGCCCGCGTCCGCTTCGCTTGGCGGCGGTCGGGACGGCTGCTGGGCACGACGGTGGGGCTCACGACCGCCGGGCACCCCGGCGCCGACTACGGCAGCCCGCCCGGCTACAGCGCCGCCAGCTGCCGCATCCACTGACCGTCAGCCGGTCGTGAACAGGCGCGGATCGTTGGTGATCACGCCGGTCACGCCAATCGCCTGCAGCCGCGCGATCCGCCGCGCGTCGTCGACCGTCCACACGTAGAGCTCACCGCCGGCCGCGGCGATCTCGCGGACCAGGCGCGGGGTGACCAGGCGCCAGTGGGCCATCAAGGCCGTGCACTCACCGGAGCGCAGCGCGGCCGCCGCCCAGCGCGGCAGCAGCTGGCGCCAGCCGAGTACGACGAGCGTGGCCGGGATCCACATCAGCGGGTTGCGGAACGGGTCCTGGCGCAGCTTGGGCACTGACCACCCGAGTCTCAGCGCCGGCTCGGCCGCTCGCAGCACGGCCAGGCTCTCGCGGTACTGCGTGGAGATCAGCGCCCGGTCGACCAGGCCATGGGCGCGCAGCGCGTCCAGGACCTCGAGCTCGTACCCGGGCAGCTTGAGATCGACGTCGAGCTCGATCGCCTCGAAGTGGCTGGCCTGCAGGTGAGCCAGTCCCTGCTCGAGGGTCAGCGCGCCGCGGCCCTCGAGGTGGTCGTAGTCGTGGGCGAGGTGCAGCGCGCCGGTCTGGCGGTGGGGCAGGACGTCGAACTCGATCATGTCGACCCCGGCGGCAACCGCGGCGTCGAAGCTCTCGGTCGTGTTCCCGGGCGCGATCCGGTCGGCGCCCTTGTGGCCGACGCGCTTGACCGGTGCCACCGGCGCGTCGCCGCCGCGGCTCACGTCTGACATCCCGGGCACCAGAAGGTCGTGCGGTTGTCATCGCCCTGGCCGCGCGCGCGGATCGTGGTGCCGCAGCGATCGCACGGCTGCCCGTGCCGGCGAAAGACGCGGCGGCCAAAGTCCTGGTCCCCGGTGCGGGCGGACTCGGCCATGCGGGGTCGGAGCGCGGTGATGATCGCCATCGCCTCCTCGTCGGTGACCTTGTTCAGCGGGCGCCACGGGTCGATCGCCGCGTCCCAGCACCCCTCAGACTTCCACAGGTTGCCGATGCCCGCGACCGTCCGCTGGTCCAGCAGCGCGTCGCCGATCCCGCGCGTGTAGTCGTCGGCTCGCAACCGGGCCAGGAACCGGTCGGAGTCGAACTCGGGGGCGAGGATGTCGGGGCCGAGCGCGGCCAGGCGCTGGTCAAAGCGCGTCCGGCTGTCGGTCAGCAGCTCGAGCACCGGTCCGTCGAACTGGACCACCTGGTGGCCGCGATGGCGGAACACCAGCCACGCCCGGCGCGGCGAACGGCGCCAGCGGCGGCCCTCGGTGTAGACACCCCAGGACCCGGTCATCCGCAGATGCGAGTGCAGGACGAGGTCTCCGTCGAAGACGAGGAACAGGTGCTTGCCGTGCGTGCGGATCTCCGTGACCGCGCGGCCGGCCAGACGCTCGGGCCAGCGGTCGGCGCGATGGCGGGGGTGCGGAGTGCGGATCTCCTCGGGGATCTGCCCTTCGAGCACCGGGCGGATCCGCCGCGCGGCGTAGGCGATCGTGTCCCCTTCCGGCATGCCCTGAGCTTAGGTTGCGCCGATGGCCGGCGGTGCCGCGCTCACGCGGTGAGGGTGAGCCGGCGGTGCCGCGCTCACGCGGTGAGGGTGAGCCGCCGCGGGCCCTCCTGGAAGCCGAGCTCGGCCAGCAGGGGCGCGAGCGGTGAGATCATCGCGCTCTCCCCGTCGACCTTCTCCAGCGCCACGCGCTTGATCCGCCCCGCGCGGACGAACTCGACCAGCGCGGTCAGCGACGCCCGAAGGCGCGCGTCGTCGTGAGCAACGAGCGCCTGCAGCGCCTTGCCGCCGCGCTCGAGGTAGAGGATCGGGTCCCCGCCGGCCAGCACGACGTAGGCGCCGGCCGTGCGCGCCGGGCGCCGCCGGCCGGGCTCGTCCTCGCGCGCCGCGGGCCACTTGAGCGCGGCGCCGTAGGGCTGGGCGGGATCGACGGCGGCGAGCACCACCGGGCGCTCGTCCTCGCCGGCGCGAGCGCGCAGGCGCTCGACCGCGCCGGGCAGCGCGAACTGGGCCCCGCCCAGGCCCTCGAGGAAGTAGCCGCGGCGGGCCACCCCGATCGTCTCCAGCGCCGACAGCTCGGAGTACAGCGAGGAGAAGCCGCCGGGAATCCCCTCGGCGAGCACCTGCTCGCGGGTCAGCAGCCCGTAGCGCTCGAGCAGCAGCTCGGACACGGCCCGGCGCTGTTGACTCAGATCGGCGGCGGCGCCGCGCAGGAGCGGCTCGGTGAGCGACCAGCGGCCCTGGACCTGCGCCGCCGACGCGTCCCGGCGTCGGCTGGCGCCGAAGCGGCCGCGGCGGGCGCTGCGGCGGATCTGCTCGCGCTGCGCGCGGGCCAGCGTGAGCCGCGGGGCGCGCAGCGGCGCGAAGGCGTCGTTGGTGGCCTGACCGGACCAGACGAGATCCCACAGCGCCTCCTGGATCTCCTCCGGGGTGAGCGGCACGTCGACGAGCAGATCGGTGAAGAAGCACGCTCCCGCGGCGAGCCGATCGCGCACCGCGCGATGGGTCTCTGTCTCGGGGGTCTCAGCCACGGTCTTGCTCGGCGGCGGCCCGAGGATGGGCAGGTCGTCACGGAAGTAGAGCGCGACACGGCCGCCGTGGCGGCCCAGCGCGCCGGCGCCGATCCACACCACCTCGCCGCTGGCGCAGAGCTGATCCATCCAGGCGGGGGAGTAGGCCCCGACCCGGCGCGGGAGCACGTCGCGCTCCCACACCTCGGCCGGCAGCGCAAGGGCCTGCAGCGGCACCAGCGTCTCGCGCAGGCGGTCGACGCCGGCCCCCGACGGAGGATGGCGATCGACGCCCTGCCAGGCAGGCAGGAAGCGGGCCAGCTCGCGCTGCTCGGCCGGCTCGATCTCCTTGCGCAGCACGGCCAGCGAGGCCCGGCGCAGGCGCCGCAGGACCTCGGAGTCACACCATTCGCGCGTGGAACCTCCGGGGCGCAGCTCCCCTTGCACGAGGCGGCCGCCGCGCTCGAGCTCGCGCAGGACCGCGCCCGCGTCGATGCCGTAGCGCTCGCGCACCTCGCCGGTGGTGAACGGGCCGTGGGTGGCGGCGTAGCGGCGGGTCAGCCGCGCCAGCGCATCGGGCACGTCCTGCAGGAACGCGGCGGGCAGTCCGCCGGGCGGGGCGGCCCCGAGCGCGTCGCGATACAGGCCGGCGTCGGCGGCGTCGATCCAACGCTCCTCGCCGTTGAGCCGCACGCGGGCGACGCGGCGCTCGCGGCCCAGCTCATCGAGCATCCGCTGCGGATCCAGGCCCGGCACGACCCGCTCCTGCAGCTCGGCGAAGGACAGGTCCCCGACCCGGCGCAGGACGTCGAGCAGGCCGTCGCGACCGGTCGCCTGGGTCTGCGGCGAGCGGGACTGCAGGTCGGCCTCGACGGCATCGAGCGCCGCCGGGTCGATCAGGTCGCGCAGCTCCTCCTGGCCGAGCAGCTCGCGCAGCAGATCGCGGTCGAGGCTGAGCGCGGCAGCGCGCCGTTCCGCGTTGGGCGTGTCGCCTTCGTACATGTAGGTGGCGACGTAGTCGAACAGCAGGCTGGAGGCAAACGGCGACGCCGTCTGGGTCTCGACCTCGACCAGGCTGAGCTCGTGACGGTGCAGCTTGCCCAGCAGGTCGACCAGGCCGGGGACGTCGAGCACGTCGCGCAGGCACTCGCGGTAGGTCTCCAGGACGATCGGGAAGTCGCCGTACTGCTTGGCCACCTCCAGCAGCGTCTGGGCCTTGAGCCGCTGCTGCCACAGCGGGGTGCGCCTGCCCGGCCGGGCGCGTGGGATGAGCAGCGCTCGGCCGGCGTTCTCACGGAAACGGGCGCCGAACAGCGCGCTTGAGCCCAGCTCGGCCACGACCCGGTCCTCGATCTCGTCGGGCTCGAGCAGCACGAGCTCGGCCCCCGGCGGCTCCTCGGCGTCGGGGAGGTGGACGATGATCCCGTCGTCGGAGTAGATCGCGTCGGATTCCAGGCCGTACTCGTCCCTGATCCGCGCGCTCAGGGCCAGTGACCAGGCAGCGTGGACCCGGCCGCCGTACGGACTGAGCACGCACAGCCGCCAGTCGCCGATCTCGTCGCGGAAGCGCTCAACGACGATCGTGCGATCCGAGGGGATGACCCGCGTGGCGTTCTGCTGCTCGGTCAGGAACTCGAGCAGGTTCTTGGCCGCGCGGCGGTCGAGGTCGTAGTCGCGCTCCAGGGTCTCGGCGGGCTGATCGACCGCCCAGCGGGCGAAGGCGCCGATCGCCTCCCCGAGCTCACGCGGGCGCCCGATTCCGTCGCCCTTCCAGAACGGCACCGCCCCCGGCAGCCCCGGCGCCGGGGTGACGATCACCCGGTCGCGGCCGATCTCCTCGATCCGCCACGTCGAGGCGCCGAGCAGGAAGGTCTGACCGGGCCGGGCCTCGTAGACCATCTCCTCGTCGAGCTCCCCGACCCGCCGGCCGTCGGGCAGCGTCACCGCGTACAGCCCCCGGTCGGGGATCGTGCCCGCGTTGGTCACCGCGAGCTGGCGCGCGCCGGGCCGGGGGCGGATCGTGCCCGCGACCCGGTCCCAGACGATCCGCGGCCGCAGCTCGGAGAAGTCCGATGACGGGTAGCGGCCGTCGAGCATGTCGAGCACGTTGTCGAACTGCGCGCGTGGCAGCTCGGCGTAGGAATGCGTGCGCGTGGCCAGCGCGTAGAGGTCGTCGACGGCCACCGCCGCCTCGTCCCCCGCGGCGGCCGCGATCGAGACGATCTGCTGAGCGAGCACGTCGAGCGGGTTGCGGGGCACGACGGTGGTCTCGATCGCGCCCTCGCGCATCCGCCGCGCGACGACCGCGCACTCGAGCAGGTCGCCGCGGAACTTGGGGAAGATCCGTCCGCGGCTGGTGTCCCCGACCGAGTGCCCGGCGCGGCCGATGCGCTGCAGGCCGCGCGCCACCGACTTGGGGGACTCGACCTGGATGACGAGATCGACCGCGCCCATGTCGATGCCGAGCTCAAGGCTCGAGGTGGCGACCAGGCACGGCAGCTGCCCGGCCTTGAGCATCTCCTCGACGATCTCGCGCTCCTCGCGGGCCAGTGAGCCGTGATGGCTGCGCGCGATCTCGCGCGGCGCGGCGCCGTCGGGAGCGCCGTCGTTGGCGAGGTCGTTGAGGCGGATGGCCAGCCGCTCGGCCGCGCGGCGGTTGTTGACGAACACGATCGTCGATTTGTGCTCCCTGATCAGGCGCAGCAGCTCCGGGTAGATGGCCGGCCAGATCGAGCGCCGCGTCGCCTCGGTGCCGCCCTGCAAGGGGTCAATCGCGGGGGCGGGCGTATCGTCGGGCTCGACCATCGACTCGACCGGCACGTGGATCTTGAGGTCGAGCGGCTTGCGGACCCCGGTGTCGACGATCCGGCACCTGCGCCCGGGGCCGACCATGAAGCGACCGACCTCCTCCAGCGGGTTCTGGGTCGCGCTGAGGCCGATCCGCTGCACGGGCCGGCCGGCCGCCTGCTCCAGGCGCTCGAGGGTGAGGGCGAGGTGCGCGCCGCGCTTGGTTGCGGCCACCGCGTGGATCTCGTCGATGATCACCCAGCGGGTCCCGGAGAAGATCTCCTGGGCGCGGCCGGTGAGCATCAGGTACAGCGACTCGGGCGTGGTGATGAGGATGTCGGGAGCCTCGCGCAGCATCCGCTGGCGCTCGCGCTGGGGCGTGTCCCCGGTGCGCACGCCGACGGTCAGCTCGGCCCCGATCCCGCGCAGGGGCGTGCGCAGGTTGCGATCCACGTCGTAGGACAGCGCCTTCAGCGGCGAGACGTAGACGAGCTGGGTGCAGCGCTCCTTGGCCTCCTGCGGCCGGTCCGGGTCATTGGCCAGGCGGTCGATCCCGTACAGGAACGCGGCCAGCGTCTTGCCCGATCCGGTCGGCGCGGAGATGAGCACGTGCTCGCCGGAGGCGATCGCCGGCCAGGCCTGGATCTGGGCCTCGGTCGGCGCGGCGAACGCGCCGTCAAACCACGCGCGCGTGCGCTCGCTGAAGACGTTCACAGCCATCCTTGCGAGGCTACCGGCGCGGGCGCCTCGCCCGCCGGAATTGCGGTCAGCTTCGGTCCGCGGCCGGAGGCGCGCCGGCCCCGCGACCGGGTTCGGGGTCGTGGCCGGGCTCGGGGTCGGGGTCAGGGCCGGGCTCCGGGTCGGGGCCGGGCCCCGGGTCGCGGCTGGGCTCGGGATCCATGAAGGCCAGGCGGGTGCCCAGCCCAGCGCTCTCCCCGACGAGGGCAATCCGCCGCCCCGGCTGCACGGCCGGTCGCGGCGACTTGACGTGCGGAGCGGCGACGGTGGCCAGCGCCTCGAGGTCGGGCACGATGACCACCAGACCCCACAGGCGCGGGCGTTCACCCTGGTGAGCCTCGACAACCTCGAGGATGGCCGGGCCGAGCCGGCGAAAGCCCTGGCGGACGGTCGCGCTGGCCCGGCGCACGCGGCGGAAGGGCAAGCCGATCGCCTCCATCGCCGCCGCTGTCGCGTCGAAGTCGGGGGTGAGCACGACGACGTGGTCGATGCCCTCTGCGCCGTTGGCGTGGGCGGCGGCCGAAGCCGTCGCGGTGGGCGCTGCGCTGATCGCAGGCGGCGCGGGCGCGTCAGACAGTCCGGGCGCGTCAGACAGCCCGGGCGCGTCAGACAGCCGGAGCGCGTCGCACAGCCCGGGCGCGTGGGCGACATGCCAGCCCGTGATCCCCCGCCCGGGGCCGCCGAGGCGCACCGTCACGTCTCCCAGCCGCAGGTGGCCGTCGCCCGCGACGGTGAAGCCCAGCGCACGCCACAGGTCGGGCGGATCGGCGATGGTCAGCGTCCTGAGTGCGGGTCGCGGTCCGCCGGGTTCGGTCACGTGCAGATCGTGCCAAACCACGCGGTCCAGAACGCAGATGGTCACGAAACGCACGCCAGGTGAGCGTTTTTCCGACCATCCACGCCAGCGCCGCGCGGATTGTCATGTTCTGCACCCTCGGGGGGAGCGCGCGGTCGCTCGGTCAGGCTGCCACCCGCACCTCATCCTCAGACCAGCCACGACGGCCTTCACACCTCGAGCACGAGCTTGCCGCGCACGTGACCGGCTTCACTGACCCGGTGGGCCTCGGCAACGTCGTCAAGCGCAAACGTCCGCACCGGCCCGACCGTGAACCGGCCCGCGTCGATCTCGGCCACGACGTTGCGGATCGCGTCGAACGCCTGCACGGTCCCGGGGCCTCCGGTGAAGCGCACGCCGTTGGCCTGCGCTCCGACGTAATCGGCAATCGTGATCACGTGATCAGCGCCGCCGGCCAGCTCGATCAGCGCGGGGAGCTGACCGCCGCCGGCCACGTCGAAGGCCGCATCCGCCCCTCCGGGAGCGAGCGCGCGCACACGGTCGGCGACGCCGTCCCCGTAGACCACGGGCTCGGCCCCGAGGGAGCGCAGGTAGTCGTGGTTCGGCGCGCTGGCGGTCCCGATCACGCGGGCGCCGCGGGCGCGGGCGAGCTGTACCGCGGCGGTCCCGACGCCGCCGGCCGCCCCGTCGATCAGCACCGTGTCCCCCGCCGCGACGCCGAGCAGGTCCAAGCCGCGGGTCGCGGTCTCGACGGCCACGGGAAGCGACGCAGCCTCGACGGCCGACAGGGATTCGGGGATCGGTGCCCAGCTGTGCAGGACGGCCAGCTCCGCGCCCCCGGTGCCGCGCACGTGTCCGAACACGCGGTCGCCGGGGCTGACCCCGGTCACCCCCTCGCCGATCTCATCGACCTCGCCCGCCGCCTCGCGGCCGGTACCCCGAGGCAGGTCACCGCCCCGCACGCCCTGCCGGTCCTTCCAGTCGATCGGATTGACGCCGACCGCGGCCACCTTGATGCGGATCTCGCCGGGTTCGGCGTGCGGCTCGGGCACCTCGGCGATCTCCAGAACCTCGGGACCGCCAAAGGATGAGTACTGGACTGCGCGCATGAACCGCCTCCGGAATCGACCGCAATAGTTGTGCGCTCAACTGTAGCTCGGAGAGGACGTCAGAGGGGTGGTGCCGCGCAGAGCAGTTCCTTCGCGCGGGCGAAGATCGCGTCGAGCATCGGCTCGGTGAGCCGCCCGGTGAACGTGTTCTGCTGGCTGACGTGGTAGGTGCCGAGCAGGGTCCGCGCGCCGACGCGCGCCTCGCTGCCGTGGCCGAAGCGCGGCTTGGGCCGGGGCACCTCCTCACCGGCCAGCCGCAGCATGCGCAGCGCCGCGTCCCAGGCGAAGCCGCCCAGGCAGACGATCACCCGCGCCCGCGCGAGCAGCGCGAGCTCGCGGACCAGAAAGGGCAGGCAGGTGTCGCGCTCGACCGGCGTGGGCCGGTTGTCCGGCGGCGCGCAGCGGACCGCCGCCGACACCCAGCAGCCGGTGAGCTTCAGACCGTCGTCGCGCGACACGGACGTGGGCTGGTTGGCCAGCCCGGCCCGCCAGAGGGCCGCGAACAGCCAGTCTCCCGACCGGTCCCCCGTGAACACGCGGCCGGTGCGGTTGCCGCCGTGGGCGGCCGGGGCGAGGCCGACCACGAAGATCCCGGCCTGGGGATCGCCGAAGCCGGGCACCGGCCGCCCCCAGTAGTCCTGATCGGCGAACGACGCCCGCTTGACCCGTGCGACCTCCTCGCGCCACGCGACCAGGCGCGGGCAGCGGCGGCAGTCGCAGATCTCGCTCTCCACGGTGGCGAGCGTGTCGCCCGTGGTCACGCCGGCCACCGGGGCAGGCCGCCGCTGGTTCACGCCGGCAGCTCGGGCACGAGCGCGAGGATCAGGCGCTCGATGACGGGGGCCAGCTCGGCCATCTCGGCCGGCACCCCGGTGCGCAGCTGGCGCGAGACGAGCTCGACGATCGCGCCCACGACGGCGAACGCATCGTGCGGGGAGGCGAAGCGGCCGCTGCGCCCGCGCCGGGCCGCCTCGGCGTTCTCGGCGTCGAGCACGGCGGCGAAGCCGGCCAGCATCTCATCGCGCTTCTGGGCGGCCATCGGACCCGCGCCGATGATCTCGACGAGCAGCGTCTGGGCGAACTCGGGATGCTCGGACAGGGCGCCGACGAAGGCCCGGACGCCGGCCCGCATCCGCTCGCGCGCGTCCGAGCGCGCCCCTTGGGCGGCCGCGACCATCGATTCGGTGACCACCCCGGAGGCGAGATCGAACAGGGCCAGCATGCACTCCTCCTTATTAGCGAAGTGCTCGTAGAAGGTCGCCTTGGACATGCCGGCGCGACGGCTGATCGACTCCGAGCTCGTCCCGGCGAAGCCGTTGCGGGCGAACTCGAGCGCCGCCGCGCGCAGCAGCCGCTCGCGCTGCAGGGGAAGCCGGACCTCCGGCGGCGGAGCGTGCCGTCCCCGCGCCGCGCTCATCGCAGAGCGCGACCGTAGTGCCGCTCGTAGTACTCGCGGTAGGCCCCCGAGCGGATCGGCTCCCACCAGGCGGCGTTGTCCCGGTACCAGTCGACCGTGCGGGCGAGGCCGTCGGCGAAGCGCATGCGCGCCTCCCAGCCGAGCCCGCGCAGCTTCTCTGACGACAGGGAGTAGCGGCGGTCGTGGCCGGGACGGTCGGTGACGTACTCGATCTGGGACTCGGCGCCGCCGGTGAGCTCGATGATCCGCCGCACGACCTCGATGTTCTCGCACTCGTCCGGCCCGCCGCAGTTGTAGGTCTCACCGGGCACCCCGTGCTCGAGCACGTGGCCGATACCGCGGCCGAAGTCCTCGACGTAGAGCCAGTTGCGGACCTGGCGTCCGTCGCCGTAGACGGGCAGATGATCACCGCCCAGCGCGTTGAGGATCATCAGCGGGATGAGCTTCTCGGGGTACTGGCGGGGCCCGTAGTTGTTCGAGCCGCGCACGACGTTGGTGGCCAGCCCGTAGGTGTGGAAGTAGCTGGCCACGAGCAGGTCGGCGCCGGTCTTGCTCGCGCTGTAGGGGCTTGAGGGCGCCAGCGGCGAGGTTTCGGTGAACGAGCCCGCCTCGATCGACCCGTACACCTCGTCGGTCGAGACCTGGAGGTAGCGCAGCCCGCGCTCGCGGGCCGCCTCGAGCAGGACGTGCGTGCCCAGCGCGTTGGTGACGCTGAACGCGTACGGCTCGGCGATCGAGCGGTCGACGTGGGTCTCGGCGGCGAAGTTGACGATCGCCTCGGCCTCCCCGACGGCGCCCGCCACGGCCTCGGGATCCTCGATCGCGCCCTCGACGAAGCGAATCTCGTCCGCCACCGCCTCGAGGTTCTCCCGCCGGCCGGCGTAGGTCAGCTTGTCGAGCACGGTCACCTCGTCGCCGTGATCGCGGACGCGCAGTTCGACGAAGGTGGAGCCGATGAAGCCGGCCGCGCCGCAGACGAGAAGTTTCATGCCGATGCCTCTTTGGTCGTGGTCAGGTAGGCCGCCAGGCCGTCGCGCCAGTGCGGCAGCCGCGGGACGGCGTCGCCTCGCTCGCTGCGCAGCACGCTGTACGCGGGCCGGGGTGCCGGACGGGGGAACTCGGTGGTGCGACACGGCGCGACCTCACAGGCCACGCCGGCCGTGTTGACGATCGCGACGGCGAACTCATACCAGGAGCACTCGCCGTCGGCGGCGACGTGGACGAGGCCGGGCAGCGCGCCCGAAGCCAGCGCGACGAGCGCCGGCGCGAGGTGGCCGGTGTAGGTCGGGGAGCCGACCTGGTCGTCGACGACGCTCAGCTCGCCGCGCTCTCGGGCCACGCGCAGGATCGTCTCAGGGAAACAGCGGCCGGCGGCGCCGAACAGCCAGGCGGTGCGCACGACCGTGTGCCGATCCGGCGCGGCCTGGGCGACCGCGCGCTCTCCGGCCAGCTTGGTCCGGCCGTAGGCTCCGGCCGGGGCCACTGCGTCGCTCTCCAGATACGGGGCGCGCTTGTCGCCGGCGAACACGTAGTCGGTCGAGACATGCACGATGAACGCACCGGAGGCGTGCGCGGCGGCGGCGACGTTCCCGGCCCCGGTCCCGTTGACGGCCCGCGCGGCGGCCTCCTCGCCCTCCGCCCGATCGACGTCGGTCCAGGCCGCGCAGTTGATCACCGCATCAGGGCGGGCCGCGAGGATGGCCTCGCGCACCGCATCGGCCTCGGTGACGTCGAGCTCTGCGCGCGCGAGGAGGATCGGCTCGTGTCCGGCGGCCTGCGCGGCCGTGCGGACGTCGTGTCCGAGCATTCCCGCGGCTCCGGTGATGAGGATCCGCATGGGCGCTGAAGGGTAGAGCGGACGTGGCCGGGGCGCCCGACCGCCCCCTCGGCGCTGAGTCGGATCTCCGCCGCCCGGCTCCCGGCGGCGGCAGAAACCTGCGCCGCCGGCGAAACCCCCGGGCCCACCGCGGGTTCTTCTCCTCAGAGGCACCCTGCCGATCGCGAAGCGATGACCCCACCACCATCCAGCCCTGCGCCGTCGCGCGTCCGCCGGCGCAGACTCACCGTCGCGGTGATGCTCGCGATGCTCGCCCTCGCGGCGCTCGCGGGTGGGGCCGCGATGGCCATCGCCAACAACGCTCACTCCGCCTCCGAGAACCCGGCGGCCGGCGCGCGTGTGGCCGTGAACAGCACGGCCATCAGCTGCCCGTCACCGTCGCTGGGCGGGCGCCTGCCCGCGCTCGTCTCGCTGCCCGCCGGCTACGCGACGAGCCGGCGCCGCTACCCCGTGGTCTACTTCCTGCATGGCCTGCCCGCCACCCACCTGGCCTACCTGAACTGGCCGTTCGTCGCCGCCTCTCTGGACGCGGCCGGCCGCCCCGCGATCGTCGTGCAGCCGCAGGGCGCCCGCAGCGACAACGACGACCGCGAATACCTCAACTGGGGCCCGCGGGAGAACTGGCCCGAGGCCATCGACCAGGATCTCGTGCGCTGCGTCGACGCCCGCTACCGGACGATCACGACTCGCTTCGGTCGCGTGCTGGCCGGCCTGTCGGCCGGCGGCTACGGCGCAATGAACATCGGCCTGCGCGCGCTGCCGACCTTCGGCGCGGTGGAATCCTGGAGCGGGTACTTCGCCGCGACCAACCCGGCCGGCACCGCCCTGCTTGACCTCGGCACGCCCGCGGCCAACGCCGCCGCGGCGGTGCCCACGGGAGCCGCGCTGAAGGCCGCCGTGACCACGTGGCGATCGCTGATCGCGTTCTACGTCGGCAGTCAGGACGGACGCTTTCTCACCATGAACCGCGATTACGACGCCGCGCTGACCGCGGCCCGAGTCCCGCACACCTTCCGCGTCTATCCCGGCGGCCACAGCGGCGCGCTGTGGCAGGCGCACGCCGCGACCTGGTTGGGGATGGCGCTCGACGCGCTGCGGAGCGAGGCCCGGGAGCACGCGCTGCGGACCGCCGCGCGCAAGCACACACCGCGCCGCGGCTGAGCCGTACTCCCCGGGGCGTACACCGCCGGAGGGGGCCGCGAGGCGAAGTGTCTCCCTCAGGGCGATTGCGGGAGGGGCGGCGCGCGCTGAGAATCGGCGCATGCTCTCCTCGCTCTCCCGCCGGCTCGGCGGCCATCCCCGCCGCACCCTCCTGTCCGTCCTCGTCTTCGTCGCCCTCGCCGGAGCGATCGGCGGTCCGCTCGCCGGCGCGTTGAAGTCCTCAGGCGGGTTCGTCCCGGCCGGTTCGGATTCGCAGCTGGCCACGGCGCGGATCGAAGCGGCCACCGGCCGCCAGGCCGCGGCCGGCGTCGTCCTCGCGGTCGCCACGCCACAGGGGGCGAGCGCCGGCCGCGCGCAGATCGCCGCCGCCGGGTCACGGCTGGCCCGCGTCACGGGCGTCGCCGCGGTGAGCGCTCCGGCGGCGGTGGCCCGCGACGGGCGCCACGTGCTCGTCACCGGCACCCTCGCGGCCGGGGCCAACGAGTCTGCGGTCACCGGCGCGACCCTGCACGCCTTCGCCGGCGACCACGGGGTGACGGTGGGCGGCCCGGTGGTGGCCAACCATCAGATCTCAGCGACGGTGGGTGGGGATCTCGGCCACGCCGAACTGCTGGCGCTGCCGGCGCTGATCCTGCTGTCGCTCGTCTTCTTCCGCGGCCGGGCCGCGCTGATGCCGCTGCTCGTCGGCGTCACGACCGTCCTGGGAACGTTTTTGGCCCTGACCGGCATCAACCAGTTCTACGGCCTCAGCGTCTTTGCCCTGAACCTCGTGATCGGGCTCGGGCTCGGCCTGTCGATCGACTACACGCTGTTCATGCTCACCCGTTACCGCGAGGAGCTGAGCGCGGGCCGGGAGCCCGCGGAGGCCGCCCGGATCACCGTGACGCACGCCGGGCGGACGGTGCTGTTCTCGGCCGCGACGGTGGCCGGCGCGCTGGTCACGCTCGTCGTGTTCCCGGCCGGCTTTGCCCGCTCGATGGGAATCGCCGGCGCGACCGTGGCCATCGTGGCCGCGCTCGCCACCGTGCTCGTCACGCCCGCCCTGCTGGGTCTGTGGGGTTCACGGCTCGCGCGGCCCGACGGCCAGGACGTCCGCGCGGGACGCTGGTACCGGCTGGCCAGTGCGGTCATGCGCCGCCCCGGCCCGGTGGCCCTGCTCACCGCCGCGGTGATGGCGGCGGCCGCGCTGCCCGCCCTCGGCGCTCACTGGACGCCCGTGGACCGTGCGGTGATCCCCGTCGGCCAGAGCGCGCGCACGGTCGCCGATCTGGTCGCCGCCGACTTCCCCGGGGCCGGCCGCACGCCGGTCACCGTGACGATCGCCGCACCGGCCGCTGCCGGGCGCGCGGTGCAGCGCTACGCGGCCCGCCTCTCCGCGCTGCCCGGCGTGGCCGTGGGTGCGGCCGGCCGCGATCTCGGACACGACACGTGGACGGTCGCGCTCACCGCGCAGGGTGACTCGGCCGGCCCCCGCGCGCAGCGGCTGGTGGCCGCGATCCGCGACGGTCGAGCTCCCTTCCCCGTCCACGTGGCCGGTGACGCGGCGGCCTTCCTGGACCAGCAGGGGTCGATCGCCTCGCACCTGCCGATCGCGATCGCGCTGCTCGCCGGCCTGACCTGCCTGGTGCTGTGGCTGATGACGGACTCCGTCGTGCTGCCGGTCAAGGCGCTGGTCATGAACGCGCTGACGGTGGGCGCCTCGCTCGCGCCCCTGGTCCTCATCTACCAGGCCGGGCGGCTCACCGGCCTGCTCGGCTACACCGGCAACGGCGGCATCGAGCCCAGCGACTTCCTGGTCACCGCGACACTCGTGTTCGCGCTGTCCACCGACTACGGCGTGTTCCTGCTCGGACGGATCAAGGAGGCGCGCGACGCGGGCGCGCCGGAGCGCGAAGCGGTCGCGCTCGGGGTCGGCGCGACCGGCCGGGTGGTCACCGCCGCGGCCATCCTCCTCGCCGTCGCCATCGGCGCCTTCAGCACCAGCTCGATCAGCTTCATCCAGCAGATCGGGATCGCGACCGCGACCGGGGTGCTGATCGACGCCTTCATCGTGCGGTCGCTGCTCGTCCCGTCGCTGATGGCCCTGCTCGGCCGGGCCAACTGGTACTCCCCGGCGTGGCTGCGGGCCCTGCGCCGCCGCGCCGGCGGGCCGGCGCAGACCGGGCGCAGGGCCGCCGCCGATCCGCTCGGCGCCTCGAGCTCCTGAGTGGACACGGTGCGCATGACCGCCGGCGGTGGGTGCGTCCGGTTGCGGAGGGTGGGCATGAGCGCGCCCCGGCGGGCGCGTCGGGGCCGCGGACGGCCCGTATGATCGGCCCCCAGGTGGCCGACCGTGCCGATCGCATCGCGCCCGCGCCCGCGCACCCCGGTCCCGGGGCGACAGCCCGCGATTGGCTGCCCTCGCTGGTCGTCCCTCCGGTGCTGCTGGCCGGGACGATCCTCGATCACGGCACCGGCTGGCTGACCGTCGGCGGTGTCCTGGCGGCGGTCGTGGGCCCCCTCGCGCTCGGTCTGCGGGCCCGGCTGGCGCCCGTCCTCTACGCCCCGGTGCTCACGGCCGGCATCGCCCTTGTCGTCTGGCAGCTGAACCCGGGGGACATCGTCGTCGTCATTCCCATGATCGCGCTGTTCGACATCGCCGAGCGGGGGGATCGGCGGCGTTCGTGGTGGCTGGCGCTGATCAGCGTCCCGTGCGTGGCGGTCTGCATCATTCCCTTCACCCACGGGAGCGATCCGGCCGCGGCCATCGGCCGCAACCTGACCCTGTGTCTGCTCGCCATCGCCGCCGGGGATCTGGTGCGCACCCGTCACGAATCCGGTCAGCGCGCGGTCGCGGTGCGCGAGCAGGAGATGCGGCACCGGCTCGACGAGGAGCGGCTCGCCGTCGCCCACGAGATCCACGACGTCGTCGCCCACGCGATGACGGCGATCAACGTCCAGGCGGGGGTCGCCGCCCACCTGCTCGAGCGCGACCCGGCTCACGCGCACCAGGCGCTGCGCGAGATCAAGCGCGCCAGCGGCGACGCGCTGCGGGACCTGCGCGCGACCCTGGCCGTGCTGCGCGATCCGGCGCAGGCGGCGCCGCTGACCGCGCCCTCCGGGCTCGAGGACCTCGACGTGCTCGCCGAGAGCGTGCGCGCCGCCGGCGTGCAGGTGAGCGTCGCCGTCGATCCGATGGGCGAGCTGCCGCCCCGCATCCACAGCATCGGCTACCGCATCGTGCAGGAGTCGCTGACCAACGTCGTGCGCCACGCCGGGGCCAGCGCGGCCTGGGTCGTCGCCCGGCGCGAAGCGGACGCGGTGTCGATCGAGGTGCGCGACGACGGCCGGGGCCGCACCGGGGCCGGCGCCATGACCACCGCCGGCCACGGGCTGCGCGGCATGGCCGAGCGGGTCGCTGCAGTGGGGGGAACGCTGGAAACGGGGCCCGGCGATCAGGGGGGCTGGCGGGTCCGCGCCCACCTGCCCCTCTCCGCGGCCGGAGTGGACACGGCCCCCGGCGCTCCCGCGGCCGGAGTGGACACGGCCCCCGGCGCTCCCGCGGTGGACAGGGCCCCCGGCGCTCCCGCGGTGGACACGGCCCATGGCGCGGTCGGGGTGGACGCGGCCCATGGCGGCCGCACGTGATCTCCGTCCTGCTCGCCGACGATCAGGCTCTCGTCCGAGCCGGGTTCCGGGCGCTGCTCGACGCCGAGCCCGACATCACGGTGATCGGCGAGGCGCAGGACGGCGAGTCCGCGCTCGCACTGGCCCGCGAGCATCGCCCCGAGATCGTGCTCATGGACATCCGCATGCCGCGTCTGGACGGGCTGGCCGCGACGGCGCGCATCACCGCGGACCCCGAACTGCGCCACACGCGAGTGCTGGTGCTGACCACGTTCGAGCTCGACGACTACGTGTTCGGCGCACTGCGCGCGGGCGCGTCCGGGTTCCTGCTCAAGGACGTCGAACCCGTGGATCTGCTCGCCGGGGTCCGCGTCGTGGCCGCCGGCGACGCGCTGCTCGCGCCGCGGCTCACCCGCCGGCTGATCGAGGCCTTCGTCGCCGACACGGCGGCGAGCTCCGGACGCGAGAGCGCCGACGCGCCGCGCGGCGACGCCGCGGCGCACGTCGCGCGCCTGACCCCGCGCGAACGCGAGGTGCTCACGCTCGTCGGCCAGGGGCGCTCCAACGGTGAGATCGCCGAGCGGCTCGTCGTCTCGCCGCTGACCGCCAAAACCCACGTGGCGCGCCTGTTCGCAAAGCTCGAGGCGCGCGATCGGGCGCAGCTGGTCGTGCTCGCCTATGAGTCGGGGCTCGTCGTGCCCGGCGAGGGCTGAGCCGCGGACGCGTCAAACGTCACCCCGAGGCCGGGGATCCACACCTGCCCACGCTCGGGGAAGTAGATCGCGTCGCCCGGACGCCGGCTCCCGTACAGCAGCATGGTCATGCCCTCGGGTCCTGCGGTCACGGCATGGGCCACGCCGCTGCTCGGCGGACGGGCGACCGCGTCACCGGCGACGAGCGGCTGCTCGTCACCGCCGAGGCGGAGCGTGCCCGCCCCCGCGAGCACGAACACGAACTCCTCCTCGAGCGAGTGGACGTGCCGCGCCGCGGCCGGCTGGCCGGGATCGACGGTGACGTGGCTCAGGCGCGACTTGATCGCGCCCGCCGCGGCGCCCAGCGGCCGCACGCGCCGGCCCGGGGATGACTCCGCGGCGACGGCCGCGAGCGCGACGACGTTGGCGGGCCGCTCGCCGGCCGGCGGGGGCTCGAGCCGGCCACAGGCCGCCTCGGCCCGGAACGGACTCGGTCCGTCGGGCGGGATCCAGCGCGGCCCGGCCCACATCACCTTCGGTCGCGGCAGATAGGTGAGATGGGAGTCGCTGCCGCTGGCGCACGCGATCAGCTCAAGGCCATCCGGTCCGGCCAGGAACGTGTGCGGCGCACCACCTGCTCGGTGCACGATCGTGTCCCCCACCTCGACCTCGCAGGCGGTGTCACCCTGCAAGCTCAACCCCGCGCCGGCGAGCACGTGGAAGATCTCCTCCTCGTCACCGTGGACGTGGACCGGCATCTGCCGTGCGCCGGCGTGCACCCGGTAGATGCTCACCCCGATCTCGGTGCACCCCGCGGCGGCGCCGATCCGCCACCGGGTGCAGGCGATGTCACCCATCGACATCTCGCCGGCCTGCACGGCATCGCGGGAGACGACGGGTGGCACCGGCCGATCGTATTGCACCCCCGTGCCCCGCGACGTTCGCCAGGTGGACAAGACCCGGGGCGCCCGATTGTCCGGATGCCGGGGGCGCGGGCGCGCCCGGACCCGCGCATCTAAAGTCGATCGAGCGTGGAACCCGGCAACGTCCAGAGCTCTCCGGTCAGCGACTACGCGATTCCCGGCGGCTGCCGTGACGAGCTGATCGGCCCCGACGGGGCTCCGCTTCCCCACGCCGAGCTGCTGATGGCCACGCTGCAGCGCCTCGGCCCCGCCGTGCTGGAGGCCGCCGGCCAGCGCCGCGACACGATCTTCATGCAGCAGGGCATCACCTTCGAGGTGGCCAGCTCCGACGGCCAACGCCGTGACCGGGCGTGGCCGCTGGACCTCGTCCCCCGGGTCATCACGGCCGCCGAATGGACGACCATCAAGCGCGGCCTGGCCCAGCGGATCCGGGCCCTGAACGCGTTCGTCGACGACGTCTACCACGCCCACGAGATCGTCCGGGCGGGGATCGTCCCGTGGTCGCTGATCGTCAGCCGGCCCAGCTTCGCGCGTCCCGTTCACGGCGTGCGCGCCCCCGGCGGCGTCTACACCCACGTGTGCGGTTGTGACCTGGTCCGCGATGGCGACGGTCACTGGCGTGTGCTGGAGGACAATGTCCGCACCCCGTCCGGGATCTCCTACGTGCTGGAGAACCGCGTGGCGATGACGCGGCTGATGCCCGAGCTGTTCGCCGGCCACCGCGTGCGCGCCGTCGACCATTACCCGTCGCTGCTGCTCGACGCGCTGCGAGCCGTCGCCCCCGCCACCGACAGCCACCCGACGGTCGTCCTGTGGACCCCCGGGCCGCTGAATTCGGCCTATTTCGAGCATGCCTTCCTGGCCCGTCAGATGGGGGTCGAGCTGGTCGAGCCCGGGGATCTCGTCGTCCGCGACGCCGTCTGTTACATGCGGACCACGGCCGGCCTTCAGCGGGTACACACCATCTACCGCCGGCTCGACGACGACTTCATCGATCCGCTCGAGTTCCGCCCCGACTCGATGCTCGGCGTGCCCGGGCTCGTGCGCGCATACCGCGCCGGGACCGTGGCCATCGCCAACGCGATCGGCACCGGGGTGGCCGACGACAAGGCCATCTACTACTACGTCCCGGAGATGATCCGCTTCTATCTGTCCGAGGAGCCGATCCTCGAGAACGTGCCCACCTACCTGCTCTCCGACGAGCGCCAGCGCCGGCACGTGCTCGGCCGGCTGCACGAGATCGTGGTCAAGCCGACGTCGGAGTCCGGGGGCAAGGGCGTGTTCATCGGCCCTCAGGCCACGCAGGCCGAGCGCGAGCAGCAGGCGCGGATGATCGAGGACGATCCGCATCGCTTCATCGCCCAGGAGCTCGTGCATCTCTCGACCGCCCCGACCGAGGCCGGCGGCCGGCTCGTCCCCCGCCACGTCGATCTGCGGCCGTTCGCGGTCTTCGGAGAGGAGATCCGGATCGTCCCCGGCGGGCTGACCCGGGTCGCCCTGCGCGAGGGGTCGATGATCGTCAACTCCTCGCAGGGGGGCGGGTCCAAGGACACCTGGGTCCTCGACGACGACTCGGCCACGGACCTCGCTCCGGGCACGCTGCCCACGCACCGCCCGCCGCGGCTGCCCGACGTCCGCTACGGCGGCTGGCAGAGCCAGGCCCAGCAGCAGCAACAGTCGGGGCGCACGCCCCCCGACGACCCCCCTCAACAGACCGGAGCGGGCTGATGCTGGCCCGGATCGCCCAGGAGCTGTTCTGGCTGGGCCGCGATCTGACCCGGGCCGAGCACACGGCCCGCATCCTGGACGGCGCCTTCCACGCCGACGTGGCCGGCGTCCCGGGCGAGCGCGGGATCGCGCTGACCTGGGAGGGTGTGCTGGCCACGATCGGCGCCAAGCCCGTCTCCCCCGAGGAGCAGCCGACCGGGGAGCACCGGGTGGTCCGGCTCGAGGAGGCATCGGTCTCCCCCCAGGAGCAGGTTCAGGCCCTGCAGCGCGGCGAGGTCGCGCGGCTGCTCACCCTGGACACCGACAGCCCGGCGTCCGTCGTCTCGTGCGTGGCCCGCGCGCGCGAGCGCGGACGGACGATGCGCGACGTCATCTCCACCGAGATGTGGGAGGGCCTGAACGCCTTCTACCTCGCGCTCGGACGCCACGACCTGCAGGCCGCGCTGCGGACCGGCCCCTACTCGCTCTATCAGGAGGTCAAGGAGTACTGCGCGCTGTTCTGGGGGCTGGTCGACCGCACCATGTTGCGCGACGAGGGCCGGGCGTTCCTGGAGGCTGGGGGTCGCATCGAGGAGGCCGACATGGTCCTGCGCATGCTGCGCGTGGCCGTTCCCAGCGGCCCGCTCGAGGACGGCTATGAGACCGAGGCGATGGCCCTGCTGCGCGCGACCGGCGGTTTTCAGGCCTACCGCCGCGCGGTGCGCGCCGCCCCCGCGCTGGCCCCGGTCGTGCGCTTCCTGCTCTTCAATTCGAGCTACCCGGGGGCGATCGCCTCCTCGCTGGACGCGCTGGCCGCCGCCCTGACCGCCGCCGACGCGCAGCCGCGCTCCTCGCCCCCGGTGCTGCGCCTCGGGCGGCTGATCGCCGATCTGGAGCTGCAGCGCCGCGCTCCCGACGCGGGGGGCGAACTGGTCGAGATCCTCGCTCAGGTCCAAGCCGAGCTGGAACTGGTCGATCGTGACATCGACTCCCGCTATTTTGCCATCGCCGCCCTCGCCGCCGTGCACCTCTAAAGCGTCGTGGCCGGGTCTCGCCGCCCATGAACTTCGCCATCCGCTACCTCACCCAGTACGCCTACGACGGCGACGTGGTCGACAACCTCAACGCGCTGCGGGTCAAGCCGCACGGCAACGGCCGACAGCGCTGTGACGAGTTCGGGGTCCGGCTGGCCCCGGAAGTCCGCCAGCATCGTCACACGGACTACTTCGGCACCGAGGTGGTCGAGTTCGAGGTCTCACGGCCGCACCGCCACCTGAGCATCGACGTGCGCGCCCGGGTCAGCACCCGGCCCTCGGCCGAGCCGCCCCAGTCGACCTGGGAGGCGCTGCGCGACCCGGCCTACCGGGAGGCGAGCGGCGAGTTCCTGCTCCAGACCGATGACGCGCCCGGCCATCCGCAGCTGGAGTCACTGCTGGCCACCACGGCCGCGGCGTCCAATCCGCTGGCCATGGTGCTGCTCATCTCCGAGCTGATCCCCGACAGCTTCGAGTACCGCCGCGGCGCGACCTACGTCGACTCGCGCATCGCCGACCTGCTCGAGGCCGGCGCCGGGGTGTGCCAGGACTTCGTCCACATGGGGCTGTGCCTGCTGCGCCATCACGGCATCGCCGCCCGCTACGTCTCGGGCTACCTGTTTGCCGGCGACGACAACGGCGCACGCGAATCGGTCGAGGTCGACACGCACGCCTGGCTGGAGGCGCTGCTCCCGTCCGGCCCCGCCCACCCGGGCGGCGAGCCGGTCTGGGTCGGGGTGGACCCGACCAACCGCGTGCTCGCCGGGGAGACCCACGTCAAGATCGGGCACGGCCGCCACTACGCCGACGTGCCCCCGATCAAGGGCGTCTACCGCGGCGCGGCCACCGCCCACCTCGACGCCAGCGTGACCATGACCCGCCTGGAGGGCACCGACCCCGCGTCGATCGCCCGCTCCTGAACCCCGGGGCCGCGTCCGGCGGCGGTGTTCTCGACGTCCATCGGGTGACCTGCGCGTAGTCGGACATGGCCGCGGGCCCATGGCGGGTGCACCCGCGCGGTGGTAGCGTCGCGCCATGGGTCAACGCACGCAGTACACACCGGGAACGTTCAGCTGGACCGACCTGACCACGACGGATCAGGAGGCGGCCAAGACCTTCTACGCGGCTCTGTTCGGGTGGACCTACGAGGACCGCCCGGCCGGCGACGGCGTCGTCTACTCGATGGCCACGGTGGACGGTCACAGCGTCGCGGCGATCTCCCCGCAGCCGGAGCAGCAGCGCAACGCGGGCGCGCCGCCGATCTGGAACTCCTACATCACCGTGCCGGACGCCGCCGCGGCTCTGGCCCGCGCGCGCGAGCTCGGAGCCAGCGTGCACGCCGACGCCTTCGACGTGATGGACGCCGGCCGCATGGGGGTCGTCCAAGATCCGCAGGGCGCGTACTTCTGCGTCTGGGAGCCCCGGGCGACGATCGGCGCCGAGCTGGTCAACGCGCCCGGCGCGCTGTGCTGGAACGAGCTGGGCACGCCGGACATCCAGGGCTCGGCCCGCTTCTACGGCGACCTGCTCGGGTGGACGACCCAGACGCTGCCCGGCGACGTGCCGTATGAGGTCGTGATGACCGCGGCGGGCAGGAGCAACGGCGGGCTGCGCGCGCCGATGCCCGAGGACGCGCCCCCGTTCTGGCTGGTCTACTTCGCCACCGACGATCTGGGCGTGAGCCTGGCCAAGGTCTCTGAGCACGGGGGCCGGGTCCTGATGGGTGACACCGACATCGGGATGGCGCACATCGCCGTGGTCACCGACCCCCAGGGCGGCGTGTTCGCGCTCTACGACGGGCGCCTGGAGGACTGAACCCCGACGCCGGACGGGATCCGTCGGGCATACTGGGCGTGGTGTCAGCAGGACGCGAGAGAGGGACCGGCTGGGTGCTCGCCGCGCTCCTGTGCGCGGCGCTGATCGCCTCGGCCCTGACCGGCTGCGGGACGCGGGCGGCAACCGATGCCGCGGCCCCGGCGGGGTCGGCCCCCACGGGCTCCGGCGGCGCGCGGGCGGCGACCGCCACCACCGTCGCGGCGCTGCCCAGGGCCCACCCCCAGGCGATCCAGCCGGTCGCCGGCGATGCCGCCGCGGTCAGCGTCCCCGCCCAGGCCGGAGTGAGCGTCGGGCCGCCGAGCCGCTCGCTGCCCGAGCCGATCTCCGAGGCTCAGGTCCGGGCCGACCTGGCCCAGAGCGGCATGACGGCGAACGCCAATCAGGGCACGGTCACCCCGCAGGGCCTGGCCGTGGCGCCGGTCAACGCGCCGGCGGCGGTGCAGGCCGTGATCGCGGCGGGCAACCAGATCGCCCGCCTGCCCTACGTGTGGGGCGGCGGCCACGCCACCTATGAGGACAGCGGCTATGACTGCTCGGGCTCGATCAGCTACGTGTTCGCGGCCGCCGGCCTGCTCGATCAGACGATGACCTCCGGTGAGCTCGCCCACTGGGGTCTGCCCGGACCGGGCAAGTGGATCACCGTGTTCGCCAACGGCGGTCACACCTTCATGTACGTCGCCGGGATGCGGTTTGACACCGTCGCGCTGGCCCAGGGCGGGACACGCTGGTCCAACCGCAACCCGACCGAGGGCACGACGGGCTTCGCGGTCCGCCACCCCCCCGGCCTCTGAGCGGAACCTCAGCCCGCTCGCGCGTGGGCGTCGGCGAACGACGTGACCAGCCGGGTGAACCGCTCCGGAGCCTCGACCTGCGGGCAGTGCCCGATCCCCTTGAGCAGCTCCAGTCGCGCGCCGGGCACCGCGTCGAGCACGCGCTTGGCCCCGCGTGAGAACACGAGCCGGTCGCGGTCGCCCCAGATGAGCAGCACGGGGACGCCGATGCGCTCGAGCTGAAACGGCTCACGCAGCTCGGGCAGGAGGCGATGGGCGGTGTCGAGATAGTGCGCGACCCGCGCGCGGCGGCGGTGGTGATAGGTGAAGTTCGAGACCACCACCGGGTCGATCCGGTCGGGAACCGCGAAGGCCAACTGGCGGTACAGGCGCGCGACCGCGGAGCGCAGCACGAAGGCCGGCACCGGCGTGGGCAACGAGACGATCGAGCGCAGCACGGGATCGCGCTGCACCATGTGCAGCAGCCTCGTCATCTCCAGGCCCGCCGGCGCGACCCCGATGACTCCGGCCAGGCGGTCCCCGTGACGCTCGGCCAGGCGCAGGACGACGCAGCCGCCGAGTGAGTTGCCGACCGCGAGCACCGGCCGGTGCTCGCGACCCGCCGCGTAGCGGACCGCTGCGAGCGCGAACTCGTCGAGCTGGGGCAGGATCTCCTCGCGGCCGAGCGGGTCGGCGGTGCCGAAGCCGGGCAGGTCCACGGCCACGGCGCGCCGCCCGGCGCGGGCGAGCCGGTCCAGCGTCTGGCGCCACGTGTCCGCGCTGTCGGCGTAGCCGTGGAAGAGGACGATCGGTGGCCCGGTGCCCTCAAGCTCGAGCACCCGGGTGCGGTAGCCGGCGAACGTCAAGCGGTGCTCGAACAGCGGCTCGATCACCGCGCCTGCACCGGCGGGTCCGTGAACGCCCTGAACCGATTCATCGCGAGCATCCTAAAGGTCGCGTGAGCGTTCACACGTTCCGCAGCGCGGGCGCTCCCAGCGCAGGCCCGCTTCGGCCCAGCCTGGCGGTCAGAACGGCCCGCGGTAGATCTGCACCGACGTCGCGCGGCGGCGCAGGGCGATGGTGATCGTGCCGGCCGCGTCGACGCTATAGGGCCCCGCCTCGAAGCGGCGGCCGTGCAGGATGACCGTCGTGCTCCTTCCCGCGAGCGCGCTCAGCGGCACGGTGCCCGCGGCCAGGATGCGCGTGCCCGAGCCCGGCCCTGGGCAGCGTGTGCGCAGCGGATCGCCGCCGTCAAAGGCGCCGACGAGGGCGACCTGCATCCGCCCCCGTCGCCCGGACAGCATCAGGCTCACGGCGTGGACGACGGTGGAGTCGGCACACCGGGCCGGAGCGGTCAGGCGCGCGATCACCCGGCCCGCCACCGGTGCCTCGCCACCGCCCGTCACGCGGATCGCGGTGGGGTCCCCGGAACCCCGGCCCACCGCAGCCAGGAAGTCGGCGGCGGGCCGACGGGCCGGGCCGTCGGCATTGAGGTAGACCGAGGCGCCAGGCCGGCCGCGGAGTGCGACGGTGATGCGTCCCCGGGCGCCACAGGCATCGAGCGCCCGGCACCGCCGCGGATCCCCGGCGCCGGCGATCGCGACGGCCAGGCGACCGTCCAGACGCGCGAGCAGGTAGTGCTCGATCAGGTTGCGCCGCCGGGGCCCGCGTCCGGCGCCGCCCCGACCGACTGGGGACACCCGCGCCTGACCGGTGCTCACCACGAGCGTCGAGGTCACCGTGCCGGCGAAGTCGCGTGAGGCGTAGGCGTGCGTCCCGGACAGGTCGATCGTCGCGTGGCCGGCCCGGATCACGGCCACGGGCAGCGTGACGCTGGGCAGGGCCGGGCCGACATCACCGTCGGTCGGGCCCGCGCACTGGGAGCCGAGCAGCGGGGCGACCGGCGCACCGGCGTGGCCGGCCTGGCCGGCGCCCAGCGCGATCGTGACCCGGCCCGCGTGAGGACGGACCGACAGCAGCCCCGAGAACGGCTGGCCGACGTCCCGGCACGTGGCCGCCGTTCGTCCGGTCGGGGAGGTGCGGGCCACCTGCGCGCGCAGTGCCGACAGGCCGCCCGCGAACAGCGAGCCGCTGGTGATCCGCAGAGCACCGGGCGCGCCGACGCCGACGAGGACCAGCTCACCGCCGGGGGCCGCGGTCCACGACTCGGTCCCGTCGTATCCGCAGGGACCGTGAGCAGCGCACGCGGCCGCGGTGCTGTGAAAGCTCACCGTGACCGCGCCCGTCGCGCACGCGGGCATCTGGACGGCGACGGAACGACGGGCGCCGCTGAGCCCGAAGATGGTGAGGTCGCCGGATTGCGCACAACCCGGGGGCAGCGCCGCTCCGGCCCGCGGGGACCCGGCGCCGGCGGACAACCCGATACCGGCCGCCAGCACCGCGACAGCGGCGCAGGCCAGCACCCGCGCCCGGCCCGCCGCCCGGACCGCGTGGGGGGCGGACACCGGGTCAGGCCCGCCCGTAGACGGGGATCGCCGCGCCGCTGGTCGGCGCCGAGTCGGGTGAGACGAGGTGCGCGATGACGCCGGCGATCTGCGCCGGCGCCACCCAGCGGCTGTGGTCGGCGTCGGGCATCGCGGCCCGGTTGCCCGGAGTGTCGATCACGCTGGGCAGGATCGCGTTGGCGCGGATGCCCTGATCGCGGTACTCGACGGCCACCGCCCGGGCGAAGGCGATCACCGCGGCCTTGGAGGCGATGTAGCCCGCCGCGCCCGGGAACGGCTCCAGCGCCGCGCGGGTGCCGACGCACACGATCGAGCCGCCGCCGGCGTCGACCATCGGCCCGATCGCGGCCTGGGTGACGAGGTAGGTCGGGCGCAGGTTGAGCCGGAACTGCTCCTCGAAACGCTCCAGCGGGACCTCGTGGATCCGGCCGGGAGCGTCGAAGCCGCCGACCAGGTTGACGGCCGCGGCGAGCGGCGCGGACGCGTCGCCGGCGGCGCGGGTGACGACCTCCGACACCGCGCCGGGATCGAACAGGTCGGCTCTGACCAGGCTCAGCCGCTCCTGTCGCTCGACGCGCTCGAGCTCGTGCTCGTGGACCCACGGGACGACGACGTGCCAGCCGTCGGCGAGCAGCCGCGTGGTGACAGCAGCACCCAGTCCACCGGTTCCCCCTGTAATGACCGCGGTTTTCGCCATGGTGTTCGTCCGGTCGCCACTCTATCTTCGCTGGCATGCAGGTGCGCGACCTCCAGCCCGGCCAGGAGCTCGAGACGGTGCTGCTTGTCCGCAGCGCGGAGCTGCGCCGCCGCCGGGAGGGCACCGAATACCTGCGCGTCTCGCTGGGTGACCGGACCGGCACGCTGCCGGTGATCGTGCGCGAGGAGCTCGACGCCGCGCGCGCCGTGTTCGTGCCCGGGGCCGCCGTGCACGTGACCGCCCGCTATGAGGTGCACGAGCGTTTCGGGCCGGGCCTGGAGGTCAGCGGCTACCGCGCCGCCGCCGAGGGCGAGTACGACCCGCAGGCGCTGATCGACGGGCCCGTGCATTCGGCCGAGCAGATGGAGGCCGACCTGCGCGAGCTGATCGGCACCCTGCAGAACCCGCATCTGCGCGCCCTGCTGGATGCGCTGCTCGGCCCCGACTCGCCCACCTGGGCCGAGTTCCGCGAGGCGCCGGCGGCCAAGCGCTATCACCAGGCGTTCCGCCACGGGCTGCTCGAGCACTCGCTCACCGTCGCTCAAGCGGTCAGCGCGAGCTCGGCCACCTTTCCGGGGATCGACCGGGAGGTGGCGGTCACCGGCGCGCTGCTGCACGACATCGGCAAGCTCGAGGCCTACGCGATGACCGGCGAGGCGATCGAGATGACCGACCACGGCCGGCTGTTCGGGGAGATACCGCTTGGCTACTACCGCGTGCGCCGGGCGATCGAGGACATCCCCGGCTTCCCGGATCCGACCGCCCAGGCCGTGCTGCACATCATTCTCAGCCACCACGGCTCCCTGGAGCACGGCAGCCCCGTGATCCCCTGCACACGGGAGGCGACCCTGGTCCACATGATCGACAATCTGGGCGGGCGCCTGGGCAGCTTTGACCGGCTCGAGAAGGCCCTGCCCGAGGGTGAGCAGTGGTCGGCCTACGACAAGGGGATCGGCGGCGGGGCCTACTTCGGGCCGGGCCTCGAACGCGCCCAGCGCGCCGCCTGACCGCCGCGGCCACCGCGCCCGGGAGGCGACGGGGCGCCTGACTGACTGAAAGGTCCACCGCGCCTGGGGGG
>DASSZP010000054.1:0-4822 GCA_035713465.1 Solirubrobacteraceae bacterium | reverse complement strand
CGACGGCTGTCCCGGCGCCGGGCCAAAGCCGCCGTCGCGATTCTGCGCGGAACGCAGGAAGGTGACCGGCGAGCGGCGCGGTGGGTGAGCGAGCGCCCGCGCCGGCCGGACGGCGGCCGCGGCCACGAGCAGGGCCGCCGCGAGCAGGGCTGAGGTGCCCGGGGCGGGCAGCCACCGCACCTCGATGCGGCTGCGGAAGCGGGCGAGCGTCCGGATCAGCGCGGGACCGAAGGCCATGGCGAAGCCGAAGCAGCCGATGGCGTGGACGAAATCGAACCCGATCCCGCGCCCGACGTAGAGACCGAGCTGGGCGAGGCTGTGATCGCTGTAGGTGACCCAGTCGCCGCCGTCCTGCAGCGCGGTGAAGGCGAAGCCGAGGACGAAGCACACCAGAGCGAGCGGCAGGCGCCCGATGCGGCCCCGGGTGAGCCGCGCGAGCAGTGCGCCGGCCACACCGGTGAGTCCCCACCCGACCATCTGCCAGGGCGTCCACGGGCCCTGTCCGAAGAACATGTTCGAGGTCAGCGCGGCGACGGCGCCGACGACGTAGCCGGGCGCGCCCCCCAGGGCGAAGCCCGAGATGAGCACGATGTCACTGGTCGGCTTCACGTTCGGCACCGCCGCGAAGGCGATCCGGCCGAGCGCGGCGAGCGCCGCCAGGGTCCCGACGAGCGCGACGATCCGGGCGTCCGGTCGGGTGCGCTCATACCAGGCGAAGCCCGCGAGCAGGCCGAGCCCGAGGACCGTGAAGGCGGCGAGCGGCCAGCTCACGCCGGCGTCTCCGCCGGCGTGAGCTGGCCGAGCAGGGCGACGCCATCGGCGGGCAGCAGCGCGCCGCCGACGCCGCCGAGGATGCGCGCCGTCTCGGTGGCGAAGTACGTCCCGCCGCAGAGGACCTCCGCCGTGGCGCCGTCCGCGATCACGCGGCCGTCGGCGAGCAGGACGACCCGCCGCGCGAAGGCGGCGGCGAACTCCGGGTCGTGGGTGGCGACGATCACGGCGCAGGGCAGCGTGCCCAGCAGGGCCACGAGCGCATCCTTGGCCGCCCGGTCCATCCCGCGGGTCGGCTCGTCCAGGCAGAGCACCGCGGGCAGCCCGGCCGCGCCAGGGTCCCCGAGCACGATGGCGAGGGCGAGCCGCTGCCGCTCGCCGCCGCTCAACTCGCGCGGGTGGCGGTCGGCCAGGTGGGCCAGGCCGACCGCGGCGAGCGCGCGGGCCTCCGCCTCCTCGCGGACCGTCTCGTGCACCAGGTAGTCCCCCGGGTGTTGCAGCAGCAGCGCCACCCGTCCGGCCGCCTGCACCCGCCCGCGCGTCGGGGCCATCAGGCCGGCGGCGTGACGCAGGAGCGTCGACTTCCCCGCCCCGTTGCGCCCCATCAGGGCCACGCGCGCCCCCGGCTCGAGGCGCAGATCGACGCCGCGCAGGATCGCCGGGCCGCCCGCGACCTCATGCCAGACCCGGCGGAGGCGGAGCGCGTCGTCGGTTTGGCGGTGACGCGGGAGGGGTTTCCGACCCTCAGGGACGGAAACCCCTCCCGCGTCGGGAACGGGCGCCAGACCGGCGGCCCGCAGCGCCGCCCGCGCCCGCTTGACGCCGGCGGCGGGCGCCAGGCCGAGCCCGGCGAGCAGCCGCGCGCCCGGCGGCACGAGCGCCGGCGCCGCCGTGAGCGCCCAGGTCAGGAACCCCGCCGGGGGGCCGTCGTAGGCGAGCCGTCCGGCGTCGAGGGCGAGCACCCGGTCGGCCGCGGCCAGGCAGCGCTCGAGCCGGTGCTCGGCGAGCAGCACGGCGGTCTCCCCGTCCTCGTTCAGCCGGCGCAGCAGCCCGATCAGCTCGTCGCCGGCGACCGGGTCAAGCTGCGATGTCGGCTCGTCCAGGCAGACGAGCGCGGGGCGGGCGGACAGCGTGGCGCCGAGGGCGACCCGCTGCAGCTCTCCCCCACTCAGCTCCTCGACCGGACGGTCGAGCAGCCCGTCGATGGCGAGCGCGAGCGCCGTCTCCTCGACCGCGCGGGCGACCTCGGGCGCCGACCACCCGCGGTTCTCGGCGGCGAAGGCGAGTTCGGCGCGCGGCGTGCCGAGCACGATCTGAGTCTCCGGGTCCTGGAAGAGCGAGCCGACGTGCACCGCCAGCTCCCCCGGTCCATGGTGACGGCTGTCCAGACCGGCCACGGTGACGCTCCCGCCGAAGGTCCCGCCGTGGAAGTGCGGCACCAGGCCGCTGACCGCGCGCAGCAGCGTGCTCTTGCCCGAACCGGAGAGCCCGGCGACCACGACGAACTCCCCCGGCTCGATCGTCAGCGACACCCGCTCGAGCGCGGGCCGCTGCGCGCCCGGGAAGTGGTAGGTCAGGTCGGTGATCCGCACGAGGCTCACGGCTCGATCCCCCGGCGGTCGAGGAAGGGCAGCAGCGCGGCGAGGAGCAGAGCGCCGGCCGCGCCGAGCGTGCGCGCGCCAGCGGGCGCGCGCAACAGCGGATAGGCCGTGAACGCGTCCCATCCGCCCACCCGCGCGACGAGGACGACCCCGAGCAGGCCGCCGGCCGAGGCCAGAAAGGCGAGGTCGTGCCGGGACCAGCCGCGGTCCCAGATCGAGGTGCGGCGGCGGGGGGCGCGACGGGCCGCGCCGTAGCCGCGGACCTCGAGCGTCGCGGCCACGTCGAGCGCGCGGTCGATCACGCCGGCCGTGCTGGCCCGCAGCAGCTGCGCGCGGCCGGGCGGATCGCCGGGCCGGCAGCGCTGAGCCTCGGCGAGGCGGCGGGAGTCCCGCAGGAGCACGGGCACCATCCGCGTGGCGATCGTGGCCGACAGCGCCGAGCGGAAGGACAGCCCGCGGAAGAGGCGGAGGACCGCGTCGGGGTCGACGGCCACGGAGTAGAGCGTCCCGAGCTGGATGAGCACGACGGCGCGCAGGCCGAGCAGCGCGCCGTAGACCGTCGCCTCGAGCGTGATGTTCGTCTGGCCGAGCAGCGGCAGGTCGCCGAACCGCCAGATGACGGTGAGGCCATTGCGGGTGACGAGCGCGTTGACGACGGCGACGCCGATCCAGAGCGGGACCGACCAGCGCAGGCTGCGGCGCAGCTCGCGGCCGACGCCGGCCAGCGCCGCGGCGCCCGCCACCGAGACGGCGAGGACGCCCAGGATGACCGGGTTGGACTCGAGCATCGTCGCCACGCCGAGCGCCACGCACCAGGCGATCGCCACCGCGGCGCGAGCCGCGTGCAGCGGACTGGCCCGGCGCCGGTAGATCATGAGCCGGGCGCGAGCGGAACCGGCATGACCGAGCGCCCGACGACGGCCACGGCGAAGTGGTGGGCGAGGTTGGCGACGGTGAGGGCCCGGGCGGCGGCGAGCACGCCCGCCCGGTCGGTGCCGGTGATGAACCAGAGGGGCTGGCTGATCGACGCCTGACCGGTGGCGGCGATCAGGCCGACGCTGCCGCGCAGGGTTCGCACGGTGCGGCCGTGCGGGTCCTCGAGGGCCAGGGCGCTCCCGCCAGCCGTGAAGCGGGCGTAGACGCCGCTGCTGCGAGGGCCGGCGGCGATGAGCTGGGCCGCCAGCACGCTGCGGAGCTGCCGCCAGGCGCCGATCACCACCGAGAGCGAATCCGACCCGGAGCCGGTGCCGAGGGCCTGATCGGCCGCCTTGACGCCGAGGCGGTGCAGGTCGGCGCCGACCGTGTCACAGGCGGTCTGGACGCCGGGCGCGCAATCGAGCAGCGTGGGGAACCGGTGGCCCCCGAGCCCGCTGGTGAACGGTTCGGGGAAGGAGCCGACGACGGCCGGGACCGACTCGGCGGCCGCCCAGTCGTGCAGGTCCCACCAGACGTGGTCACCGGCGTGCACATCGGTGGCGGCGGCGCCGTCCGCGGCCTCGATCCCGTTGACGTAGTAGAACCAGTCGAGGTGGTTGGAGCTGCCGGAGTGCCCGGCGATCGATTCGACGAAGCCGCCCCCGTAGCGGGTGGTGATCTTGAAGTGGCGCTCGAGCAGCGAGAGGACGGTCTCGGAGCCCGGCACGCGCCGCTCCACGACGCTGCCGTAGTGGCGCGTGCCGAAGTTGGCGGTGACCAGCAGCTGCGCGTTGCGCGTGCCCGGCCCGGCCCCGAGGCCGCACCCGCCCAGCAGCACCGCCGTCGCGACCGTGGCGGCGATCAGCCCGACGGGGCGGGTGCGGCGGCGCATCAGGAGCGCGTCACCTTGAAGAGCACCCGATCACCGGCCCTCAGGGGGATGTCGCAGGCGCCCTTGGAGGCGATCTTGCCGTTGACGTAGAGGCCCCAGTAGGCCTTCTTGGTCGTCTCGCTGTCGCCGAGGATGGCGGTGATGAAGTACTCGTGGTAGCTCGCGTACCACGTGCCCCTCCAGTGCCCCTGTGTGGCCACGTTGAGCGCGCCCTGGACGCTGTCGGCCGGGCACTTGCCCTTCGGAGCGCCGCCGCGGGTGATCCACCCCGACCGGCCGCGGACGGGCCGGGTCGCGAGCAACACCCCGCTCTTGCCCCGGACCGTGATCGTCACCTTCGGTCCGACCACCGCGGCCGCATGCGCCGTGACGGCGTTGGCCGCCGGCGCGACGGCGAGTGCTGCGGTGGTGCCGAGCGCTGCCGCGCCGGCCGTGATTGCGTGCTTGATCTGCATGAGCCACCCCTTTCCACGAGGGCTTCGGCTTGTGGTCGGAGGTGGTCTCCTGGCTGTCGGGCCCAACGGCGATGCCTTCCCAGCGCCTTGGCGGCGCCAGTGGCGTGCTCTTCGCCGTCCTCCCCGATCACAGTGGCGGGTCCGCTCCGGATTCTCACCGGCTTCCCATCGCTGCCGACCTTGGACGC
>DASSZP010000053.1:0-2576 GCA_035713465.1 Solirubrobacteraceae bacterium | reverse complement strand
GTCGATCACCGCCGCCACCCGGGGGTCGCGCTGGATGTCGGTCCACCGCTGGCTGCGGGTCAGCGAGTAGACCCACAGGGCGGCGCCGTCCCAGACGAACCAGACCGGCGAGACGTGCGGGCCGCCCAGCCCGAGGCTCGCCAGCCGGCAGGTCCGCTGCACGCCGAGGAAGGCGTCCCGCTCCTCCTCGCTCATCGCGATCACCCGACTGCGCCGCTGCTCTCTCACGCCAACTCCGTTCCCGGCGGGGACTAACACCATGAAAGCACCCAGGGGGCGCGGCGGGTGGGTGGATGCGCACGCTTGATGGAGCGGAGTGGCGAGGGTTAGCCGCGGCCCCAGCGGCGGCGGAGGCGGGCGGGCTTGCTGGCGGGCGGGTCGGGGGCGGCGGCCTCGATCATGGTGCGGATGGTGTGGCCGCAGCGGCCGCAGATCGAGCCGGCCCCGCAGGCTTCGGCGACCTGCTTGGTGGAGCGAGCGCCCGCGTCGATGGCCTGCTGGACGGTGCCGGTGGTCACGCCGAGGCAGAGACAGATGTACATCTCAGGTCCCGGGCACCTCGAGGGCCTGTACCAGGCGACCGACGAACAGCGGCGGGTACGCGCCGACCCCCGCCTCCGCCATGAACCCAGCGGCGGCGTCGGGGTGGCGGATCCACTGCTCGGCCTGCCGTTCGGTGGCGATTTCTTGCAAGATCATCACCTCGGCCTGGTCGTCCAGGGCGCGGTAGATCCAGAACCGGCGCACGCCAGAATCGGCGAGCCTGGTGACGGCGCCGTGCACGCTGGCACGCAGCCGGGCCACCCCGTCGCGCCGGCCGACGGGCGCGATCGTGGCCACGATCACCGCGCCCGCCGCCGCGATGTCGGCCGCCGCGCCGGGCAGCAGGTCCAGGTCGAGCTTTTCCACGGCCTCGCCGGCGAACATCGGCGGGAGCTCGTCCACCCCGGCCGAATCGAACCAGGAGAACATGAGCGGCGAGCGCAGCAGCGCGTCGACCGGCGGGCGCTCGGAGAACCCGATGGTCACGAAGACGCGGCTGGCGTCGGCGAGCGAGCGGTAGACCACGACGTGGTGCGCGCCGAGGCCGGGCAGCCGGGGCAGGCCGGCGGTGAGCGCGGCCCACCAGTGGTCGAAATCGGGCACCCGGTAGTCGGCGGCAAGGACGAGAGACACGCGGCGTCGCCATTCAGCTAGCGAAGGTTCGGATGACTGTACGGTATAGGCTCCGGACACCCCAGATACTGGAGGGGACGACATGCTCGGGGACGCTGAAGTCCTGCAGTTGCTGAACGAACAGCTCACCAGCGAGCTGACCGCCATCAACCAGTACTTCCTGCACTCGAAGATGCAGGACAACTGGGGCTACACCGAACTGGCCGCGCACACCCGCGCCGAGTCGTTCGACGAGATGAAGCACGCCGAGGCCCTCACCGACCGGATCCTGATCCTGGACGGCCTGCCGAACTACCAGCGCCTGTTCTCGGTGCGCATCGGGCAGACCATCCGCGAGCAGTTCGAAGCCGACCTGGCCATCGAGGTGGAAGTGGCCGAGCGGCTCAGGCCCGGCATCGCGCTGTGCCGGGAACGCCACGACACCACGAGCGCGATCCTGCTCGAGACGATAATGGCGGACGAGGAACTCCACATCGACTACCTGGAGACCCAGCTGGAGCTGATGAACACGCTCGGCGAGCAGCTGTACCTCGCCCAGTGCGTGTCCCGCCCGCCAACGTAAGGTTTGCACCAAAGAGTCCGCGTCCTTCAGGGGGCCTCCATGGCCGACGAGCTCAGCCCGCTGGATTACCTGCTGCACCGCGGTGAGGCCTATCCGGCCACGCGTTCGGCGTTCCTGAACCTGGAGATCCTCGACGGCCCGGCCGACTGGGGCCGACTGCGCGAGGCGATGGACCGGGCCAGCCGGGTGGTCATCAGGATGCGGCAGAAGGTCGTGATCCCGCCGCTGCCCGCCACGCCGCCGCGCTGGGTCGTCGATCCCGACTTCGACCTCGGCTACCACCTGCGCCGGATCGCGCTGCCCGCCCCGGGCACGCTGCGCCAGCTGCTCGACCTAGCGGAGCTGACGCTGCAGTCGCCGCTCGACACCTCGCGCGCGCTGTGGGAGGCGGTGTACGTCGAGGGCCTGGAAGGGGGAAAATCCGCGCTGCTGACCAAGCTCAGCCACGCGATCACCGACGGGCTCGGCGGGATCGCCCTGTTCGAGCAGGTCTACGACACCGAACGGGACCCCGAGCCGCGGCCGATGCCGCCGGTGCCGGTCCCCAGCGACGTGAGCGGCAACGACCTGCTGCGGGACAGCATCAGGCAGCTCCCTGAGACCACCTTCACGGCCGGGCGCACGCTGCTTGGCCGGGCGGCGGGCACCGCCGCCCGGCTGATCACGCAGCCCGGCGCCACGGTCACCGAGGCGGTCAGGTTCGCGGATTCGGCCCGCCGCGTGCTCAGCCCGCCGCCGGCCGAGCCGTCGCCGCTGCTGCGCCGCCGGAGCCTGGTCAGCCGGACGATCGTGCTCGAGCTGCCCCTCGCCGACTTGCGCGCGGCGGCCAAGGCGGTCG
>DASSZP010000052.1:0-7450 GCA_035713465.1 Solirubrobacteraceae bacterium | reverse complement strand
CGCGGGGACGATCGGACGCTGGCGCTGGTGGAGGTCGTCGCCGAGCTCGCGGCGATGGACGAGCCTCGGCGGCGGCTGGCCGGGATCGTCTCCGGACTGTCCATCCACTACGACCTGGGTGAGGGCCACCCGTTGCTGGGCCGGCGCATGCCCGATCTGGATCTCGAGACCGCAGCCGGCCCGATCCGGCTCTTCGCGCTGCTGCACGCAGGCCGTCCGGTGCTGCTGCACCTGCGCGATTCGGACGGGCCCGAGCTTGGACCGTGGGCGGCTCGCGTCCAGGCGGTCCGCGCTCGCTACGATGGGCCCTGGGAGTTGCCCGTGCTCGGCGCGGTGGACGCTCCTGATGTCGTGCTGATCCGGCCCGACGGGTACGTGGCCTGGGTCGGTCAAGGGTCGGACGATGGCCTGACCGACGCCCTGACCGCGTGGTGTTAGCGCCGCGGGTGGCCCTTGCCCGGGGCGGCCGGATCGATTCGGTGGCGAGGAACAATTGTGCGTGCGAACCGCACCCTTCAGCGGCTGCGCGTGTTCTAGCCCCCGTGCCCTGTTCCACAACCTACGTGAGGCTCATGAGACGCTGCTTGCCCCTACTGATCTCCCTGTTCGCCCTGGTCCTCCCTGCCACCGCCGGCGCCACCGTGTTCGGCGCTGAGGTCAACAGTGACTTCATCAGCCAGGTCCGAGGCCAGTGGACCCAGGCCCAGACGATGGCCAACCTGAAATCGCTCTACCGGGCGGGCGGCCGCGTCGGCCGAGCGGACTCCAACTGGCCGGCCATCGAGCCCCGGGGACCCGTCCGCGGGCACCATCGTTACAACTGGCGCTACGACGACATGATCATGTCCGAGATGGCCGTCGCGCACCTGCGCTGGGAGCCGATGCTCGGCTTCGCACCGCGCTGGGCCGAGGTCCATGAGTCAAACGTCCTGCACCTCAAGGGACGCGGCCGGGTGGTTGCCTTCCTGCCCCCCGCGCGCAACGGCGATTTCACCGCCTACGCGACCGCGTTCATGAAGCGCTACGGACCCGGTGGCGCCTTTTGGAAGTCGCACCGCACGCTGCACTACCAGCCGGTGACCGACGTCGAGGTGTGGAACGAGCCCGACAACCTGTACGACTGGGGCCCGCACATCAACCTGTCGGACTACGCGCGGATGTACGAGGCGGTCCGGACCGCGGTGCACCGGGTCGACCGCCACGCGCGGGTCACCACCGGCGGACTGGCCTGGACGGAGTCCTCGCTGCCACGGATGCTCAAGGCGTTCCGCGGGCGGCCGATGGACGCGCTGGCCATCCATCCCTACGGGGCGACGCCGAGCGCGTCCGTCCGGGTCGCGCGTGACGCGCTGCGCTTGATGCGGGCGTACGGCCGCGGCCGCACACCGGTCCTGGCCAACGAGTACGGCTGGACGTCGACCCGTGGCACCTGGGGCTCGACGAACCCCCGGCACGTTAAGTGGTACGCCTACTCGGCGCTGATCGGCCTGGCCCGGCTGCATCTCTCCGAGATCCAGCCCTACATGTGGAGCGATCCCTCGTGGGGCCTGAGCACCGGTTCCTTCGCCCACGCGGTGGCCAAGCTCACGCACCACTCGCGCCGACACCGCTGAGCGGCCCGGCCTCCTGAGCCGGATCCCGTGGGGTGGGTCGCGTCACGCGATCCGCCTCACGGGATCCGCCTTTGTCGGATCGGCGTCGCGTCCCGGGCGGTGAGACCGACGTCGTTCCCGCCCTCCGCGATCCGCCTCGCGGCATGTCCCGCGGACAGGAGCTGACCGCAATTCGCGGCAGGCTTCCGGCCAGTCCACCGGGAAAGGAAGTGTGTCATGGAGCTCAGGCTCGAGCTGGTCGCGGTCCCCGTCTCCGACGTCGACCGCGCCAAGGCGTTCTACGAGCAGGTCGGCTTTCACGCCGATCACGATCACACCGTCAGTGACGAGTTGCGTTTCGTGCAGCTGACCCCGCCGGGGTCAGCCTGCTCGATCACGATCGGGACCGGCATCACCGAGTCGGCGCCGGGCAGTTTTCCCGGAGCCAACCTCGTCGTCGGCAGCGCAGCAGCCGCGCGCGCCGATCTACGTGAGCGCGGGGTCGAGACCAGCGAGGTGCAGGAGCTGCCCTGGGGCAACTTCGTGTTCTTCGCCGATCCGGACGGAAACCGCTGGTCGCTGCAGGAGATCCCGGCCCGGCGGTGAGCGCGTGAGCCAACGGGACCAGCCGCTGCCCTGGTCGGGCGAGGAGCGGAGCGGGACGCCCGATGCGGTAGGCCTGGGCGAAGTCGACCCCGAGTGCGCTCACGTGCTCGAGCGCCTCCTCGTCCTCGACCCCCTCGGCCACCGTCCGGATGTCAAAGGCGCGAGCCAGGGGGACGATGCTCTCTCCACCAGCCGCCGGCTCGCGCCGCTCATCCGGAGATCGCGCACGAGCTCGACATCGACCTCGCGGTAGTCGACCGCTGAGCATCGTTTCTCCGGTCCCCCGCCGGCGGACACGCGCGTCGGTGTGCATCGTCCTGAGCTCGACGTGCTCGTCATCAAGCCACTTCAGAGCGCCGGTGGTCAGCAGCTCGCCGCCGGACCGAAGGCCGAAACAGCGTGAGCCCCGGATTCAGGAGTTCCTCCACGTCGAGCGCGTACGCATCCTCGGGAGGGCTGGTCAGCACCGCACCTCCCGGTGATCGCGTCGCGTCGGGTCACGCCGGGTCGTAGAGGGGCTCCCGGTCCGGGTGGCGTGCCGGTGTGCCGGCAGGTTCGCCGCGGGTGTTGGCGGCGCGCAACGCGATCGCCGCCGCGGCGAGAAGGCAGAGGGCGCTGACGAGCAGGCCACGCTGGAAGCCTGCGGTGAGTGCCTCCGGGGGCGGGGTGTGAGCGGCCAGCAGGTGGCTGGTGCGGCTGGTCGCGATCCCGCTGAACACCGCCAGGCCAAGCGCGGACCCGAGCTGGAACGAGGTGGTGATCAGGGCCGCGGCCAATCCAGCCTGGTTTTCCGGCACACCGGCGTTCGCGGCCGTCTGCACACCCGCATAGAGCAGCCCCAGCCCGACGCCCATGATCACCAGCGGGACGAGCAGGTTGCCCAGATACGTGCCCTCCACCGGGATGCGCGACAGCCACAGGATGCCGCCGGCCGCGAACAGGGCGCCGGAGACGATCATCGGGCGAGTGCCGGTCCGGACGAACATCTTCGTCGCCACGGCCGAGCCGAACCCGATGCCGACGCTGACGGGTAGATACGAGAGCCCGGACTGCAGCTGCGAGTAACCCAGGACGTTCTGCATGTACAGAGTGACGAAGAAGAACATCGAATAGAACCCGGCCCAGGCGATCACCTGAGTGCAGTCGGCCGCAGCCAGGCCTTTGATCCGGAAGATCGACAACGGCAGCAGCGGATCGGCGCGCCGCTGCTCGTTGGCCACGAAGGCGGCCATCAGCACCACCGAGACGCCCAGGCCGCCGAGGGTGCGGCCTGCCCCCCATCCCGCGTGCGGCTCGTTCACCAGCGTGAAGATCAGCAACAGCATGCTGGCGGTGACCAAGGCCGCTCCGAGGGCATCGAAGCCGGGGCCGGCGGACCGGCCGGAGTCAGCCTTCAGAACCCGGAAGGCTCCGACCAGCACGAGCGCACAGAGCGGGACGTTGACGAAGAACACCCAACGCCAGCCGAGATCCTGGCTGAGCAGGCCGCCGAAGAACAACCCGACCGCGGAGGCCAACCCGCTGATCCCGGCCCACACGCCGAGCGCCTTGTGGCGGTCGGAGTCCCGGAAGGTAGTGGTCAGGATGGCCAGCGCGGCCGGAGACATCATCGCCGCTCCGAAGCCCTGGGCGAGCCGCGCGCCGACCAACAGCCCCTGGCTGTCGGCCAACCCACAGGCCAGCGAGGAGATGGCGAACAGCCCGGTGCCGGCGATCAGCAATCGCCGCCGCCCCAGCAGGTCCCCGGCCCGACCGCCCAGCAGGAGGAACCCGCCGTAGGTGATCAGGTAGCCGCTGACCACCCACTGCAGGTTCTGCACCGAGAACCGCAGGTGCGCGCGGATGGTCGGCAACGCGACATTGACGATGGCGCCGTCCATGACGTCCAGGAACGTCACCGCGCACAGCAGCGCCAGCGTCAGCTTCCCGCGCCCGGTGGCCAGAAACGATCCCGCCGGGGGCGCGATGGATGAGGTCATGGTGGCGCTCATGACCCGGCGGCCTCCATCACCGGGCCGACCTCGACGCCGCCGCCGATCCGCATCACGGGGCAGTCCCGAGCCAGCGCTAGGGCGGCGTCCAGGTCCTCGGCGGACACCAGCGAGTAGGCGATCATCCGCGAGTCGCGGCCGCCGACCTCGCCGAGCGCCGCGTGCTCGCTCACCGCGTGGCCGACGTCGACCAGGGCCGAGCCGAGCCCACCGAACCAGGCCTGCCACTCGGCCGTCGTCCCGGCGTGGGGCGCATAACCGGAGGGCACGCGGAAGGAAAAGACGTAGTTGGTCATGAGCTGGTTCCTCTCTGTATTCAGGGCGCGTCCCCCACTGGGACCGCCTCCGTTCCGGTAGACGCCGGCAGGCCCGCGAATTGGGCGCGAGCCGCCGCCCGACGCCAGGCCCGGCAGAGGCGGCGCCCGCCGACACCGCCCGATCAAGGAGCCCGGCGGGCTCAGTACTCGCAGACACCGCCCAATTCCCGGGCCGGGCGGCGTCGGTACGTTCACACGAACTCACCGCGAGCGGTGCAAGAGGAAAGGCGAGGATGCATGCCGATGGAGATGGACACCACGGACCTGATCGCTCGGGCTCGGGCGGGCGACGAGGGCGCGTTCCGCGACCTGGCCCAGCGCCACTCCCACGAGTTGCAGGTGCACTGCTACCGCATGCTCGGATCGCTGCAGGACGCCGAGGACGCACTCCAGGAGACCCTCGTGTCCGCCTGGCGTAGCCTCGATGACTTCGGCCAGCGATCCTCGCTGCGGACCTGGCTGTATCAGATCGCGACCAACCGGTGCTTGAGCATGTTGCGCGCCGACAGCCGGCGGCCCCGCATCGCCCATCCGCTGCCTCAGGCCGCCCTGCCCGAACCGACCGGTGCCGGCGATCCCCCCTGGCTGGAGCCCTATCCCGACATCCTGCTCGAGCAGCTCGTCGACCAGCGCCCCGGGCCAGAGACGCGCTACGAGACCACCGAGGCGATTTCCCTCGCCTTCATCACCGCCCTGCAACTGCTGCCGCCGCGCCAACGTGCCGCGCTCGTGCTGCGCGACGTTCTCGGCTACCGCGCAGGCGAGGTCGCCGAGATGCTCGACGCCACCCAGGAATCAGTTCAGAGCGCCCTCAAACGGGCTCGGGCCACGGTCGACAGGTACCTGGCCGACTCAGGCCGCAGCAGGTCCGCGCGCCAACCCGACACCGCAGCCGAGCGCGACCTCGTCGCCCAGCTGGCCGACGCCCTCGAACGCGCCGACGTACAGGGCCTGGTCAGGCTGCTCGCCGAGGACGTCCGGATCTCGATGCCCCCCGCGATGCTGGAGTACCGGGGAATCGACGTGGCGCGTCAGTTCTTCGCCGCCGTCACCTTCCGGCCCGACCGGGCATATCGGGTGGTGCCCACGCGCGCGAACGGCCAGCCGGCGCTCGGGCTGTACCTGGCCGATCGGACCACGGGTGTCTTCCGGGCCTACGCACTGCTCGTCGTCACGACCGCCGGCGACCGCATCGCTGCCATCACCGGCTTCCAGGCGAGTGTGCTGTCCCAGTTCGGCCTGCCCCGGACGCTTTCCCGATCAGGCTGAGCCAGCGGTGTGCAGCGGACGTCGCAGTGGGTGGCTGACCGAGCGACCCCGCGGGCATCCGGCGGTTAGCTGCCCCAGAAGGCGGCGTCTCCGAAGCTGAGGATCCCCCCCTGCTGGTCCACGAGCCAGTAGCCCTTGTTGTCGCTGGTCGCTGCGATGTCCACGATCGGCGCCGCCAGCGTCACGGCCGAGGCGTCGCCGGCGAACGTCGCATCGCCGAACGCGCGCACCGTCCCGCGCCGGTCCACGATCCAGTAGCCCTTGTCGTCGCTCGTCGCCGCGATCGCCGCGGTCGCCGTGGACGGGACGACGGGCGCGCTCTGACCCGGATCGCCCTGTGGGCCCTGCGGCCCGGTATCGCCCTTGGGGCCCGGAGCGCCCTGGGCTCCCGGCGCCCCCGTGCGGCCCCGCGCCCCGGGCGCGAGCCGGCCGATGAGCCGGTCGAGGGCCACGGAATGCCTCCTGATGTCCGCACCGGTCAGTGAGCCGTCGCGGACGTTCTTACCGGTAATCGTGATCGCGGCGTACGAGGTCCCACCGAGGGCGATGAACAGGGCGAGCGTCGCCACCACGTTTGCGTAGGACAGGCGTTGGCGCACAGGGCATCCTTTCCAAGCGCCTCCCAGCCATGGGGTTGGCGCGAGCCTACCGCTCCCGAGCTCGCGGGGGTATCGAACTTTGCCCAGGCCGTGTCGCTGGGTGTGGCGGGCGGCGGGGTTAAGCTGCCGCATGGCGATCAGATCCGACCGCGCCCTACCGCTGGTCGGAGGCCCTGCGGCTGAGCCTGGCCGCGGCCCGTGCTCAGACGGTCGAGCAGATCGAGGTGCTGGTGGTCGAAGACGGCGACGGCGAGGTCTCCCGCCAGGCTGTTCTGATGAGAGCCGACGCCCGGATTCGAACCGGGGACCCCTTCATTACGAGTGAAGTCTTGCGCAACAACGCCCGTGGTGGGGGCTGGTCGTAATGTGCCGGCGCGAGCATCACTGGCTGATGCCTGGAGCGGTTACGACTACGCGACTTCTGCCTCAGGCGAGAGCGGAACTTGCGGATCGCTCTGGACACCCCGCTCGCCCGAACATACGCTGGGTGGATGGGAACGATCGCAAGTCGCCTCGTCGAGCTCGGCTTGCAACTGCCGCAGCCGCCACAACCGGTCGGGAACTACGTCGGCGTCACGGTCCACGGCAATGTCGCGTATGTCGCTGGACACGGCCCCGTCGGCTCCGGGCCACCAGTCGTTGGCCTGCTGGGCGCAGATCTAGATGTCGAGGAGGGCTACCGCGCGGCGAAGGTCACAGCTCTGGCGATCCTGGCTTCGCTTCAGAAGACGCTCGGGGACCTCGATCGCGTGCAGTCGTGGCTTCGGGTCGTCGGCTACGTCCACTGTGCCCCTGGCTTCGACCGCAACGCCGAGGTCCTCGATGGGTTCAGTGATCTGATCGTCGCCCTGTGGGGCGATGCTGGCCGTCACGCACGATCAGCGCCGGGCCAGGGACCGTCGCCCTTCGGCGTGCCCGTGATTATCGACGCGATCGTGGCAGTCAACTGAGGCCAGTGCGGCTTTGAGGCAAACCCGGCAGCGAACAGCTGCCCCTACCAGATGATCGAATATGGCTGTCTCGACAATCTCAGCCGGATTCGCGCGACAGCGAAAGCAAGACGGCAAGCTGGTTCT
>DASSZP010000051.1:0-9223 GCA_035713465.1 Solirubrobacteraceae bacterium | reverse complement strand
CGGCGCCCCGGCGCCCCGGCGCCCCGGCGCCCCGGCGCCCCGGCGCCCCGGCCCGGCTCGGCCCGGCCCGGCCCGGCCCGGCCCGGCGGAGCGTGCACTTCTTTCCTCGCGCCGGCCCGCGCCCTGAGGGTGGGGACCCAGACTCGCTTCAACGTCCGCGATTGCCGCCGCCGCGAGCACGCTGTGGGGCCGCCCGAACGCGCGCCCTGGTGCTTAGAGGAACAGGTCAGCGTCCGGGCAGGTGCCAGATCTCCAGCGTGCTCGGCCCGCGCCCGGCGTGGTAGTCGCCGGTCGGCTCGATCACACGGCCGCCGACCACGATCGGGCTGTTCCAGTGCCCGGTGCCCGCCGGCAGGGCCCGGACAAGGATGCCGGTGAGCGGGCGGCGGATGTCGACCCGGCCGTCCTGCTGGTCATAGACGTAGAGCAGGCCGCCGGAGAGCACGGGGCTGGTGCCGCCGACGCCGTTTGACCACAGCGTGCGCAGGCGCGGCCGGCTGCCCCCGGTCACCGTGTAGGCCGCCGTGCCGGCGTTGGTGGCCACGAACACGATCGTCCGTGAGCCGTCGTGCCAGACGGCCGGCTGGGTGAAGACGTCCTGACCGCCCGGCGCCGAGATCTGCTGCAGCTCACCACCGAGCCGCGATGACGCCGGGCCGGTCGTTCCGTTGAGACGGGTGACGTCCAGCAGCGAGAGCACGCCCTGCTTGCCACCCTGGACGGCGAGCCGCCGTCCCCCGACCGTGCCCAGCAGCGCCGGGCCGGTCGAGCCGAGGTCGGTGTCGGTCTCAAACAGCGTGCGCTCGTTGCGCGGCGTCCAGCTGTGCAGGACCCGCGAGGCGTCGGGCGCGAGCTCGAGCACGGTGTCGCCCCAGTCAGTCGAGCCATTGAACGGCCCGTTCCCGGTGACCACGAGCAGGTTGCCGCTGCCCGGCTCGACGATCGCCCCGGCGCGGGCCCAGAACGCGCTGCCGCCGCGGGTCGCGGTGACCGGGCAGGCCGTCGGTGAGATCAGCGCGTGCTGGTTCGAGCACTCGGCGTTGAAGACGTGCCCGATCCGGCCGGTGGCGCGATCGATCGCCACGACGTGGCCGTCGTAGGGGGGCGCATCGCCGTAGTAGCCGCCGGTCGTGGCGATCACGTAGCGGCCGGTCACGGTGAGCGCGGAATCCATCTTCTCGTGCCCGGGATCGGTGGTGATCGAGCGGGCCCACAGCTGCCGGCCGGTGGCCAGCGCAAGCTTGTGGATCGTGCCGTCGGGGCTGGCGGCGTACACGGCGGTGCGGCCGGGGTCAGCGACCGGGGTCGTGTCGGTGACCTGCGACTGGTCGCCGCGCGGGTAATACTCCCACAGGCGCGCGCCCGTGCCCGCGTCCACGGCGACCGTGCGGCCGTTGTCCCCGGTGACCACGATCACGTCACGCGGGCGGCCGCGCACGGTCACCGCGTGCAGTTCGATCGGGGCGGAGTCGATCGTCGTGTCCAGGGTCACCCGGCGCCGCAGCAGCCGGCGGGCGTTGGCGGCCGTGATCCCCGAGGCGGGCCCGGCGCCACTGTGCGCGGCGTCGTAGCCGAAGGTCGGCCAGTCACCGGAGGGGATGCGCGCCGCGGCCCGGCTCAAGACCGCCGACGTGGTGTCCCCCGACACCGTTCCGGTGGCCCCGGAGCCCGCTGTGGCCGCAGTCCCGGAGCCCGCCGTGGCCGCGGCCCCGGACGAGCTCGAGGTACCCGCCGTTCCGCAGGCGGCGATCGCGGCGCCGCAGGACACGGCGGCCAGGGCGCGAATAAGGCCGCGCGGGGCGCGCATATCAACCCACCGAAGAAGCGATCTCATCGTCCCGCGATGCTACCCAGACGGTCTCTCCCGCCTGAGCGCAGGAGCCGGGATCTCGCGCGCATGCAGCCCTTTTGCCCCGCCTGGAGCGGCCCGTCGCTACGATCGCGTTCTTTTTCGGCCCCCGCGGGAAGGGGCGCCGCGTGGAGATGGCAAGGGCTCTGATCTCATGCGATGGTCAATCGCCGGTTCGCTGCGCCTGGCGCTGATCGCGCTGACGGTGATCCTCGTCGCCGTCGCCGCCGCCGCCGTGTCCGCGCTCTACCACGCCCGCCTGGACTACGAGCGGACCCTGGTCAGCACCTCCGAGATCTCGACCGCGGTGGCCAACCTCACCGCCGCTCGGGTGCAGGAGACCGTGGCGCTGCACGGCTCGGCGCCCGGCAGCCCCGAGCGGGCTCAGGCCGCCGCCGGTTACCGGGCCGCCGCCGGCACCGCGGCCGCGCTGGCCCGGGCCGACCCGCGCTCGGCCGCGCTGGTCGCCGACCAGGTCAGGCTCGAGGCGCGCGAGCGCACGCTGTCCAGGCATCGCCGCCTCCCCGCCCGCATCTCGGGTCCCCTGGCCCTGCGCGCCTCGGCGCTGGCCGTCCGGACCCAGGCCCGCCAGCAGGCCCGGCAGCGGCAGGCCCAGCACGACGCCCAGCGCGAGACCCGCGACGCGCTGGCCGTCGTCGGCGTCGCCGGAGGCCTGGCTCTCGCCTGTGCCCTGCTGCTGATCGCCGCGCTCGTGCGCTCGATGCGCGGGCCGCTCGACGAGCTCGTATCCGCCACGCGCGCGCTGTCCACCGGTGAACGCGCGCGCCGGATCACCCCGGTGGGGCCCAGTGAGCTGCAGGCCCTGGCCGTCTCGTTCAACGCGATGGGCGAGGACCTTGTGCGCGCGCAGGGCCAGATCGAGGCCGAGCGCCGGCGGCTGGCCGTCGCCGTCGCGAGCCTCGGCGACGGGCTGCTGGTGACCGAGGAGGACGGGGTCACGATCCGCACCGCCAACCCGCGCGCGGCCGAACTGATCCCCGAGCTCTCCCCGGGCGACCGCACCGACGCCGCCGCCAGCCCGCTGCCGCCGCTGGACACCGCGCTCGGGGGCGAGACGGTGATCGAGCGCGGGGACCGGATCCTCGCCGTGACCGCCGCCCGGCTCGAGGACGCCGGCGAGCCGGGCAACGTCTGGACGGTGCGCGACGTCGCCGAGCGCGTGCGCCTGGAGCGGGCCAAGAGCGAGTTCGTGGCCACGGCCTCGCATGAGCTGCGCAGTCCCCTGACCTCGATCAAGGGCTTCGTCGAGCTGCTGCACCGCTCCAGCGAGCAGATGACCCCGCGCCAGCGCGAGTTCGTCGAGATCATCCTGCGCTCGACCGACCGTCTCGTCGATCTCGTCGCCGACCTGCTCGACGTCGCGCGGATCGAGGCGGGCAGCGTCGAGATCAACCGCCGGCCGATCGACGTCGGCGAGGCGGTGCGCGAGGTCGCCGAGCTGATCGGAGCGCGGATCGAGGCCAAGGAGCAGCACCTCGGGGTCTACATCGCCCCCGCGCTGCCGCTGGCCGACGGTGACCCGGCCCGGATCCGCCAGATCGTCGCCAACCTGCTCACCAACGCCCACCTCTACACCGAGCCCGGCGGTCGCATCCACGTCGGGGTCGAGGCCGACCGGGCGTGGGTGCGGATCGTCGTCGCCGACTCCGGGCGCGGAATGACCGCCCGGGAGCGCGAGCGCGCCTTTGATCGCTTCTACCGCGGCGAAGGTGGTGAGACGGCGCCGGGCACGGGGCTGGGGCTCTCGATCGTGCAGTCGCTGGTCGCCCTGCACGACGGCAGGATCGAACTGGAGTCAGAGCCCGGGCGCGGCACCACCTTCCACGTCTTGATCCCGGCCGCGGTCACAGCGGCCGACGACGAGGCCTCACTGGAGGTGATCCGCGGCCGGCGGATCCTGATCGTCGATGATGAGCCGGAGATCGCCGCGCTGATCGCCGATCAGCTCGCGCCGCTGGACGTGCGCGCGACCGTCGCGCACAGCGGGGAAGCGGCGCTGGACGCGCTGCGGGCCGGGCGCTTTGACGCCATCACGCTGGACATCCTCATGCCGGGAACCGACGGCTTCGCGGTGCTGCGCGAGATCCGGGCCGATCCGGAGCTGCGCACGATCCCGATCCTGTTCGTCTCGGTGTTCGCCCAGCGCCAGGAGCTCGCCGGCGAGTGGGCGGTCAGCAAGCCGATCGACGCCGATCAACTGCGCGACGTGCTCGCCGCCGCCGTGCGGGCCGGACGCTCGCGCGTGCTGGTCGTCGCCCGGCCCGAGCTGCAGGTCCGCCTGGAGCCCGCTCTGGACGAGATGGGCATCGAACATCAGTGGGAGACGACGGGGGCCGCCGCGGCCCGCGTATGCAGTGAGCGGCGCTTTGAGGTGGCGCTGATCGACGTCGGGATCCGCAATCCACGCGCGGCGCTGCAGGCCCTGGATCTGCGCGGGCGCCGGCTGCGTCGGGCCGTGATCCTATTCTCCGAGGGCGCGACGCCCGCCCCGCCCGGAATCTCCGAGCTGGGGATGGAGGTCGTCCCGGTGCAGGATGCCGCCCGTGCGCTGCTGGCGGCGCTGCGCGGAGAAGCCGTTGACAGCAGGCAGGGTGTGAGTGGAGCCGACGACCGAAACTGAGCTCAGACAGGAGCTGATGCGCCTGCGCGCCGAACTGGCGCGGCGCGAGCGTGACGCCGCGGAGAGCCGGCGGCAGCTGGAGCGCTACGCCGCCGACCTGCGGGAGACGTTCAAGCAGGAGCGGGCCCGATCCCACCAGCTGGCGCGCTCCTACGCGGCCACGGTGCGGGCCCTGGCCGACGCGGTCGAGGCGCGCGACGCCTACACCGGCAAGCACGCTGAGCGGGTCACCGCCTACGGGATGGCGATCGGCCGGGCGGCGGGCCTGCCCGACCCGGCGCCGCCGACGATCGAGTTCGGCTTCCTGCTGCACGACATCGGCAAGGTGGCGATCCCCGACGCGATCCTCTACAAGCCCGGTCAGCTTGACCCCGAGGAGCGCGCGCTGATGTCACAGCACCCGGTCATCGGCGCCGAGATCGTACGCGGCATCGACTTCCTGGCCGAGGCGGCCGAGGTCGTGCGTTCCCACCATGAGCGCTGGGACGGGGCCGGGTACCCCGACGGCCTGATCGGGGAGGCGATCCCGCTGCCGGCGCGGATCTTCGCCGTGGCCGACGTGCTCGACGCGCTGACCACCGACCGTCCCTACCGCCAGGCCTCACCGCTGCCCGAGGCCCGGGCGCACATCCGCGCACAGGCCGGCCGCCACTTCGATCCTCACGTCGTCGACGCCTTTGAGACCATCTCCGACGCGACGCTCACCGGGATCGGGAGCGCGATCCGATGAGCCGGGCCGTGCTGATCGTCGATGACGATCCGTTCATCCGCCGCCTGGTGGCCACGACGCTCGAGGACGTGTCCGGGTTCGAGCTGCACGAGGCCGGCGACGGCGAGGAGGCGCTGGAGCGGGCGCGTGACGTGGACCCGGCGCTCGTCTTCCTGGACGTCGACATGCCGCGCATGGACGGGATCGATGCCTGCCGGCGGCTGCGGGCGCAGCCCGGCACCGCGCAGGCCACGATCGTGATGCTCACCGCCGCCGACACCAACGCGGTGCAGCGGATGGCCGAGGACGCGGGAGCGGACCTGTTCCTGACCAAGCCGTTCAGCCCGCTGGACCTGCTGCGCCTGGTCGACAACCTCGGCCAGAGCGTCTGACCGCGCTGCGCGGGCGGCGACCGCACGCCCGCCCGGCCCTGCACCCGATGGGAGGCACCGGCGGCACCTCACCTGAGCGCAGGCGCCCGGCGTCAGGAGATGCGGATCAACACGACGGTGTTGACCACGAACAGCACGGCGAACGCGACCGTCCACCGGTTGAGATTCTTCTCGACCATCGATCCGCCCCCGAGCGGGCCCGCGCCGGAGCCGACCCCGAAGGCGCCCGACAGCCCCGCATCCTTGCCCGAGTGCATGAGGATGAGGAAGACCAGGACGACGCAGATGATGATCTGGACGAGCTCCAGGACGGTGGTCATGGCGGCGATGGTAGCTAACGGCCCTCAGGCTCAGGCCGTCGTCGGGGCGACCGGCTGCGCCCGGGCGGCGTCGAGCTCGTGCATGATCTCGATCGCCTCGCGGCGCAGCGCGCCGTCGATCTCGGCGTAATCCTCATCCGACAGCTTGCCGGTCGCGCGATCGAGCTCGGCATCGCGGATCTCGCGGTACTTGGCGTCGCGCGCCGCCTCCAGCTCGGCCTCGCGGTTGGCCCGCGCATCGGCCTCCCGGGTGCTGCGCGCCGCACGCAGCGGCGCCGAGATCACGGAGATGGCGATCGCGATCACCACCAGGATGATCAGATAGGCCATCAGGTCGCCTCGGGCCGGGGCGGCGCGACCATCGGCGCCACGAGCTCGCGCTCACGGGGGCGCGGCGACGGCGGAGCCTCGGACGCGCCCTCACCCTGCCGACCGGCCGAAGCGGGTGGACGGCGCCGCCGCGGCGGACGCGCCGGCCACAGCGCGATCAGCCCGCCCAGGGCGGCGATGATCGCGCCGAGCCACAGCCACATGACGATCGGCGAAACGATGAGCAGGAAGGTCGACTTCCACGGATGCGACACAAAGCGCTCGGTGATCCCGCGGATGGCGATATCGCGCGCCTGGTAGAGCAGGGTCAGAGCGCGCGTGCGTGCCGGCCCGGCGGGTTGGGCCAGGGCGTCGTTCAGGGCCTTGCCGAGCACCCGGTCCCCGCGCGCCACCAGCGGCCCCAGCGGCGCGATGTTGGGGTTGATGACCGTCCAGATGTCCTTGGTCAGCGACGACTGCAGGCCGACGCGGCTCTCGGTCGAGGCACCGTCGAAGAAGCGCCCGATCGGCGCCAGCGCATCCTGCGAGGCGTACAGGCCGTAGCTCGTGTGCAGCGTGGCCACGCGCTGCCCGTTGCGGGATACGGCCAGCCACGCCCCGAGCGAGATCTTCTCCGACCCGGCCGCCGCGGTCGGGCGCAGGTACGTGACCCGGTAGCCGTCCACCATGACGCTCTGGCCGGGGCCGATGGTGGCCTCGCGCGAGTGCTGGAACGATGTCGACCCCGCCACCCCGATCAGCGCCAGGGCGACGCCGGCGTGGACGATGTAGCCCCCGTAGCGGCGCCGGTTGCGCCGCACCAGCTGCACGAAGGCGACGGGCGCGGCCTCGCCGCTCAACCGCCGGCGCGCGGCGATCCCGCGCACGAACTCGTGCCCGACGGCGGCGAGCACGAAGCTGCCGGCGCAGAACATCAGGTAGGCGAAGACGTGACGGCCCGGGGAGTCGGTGATCGCGAGCACGATCGCGACCACGAGCGTGGCCGCGGTCGGGAAGGCGAAGCTGCGCCGCAGCTTGGCCACGGTCACCCGGCGCCAGGCGATGATTGGGCCGATCCCCGACAGCACGACGACGAGCAGCGCGAGCGGCACCACGAAGGGACGGAAGGCGGTGGGCCCGACCGAGACCTGGGTGCCGGTGATCGCCTCGGAGATGAGGGGGAAGAAGGTGATCCAGAACACGACCGCGGCAAGCGCGACGAGCACGAGGTTCTGAAACAAAAAGACGGCCTCGCGCGAGAGCAGCGAGTCCAGCCGGGCCTCGCTCTTCAGGCTCTCGCGCCGCCAGCTGACCAGGCCGATCGAGCCGATCACCATCAGCGCGATCAGGCCGACGAAGGAGAAGTTCAGCGTCGGGTCTGAGACGAACGCGTGGATCGAGCTCAAGATCCCCGAGCGGACCAGGAAGGTGCCGATGATGGCCAGCGTCCCCGCGGCCAGCACGAGCGACGCGTTCCAGACCTTCAGCATCCCCCGCTTCTCCTGGATCATGATCGAGTGGATGTAGGCGGTGCCGCACAGCCACGGCATGAGCGCCGCGTTCTCGACCGGATCCCAGGCCCAGTAGCCGCCCCAGCCCAGCTCGGTGTAGGACCAGCGCGCGCCCAGCAGAAGCCCGACGCCCAGACACAGCCAGGCGCCCAGCGCAAACCGCCGCGTCACCTGGATCCACTCCGCGCCCAGCCGGCCGCTGATGAGGGCGCCCACCGCGAATGCGAACGGCACCATCATCAGCGTGTAGCCGCTGTAGAGCATCGGCGGGTGGACCATCATCGTGACGTGGCGCAGCAGCGGGTCCAGGCCCGCGCCCTCGCTCGGAGCCGGCGAGGTCGTGTCGAACGGGTTGGCGGCAAAGACGTTGAGGCCGGCGAAGAACAGGACGAGGCCGAACAGCGTGGCCTGGGCGTAGGGGACGATCTCCCGCACCCGGCGGCGGGTGAGGAACAGCGCCAGGCTCGACCAGCACGAGAGCAGGGTCACCCACAGCAGCAGAGAGCCCTGCTGCGTCGCCCAGATCGCCGCCGCCCGGAACAGCACCGGCGTCGTCGTGCTGGAGCCGCTGGCGACGATGTTGTAGCTGAAGTCGGAGGTGATGAAGGCGACGTCGAGGATGGCGAAGGCAAACAGCGCCATCCCGGCGACGGCATACATGGCATGGCGTCCGGAGTCGACCCATTCCCGCCGCCGGGTCACCCCGCCGTACACCGACGCGCCGATGCCCCAGCCGCAGCTGAGCATGGCGAGCACGAGCAGCGCCTTGCCGACGACGGCCATCAATGGGTGGGCTGGTGGGTGGGAGACGACATCAATACGCGCCCGACGCCGCCTGGTACTTCGACGGGCACTTGGTCGTCAGCGTATTCGGCTCCCCGATGTACCCGGTGGGGCCGCCCTTCTGGACGTTGACGAGCACGGCCCGGCCGGGCGCGAACGGGTCCGGGATCTCGCCGGTGTATCGCACCGGCACCGACACGTGGAGCTTGGGGTCCCGGACCCGGAAGTACAGCGCCGACGCCGTGCGGCGGACCGAGCCGTCCAGCACCGTTCCGGCCAGGATGTACGTCGTGCCCGGCTTGGCGCTCTTGAGCAGCTGAGAGGCGGTCAGATCCTCCCGGCCCGTGGCAAAGCTGGTGTAGACAAGCGCCGACGCCAGCAGAAGGGCGGCGGTGAGCGAGACGGTCAGCCGGATGGCGCGCTTACGACTCGGATCCATGCCGACGGCCATTCTCACACACCGGCCACTCGGGCCGACCCGCTGGGGGCTGCCGATCGGCCTTCGCTCTGACCGCCGGGGCGGGGGTTAACGTGCGGTTAATGGCCAGGGACTTCTCCGCCTCACCCAGAAACCTTCTGAAGCCGAAGGCGTTGTTAGAACCAACCGTGCTCGCCAGAACGAAATCCGCCGCCACCCGGTTTGGGCGCCGCCGCGGGGGCCGCCCCGACAACGGGGGTGGCGCCCGGCCCGGACCCGCCCCCCGCACCG
>DASSZP010000050.1:0-2342 GCA_035713465.1 Solirubrobacteraceae bacterium | reverse complement strand
GACGCTGCGGCCCTCGGCCCGGACCTTCCGCGCGCTGCTGCCGCTGTACCCGGCGGCGATCGAGTCCTTTGACTTCAGCGATTACGACCTGGTGGTGACCAGCTCCTCGGCCTGGGCCCACGCCGTGCTCTGCGACGAGCGCACCGTGCACGTCTGCTACTGCCACAACCCGTTTCGCTACGCCTGGAACGACCGCGATCAGACGCTGGCCCGCCACCGCAACCCGGTCTCGCGGGCGTTCCTGCGCGGGGTCTTCCGGCGCTGGCGCCAGTGGGACTGGATCGCCGCCCAGCGCACCGACCGCTACGTGGCCAACTCGGAGGCGACCCGGGCGCGGATCAAGGCCTACTTCGGGCGCGACGCGTCGGTCGTGTACCCGCCGGTGGACGTCGGGCGCTTCTCGCCCGGGCGCGTCGGCGAGCACTACGCGATCGTCTCGGAGCTGATGCCCCACAAGCAGATCGAGGTCGCGATCGAGGCCTTCAACCGGCTGCGCCGCCCGCTGATGATCGTCGGCGACGGACCCGACGCACGACGCCTGCGTGGCCTCGCCGGTCCGACGGTGACGCTGACCGGGCGCCTCAGCGACGAGGGCGTGGCCGACGTGCTGCGCCGCTCGCGGGCGCTGATCGTCACCGCGGTCGAGGAGTTTGGGATCGCCGCCGTCGAAGCCCAGGCCTCCGGCCGGCCAGTGATCGCGCGCCGCGGCGGGGGCGCGCTGGAGACGATCGTGGAGGGGGAGACCGGGTGCTGGTGGACGGGCGGCGCCGATGAGCTGACGCAGGCCGTGCTCGACTTCGACGACCTCGCCGTGGACCCGGCCGCCTGCACGGCCAACGCCCGCCGCTTTGACAGCTCGGCCTTCCGGGCCGGCATGCTGGCCGAGATCGAGCGCGCGACCGCCGCCGGGGCCCGGCCCGCGCAGGGCGACCGCCAGCCGCTGGCGGCCACCCGCCTCGTCCGCCGAGCCGTCCGAGACCCCCACCGTTGAGCGCCCCCGCGCTGGTCTCCGGGGGCTCGCCGGAGAGCCTTCGGGGAACCGGGGCGCCGCGCGGGCCGCGCGAGCGCGTGCTCCTCGCCGCGGCCGCGGTGCTGCTGGCCGGGCCGACCGTCATCGCCTTCTGGTCCGGTGGGTACTTCGACGCCCCCCGGATCGACGCGGGACTGATCGCCTTCGCGCTGTTCGCCGTCGCCGTCGTGGCCTGTCCGCGTCCGCTGCCCGCCCGCCGGGGTGGGCGTCTGGCCCTGTCCGGTCTGACCGCGCTGGCCCTGTTCACGTTGCTGTCGATGCTGTGGGCGCCGGTGGTGGGCAGCGCGTACCACGCCGGGCAGCTCGGGCTGCTCTACGCCGGCGTGCTGGCGGCCAGCGCCGCCGTGCTGCAGAGCGCCCGCGCCCAGCGCGCCGTCGAGCCGGTTCTGGCCGCCGGGATCCTGCTCGTGATCGGCTACGGGCTGTCCGAGCGCCTGCTGCCCGGCCTGCTGCAGTTCGCCCGCTCGACCAGCGCCCAGGGCCGTCTCGAGCAGCCGCTCACCTACTGGAACGCGATGGGCGAGCTGGCCGCGCTCGGCGTCGTGCTCGCCGCCCGGCTGGCCGGTGACGTCAGCCGCCCCCGCGCGGTGCGGATCGCCGCCGCCGCAGCGGGAGCGCCGCTGGGCCTGGGCCTGTATCTCAGCTTCTCGCGCGGCGCGCTGTTCGCGGCGGTGGCCGGCCTGATCACGCTGGCCGTCGTCGCGCCTCGCCTCGGCCAGCTGCGGGCGATCGCCGTCGCGGTGATCAGTGCCGCGCTGGCCGCGGCCGTCTCGGCGCCGCTGGACGGCGTCACCTCCCTGGCCGGCTCCCCCGCGCACCGCGAAGGCCAGGGGCTGATCATGCTGATCGCGCTGCTCGTGCTGATGATCGCCGCTGCGCTGCTGGGCCGCCGCCTGTCGGCGGGTGGGGAGGATCGGCCGTGGGCGCTGCCCCGGCGAGCCCCGTGGATCGCCGTGGCCGTCATCTGCGCCGGTCTCGCGGTGGCCATCGTGGCCGGAGCCAAGGAGCACTCGGCCCAGCCGCTGGGCGGCGGCGGGGCCCGCCTGGTGTCCCTGCAGAGCAACCGCTACGCCTACTGGCGCGTGGCCCTGCGCGCCTTCGGCCAGTCGCCCCTGTACGGAGTCGGCGCGGGGGGATGGGCCGTGGACTGGCTGCGCTGGCGGCCGTTTCTGGAGGGCGCCCAGGACGCGCACTCGCTCGAGCTGCAGACCCTGGCCGAGCTCGGGGTCGTCGGCCTGGCCCTGCTCGCCGTCTTCCTGGCCGGGGTGGCCCTGGCCGCCCGTGACGCGCTGCGCCGGGCGCCGGCGGCGGC
>DASSZP010000049.1:0-48295 GCA_035713465.1 Solirubrobacteraceae bacterium | reverse complement strand
CCCCACCACCAACATCGAAGACGGCTTCGGGCTGACCACCAACACCACCGCCCCCAAACCCGCCCTGGCCATCTTCCAAACCCAAGCCGCCCTCTCCGCCAACTAAGGCACCCACGCTCCTCCCCCACCAGCCCCGCCAGGGCAGGTGCTAGCTTTTCGCGCGGTGCAAACGCGCCCCGCCGGCAGCGATCGGCGCGGGCACGGCCGGCCGGCACCTGTCCCTGCCACCGACCCCGTCACCTCTTCCCATGCGCCAGCTCACGCTTTCCCGTCCCCGGATGACGCTCCTCATCCTCGCGGCCTGCGCGCTGATCACCGCCGCCGGCGGCGCGATCGCTACGGGCCGCGCAGCGATCTCGCACCGCGCCGCCGTGAGCGTCACCGCCACGCGCTCACCGCTGATCGTCGGGCTCGCCGACGGCGCCGCCGGGTACGGAGGCGCCAGCACCGGTCCCCGTCTTGACCTCATGCGGCGGGTCTCGGGGGCCCGCTGGTTCCGCGACCAGTTCTGGTGGTACAAGATCGAGCCCCGGCCGGGACGCTTTGACTTCAGGTACTACGACCACTACATGCTGGCGGTGGGACGGCGGGGCCTTCACGTTGTTGCCCAGCTCGAGGGCTCGCCGAAGTGGTCGGCCTCGAGCGTGTGGGCGGTTCCCGCCAATCCGGCCGCCTACGCGCGCTATGTCGCCGCGGTGCTGCACCGCTACGGGAGCGGGGGGACCTTCTGGAAGGCCCACCCCGGGCTGGCCGGTTCTGCGATCACCGCGGTCGAGCTGTGGAACGAGCCCTACTTCCCCAACGGCAACGCCGGCCACTACGACCCGGCGCGCTATGCCCGGCTGGTGCGGGCCAGCTACCGGGCTGCGCACCGCGTCGACCGCTCGGCCAAGATCCTGCTCGAGGCCGACATGGCCACCCACCAGTACGGTCCCGAGACCTTCCGCTGGTGGGTTGACTCGCTGTACCGGGCGATGCCGAGCCTGAACCGCTACTTCGACGGCGTGGCCATGCACGACTACGGCTCCGATGCCGTTCACCTGACCCCGATGCGCTTCGGCCAGGCCTATCGCAACTGGGATCGCACCCGGCGCATCGAGGACGTGCGGGCCTTGTTCGTGCACCATCACGCGGCCCGGAAGCCGTTCTGGATCACGGAGCTCGGCTTCACCACCTGCCATCTGCGCAACGTGGACTGCCTCTCCCCGGCGGCTCAGGCCGCGGATCTGCAGACGATGTTCGGCTACATCACCGGCCGCTACCGCAGCTGGGTGCGCTCGGTGTTCGTGTTCCGCTTCCAGGATGCCGGCCACGGCACCGGCTTCTATGACAGCTACGGTCTGGTCAGGGTCAACGGCACCCCGAAACCGGCGCTGTCGGTGTTCAGGCCGTTCGCGCTCGCGTCGGGCTGAGAGACGCACGCCGGCCGGGACCGACAGGCAGACGTCACGCGCAGCCCAGGCGCCGCGGTTGGTGACATGGTGAGCCGGTGAGAGTCCGCAATCCGTTCCGGCTCGGCGCCACGCTGTTCTCCTCTGCCGGCCAGGCCGCCGTCGGAGCGGCCATCGCTGCGCTGGCCGGTCTCGCGGCGGCCTCCGGGCAGGGATCGCTGCTGCTGGTCGTGGGTCTCGCCCTGCTCGGGCTCGCCGCCCTGTGGCGCTGGCCCGCGCTCACCGTCCTGGCCCTGGTGGTGATCTGCCAGGAGATCGGGCCCAACGACGGGTTCGGCCGGGGCGGCAGTGCGCTGCTCTTCCTCGGTCACCAGCTCTACCAGACGGTCAGCCGGATCAGCGTGTTCACGCTGATCGAAGCCGTCGCCTTCGCCCGGGTCATGCTGATCGAGCCCCCGCGGCGCCCGCACCTGCCCGCCGCGCTGCTCGTCGCGACCATGGGCCTGTGGTACAGCGCCACCGTCTGGCTGGACGGCTCGGCCGTGACCTCGGCGATCAATCAGGACGCCCGCTACGCGCTGCTCTTCCTGTTCGCCTTCGGCCTCGGCGCCTGGGCCCGCGGTCGCGTGGCGTGGCGGCGACTCCTGATCCCGGTCATGCTCGGCGTGTTCACCGCCCTGGCCCTGATCGGCTCCTACCTGGCCGCCACGGGACAGGGTCAGGCCCAGTCGGGGCTGAACATCATCTTCTACGACACGGCCACCGGGACCGCCGCCGGCGCCGTCGCGCTCGCGGTCGTCCTGGCCCCGAGCCGGGTCCGGGACCGGCGCGTGTGGTGGCTGGGCGGCATGGCGCTGCTCGTCGTGATCCTGTCGTCACGGCGAGCGGTCTGGGCGGCGATGGTCGTCGCGCTGCTCGTCGGTCTGATGGTGGGTCGCAACCGCGCCCGCCTCATCCTGCGCGGCCTCAGCGTGCTCGCGGGCATCCTCATCACGCTGGCCATCTTCGCACCGTCGGTCCTGTCGGAGATCGGCCGCCAGCTCGCCACGGTCTGGGGGGCCACGCAGGGGTCGGCCGCCGACAACAGCACCCAGGGCCATCTCAGTGACGTCTCGGTCGGGATCAGGGCCGTCCTGGCCCACCCCGTCGCCGGCATCGGGGCGGGAGGGCACCTGCCCGGGTTGGTGGTCGAGACGCCCGGCCCGCTCTACATCCACAACCAGATCCTCGAGTCATGGCTGCGCTTCGGCATCGTCGCCGCGCTGCTGGTCGTCGCCGTGCAGGTGACGCTCATCCGCCAGGCGATCGTCCTGTTGCGCCGGCACGCCGACGATCTCACCGTCAGCTGGGCCGCCCTGCTGCTGATCATGGCGCCGGTGGCGATGCTGACCGCTCCGTTCTTCACCCAGAACCAGCGCTGGCCGGCGATGATCGGTCTGGCCGGAGGGCTCGTGGCCGCCCGCGCCGCACCGGCGGCGCTCAGCGCGCCCGCGTCAGAGCCCGGTGGGCCCGGGTGACGAACGCGACCTGCTCGTCCAGGTACGGCGCCAACCGGTAGCGCTGTGCGTGCGCGTAGGCCCGTCGCACGCGCTCGGCGCTGGCCTGCGGCTCGGTGAACACCCGAGCGAGCGCGCGAGCGGCTCCGTCGGCGTCCCGGCGGGCGAAGAGCAGGGCGTGCTCCTCATCGCGCAGCCCCTCCGCCACGCCGCCGACGTCGGACGCAACCACGGCGACCCGGGCCAGCGCGCCCTCGATCGTGACCAGCGGGAACGGCTCGTCCCAGACCGAGGGGACGATCAGGGCGGCCGCCCCGGCCAGCGCGTCGGCGGTCGCCGTCGGCGTCTGGGGGCCCAGCCAGGTGATCGCCGAGCCCACCCCGAGCTCCTGGGCCCGGCGTCGGAGCTGGTCGCCGTGATCCCCGTCCTCGGGCCCGATCACCGTCAGCCGGGCGTCGGCCACGGGTCCGCTGCGCAGGCGGGCGAGCGCTTCGATCGCCACATCGACGCCCTTGTACGGCGTGACCCGGCCGACGAACACGATCTCGCGCCCTGGCCCGGGACGGCGCACGACGCCGTCGAACAGATCCCCCCAGCGGGGCACCGAATGCTGCGTCTCCTCGAGCACGATGTCGACGAACGCCGGCGCCGGCGCCATGCGCCTGATCGCGGCCGAGTTCCAGGAGATGGCCAGGCGCACGGGGGCGAGTGGCTCCAGGCGCAGGCTCGGGTGGCGGTTGACCGCGCGGCACACGGTCGCCCAGGCGGCGCGGGGCGCGGCGCGCCGGCCGGGGATCAGCTCGCGCAGGAACTGGTCGGCCGTGAACAGCTGCGCGAACCAGTGCTCGCAGACCCGCACGGCCATCGGGAGGGCGGCGTCGGCGATGATGCGCAGCACGCTCTGAGGGATCTCCGATCCGTTCCACACGTAGACGAGGTCCGGCGGTGACCGCAGCAGCTCGCGGGCGATCCGAGCGCCGGTCATCGCGGCTGCGGGGGCCCGGAGCGCCCCACGGGGGTCCGGGGTCAGGTACGGCAGCGCGCGTCGCACCCCCGGCTCCGGAGCGGCCGCAGACCCCCCGGCGCTGGTCAGCACCTGCACCTCATGCGCCTCGCGCAACCGCTCCACCACGCCGCTGCACTCGACCTCGTATCCGCCGAAGGCGACCGGCGGGAAGAACGTGGAGATGATCAGAATGCGCACGATGGACCCGGTCAGGCGCGGGCGGCGGCGTCGCGGCTGAGCAGGCTGCGCAGCTCGCCGATGGTGATCGCGCGCACGCCGAGCACGACCGGCGGGTACACGACCGCGGCCACCAGCAGCCCGAGCGCGAGGGGCTGGTGGCGGACCAGCCACACCACCACGGCGGTCAGTGCGGTCGCGACCAGGCACCGCAGGATCCGTGTGTAGGGAAGGGTGTAGCCCAGGCGGCGATGCACGACGACTGCGATCGCCGCCATCACGATCGCCTCGGTGCCGACCGTCGCCCAGGCGGCGACGACGGCGCCCCCGGTGGGAATCCCGATCAGATTGACGACCACGTTGAGCACCGCGCCGAGAAACGCCGCCACGATGTACGGGCGCAGCATTCCCCGCAGGACCAGCTGCCCGATCAGCACGTAGCTGACCGAGATGAAGATGAAGGACGGCAGCAGGATCTGCAGCAAAAGGACCGACCGGTGGTAGGCGTGGCCGTAGACCAGGGCCACCACCCCGGGAGCGAGGATCCCGCCCAGCACGGCGACGGGCACGGCGATCGCCACCAGCAGGATGATGGCCAGCTCGAACACGCGGCGGGCCCGGGCCTCGCCGCCGGGCTCGCGCTCGGCACTGGCCAGCAGCGGCAGGAGCACACTGCCGATCGTGGCCGGGAAGATCTGCAGCACATCGATCACCCGGTAGGCGGCGCTGTAGTACGCGTTGGCCACCGCGCCCCGGTAGTGGAACAGGAGCACGCCGTCGATCCGGTAGTAGGCGGTCACGAACACGCCGGCCAGACCGATCGGCCAGGCGAGGCGCAGCAACTCTCCGATCAGGCCGCCGATCCGCACGAAGCTCACCTCGGTCAGGCGCAGGGCGAGGCCCGCGGTGATCGCCGACTGCAGGATCGCGGCGGCCAGCGCACCGACCCCGTAGAGCACGAGGCCCGCGTTGGTCGCCGCCAGCACGAGCACGATGCCCAGCCACACGACGTTCTGGATCAGCGTCGGCACGAGCACCAGCTCGGGCCGCAGGCGGGCCTGGTAGGAGACGGCCAGCGCACCGACCGCTCCGACCGGCATCGTCGCCATCACGAACACCGCCATCAGCCGAGCCTGGTGCCCGCTCATCAGGGCAAAGGCAATTGCGACGCCGATCACGGCCAGCACGACACCGAGGACGAACTGGGCCGTGAGCAGCGCGCCGGCGATCGCGGCCCGGCGCTCGGGCGCCCGGGACATCTCACGCACCGCGACCTGTCTCATGCCCAGATCACCGAGCGTCCCGGCGAGCGTCGTGATCGAGAGCGCGAGCGACAGCTCGCCGAACTCGCCCCGGGTCAGCGAGCGCGCGAGCGTCGCTGCCACGACGACGCCGAGCACCGCCCCGATGACCCTGCCGCCGATCTGGGCCGCGGTGGCGAGGGTCAGCCTCCGCCGTGACACGGCGACGGTGAGCTCCGTCATGGACCCAGCATGTCAGAGGGTCCCGCGGCCCTCGCCGAGCAGCCGGACGAGCGTCTGGACCGAGTACGACCGGGCGCACAGGGCGCGCCCGGCCGCGCCGATGGCCGCCGACCCGCCGGGGTCGCCGAGCCGCTCCAGCACGGCGGCGGCGAACGCCTCCGCACCGGAGGCGACGACGAAGTCACGCCCGGGCACCCCGTCCGGGAGCAGGCCGGCGGCATGGGCGGTGGCCACCACGGGCAGTCCGAAGGCCAGCCCTTCCACGAACTTCAGCGGCGATCCGCCACCGCGCAGCAGCGGGACGAGAACCACTGCGACGTCGGCGTAGGCGTCTCGCAACTGGGGCAAAAAGCCGGTGGCCTCGATCCGGGGATCGCTGGGCGGCGCCGGCAGGCCGCGCCCGGCCAGGCGCAGGCGGACGTCGGGATCATGCGCCCATACCCGCGGCAGCACCTCGTCGATGAGGAACGCCGCCGCCTCGCGGTTGGGGGCGTAGGTGAAGTCGGCCACGAGCAGCAGCCGCGGGGACGCTCCCGGCGCGACCGGCGCGATCGCGTCGACGTCGACCACGTTGGGCACGTACCGCGTCCGCGCCTCAGGCGCGATCGCGAGCGCGCCCTGCTCGTCGGCCCGGGTGGCCATCCACGCTTCGGCGAAGGTGCGCAGGATGCGCTGCTCGAAGCGGCGCAGCCGCTGCCCCGGATCGGCGCCGCGGAAGCCCGCGGACTCGAGATTGTGCGCGAGGTACACGACCGGGCGCCGCCGCGCCAGCGCCATCAGCGCCCCCGCGGGGACCGGTCCGTCGGCGATCACCCGGTCCTTCAGACCGACCCCGCCGCCGGCGGCGGCCAGCTCCGGGGAGATGCCGCGGGCCAGGCCGGCCGGGACGCCCTGGGCCCGCGCGCGCCCGTAGGCCAGACCCCGCCGCGGACCGCGGGAGGCCGATCTCGCGCTCAGCGTCACCCCGGGCAGGCGGCCGTACTCCGGGGCCGGTGCGCCGCTCCCGAAGGCCACGTAGCGCACCTCGACCCGGCCGAGCTGGGCCAGCGCGGCGGTCACCCCGTAGGTCCGCAGGCCCACCCCGCTGCCCAGGGCGGGGGTCATCGAGGTGACCAGCACGTCGGTCATCGGGGAAACACGGCGTCGATCTCGGCCAGCCGCGCGCTCCACGAATGCCCGGCGGCGGCCGCGCTCAGCTCGCGCCGGCGCTGTCCGGTGGCGCCGATCGCCCGCTCGAGGGCGACGACCGCCTCGGCGGCTCCGTCGACCAGCTCGACGCCGTCGATCCCGCGGACCGAGGGCAGCCCGCAGGCCACCAGCGGCACCCCGGCGCTGAGGAACTCATAGAGCTTCATCGGGAAGATGCTGGCGGTGAGGCGGCTGCTGCGGTACGGGATCAGGCCGGCGGCGGCACCGCGCAGGATCGCCGGCAGCTCGCGCTGGCGGCGGACGCCGAGCAGATGCACGTTGGGCATCGCCTCCAGGGCACCCACGTCGGTGGAGGGATCGCCCAGGCCGACCGGGCCGACGAGCACCACCGACCAGTCCGGTCGCGCCGACGCGATCGCCGCGACGAGATCGAAGTCCACCTTGCGCGCCGCCAGCGCGCCGACGAACACGATCCGCGGCGCGGGCAGCTCGGCCAGCCCCGGGTCCAGCGGCCCGGGGTCCAGCGCGGTGCTGAACAGCTCGGTGTCGGCCACGTTGGGCATGAGCACAACGTGCTCGCTGAGCGAGCGCATGCGCTCGGCCAGAGGCGGAGCACTGGCCAGCACGAGGTCGGCGCGGGGCACGAAACGGGCCTCGGCGGCGTTGAAGCTCGCCTCGTCGATCCCCTCCTGAGACGCGATGTCGTCGACGCAGTGGTACACGATGCGCGCCGGACCGAGCACCGGCAGCAGCGCCTCGGCCTGCGGGACGTAGGCCCACAGGGTGGGATGCGTCATCCCGAGCCTGCGCACCGCGGAGCTGACCTGGCGCCTGAGCAGGTAGGCGTTGAGCGCCCGGACGCCTGGGCGTCCGTGCAGGGGTAGCACCAGCGGGGAGAGAACGCTGACGTTCCCGCGGCGGCGCGGGGGCCTGATCCCCGTGAGCAGCCGACGCAGGATGCGACGCAGATCACGGCCCGAGCCGAGCTGCGGCCGCCGCAAGCCCAGCGACTCCACGAACAGAACGGGGGCGCCCGCCGCCGCCAGCCGGGACATCAGGTGCTGCTGGTTGGACCAGGTCTCCGCATCCCAGTCGGCGAACCCGACGCAGACGATCGGGTGGCTGATCACGCCGTCCCGGCTCAGCATCGCGGACGAGCTTCCTGTGGTGTCGTCTCGGCGGCGAGGCCGCCGGTAGCCGGATCGGGACCGCGTACGGCACGGCGCCCGGCCTGCGCGGGGCTGACCTGGCGCGGGTCCAGGACGGGGCCGCCGATCCCGGGGGCGAGCCGCAGCAGCGCGGCCCCGAGCCTGTCCAGGGCCACGGGGGTGGGTGACGGGCTGATCTGCGCCTCGGCGTCGAGGGCCCGCAGCAGGGCCACGGGGCCGCGGCGCCGGGCCGGTCGGACCCGCAGCCGGGCCCCGCCCTGGACGCGGGCCGCCGCGTGTCCGGGCGCGCAGACGACCGACACGAGCCCCCCGGCCTGTGCCGCGTCCTGGAGCCACGTCCAGTGAGGCCGCGGGTCGCCGACGGCGAGCAGGTGCGGAGTTCCCGGCAGGGTCGCCGGTCGCCCGAAATGCCCGCTGCGCGCACCGTCGCCGCGTCCGCCGTGCCGCCACGCCAGGATCCACGTCAGCGCGTCACCCCAGGCCTCGAAGCCGAGCTTGGTCAGACCCGGGATCCCGTCGCGCGCTCCGCCGAGGATCACGGCGCCGAAGAGGAACTTGGTGATCGGACGGACGAGGATGCCGACGGCGAGGTCGCGGCCGGTGACCCGGTCGATCGCCTGCGCCGACAGGCGGGCGTAGGCCCAGGTGTCGTGCCGGGCTTCCGCCAGGCTGTCGGCCAGCTCGTGCTGCAGATCGCCGGCGAACACCCACGGCGGCTCGCGGACGGTCAGGCCCTCGTGGACGAGCCGCGTCTCGTCGTGCCGGTAGGCGCCACGGCGCAGCAGCCGGCTGCGGTAGAACGGGTACCGGCCGGCCGGCCCCAGAACCGCGCCGAGGAAGCGATGGCGCATCGGCATGCGCCCGATCCGGATCTCGGGCGGCGGCGGCAGGGCCAGGAACGCGTCGATCTCCGCGGCCAGCTCCGCCGTGACCCGCTCGTCGGCGTCGAGCTCGAGCACCCAGTCGGAGGTTGCGGCATCCAGGGCGACGTTGCGCTGGCGCGCAAACCCCGACCAGGGATGCTCGATCACGCGGGCCCCCGCCGCCGCCGCGATCGGCACCGTGCGATCCGATGAGCCGGAGTCGACGACGATGATCTCGTCGGCGATCGCCGCCACGCTGGCCAGCGCAGCCCCGAGCCGCCGCTCCTCGTCGCGGGCGATCGTGCAGACCGTGAGGGTGGCGCGCGTGAGGTCCGGCACGGGATACCTATCGACGGGCGGCCAGGTCGGCATAAGTGCCGAGGGGGAGCCCCCGCAGCACGGCGCCCCAGGCGTCCGAGGTGAGGATCGCGTAGCTGCGATCGCGGTCCGGGTGGACCATGATCTCCACGCGCGCGGTTCGCGCCCGGGCGACCGCGGGCTCCCATCCGTGTCCACCCAGCTCGGGGTGGATCGCGGTCAGAGCGTAGAAGTGGTCGGGCCCGGGGTGCCGTGCCGCCAGGGCGCGATCGCGCAGGCTCAAGACGACGCGCCGCAGCCCCCGGCGGTCGGGGTCACGGTAGGCGGGGCGGACCGCCATCCCGCGGGGGAGCGCGAGGAGCGCGCTCGGGTTCAGGTGGGCGTGGTTGTGCCCGTCCAGATGGGTCGGCTCGGCCCCGAAGCACACGCGGAAGGCGCCGAGCTGATCGCCGATCACGTCCCGGATGACCGCGACCATCGACGGCGAGAACCGGGTCCGCCGCTGGCGGGGGTCGGCCAGGAACTCCGTCACGCGCCGCTGGCGGGCGGCGACCGCGGGCGGCACCTCCGGGTCGTCGTACTCCTGGGTGAGGTTCAGGTGCAGACCGGTCGGAATCTGCGCGTCGCGCCCGAGCGTCGCGGCCCGCCGCGAGTCAGCCATGAACATCATCGCCGTCGCGCTCGTCAGCGCACCGGCGCCGAACCCCTCCAGGATCCGGTCGGTGGCCAGCCGGTTGCCTCCGAAATCGTCGGCGTTGACGATCAGCAGCCCCGAGCCGGCTCTGCTCACGCGCGCCGCCACGGGAGCCGGGCCCGGGGGCGCCCGACCAGCGGAGGTGGCCCGGGCGAGGCACCCTCCAGCAGGGCCCGGGGCCCCTCTTCGGTGAAGTAGGTCAGCTCGGCCCTCGAGAATCCGGCGGTCGCCAAGATCGACCGCACCGCGGGGCGGCGGCCGACGGTGTCGTGGGCGTCGGAGACGATCGCGTGGACCAGGCCCTCGGCCAGCAGGTGCCGGGCCGCGGCGGTCGTCCGTCGGGCCGCCCGCCCCGACAGCGACGCTGCGTTGATGCAGCAGCACGCACCGGACTCGACCAGGCCCCGGACCAGATCGGGGTCGTCGCGCAGCAGGGGCGTGCGCTCGGGGTGGGCGATCAGGACCTGGAACCCGCGATCCGCGACCCGGGCGACCGCCGCGGCCATGCCACTGCCCGTCGCGTGCCAGGGCAGCTCGAGCAGGACGGTGGAGCTCTCGCCGAGCGTGAGCGCCCGCAGCTCCTCGTCCGGCAGCTCGATGGCACGGGTCAGAGCGACCTCGCCTCCCGCACGCAGGTCCAGCGCGATCCCGGCGCGCCGCAGCTCCGCGCGCAGCGTCCGCACTCCGGCCTGCACCGTGGCGGCATCGATCTCCGGGTACTCGAAGCTGATGTGGGGCGTGGCGACGGCGATGACCGTGCCGTCAGCGGCCGCGGCGGCGCACAGCGCCAGCGCGTCATCGGTCGTCGCCGGGCCGTCATCCAGGCCGGGAAGGGCGTGAAAATGCAGATCGATCACGGTCGGGGAGACTACGCGGCGGCGGCCGTGAACAGGCGTCCCCGCGGGTCCTCGCGCTCTCAGGGAGGACGTCGGAACTGCCGATACAGTTGGCGGTGATGCCCCCTGACCCCGTGAGCGAGCGCGCCGACGCGAGCCCCGAGCCATCCTCGCTGATCAATGTCCTGCGCATCGTCCGCGAGCGCTGGTGGCTCGTCGCCCTGACCACGATCGTCGGGTTCGCCGTGGCGCTCGGAGCGTCGCTGCAATCGACCAAGCAGTACACCGCCACTGCGACCCTGCTCGTCAAGCCCTCCAACCTCCCGGCGCTGATCGATCCGAGCCAGACGCAGGCCACCGACTCCGCGACCCTGGCCCGCATCCAGGCCGACGATGTCTCGCTGGTGACCTCCACCGCCGTCGCCCGCCAGGCCCAGGCCACGCTGCACACCTCCCTGACGATCCCCGATCTGCTCTCCGAGGTGTCGGCGACCGCGGATTCCAGCGATGACCTGATCAACATCCAGGCCACGGACCCCGACCCGGCGCGCGCCGCGCGCATCGCCAACGCCTTCGCGACCGCCACCACGACCTACCTCACCGATACGGCGCAGGCGCAGCTGGTCGCCGGCCAGGCCAAGCTGCAATCCGAGCTGGCCGCGCTGCCGGCCTCCGATCCGGGGCGCCCGGCGCTTGAGCAGGGCCTCAAGCAGGTCATCGCCCTGCGCGCGGTCACCAACGGCGGCGCCACCGTGGTCGAGAGCGCGCAGCCCCCCGGCGGCCCGTCGGCGCCCAGTGTCAAGCGAGACGCCATCGTCGGCGGGGTCGCCGGCCTGGCCGTGGGTCTGCTCATCATCTTCCTGATGGACCTGTTCGACCGCCGCCTGAAGACCGCCGAGTCGATCGAGCGTCTGTACGGGCTCTCCGCGCTGGCGGCGGTGCCGTTGCTGCGGCGCCGCGTGCGGCCCGGCTCACGTTCCAGCCAGGCCGAGCTTGAGCCCTTCCGCATCCTGCGCGACGGGCTTGAGCACGTGTCCCTGCGCCAGGACATGCGGGTGGTCCTGGTCAGCAGCGCCATCTCGGGTGAGGGCAAGACGCGCGTCGCCGCCGGCCTGGCCCGGGCGATCGCCGCCGCCGGCAAGCGGGTGGCGCTGGTCGAGGGCGACGTCCACCGTCCGGGGGTCCGCAAGGAGTTCGGGCTGGGCGCCCAGGGCCCCGGCCTGATGAACGCGCTCGTCGAGGGCGGAGACGCCGACTCGCTGGTGCAGCGGGTGGCCAACATCCCCTACCTGAGCATCCTGCCCAGCGGCCCGTTCACCCCCAACTCGGCCGAGCTGTTGCGCCTGCCGGCGATGACCGAGGTCCTCTCCCAGCTCACCGCCGACCATGACTTCGTGATCATCGACGGGGCCCCGCTGCTCCCGGTCGCCGACTCGCAGGTGCTGCTCGACAACGCGATGATCGACGTCATCCTGCTCGTCGCACGGCCGTTTCTCACCACCCGTGAGCACATCCGCCTCTCGCTGTCGGTGATCGCGCGCCATCCGGACAAGGGAGTCGGACTCGCCATCAACGGTGTCCGCAAGAGCGCATCCGGCTATTACGGCTATACCGGCGAGTACCAGGACGCCGACGCGCTGCTGCCCGAGGTCCTGGGCGGGGGGTCCCAGTCCCGCCGGACGCTGCGGCGCCGACGCGAGCGTCCGCCCGCCGAGGATTTCGATCGCAGCGCGGATCCCAGCGCATGATCATCGCGGCCGCCCGCACCCGGCCGGGCGGGACCACCCGCACCCAGCCGGGCGGGACCGCCCGCACCCGGCCGGGCGGGGCCGCCGCCCCGACCCGCTGAGTCGCGGTCAGCTCCTCCGCGCTGGGCCGGACCGACGATGACGGTGACCAGTACCTCGGCAGGGCCCGCCGCTGCGGTGGCCAGGCTCAGCTTCGCCCGTCGTCTCGCCCCGGTGCTGGCCGTGCTGCCCGGTCTTGTCGCCGCCGGCATGTTCGTCCTGTGGGGGGTCCATGACGGTGGCTATGACAACGACACCTGGTACTGGGGCGCGCTGCTGACGCTGGCGATGCTCGCGGGCACCGTGCTCGCGCGCCGCGGCGCGATCCGGGTCGCCCGACCCGCGCGGCTGGCCCTGGCGGCCTTCACGCTGTACGTCGCCTGGTCCTACCTGTCGATCAGCTGGGCGCCGGCCAAAGGGGTGGCCCTGGAGGGCTCGAACCGGGCGCTGCTCTACCTGATGCTGTACGCGCTGATGCTGGTGCTGCCCTGGCGCGGGCGGCTCGTCCAGGCCGCGCTGGGCGTCTGGATCCTGGGCATCGGCATCCTCGCCGTCGCGCTGCTGTTCCGCTTCGCCGAGCAGGACGACATCTCCGTGCTCCTGGTCGGCGGCCGGCTCGCCGCGCCGACCGGATACATCAACGGAACCTCCGCCCTGTTCTTCATGGCGGCGCTGACCTCCGTGGCCGTCGCCGTCCCCCGCGGTCTCCCCGGGCCCGCGCGCGGTCTGGCCCTCGCGTTCGCCTGCGCGGAGCTTTCGCTCGTGTTGATCGTCCAGAGCCGAGGCTGGCTGTTCACCCTTCCGATCGTGGCCCTGCTCGTCGCCGCGCTGCTCACCGACCGGCTGCGGGCGATCCCGTTCATGGCGCTGCCGGTCGCGGGCGTGGCCGTGATCCTGCCCCGGCTGCTCGCCGTCTACGACGCCTCCGCGGCGCAGGTCTCAGCCACCGTCGGGCGCGCCGGCCAGAGCGGCCTGCTCGTCTGCTTTACCGTGTTCGTGGTCGGCACGCTGCTGGCCTGGGGCGACTGGCTGCTGCGCGAGCGCACGCTCTCGCGCAACGCGCGCCGCGCGCTCGGAACCCTGGTCGCGGTTGGCATCGTGGCCGGCGCGGGCGGCGGCGCGGTCGCAGCCACGCATGGTCACCCGGTGCGCTTCATCGCGCGTCAGTGGAACGGCTTCACCCGCCAGGAGCAGAGCGCGTCACCCGGGACAAGCCACTTCGTCAACGTGGGCAGCGGCCGCTACGACTTCTGGCGCGTCGCGCTGGACGCATTCGCGTCCCATCCCGTGGGCGGCCTGGGGCAGGACAACTTCGACGACTACTACATCGCCCGGGGGCGCAGCGGCGAGGAGCCGAAGTGGACGCACAGCCTGGAGATGCGCCTGCTCGCCCATACCGGAGCGGTGGGCCTGGTGCTGTTCGCCGCCTTCCTCGTCGCGGCGATCGCCGCGGCGGTGCGCGCCCGGCGGTCCCGCGACGGCCTGGTCCGGGCGCTGGCCGCCGCCGGTCTGATGCCGCTGATCGTCTGGACGGTGCACGGATCCGTCGATTGGTTCTGGGAGATGCCCGCCCTGTCGGGTCCGGCGCTCGGCTTCCTCGGAGCCGCCGGTGCGCTCGCCCGGCCTGCGGCCGCCAGGACGGCCGACGCATCCTCGCGGTCCCGTGATCGCCGGCGACACACGGCGCTGCCGGCGGTCGGCTGGCTCCTCAGCGCGGTCATCGCGCTGGCCGCGACCGTCGCCCTCGGTCTTCCCTACCTGGCGACGCGCAAGGCGTCGATCGCCTCCAACCTCGCGGCCTCCAACCCGCGCGCCGCGCTGGCCGAGCTGCACTCGGCGGCCGATCTGGACCCGCTCAGCTCCGAGGTGACCCGCAGCGCGGGACAGATCGCGCTGCAGATCGGCGATCTACGGCTGGCCGCACACTGGTTCAATGAGACGTTGCGTCGCGAGCCGGGCGACTGGTATGCCTACCTGGGCGCCGGGCTGGCCGCATCCGCGCTCGGCGATCGAGCGACGGCACGGCGTGACTTCGCCGCCGCGGTACGCCATGACCGTTTTCAGCCGGCCAGTCAGGTCGCCCTCAAGCGGGTCGACACGTCGCACCCGCTGACTCCGGCGCAGGGACTAAACCTGCTGCAAGCTGGTAATTGACACAAGGACGACTGAAACGCCCTGGAAGCTTGCGCTTCTACCTACTCGCTGGTATATAGTTTGCTGGGTTGGGGTCGCCAGGGGCGTCGGACAGGTTCGTCCGCGGTCAGACCCGGCGTAAACGAAAGGGCACGACATATGAAGAAGATCTTCCTCGCGATCAGCATCGGCTTCGTCCTGATGATCCCGAGCCTCGCCATGGCCAACGGCAGCAGTTCGTGCCAGGCGTACCAGCAGAACTGCTCGAACAACACGACGTCCACGACCCCTTCGACCGGGTCGACCACCGCGGTGACGACACCAACCGCGACGGCCGCCACCACCGCCTCGCAGTCGACGCTGCCCTTCACCGGACTCGACCTCGTCGCGCTCGTCTCCGGTGGCTCCGTCCTGCTGGGCGCGGGCCTCGTCGTCCGCCGCCTGTCGCGCGACAGCGACTGATCGCCGTCCCGCAGTTCTGACGTTCCTGAGGGGCGCGCCAGGCGGTGCGCCCCTCGGTCGTTGTGCCCGGCTGAGCGGCGAGCGGCGCGGCGCGAAGCGGTCGCGGGTCACCCCAGGCACCCGACGGTCAGCCGCTGAGACGCTCGCGGCTCACCCGCCGAGACGCTCGCGGCTCACCCGCTGAGACGCTCGCGGCTCACCCGCCGAGGCGCTCGAGGATCAGCCGCCGTACCTCTCCGCCGTCGGCCCGGCCCTTGGTCTCGCGCATGACGAAACCGACCAGCGCCCCGATCGCCTTCATGTTGCCGCCGGCGATCTTCTGCGCCGCGTCCGGGTCAGAGGCGATCGCCCGGTCGACGATCTCGCCCAGGGCGTCGCCCTCGTCACCGCCCAGGGCTCCGAGGCCCTCCCGCTCGACGATCGCGCGCGGCTCACCGCCGTCGGCGACCAGAGCGCTGAGCACGTCGCGCGCCGCGGTGCCCGACACCTCCTTGGCCGTGACCATCGCGACCAGGTCGGCGAAGGCTTGGGGCGTGACCCGGCTGTCGGCGGGGTCGGCGTCGGAGCCGACGCGCTCGACCAGCTGCGGGATCCAGTTGGCGATCTGGGTCGCCGCACCGGGCGCGCCTGCGGCCGCGGCCAGGGCAGCCTCGAAGTAGTCGCCGAGCTCGCGGCGGAAGGCCAGCTCGCGCGCGCGGTCGGCGCCGAGGCCCAGCTGCTCGGCGTAACGCGCCGCCCGCTCGGCGGGAAGCTCGGGCAGAGCCTCGCGCGCCGCCTGCAGCTCATCCTCGGTCACGTGGAGCGGCACGAGGTCGGGCTCGGGGAAGTAGCGGTAGTCGTGGGCCTCCTCCTTGGAGCGCAGCGAGGTCAGGCTCCCCGTCGCCGGGTCATAGTGCAGCGTCTCCTGGACGACCGGCTCCCCGGCCTGGAGCCGTCCGATCTGGCGCTCGATCTCGGCCCGGACGCCTCGCTCCAGGTAACGGAAGGAGTTCATGTTCTTCAGCTCGGTCTTGGTCCCGAGCTCGTGCCGGCCGGCCGGACGCACGGACACGTTGGCGTCCGCGCGCAGCGACCCCTCCTCCATGTTGACGTCCGAGACGCCGAGCTGGCGCAGGGTCGTGCGCAGCAGGGTGAGGAACTCGTGGGCCTGCTCAGGCGAGGTGAGGTCGGGCTCGGTGACGATCTCGACCAGCGGAGTCCCGCAGCGGTTGTAGTCCACGACGCTGCGATCCGAGCCGTGGATGCGCCCGCTCTCCCCCACGTGGACAAGCTTGGCCGCATCCTCCTCCAGGTGCACGCGGTGGATGCGGACGTCACCGAGCCGGCCGCCGCTGCACAGGGGGACGTCGTACTGGGAGATCTGGTAGCCCTTGGGCGAGTCGGGATAGAAGTAGTTCTTGCGGTGAAAGACCGACCTCGGTGCGATCTGCGCGCCGAGGGCCAGCCCGATCATCACCCCGAACTGGACCGCCCGGGCGTTGAGCACGGGCAGCGCGCCCGGCAGTCCCAGGCAGGTCGGGCACACGTGCGTGTTCGACGGGTCCCCGAAGGAGAGCTCGCAGCCGCAGAACATCTTGGTCTGGGTCTTGAGCTGGACGTGGATCTCCAGGCCGATCACGGGCTCCCAGCTCGTCGTCGCCGTCGGCTGAACGCTCATCGCCGTGCCTCGGCGCCGTCGAAGCCGATCGCCCGCTCGAGCGCGTGCGCCGCCGACAGCAGCCGGTTCTCGCTGAACGCGGGCCCGGCGAGCTGAAAGCCCACCGGCAGCCCCGCGGAGAGGCCGGAGGGGATCGAGATGGCGGGGATGCCGGCCAGGGACATGGGCACCGTGCAGAAGTCGTTGAGGTACATGGCCAGCGGGTCGGCGGTCTTGGACCCCTGGGGAAAGGCCACCCACGGGCTGGTCGGGGTCACGATGAAGTCGACCTGGGCGAAGGCAGCGCGGAAATCCTCGGCCAGGCGGGTGCGGACGCGCTGGGCGGTGCCGTAGTAGGCGTCGTAGTAGCCGCTGGACAGCGCGTAGGTGCCGAGCATGATGCGTCGTTTGACCTCGGGCCCGAATCCCTCGCCGCGCGTGCGGCTGTACATCGTCTCCAGATCGGCGTCGCCGGCCACCCGCAGGCCGTAGCGCACGCCGTCAAACCGCGAGAGGTTGGCCGACGCCTCGGCCGGCGCGATCAGGTAGTAGGCCGACAGCGCGTGCGGGCCGTGGGGCAGGCGGCACGGCTGCACGGTCGCCCCGAGCTCCTGCGCCCGGCGCAGGGTGGCCTCGAAGTTGGCCTGTACGCCGGCCTCGGTCCCGGCGCCTGCGTCACCGGCCAGCAGCTCCTCGGGGACGCCGAGCCGGATGCCGCGCAGGTCCTCGGCGGCCGGCGTGGCGATCGGCTCCGGGAAGGCGAGCGAGGTGGAGTCGTGCGGGTCGCGTCCGACCATGTGCGAGAACAGCAGCGCGGCGTCGGCCACGGTCCGGGTGAGCGGACCGGCCTGGTCCAGCGAGGACGCAAAGGCGATCATCCCGTAGCGCGAGCAGGCGCCGTAGGTCGGCTTCAGACCGACGATCCCGGTCAACGCCGCGGGCTGGCGGATCGAGCCGCCGGTGTCCGTGCCCAGCGCCCACGGGGCCAGGCCGGCGGCGACCGCGGCCGCGCTGCCGCCCGAGGAGCCGCCCGGGACCCGCGAGCGGTCCCACGGGTTGAGCACCGGCCCGAAGGCGGAATTCTCATTGGAGGAGCCCATCGCGAACTCGTCCTGGTTGGTCTTGGCCAGCAGCGGGGCTCCGGCGGCCCGCAATTGCCGGACCACGGTCGCGGTATACGGCGGGCGGTAGCCCTCGAGGATCTTGGAACCGGCCTGGCTCGGCACCCCTTGCGTGCAGAACAGGTCCTTGACCGCCAGGGGCACCCCGCCGAGCGGGCTGGTGACCGGATCCGGCACATCCTCGCCGGGACGGCCCTCGGCCACCCACGTGAAGGCGTTGAGCTCGTCCGCGGCGGCCCGCTCCCGGTAGGCGTCGAACAGCTCGCCGGCGTCGAGTTCGCCGGCGTGCACGGCCGCCACCGCGTCGGTCGCGGTCAGGGACGTGATCTCGGCCGCGCTCACGGTTCGACGGGCCCGGGACTGGGCACCCCGAAGCCACCCTGCACGGGTTCGGGGGCTGCGGCCAGGGCGGCCTCGTGGCTGAGACCGGGCACCGGCTCGTCGGGCCGGGTCACGTTGCCGACCGCGATCGCGTGGGAGGTGGGCTCGACGCCCTCCAGGTCGAGTTCCTGGATGCGCTGCACGTGGTCGAGCACGGCCGACAGCTCGCTGGCCATGCGCGCCACCTCGTCGTCGTCGAGCTGAAGCCGGGCCAGGCGGGCCACGTGGAGAACTTGGTCGCGATCGAGCATCGGGGCCATTCTAGGTTTCGCCGCCCGGACGGGCCGCCCGGGGTCAGCCCAACCACCTCAGGTCACCGGCGCCCGGGGTCAGCCGAACCGCCTCAACTGACCGGCGCCCGGGCTCAGCCGGGCTGTCCGGTTGGGCCGTCCTCGAGCCTGACGACCGGGATCGCCGCGTTGCGCTCGGGGTCGGGCGGATCCTCCTCGCGCAGCGACCACAGCGACCCGGCGAACATGACCAGCGCGGCGAGCAGCCCGATGTAGGCCCCCGCGTCGGCCCCGGTCTGGACCAGCGCGTCGTCGGGCCCCGGCAGCGTGAGCAGCACGCGGAAGACGAGGATGATCGCGGCGATCAGCGCGAGCACGGTCGCGATCACGCTCAGGCTCGAGGGCAGGGCCGGGGCGGGGTGGGTGGCCTGCGCCCAGGCCAGGGCGAACGCGGCCGCCACGGCGAGCAGGATGAACCAGCGGCTGACGGTCAGGACGTCCCAGCCGTTGGCCGACGCGCTCAGCGCGCCGGCCGAGACCGTGTACCACGACAGGGCGAACAGGTCCACCAGCAGGACCAATGCGGCCGCGGCGGCGAGCATCTCGCCGCGGCGCAGGCGTCGGGCCTGAAAGTCCATCACGCCGCGGCGAGCACCCGGCTCAGACGCCGGTCGCGATGCCGACCTTGCCGTGCCGCGCCTGCAGCGCGACGTAGACGAGCCCGGCGGTCAGGATCACCCCGAGCCAGAACCCGAAGCCGAAGTCGCTGAAGTGGATGTTGAAGACGAACTTCAGAAACACGAACAGCGCGACGGCACAGGCCAGCGCGAACCGCGTCTCGGTCCGGCTGCCGTTGAGCGCGGGCAGCGTCGTCTGCGGCGACATCCGCTCGACGGCAAGGTCGGCGATCAGGGCGATGCCGAGCAGGACCGCGAGGATGCCCGCCCAGCCCGACGGCGCATCGGTTGCCGTGAGCGTGAGCGAGAACGGCCCGGCCGAGATGTCGAACCACGGCAGGAACAGCAGATCGATGACCAGCAGCAGCGCGACGCCGCCGATGATCCAGTCATCGCGGGTGATGTTGGCGGTGTTCAAGAGAGCCTCCCCTGTCGAGAATTTGCGGCGACGGTGATGGTGTCGCCCTACCGGTCCCTCCCGCCCGGTCCGTGGGTGAGGAGGCGGCCGCAACCCTATCGCGATCATCGACCGTCGGCCACCGGTCTTCACGTCCTGGCCGCACGCTGCGCCGGCGGCGCGGGCGGCGCGCCAGATCGCGCTGGAAGCGCTGCTGCTCGTGGACGGACTCCACCCCACCCAGGGTGATGGCCAGGGCACAGGCCAGCCCGAGCACCGCCCCGAGCTTCTGATCGATCACCCGGTCGGGTTGGGGCAGCACGAGCAGCACCCGGTAGAAGAGCAGCGCGAAGGTCAGCCCACCCAACCCGAGGATGACCAGGCTCGTATCGGTCCGGGTCCCGTGAGCGCGCTGACTGGCGTGCAGCACGACGGAGCCCAACACGGTCAGGATGCAGGCGAGCATCACCCAGCGCACGAGCGTCAGCCCGTCCCACGCGTTCTCGGCCGTGGAGATGGCCGGGCGGGCGGCCGAGGGGTCGGGGACCCCGGCCACGCCGTACCACTTGGTCGCGAACATGAGCACGAGCAGGGCCAGCGCGCCGAGGGCGCTGGTCAGCTCACCGCGGTAGACCCGCGGCGCCCCGGTCCCCCGCACCGGCTCGGCCGGCCGGGTCGGCCTGAAGGCCGGCTCGCCGACCGGCGGTCCGCCGGCAGGGCTGGTGACGGCGGGGTGACCGGCCTGCTCCGCGGCAGTGGGTGCCTGGCCATCGGCGTCGTACGCCGCGTCGGGCCCGGGCGCGACCGCGCCGGGCTCCGGCGGCTGGGTGAGCTCAGCGGGCTGGGGTTCGGGGCCGGGCTCCGCAGACGCCCGCTCGTCAGCGGGCTCAGACCACTCGTACTCGCCCCAGGTCTCGGGCTCGCGCCCTGCGTTGCGCTCCGGTTCGCCGTCAGGCGGGGTCATCGCGGGTCACCGTAGCGCGGCTCACGGTCCCCGGCGCGGTCCCGGCGGCCCGCGTGCTCAGCGGCGGCTGATCGGCGCCAGGTCGGCGACGAGCTTGCGCTCGGAGCGATCGCGGAAGCGGATCACGACGATCCCGCCGGGCTCCACCCCGGTCACCACTCCCTCGCCGAACGCCGCGTGGACGACATCGTCGCCGAGCCGGTAGGAGGCGGCGGCCCGCTCGGACTCCTCCGAGCTGGCCCAGCCCCCGCCCGAGGACGCCCCGGGCGAGCTCCACGTCGTGGCCGCCGACCGGTAGGCGCTGAAGCCGCGCGAGACCTTGGCCTCGCGGTCGGTGAGCTCCTCGGGGATCTCGCCGATGAAGCGGCTGGGGGCACCGAAGCTGCGGGCGCCGAACACGGTGCGGGTGCGGGCCGAGGTCAGATACAGATCGCGCTGCGCGCGCGTGATGCCGACGTAGCAGAGCCGCCGCTCCTCCTCCAGCCCGCCCTCGTCCAGCGCGCGCGAGTGCGGGAACACGCCCTCCTCGCAGCCGATCATGAACACGATTGGATACTCCAGCCCCTTGGCGTTGTGCAGCGTCATCAGCGTGACCAGCCCCTCGTCGTCCTCCCGGGAGTCGGCGTCGGCCACCAGGGCCAGCTGCTGCAGGAACTCGGCCAGCGTGCCCTCCCCGCCGGCGCCGGCGTCGTATTCGACGGCGACGTTGACCAGCTCCTCGAGGTTCTCGATCCGGCCCTGGGCCTCGATCGTGCGCTCGTTCTCCAGCGCCTCCAGATAGCCGGTCTCGCGCAGCGTGTCCTGCAGCAGGCTGGAGATCGTCGCTCCGCCCTCCAGCCGCTCGCGCAGCGTCTCCATCGTGCCCATGAAGCGCCGCAGGGCCTTGATCGCGGCCGCGCCCAGGCCCGGGACGAGCTCCGGGGCGACGGCCAGCTCCCACACCGTCTCCCCGCTCGTGTTGGCGTAGGCGAGCAGGCGCGCGATCGAGGTCGCGCCGATCCCCCGCCGCGGTGAGTTGACGATGCGCGTGAACGCGCCCGCATCCTGCGGGTTGGCCAGCACGGTCAGGTAGGCGATCGCGTCCTTGATCTCCGCCCGGTCATAGAACTTGGTCCCGCCGATCACCTGGTAGCCGATCTCGGCCCGGACGAGCGTGTCCTCGAGCACCCGCGACTGCGAGTTGGTCCGGTAGAAGACGGCGATCTCGGCCCGCGAAGCGCCGCCGTCGACCAGGCGCTGGATCTCCCCGGTCACGTAGCGCGCCTCGGCGTGCTCGTCGTCGAGCTCGCGGATGGTGATCGGATCCCCCTGGCCGATCTCGGTCCACAGCGACTTGGGCTTCTGGCCCCGGTTGTTGCGGATCACTGCATTGGCCGCATCGAGGATCGTCTGGGTCGAGCGGTAGTTCTGCTCGAGCTTGACCACGTGCGCGTCGGGATAGGAGTCCTCGAACTCCAGGATGTTGCTGATGTCCGCTCCGCGAAAGCCATAGATCGAGTTGTGCGTGACGATGCCGTCGGCGACGAAGTTGTGGGTCGCCTCGATGTCGAGGTCGTGGACGGGACGGTCGAGCGTGACGGGCTCCACCGACTCGACCACGTCATAGCCGCCGAGCTGATCGAACATGACCATGCCCGGCCGGACGGCGGACGCGGCGATGAACGGCAGCGAGCCGCCGTCGCCCCCGAGACGGGCGGTCGGGGCCACGAGCACTCGGTCTGATGCCGCGATCGCATGCACCGCGCTGAGCTCGTTCGCCACTGCCGTGGCTCCCGCCCAGTTCACGCGATGCGCCCCGGACCCGGCCCCGCACAGCTCGATCTCCAGCCGGCGCGGTGCGTCGGGCACGATCCGGAGCAGGTTTGGTGCACCAGGCGAGACCAACCTGCTCACGATCGGGGCGCGGCCCCCCGCATGGGCCCGCGGCGAGGTGCCGGCCGTGCGACGACCCGCGAAGTGGGTGTGCTCCGGTGTGCTGATCACGCGACGGCCCGAGCGAAGGGTGATCGCCACGCCGTCGCTCCGGCCCGATCGGTGGGTGGCGAGGACCCGCGCAGCCCGAAACTCGCCGCTCCCGTAGGCCGACAGCACCTCATCCCCGACCCGGATCTGCTCGATCGCCCGGCGGCTGTGGTCGGCCATCGTGACCATCGTCCCTTCGATGAGGCACTGCGCATCGTCTCCCACCACCATCAGGTTGCGGTGACCGACCGTCTCCCCGTCCCCGGTCATCAGCTGCAGCCAGCGGTACTGGGCGTGGTTGGTGTCCTGGTACTCGTCGACCATCACGTGGCGAAAACCGCCGGCGTAGCGCTGGCGGACCTCGGGGAACAGCTCGAGCACGTTGACCGCGCGCACGAGCAGGTCGTCGAAGTCCATCGCGTTCATGCGGTGCAGCTCGCGCTCGTAGGAGCGGTACACGTCGGCCACCGTCTGCTCGAAGAAGGAGCCGACCATCTGGCCGTACGCGTCGGCGTCGCGCAGCTTGTTCTTGGCGTCGGAGATCTGGGAGCCGATCGCCGCCGGGGTGAAGCGCTTGGGATCGATGCCGTGCTCGTCCAGACAGCGCTTGATCAGCCGGCGGGAGTCGGCCGTGTCATAGATGGTGAACTGGCGCGTGTAGCCCAGCCGGGCGGCCTCGGCCCGCAGCATGCGCGCGCAGGCGGCGTGGAAGGTCATCAGCCACATCGCCCGCACCCGGCGCCCGACCAGCAGCTCGGCGCGGTCGCGCATCTCGCTCGCCGCCTTGTTGGTGAAGGTGATGGCGAGGATCTCGTTGGGCGCGGCCGCGCCGGTCGCGATCAGGTAGGCGATCCGGTGGGTGAGCACCCGGGTCTTGCCCGACCCTGCCCCGGCCAGGATGAGCTGCGGCCCCTCCCCGTAGGTGACCGCGTCGCGCTGAGGCGCGTTGAGCCCCGAGAGCAGCTTCTCCAGGTCGGTGGACGGCTCGGACACGGCAACCGACGTTAGCGGCCGGAGCGGCGGGTCCCGGCCCGTCCGGCATCCTCTCTGACACGCCATGGACGACCTTCGCCGAGCCTGCGCCCAGGTGGCCGCCGAGGCCCGCCACGTACACGTGGTGGCCGAGGCGATCCCCGCCTACGCGGCGACCCTGACCCTGCCCGAGCGCGCCCCCGCGCCGGCCCCGCTCACCGGCGCCGCCCGCGAGCATGCCGCCGCCTCCGTGCTCACCCTGGACGCGATCAACTTCGGCTCGGGCTGGTTTCCCACCCTGCGCAAGCGCCCCGGCCTCTCCGGATACGGGACGGTCGCGGCCGGCCTGGCCGAGCACGAGGCGCGTCACGGCCCGTTCACCGCCGCCGCCCTGACCCGCCTGGGGCCCGAGGATCTGGGGCGGCTGACCGGTCAGGACGCAGAGCATCCCCTCATGACGCTGTTCGCGGCCTCGCTCAACGACCTCGGCGCCCGGGTCGCGAGCGATCACGGCGGCGGCTTCGCGCGGCTCGTCGATGGCGCCGGCGGCTCGGCCGTGAGCTTCGCCCGGGCCCTGGGCCGCTGGCCCTGCTTCGCCGACTGCTCGCGCCTGAACGGTCACGTGCTGCCCTTCCTCAAGCGCGCCCAGATCGCCGCGGCCGATCTCGCGCGGGCCCGGGTGGTCAGCTGGGCGGATCTGGACCGGCTGACCATGTTCGCCGACAACCTCGTCCCGCACGTGCTGCGCCTGGACGGCGTCCTGCGCTTCGCGCCCGCGCTGGTGGCCCGGATCGAGCGCGAGGAGCTGATCACGCATGGCTCGCGGGAGGAGGTCGAGATCCGCGCCTGCGCCCTGCATGCGGTCGAGGCGATCACCGCCGCGCGACCGGGATCGTGTGCGGCCGAGGTCGATCAGCGGCTCTGGGAGCGCGGCGGCGGGGCGGCCTACAAGGCCCGCCCGCGGCATCGTTCCCGCTGTACGGCCTACTGAGCGCCAGCCCGGGGCAGCAACCATCTAGCCTGACCAACCGTGAGAGCGACGCTGAGCGACCTGGGCCACTACGTCCTGAACCACATCGTCAACCGCATCCCGTTGGTGGGCCCGCGGATGCGGGCGTACCAGCTGCTCGGCGTCCGGCTGCTCGACGAGCCGACCGGAATGATCATGCTCGGCGCGCGGATGGTCTCCCCGGCGAAGATCACGATCGGCGGCTACTACTCGGTCGGCCGGGACACGATGCTCGACGCCCGCGGCGGCATCACCATCGGTGAGGCGGTCAACATCGGCAGCGGCGTGGTCCTTCAGACCGCCCACCACGTCGTCGACGATCCGGAGTTCATCGACGCGCTGGCCCCGATCACGATCGGCGACCGGGCCTGGATCGCCGAGGGCGCACGGGTCCACGGGGGTGTGACGGTGGGCGAGGGCGCCGTCGTCGCGGCAGGCAGCGTGGTCACCCGCGACGTCGCGCCCTACACGGTGGTCGGAGGCGTCCCGGCCCGGTACATCCGGGACCGGAACCTGCCCCGGCCGGCCACCTACCGCCCCGTGTTCCGGCGCAGCTGGCTGTAGCCGCGGCCCGGCGGCATGCCGCCGAGCCGGTGCGCGAATCAGTCGTCGGACGGGTCGATCGCGTCCGCGCGAGCGGCGGCGATCGCGTCCGCGCCCGCCTGGCCGACGAGCAGCTCGGGGCGCAGCGTGCCGCTGGCCACGAGATCGAGCGCCGGGAAGCGCCCGGTGCCGGTGAGGACCGCGTCGAGGGCGATCACGGTGGTCTCCCCGCCGACCGGGGCCGTCGAGGTGGCGATCACGGTCAGCGAGCCACCGTCGACGATGTTGCGAGCCGCGCCGAGCGCCCGGCGGGCGACCGGCAGGCTGCAGCGGTCCAGGGAGTCGATCAGCACGATCGCATCCGATCCGCGAGCGGCCAGCCGTCGGGCCTGGTCGATGACCGGCTCGATCGCGCCGTTGATCGCGTCCTCACCGGCGTCCAGGGCGACCGCCGCGGCCGGGGTCAGCTCACCCTGGGACCACTCGGTGATCTCCTCGGGCCGAGCTCCGGCCAGCACCAGGGAGACCGTGGCCCCCTCGATCCCGGTCAGGGCGGCGGCGATCCGGCGCAGGGCCTCGGTCTTGCCGGAGCGGGCGGACCCGACGATCGCCACCCGGGAGCCCTTGCCGAACGGGGTCAGGAACTCGATCGCCTTGACCGTGGGGTCCTCGGTGCCGAGCTTGAGCCGCTCGGTCGGAAAGGCGGCGGGCAGATCCTCATAGCGTGTGCTGTCGGCCTGCTCAGAGGCGGGCCGGCCGTTGATCGTCTCGATGCGGACCATCGAGGCGAAGCGCTCGGAGCGCCGCGGCGCCCGCTTGGGACCGCTCACGCGGTCACCGGAGACGAGCTCGCAGCGCTTGACCTGCGCGGCGGAGATGTAGACGTCGTCGTCAGAGGGCTCGGGCGGGTCGACCCTGACGAAGCCCGAGCCGCCGGCCAGCAGCTCGACGACACCCTCGACGATCGGCTCGTCACCGCCGGGCTGGTCCTCGTCGGCCTCGTCACCGCGGGAGTCCGTGGAGTCCGGGCGCGCTGAGCGGCCCGAGCCGCCACGGCGGCCGCGGCGCCGGCGGGGCGCCTCGTCCTCATCCTCGTCGGCCTCGTCAGGGGCGGCCTCGGTCTCGGCCTCCGGCTCCTCCTTGGCCCGGGCGGGCTTGCGACTGCGGCTGCGGCGGGCCGGCTTCTCGGCCGGCGCGTCGTCCTCGCCGGTCTCGTCGGGAGCCTGGTCCGCCGGGGACTCGGCGTCGGCCGCGTCCGTGGCGTCAGCGGCGGGGCGGCTGCGGGTCGTGCGACGGGCGCGCGGGGCGCGCTTGGGCTTCTCGGCCGGGGCGTCCTCGCCCCCGCCCTGCTTCTCGAGGATCGCGTCGATCAGCGGTTCGCGGCGCAGGCGCCGGTAGCCGTCGACGGAGAGCTCGGAGGCGATCGTGTGCAGATCGGCGAGCGGACTGGCCTCGAGCGCACTGCGGTCAAGAACGGACATGGATGACTCCTTGGGATCGGTGGTATCGGTGGGCTCCGGTCGCGTTGGGCCAGCGACCGGCGATGCCTCTCAGAGCCGCCGCAGGGGACGACTCCGCACGGGTCAATCTAGCGGCTTTCGGCCCGGGGGGACCGTGCGTCCTCCTGCTGCCAGCGCACCGCGTCGTCCAGGCGCAGCTCCGCGGGCACGGCCAGCTCGCGGTTCAGGGCCGCCTGCACGAGCAGGAAGTCGCGCGCCGCGGCCACGTCGTGGACACGCAGCAGGTGCGCGCCGTGCTGCACGCCGTGCCCGAGCGCGGCCAGGGTCCCGGCCGCCCGGTCCCGCGGCGCCCGCCCGGTCAGGGCACCGACGAAGTCCTTGCGCGAGACGGCAAGCAGAACCGGTCGCGCGAAGCGGCGCAGGTCATCCAGGGAGGCGAGCACATCGATCGTCTGGGCCGGCGTCTTGGCGAAGTCGGGACCGGGATCGAGCACGATCTGCTGAAGGCTCACGCCGCGATTGACGGCCAGCTCGATCCGCTCGTCCAGGAACGTCATCACGTCGGCGCGGATCCGCCCGTCGAAGGACGGATCCAGGAGCTTGCGCTTGGGCTGGACCCGGGTGTGCATCAGCACCAGGCCCGCGCCGGTCTGCGCGCACACGTCGGCCAGCTCGGGATCGCGCAGGCCGCTGACGTCGTTGACCAGGCAGGCGCCGGCGGCGATCGCCGCGCGCGCCACCTCGGGCTTGTAGGTGTCCACGGAGATGGCCACGTCGAGCTCGGCGTGCACCCGTTCGATCACCGGGACGACGCGAGCGATCTCCTCCGCGACCGCGACCGCGGGCCGGTTGGTCACCCCCGACTCGCCGCCGATGTCGATGAAGCGCGCCCCGGCCGCGACGAGTTCCCCGGCCCGCCGCGCGCGGGCGTCAAGGCTCTGCTCCAGGCCCGCGTCGGAGAACGAGTCGGGCGTCGCGTTGACGATGCCCATCAGCCACGGCTCGGTGAAGCTGATCGTTCGGTCCCCGGCCCGCAGCCGCGTCACCGGGGTGCTCACGACGGCCAGCCGCGGTAGCAGGCGGCGGCCTCGAGCAGCGTGGCGTGCGCCTGGCGGCAGCCGTCGCAGTGCCCGACGTGCTCGACGAGCCAGTCGTCGTCGGCCTCCGGCACCGGTTCGTGGTCGATGCGCAGCGTGATCGTCCGCAGCGCCCGCTCGTGCTCGGGGCAGCTGTCGGAGCCAAGCGCCTCCCCGCGCAGCGCGCCCCGCAGGCTGAGGCGGGCGCGGATGAGCAGGGCGAGCGCCGCGGCCGGCTCGAGGCCGAGCACCGCGGCCAGCTCGGCGTGCGACAGCCCGGCCACGTCGCGCAGGGCCATCGCCTCGCGCTGGCGCTCGGGCACCTCGGCGATCGCCGCCCGTAGCTCGCCGGCGACCGCGGAGCGCAGGCCGTCCCCCTGGACCGAGTCCACATGGTCAGCCCCGGCGGTCGCGGAGCGACAGCAGGCCAGGGCGGCGGCCAGCCGTTGCTCGCGCCCCGCGTCGGGATCGCCCGCGCCCGCGCAGCGAGCCGCCGCCTCCCCATCGCCCAGCAGCCGGCGGCACACCGCGGTCACCTCGTCCATCGCCCGATCCTATGCGTCGGCGCCGACCGGCGCGGACGCCACTGGCTCGGGGTCCGCTGCGCCGACCAGCCCCTCGGCCGCCGCCTCGGCGGCGAAGGCCCGGGCCGCGCGCGTCACCTGCGCGGCGTCCCAGCCCATCTCCGGCGCCATCGCCTGCGCGACGCGCAGGGCGATCTCGCTGTCGGCGCCGCACAGCTCGCGACCGGCCAGCAGCCCGAGACGGGTGCGGCGCAGCAGGACGTCACCCACCGTCCGGGCCTGTTCGTGGCGCACGGAGAACGGCGCTTCGGCCAGCAGGTCCGGCCGGCCGGGCACGATCGGCTGGGCCAGCTCCCCGCGCCCCTCGGCCGTGGCCAGCACGTGGTGCGCGGCGTGGCCGTAGCGGCCGGCCAGCTGCGCGTAGGCGGAGTCCGAGACGCCCTCCACGCGCGGCAGGTCGGCGGTGGCGACCGGGGCCCCAAGCGGGATCTCGTGCGTGCGGCAGGGCGCCTGACGGCCCTCGCGCTCGACGAGCCGGTCGACGGCCATCTTGGCCATCCGCCGCCACGTCGTGAGCTTGCCGCCGGTGATCGTGATCAGCCCGCTGGAGGTTTCGTACAGCTCGGCCTTGCGGGAGATGTCGACCGACTTGCGGTTGTCACCGGTCGAGATCAGGGGCCGCACCCCGGCGTAGGCCCCGGTGAGCTCGGCGGTGGTCAGCGAGGCGCCGAAGAAGCGATTGGTCGCCTCCAGCAGGTAGTCGACGTCTTCGGCCGAGGGACGGACATGGCCGAGGTCGCCGTCGTAGTTGTTGTCGGTGGTGCCGATCAGGCTGCGGCCCAGCCAGGGCAGAGCGAAGATCGAGCGCCCGCCGCCGGCGGGGACGATCGCGCCCGCGACCAGGGGCAGATCCTCCTGGCGCAGGGTGATGTGCGTGCCGCGGCTGGGGGCGATCCGCGGGACCTCGGCCTCGGAGTACAGCTCCTCGGGACGGATCTGGTCGGCCCACACCCCGGTCGCGTTGATCACGCTGGCCGCGCGGATGGCAAAGCTCTCGCCGCTCTCCCCGTCACGCACGGTCACACCGCCCTCGGGCCCGGAGACCAGATCGGTGACCTCCAGGCGGTTGGCGCAGATCGCGCCGAAGCGCTCGGCCTCCCCGAGCACGGTGAGCACGAGCCGCACGTCGTCGGTCTGGCAGTCGTAGAACAGGTAGCCGCTGCTCGGCGCACGACCGGCGAGGGCCGGCAGCAGCTCGCAGACCTCCTCACCGGAGATCACCCGATGCCGTGCGGGGCTCCAGTCGGCCTCCAGCCCCTCGGCGGCGTCACGGCGGGCGTTGCGGCGCCCGCGCAGCGACGGCGCCGCCATCACGTCGTACATGTTCAGGCCGATCCCGGTCAGGCGGTCCGGGCGCGCGCCGTCGAAGGCCGGCACGACGAGCGGCAGCGGCCGCACGAGATGCGGGGCCAGGCGCACCATGAGCTGGCGCTCGAGCAACGCCTCGCGGACGAGGCCGAGGTCGAAGTTCTGCAGGTAGCGCAGGCCGCCGTGCACGAGCTTGGACGAGCGGCTGCTCGTTCCCGACGCATAATCGGCGCGCTCGACCAAGGCCACGCTGTACCCGCGCGAGGCCGCGTCCAGAGCCACCCCGGCGCCGGTGATCCCGCCGCCGATCACGACGACGTCGAACGTCTCCCGGGCCAGCGTCTCGACGGCGCGGTCGCGGCTGATCATGCCCCCACGATAGTCCCGGCCGCGGCTGGGAACTGCACCGGGCGGGTTCCGCGGGCGGCCGGCCGCAACCGGGCGGGTCACCCTGCGCGGGCGCCCGGCTCCAGCCGGGCGGGTCACCCCGGGCGGCCGGCCTCGGCGTGCGGGCCGCCCGCCGCCAGCCAGCCCGGAGCCTGCGGCCGAGGGTCGTCAGGGCCCAGGGTCCAGACGCCGGGACTCAGCTCGGCAAAGCCGCAGCTCGGATACAGGGACGCGGCGGGCCCGTTGCGGTCGGTGGGGATGAAGGGAGCCGTGATCAGCGATCCCTCGCTGCCGGCCAGCACCTCGGCGAGCAGGAACTGGTCCAGGCCGAAGCCCATCGCCCGGCAGCTCATGATCACGCTGTCGATCTCGATCTCCGCGGCGAGGCGACGCAGAACGACCACGGCGACGACCCCCAGATCTCCGAACCGATCCTTGAGCGACGCCACGTGGACGCTGATCGAGGGATCCGCGAGCAACTGGTCGACCTCGGCGGCCGAGCGGCGGCGAGTGGTGGTGTTGAACTGGTTGGTGCGCTGGATCAGCTCGAGCAGGCGCTCGCGATCGGCGGGCGCGGCCGGCCGGACCTCGGCGACGAGGTTCAGGCTGCGCATCATCCTCTCGTAGTCGTGCTCGCGGCCGCCCAGGGCCCGGCGCCGTTCCGCCGCCTGCCGGTACATCTCGGTACGCCGGCGGGCCTCGTCGGTGCGGCGGGTCGAGGGGAATTCGAGCCACTGGGCCAGGGCGCGGTCGGTGGCCGGATCGGCGGGATCCAGCGCGCGCACGCCGGGCACGTTCTCGCTGACCAGCGCCCGCTCGACGGGGTTGTCGTCGAGCAGCACGAACGCCTCGGGGGCCAGGTCGAGCATGCCGACCGCCTCACTGACGTTGTCGGGCTTGGGACGCCAGTTGATCTGCTGCAGCACGAAATCGTCAGGGCCGAGCTCCATCTCCGCCCAGCGAATGGCGCTCGGATCGTTCTTGCTCAGTGCGACGAGCAGGACGCCGGCCTCGCGCAGACGCTTGAGCTCCCGCTGGCGCGAGACGTGATGGCGCACCGGACCCTCGGCCATGACCCCATCCCAGAGCGTGTTGTCGAGGTCGACCAGCAACGCCTTCGCCCGTCCCAGCACGGCGTGGGCGTCCAGGACCTGCTGGTAGTCGCGCGCGAGCACGTCGCCGAAGCGCGAGTGGTGCGCGTACGCGCCGTCAAAGCCCTCCCCGAGGACCGGAGCGCCGACCCGGCGCAGCCCTCCGTTGCGCCTGACGATCGCGTCCTCGTCGACGAACAGCGTGTTCTCGGTCGCGGCCACGAGCTCGGCCACGCGATCGTTGATCGCCGCGACGAGCTTCGCCCGGCCGGGGCGCTGCGCCGGGATCCAGCGATGACGCAGCACGCGCGGTCCGATCGGCAGGCCGCAGGAGCCATGGACGAGGATCGTCGTGTCGGTCACCGCGCGGATCGCCTCGATGCTGCTGGCCAGCATCCCGATCAGGGCATCGACGGCCGCCAGGTCGGGCCCGCGCAGACCACGCGCGGCGCCGACCAGCGCCGCGTAGGCGGGCAGCCCGCTGAAGCTGAACATGGACAGGCCGACGAGCGCCGGCGGCGCGGCGGCGATCGAGCGCATCAGCACCGCCGGATCGAGCGGCTCGATCCCCGCGGAGAAGTAGACGTGGTCGGAGTCGAGCATCCGGCCGTGCCGGTCGGCGAAGCGGCCGGACAAGAAGCAGCGCAGCTCGCTGAACAGGCAGTCGCCGACGAACAGGACCCTCGGGTCGCCCGGTGCCGGTGGACGCGTCAGCGGGGCGTGCAGGGTCTGCAGCGCGGCCAGCGTGACCGCCGGATCGACCCCGTCGGCCAGTCGGCCGGCCAGCTCACGCGCTTCATCGGCGAGCCGCGCGGCGAACAGCTCGGCCCGCTCGGGCCCCGGAAGCGCCTTGGGCAGATAGGCCAGACGCGCTTCGCGATAGGACGCGCGATGCACGTCGGAGCCGCCCAGGGCGCACTCGAGCATGCGGCTGAGGGGATACAGGTAGCCGCGGCGCACGGCCGCCTGATCGACGTCGATCTCCTGGCCGAAGGTCGGCCCGGCCTCGCCGAGCCGCTCCCACAGGGCCACGACCTCCTCGCGCTGCGCGTGCAGCGCCGCCGCGAGATCATCACCGCCGGACCGCGGCGGGCTGGACGACGTCACGGCCATGGCGGTCGACGATACCGGGGTCCGTCCGCGTCGCACCGGATCCGGGTCGTGCGAGCGTCGCCGCCGGTGGCGCGTCAGCTGCCGCCGGCGGTACTCGGGCTAGCTGCCGCCGGCCTGCTTGTAGAGGCCGAGCACGACCTCGTAGAAGGCCGGCGAGGTCTCCTGGTAACCCGGGCAGCAGACGGGGCCACCGGGGGCGTTGATGCCGATCTCGATGTGCGGCCCAGAAGAGATGCCCACGTCCCCGCAGCCGAGCTCGGCGATCGGCTCACCGGCGGTGACGGTGGTGCCGACCGGAACGAGCGCCGGCGCGGCGTGGCCGTAGTAGATGTAGCGGCCGTCGTAGGGCCCGCCGGAGACCTTGAGCACGGGCGCATCGGGTCCGAAGCCGCTGATGCCCTCCTGCACGATCGTGCCCGCGGCCATCGCCACCTCGATGACCTGACTGCCGCAGGCGCTGCCCACGGTGCTGATGTCGATGCCCTGATCAAGCGACCAGGTGCTGGGCTTGAGCACCTTGGAGAGCGGCTTGAGCGGGAACACGAGCCCCGCCGAACTGGAGATCCCGGTGCTGCCCGCGGTCAGGCCGCTGGTGCCGGCGGTGCCGGCGGTCAGGCCCGCCCGCGCGGTGCGCTGGACGGCGGTCTGCAGCGTCGTCGCCGTCACCCGTCCGACCGTGCCGCTGGCCGGGGAGAGCCGGTACGCACGCTGAAAGCGCGTCACCGCCGCTTTGGTCATCGCGCCGAAGTAGCCGGTGGCGGGCACCGTGTAGCCGACGTCGCTCAGCCACGACTGCAGCGTGGTCACGTCGTTACCGCGGGACCCGGCCCGCAGCACGCGGGTGAAGATCGTCATGGCGCGGCCCGAGGCACGGACGATCCCGTGCGGCGCCTTCGGGGCGACCAGCCCGGCACCGCCGGTGGCGGCCAGCGCACCCGAGACCGGGGCCAGCGCGAACAGCGCGGTCAGCAGCACGAGGCGGCGCAGGAGAACCATGTCCCGAGAGCGTTCGACCCGGGTCGGCATGGCTCCCCGGCCCGAGGCCGGCTTGCAGAGGTTTGCGGGTTGGAGGCTGCGGGAAGCGAACACGTAGGCAGGGGCCGCTGAATGCGGCCTTGCAGTCGGCGCCTGTCCGGCCTACGGGGTTAGCTGACGGGCTCGCGCTCGAAACGAGCGCTTCCTGAGGACCACCTCAGGACTCGCCCCAACAGATTGGGTTCCCCGCTCCCCGGGGCGGCAGACCGGGGACTCGGCGAGCGGCAAGCTATCAGAATCCGGCGACGATGTCCTCGTGCGGACATCGCCGGCTCCGAGGGCGCCGGAGCCGGGTGCTCAGCCGTCCTGGTGGGCGGGGTCGGCGACCCCGGCCTGGCGGCGCTCGTCGATCGTCGCCTTGATCCGCTCGACGGTCTCGTCGGACATCCGCCGGATCTCCCAGTGGGTGAGCTTGATCAGGCGCATCGGGGAGGTGGCGATCACGTCGGCGTTGCGCGGACGGTGCTCGAGCAAGCCCATCTCCCCGATCAGGTCACCGGTCTTCAGCGAGGCGATCTTCTCCCCGTTCTGGATGACGTCGGCCGTCCCCTCCTCGATGGCGATCAGCTCGACCGAGTAGTCGCCCTCCTTCATCAGGATCTGGCCCTCGGCGGCGCTCGTCTCGGTGGCGAACGTGGCCAGACGCTTGGCCTCGGCGTCGGACAGCTGGGAGAAGATCGGTATCGCGGTGAGGCGGTTGGCGTCCAAGGGATGATCCTCGCTCGGGTTCAGGGGCAGGCTGGGGCGACTCTAACCGGGAGCCGCGCCTGAAACCAGTGTCCTAGAGCGCCTGCACCTCGGAGGTGACCTCGCTCACGGAAGCCTTGGCGTCCCCGAACAGCATTGAGGTCTTGGGGTCGTAGAACAGGGGGTTGTCGATGCCGGCGAAGCCCGAGGCCATCGATCGCTTGAGCACGATCACCGAGCTCGAGCGGTCGACCTCGAGAATCGGCATCCCGTAGATCGGGCTGCCGGGCTCGTTCTTGGCCGCCGGGTTGGTCACGTCGTTGGCCCCAATCACCAGCGTCACGTCGGTGCGGCTGAACTCGGGGTTGATGTCGTCCATCTCGCGCAGCAGGTCGTAGGGGACGTCGGCCTCGGCCAGCAGCACGTTCATGTGCCCCGGCATGCGTCCCGCCACCGGATGGATGGCGTACTTGACGGTGACGCCCTTGGCCTCCAGCGCGCGCTCGAGCTCGCGTACCGCGTGCTGGGCCTGCGCGACGGCCAGGCCGTAGCCGGGCGCGATCACGACCTGCCGGGCGTAGGAGAGCTGGATGGCCACGTCGGAGGCGGTGGTCGAGCGCACCGTCCCCCCTGTGTCCCCCGCCCCGCCGACCGGGGCGGCGACCGCGCCGCCGAAGCCGCCGGCGATGATCGCGGGGACCGAGCGGTTCATCGCCTTGGCCATCTGATCGGTGAGGATCGTGCCCGAGGCGCCGACGATCATCCCGGCGACGATCATCACCGGGTTGGACAGCGCCAGGCCCGTGGCCGCGGCTGACAGGCCGGTGAAGGCGTTGAGCAGCGAGATGACGACCGGCATGTCGGCGCCGCCGATCGGCAGCACGAGCAGGTTGCCGAGGATCGCCGAGACGACCAGGATGCCGACGATGAACAGGGCCTGCGAGTGCGTGCCGGCGGCCAGCACGACCGCCGAGACGACGGCGACGATCAGCAGGACGGCGTTGATCAAAGACTGTCCGGGCAGCTTGATCGGCCGGCCGGGCAGGATCTCCTGCAGCTTTCCGAAGGCGATGTTCGAGCCCCAGAAGGAGATCGAGCCGACGATCGCCCCGAACAGCTCAAAGCCCTCGGAGCGCAGCGGCCAGCCTCCGCCAAAGTGGTGGCGGTACTCGACCCAGGCGATCAGGGCGACCGCGCCGCCGCCGACGCCGTTGAACAGCGCGACCATCTGCGGCATCTGGGTCATCTTCACGTTGCGGGCCGCGGGGATGCCGACGGCCAGGCCGATGGCCACCCCGACGATGATCAGGATGACCGTGCCGGAACCGTCAAACTCGCCCTTGCGCAGCAGCGTGGCGATCACCGCGACGGCCATGCCGACGGCGGCGATCTGGTTGCCGCGGACCGCGGTGCGGGGACCGGTCAGCCCGCTCATGCCGTAGATCATCAGGCCGAAGGCGACGATGTAGCAGGCGTCGATGAAGTTGACGTCCTGCAAAAAGACGGTGCCCAGCGCGCTCACGAGGCGTCCTCCGCCTGGGTCTCGTCCGCCTTGGGTGGATCCTTGGCCTTGAACATGCCGAGCATCCGGTCGGTGACCAGAAAGCCGCCGATCACGTTGATCGTCCCGAAGGCGACGGCCACGACGAGCAGGATCTTCTCCAGCACGCCGCTGGACTCGGCCATCAGCAGCAGGCCGCCGAGCACGACGATCCCGTGGATCGCGTTGGTTCCGGACATCAGCGGGGTGTGCAGGGTGTTGGGCACCTTGGAGATCACGGCGTAGCCGACGAAGCCGGCCAGGACGAGGATCGCGATGTCGACGACGAGTCTGTCCATAGGTCCAGTCCTCCTAGGCGGTGGCGGCCGAGGCGGCGGCCTTGGCACCCTCGTGGACGATCTCGCCATCGCGGGTGATGCAGGCCCCCGCGATGACCTCGTCCTCGAAGTCCAGAGACAGCGTGCCGTCCTCGCCGATCATCAGTCCGAGCAGCGATTGGATGTTGCGCGCGTAGAGCTGTGAGGCGTGCTCGGCCATCGTCGAGGGCACGTTGAGCGGGGCCACGATCTTGACGTCGTGGCGCAGCACGGTCTCCCCCGGCTCCGACAGCTCGCAGTTGCCGCCCGACTCGGCGGCGAGATCGACGATCACCGAGCCCGGCTTCATCAGCTCGACGGCCTTCTCGGTGACCAGGATCGGCGCGCGCCGGCCCGGGACGGCGGCGGTGGTGATGACCACGTCGACCTTGCCGATCGCCTCGGCCATCAGCTCCTGTTGGCGGGCCTGCTGTTCGGGGGTCAGCTCCTTGGCGTAGCCGCCGGTGCCCTCCAGATCGCCGCCCAGGTCGAACTCCAGGAACTTGGCCCCGAGCGACTCGACCTGCTCCTTGACCGCAGCCCGGACGTCGAAGCCCTGCACGACGGCGCCGAGCCGGCGTGCGGTGGCGATCGCCTGCAGGCCGGCCACGCCGGCGCCGAGCACGAGCACGGTCGCCGGGCGGATCGTGCCCGCGGCGGTCATCAGCATCGGGAAGTAGCGGCCGAGCTCCTGCGCGCCGATCAGGGCGCTGCGGTAGCCGGCGATGTTGGCCTGGGAGGACAGCGCGTCCATCGACTGCGCGCGGCTGATGCGCGGAATCGCCTCCATCGCGAAGCTGGTCGCGCCGGTGGCGGCGATCGCCCGCACCCCGTCACCGTTGGTGAGCGGGCCCAGGAAGCCGATCAGCGTGCTGCCCGAGCCCAGCCGGACGGTCTCCTCGGCGTTGGGCGCCGCCACCTTGACCACCACGTCGGCGCCGAGCGTCTCGGCCGCGTCGTCGGTCATCGTCGCCCCAGCCGCCTCGTAGGCGCTGTCGGGGATGAGCGCTCCGGCGCCCGCTCCGCGCTGGACCACGACGTCGATGCCGTCGCCGGCGGCGAGCTTGGCCACCACGTCGGGTACGAGGGCGACGCGGCGCTCGCCGGCGGCCGTCTCTGAGGGGACCCCGATTCTCATGGGCGTGGCAGGCTACCGGCTGCGGCGCAAAAACGACGGGAACATCGGTGTACCGGCGGGTAATACCGCCGTGTGCAGGGCTTTCACCGTTGCTCCGCGCTGGTCAGGTCCAGTGCAGGGCCGCCAGCAGGCCGGTCGCCGAGCCGTCGGCGACCGCGGTGACGGCCGCGGCCGCGGCCCGGCCGGAAACCACGCCGGGACGCAGGCGCGCGCGCCCGGCGCGCGCCGCCCGATGCCCGGCCCGCCCTCGGCGGCGGGGCGGGAGGCTGCGACGACGGGCCGCGGCGCGATGCGCGCGCCGGGCCGTAGCCCGGCCGCTCGCGGCCTGAGCCGGCGCGGAGGCGGGAGCGGCCGCAGGCGCCGGCGCGGGGACCGCGGGGATCGGCAGCGGCCGGCCGGCCAGAGCCATCAGGGCCTCCCCGGTCACCCACACCGGCGTCTGGGACTGACCGCGCGCGTAGCGCACGGCCCCGCTCGCGCTGACCAGGGACTGCAGGTAGGCCAGAGCCGACGGGCCGCCGTGATGCAGGGACGACGGGCTCACCCCGGCCCCGAGCAGCCCCTGGATCGCCCACGCCGTCGACTGGGCGTTGGAGCCGGCCCCGGGCGAGGCGGCAAAGCCGCCGTCTGGGTCCTGGGCGCGGCGCAGGTAGGCCACCGCGCGCGCCCGCCACGCGGCCGCACCGGGAACGCCGGCCAGCGCCTCGAGCACGGCCCCGGTGTCGTCGGGGTCGCTGGAGGCACCGGGGGCGAACCCGAATCCGCCGTCGCGATTCTGCGCGTGGCCCAGCCAGCCGGCGGTGCGGGCCGACGGCGCCATCCGGGCGCTGCGCAGGGCGAGCACCGCGAACGCGGTGAGGTTCACCTGACCCGCCGTCGAGCCGTCAGGCCGGCGCCGGGCCAGCAGCGCGGCGACGAGATCCCGGCCCCCGAAGTCGCGCGGAGACAGCCCGGCGGCGCCGAGGACGAGGATCGTCCGTTCCAGCCCGCCCACATCTCCTCCCGGCGGGTGGCTGCGCACGTAGGCGATCGCGCTCACGCCCCCGGGTCCGGGGGCGAGCGGCGAGCGGCCGGTGGCGGCCAGGCCCAGCGCGGCCCACCCGGTGAACAGCGAGGCCGAGGTCTGGCCCCGGTCGGCGCCGAAGCCGCCGTCGGTGTTCTGCGCGCCGCGCAGATAGCTGATCGCACGCGTCTGGGGCGCCACCGTCGCGGCGTGGGCCACGCCGGCCGAGGGGACGAGCGACCCGGCCGCGACGACGACCAGGATGGCCGCCAGTGGCACCCCCGCCCCCGCACCGGGCGCCTCGAGGGGGATCCAGGTCACGCTCAGCCGGCGGGCGAAGCGCTGCAGTGAGCGGATCAGGGCCGGGCCGAAGGCGAGGGCGAAGCCCACGCAGCCGATCGCGTGCACGGCGTCGAAGCCCAGTCCGCGGCCGACGTAGAGCCCGAGCTGGGTGAGGCTGTGGTCGCTGTAGGTCACCCAGTCGCCGACGTCCTGGACGACGGTGAAGGCAAAACCGCAGACACCACAGACGATGGCCAGGCCGAGGCGGCCGATCCGCCGGCGGCTGAGCACGGCCAGCCCGGCCCCGAGGACGCCCGTCGCCCCCCACGCGGCCATCTGCCACGGGGTCCACGGGCCCTGGCCGAAGAAGAAGTTCGAGGTCAGGGCGGCCAGCGCTCCGACCGCGAAGCCGGGCCCTCCGCCCAGGGCGTACCCGGCCACGAGCACGATGTCGGTCGTCGGCTTGACGTTGGGCACCGCGGCGAAGGCGATCCGGCCCAGCGCGCCGAAGCCGGCCAGCGTCCCGACCAGGGCGATGATCCGGGCGTCGGGCCGGGTCCGCTCATACCAGTGCAGGCCGGCGGCGACGGCGAGGATCAGCACGGCCGCGGCGCCCAGCTGCCAGGTCATCGCGCGAGCACCGGATCGCGTCCGCCCGGGGCGGCCGGCTCATCGTCGCGCAGCAGCCGCGCGCCCTGCGCGGGGGTGAGCGCGCCGCCCGCCCCGCCGAGGATGCGCGCCGTCTCGGTGGCGAAGTAGCTGCCCCCGCAGAGGATCTCGGCCGTCGTGCCGTCGGCGATCGCCGCCCCGTCGGCGAGCAGGACGACCCGGTCGGCCCAGCTGGCCACGAACTCGGGGTCGTGGGTGGCCACGATCACGGCCGCGTCGAGACCGGCGAGCAGGGCGGCCAGCGCGTCCTTGCGACCCCTGTCCATCCCCCGCGTGGGCTCGTCCAGCGCCACGACGGTGGCGTCGGAGCGCTCGCCGAGCACGATGGCCAGCGCCAGCCGCTGGCGCTCGCCCCCCGACAGCTCGCGCGGATGGCGCGCGCCGAAGCGCTCGGGGTCCAGGCCAGCGCGCCGCAGGGCGGCGGCCGGCGCCTCGTCGGCCACCCGCTCGGCCACGAGGTAGTCGCCGGGGTTCTGCAGCAACAGCGCGACCCGGCCCGAGGACCGCACGCTGCCCCGGGTCGGCTGCGCGAGACCGGCGGCGTGCCGCAGGAGGGTCGACTTGCCGGCCCCGTTGCGTCCCATCAATGCGACGCGCTCACCCGCCGCGACGGTCAGCGTCACATCGCGCAGGATCGACGGGCCCGAGCGGATCTCATGCCAGACGTGGCGCAGATCCAGCGCCGCGGCCGGGCCGGCCGCGCGTCGCGGCCACCGGTGCCGGCCCCCGGGGGCAGCCGGGGTCACCGGGACCGGGGGGAGCGCGCCGGACGCCGGCTCGGGCCGGCGGCCGGACTCCGGCTCGGGCAGGCGGCCGGCCTCGCGGAGGCTCGCTCGCGCTCGCTTGACCCCGGCCACCGGGGCCCGCCCGACGGCGTGCAGCAGCGCGGCCCCGGGCGTCTGCAGCGCCGGCGCGGCCCGCGCGGCCCAGGCCAGGAAGGCGCCCGGCTCGGCGTCACAGACGATCTCGCCCCCGTCGACGGCGATCACCCGGTCGGCGGCGGGCAGGCAGCGCTCGAGGCGGTGCTCGCAGAGCAGGACCGCGGTGTCGTGGTCCTCGTTGATCCGGCGCAGCAGGCCGATGAGCTCATCGCCGGCCACCGGATCCAGCTGCGAGGTGGGCTCGTCGAGGATGACCAGGCGCGGGCGGCCGGCCAGCGCGGCGCCGAGCGCGACCCGCTGCAGCTCTCCACCGGACAGCTCGGCCGTCGAGCGATCGAGCAGGTGGGCGATGCGCAGCGCGAGCGCGACCTCCTCCACGGCCCGGGCGATCGCGGCCGCCGACTCGCCCCGGTTCTCGAGCGGGAAGGCGAGCTCGGCCCGCACCGTGCCCATCACGATCTGGGTCTCGGGATCCTGGAACAGGCTGCCGGCGACGGCCGAGAGCTCGCCCGGGCCGTGCTCGCGCGTATCCAGGCCGCCGGTGCGGACCCGCCCGGCGAAGGTCCCGCCGTAGAAGTGCGGGACCAGGCCGCCGGCCGCGCGCAGCAGCGTCGACTTGCCCGATCCCGAAGCGCCGGCGACGACGACCAGCTCGCCGGGCGCGACCCGCAGGGTGACCTCGCGCAGGGCCGGCTCGGCCGCTCCCGGGTACGTGTAGGTCACGCCGTCGAAGGCCAGCACGCTCATCGCGCCACCCCCCGGCGATCGGCGAACGGCAGCAGGGCCAGCACGATCAGGCCCGCGGCCACCGCGAGCTGAACCGGTCCGGCCGGCACCGACAGCGCGGGGTAGGCGGCGAACGGCTCAAGCCCGCCGATCCGGGCCACCACCGCCGTCGCGGCGATCGCCGCCGCGGCGGCGGCGAAGGCGAGGTCGTGGCGGCTGACCGGCCGGCGCACATGGGGTGGTCGCCGCGCGGCTCCATAGCCCCTGACCTCCAGGGCCGCGGCCACGTCGAGCGCGCGGTCGAGCACGTTGCTCGTCGTCGCCCGCATGATCGCCACCCGCGAGGGGGCGCCGCCGGGCCGGCAACGCTGCGCGTCGGACAGCCGCTGCGCGTCGCGGACCAGAACGGGCACCATCCGCGTGGCCAGGCTGGCGCTCAGCGCCGAGCGAAAGGACAGCCGCCGGAAGGCGCGCAGCACCTGGTCGGGGTCGACGGCGGCGCTGTAGAGCGCCGCGCACATGATCAGCACGACGGCGCGCAGGCCGAGCACCGCGCCGGCCACGGTCGCCTCCAGCGTGACGTCGGTCTGGCCGAGCACGGGCAGGTCGCCCAGGCGCATGATCACGGTCAGCCCGTCGCGCGTGACCAGCGCGTTGACGAGCACGATGATGAGCGCGAAGGGCACGCCGTAGCGGGCCGAGCGCAGCACGCTGCGCCCGGTGCCCGAGCCGGCCCCGGCGCCGAGCACCGCGACGGCGAGCGCCGCCAGCGCCACCGGGTTGGAGAGCACCAGCGCCGCGGTGACCAGGGCCAGGCAATACGCACACGCCACTGCGGCCCCCGCCGCGTGCAGCGGGCTCGCGCGGGGGCGGAAGATCATCACGGCCGCGGCTCCGGGGATGGTGGGGCCAGTTCGAGCAAGGTCATGAGCCGGGTGCCACCGGTACGGGAATGCGGCGCGTCGTGGTGACGGCGAGCGCGAAATGGTCGTGCAGCGCGCTCGGGGTCATCGCCGCCGCGGCCGCCGTCACGCCGGCGGCGTCGGTCCCGGTGACCAACCAGGTCGGGACGGAGTTCTGATCGGCGGTGGCCGCGATCAGCCCCGCTCCCGCCCCGAGGGTGGAGACGACCGACCCGGCGGGGTTGAGCAGCTGCAGGGCGTGCCCGACGTGCGCGAAGCGGGCGTAGACGCCGCTGGCCTGCGGCCCGTGGGCGATCAGGTTGGCGCCGACCGCGCCGGCCACCTGGCGCCAGGTGGCCACGACCACCGCCAGCGTGTCCTCACCGGAGCCGGTGCCGAAACCCTGGCTCGCGCTCGGGATCCCGGCGGCGGTCAGAGCCGCCGAGACCTTGGCGCAGGCCCGGTCAAGGCCCGAGGCGCACTGCACGGTCACGGGGTAGCGCTTGCCCCCGATCCCGTGGCGGAACGGCTCGGGAAACGAGCCCACGACCGCGGGCACCGAGTCGGTCGCGTGCCAATCGTGCAGGTCGAACCAGATCTGATCGCCGCGGTGCACGTTGGTCGCCGCCGCCCCGCGAGCGGCCTCGACGCCGTTGACGTAGTAGAACCAGTCGTGCTGATCCGAACTGCCGGCGTGCCCGTCGATCGACTGCACGAAGCCGCCGCCGTAGCGGGTGCCCACCGTGAACGAGCGCTCGAGCATCCGCATCACCGTCTCAGCACCGGGGACGCGGCGGTCGCTGACCGCGCCGATCGCGTGCGCGCCGAAGTCCTCGGTGACGGTCAGCGTCACCTGACGGGTGCCGGGACCGGGCCCGAGCCCGCAGCCACCCAGCGCCGCGGCGGCGGCGAGGGTGGCCACGAGGGCACGGAACCGTCCGGGCACGATCAGCCCTGGGCCGGCGGGCGCTAACCGACCTTGACGGCGAGCGGCGCCGAGCGGACGAAGCCCTTCCCGAAGGCCGTGAAGTGCGCCGTACCGCGGCGCGCCTCGGTCACCGTGACCAGGCCGTGGGCGTTGCTCGGCTTCGCGGCGCCGGACACCTTGACGCCGGCGACCGGCTTGGCCTTGCCCTTGGCGTTGTAGGCGACGACCTTCAGCGTGAAGATGCGGCCCGCGGTCACCTTGCTGGGCCCGGTCAGGCCCAGCGGCGTGACCGTCCCGGTGGCCGGCACGGCCGCGAACAGGAGCTGCTCGCCGGGCTTGAGCTTGAGATCGCAGATCCCCTTGCTCGCGAAGGCGTTGTCGACGTAGATCCCCCAGTAGTGACCGTGGGGCGTGTACTTGTCGGTCTCGCCCAGGATCTGGGTGATCTCGATGCCCAGCCCGGAGGAATAGGTCCCCTTCCAGCGGTGGTGGGTGGCGACGTTGAGGGCACCGGCGGCGCTGGCCGCGGGGCAGGCCCCGGCAGGGGTCCCCCCGGTGGTGATCGAGCCGCTGGTGGGCGCATGGACCGTCGTCGGCTTGAGCAGGACGTGGTTGACGCCCTCCACCCGGACCGTGACGGCCGGGCCGGCTGAGGCCGGGACCGCCGGCGACGCCTGAGCGACAGCGGCGGGTGCGGCGACGAGCGCGAGACTCGTACCGGCGAGGGCAAAGGTGCTGCGTACTGACATAGGGGCCACCCCTTTCCACGAGGGCTTTGCGGCTTGAGGTCGGAGGCTGGTCTCCTGGCTTACGGGCCTGATCCCTCGCGCCTTCCCGGCCGGTCGACCCGGTCAGTGGCCCTACGTGCGACGGACATCCCCGATCACAGTGGCGGGTCCGCGCCGGACTCGAACCGGCTTCCCATCACCATCGACCTAGAACGCGGTGATCGTAGCGGGTCCCCGCGGCGAGCGAGCGGCATGCGGCCCGGCCGTAGACTGGCCAGCATGACGGTTAACCTCACCCGCATCTACACGCGCCTGGGTGACGGCGGCGAGACCCATCTCGGGGACATGAGCCGCGTGCCCAAGACCGACCCTCGCATCGAAGCCTACGGGACGGTCGACGAGCTCAACGCGCAGCTCGGCGTCGCCCTCGCGGTGGCCGGTCTGGACGCGAGCCATGCCGAGTGGCTGCGGCGGATCCAGAACGACCTGTTTGACGTCGGCGCCGACATCTCGGTACCCGAGCCGGCCGATGAGAAGGCCGCCGCCCGGGAGCGTCTGCGCGTGATCCCGGAGCAGACGGCCTGGCTGGAGGAGCGCTGCGACGAGGTCAACGCGACGCTGACCCCGCTGAAGTCCTTCGTGCTGCCCGGGGGCACGCCGGCTGCCGCCCACCTGCACGTCTGCCGCACGGTCTGCCGTCGTGCCGAGCGCCTGACCGTGGCCTGCGGGCCGGCGGTCAGTCCCGAGGTCGTGCGCTACCTCAACCGGCTCTCGGACCTGCTGTTCATCCTCAGCCGCGCGGCCAACGGGGACGACGAGCCGCTCTGGGAGCCGGGCCGCTACCGCTGACCGCCCCCCGGGCCGCTACCGCTGACCGCCCCCCGGGCCGCTACCGCCGACTCCGCCCGGGCCCCCGCGGGTGAGCGCCAGGCTCGCCCCGCCGGCGATGGCCAGGCCGCTGACGGCGATCGCCAGCGCCCCGAGCACGAACGCGGAGTGACCGCTGGCGTAGCCGATCACGGCGTGGGGTCGCGCGAGGGCGACTCCGGCCACCACCGCGCCGCAGGCCGCGACCACGCCCCCGGCCGGCCGCAGCACGCTGGCGATCGAGACCGGCTCGCGCCCCTCCCCGCCGACGCCGTGGCCCGACGGCCAGCGCTCCTCGGCCCAGAACAGGACGCCGGCCCCGGCCAGGCCCCAGATCGATGCGACCATAAAGCCGCCGAGCACGTCGCTGGGGAAGTGCCAGGTGAGCTCCAGGAACGAGTAGCAGACGGCGATCGCGAAGACGGCCATCAGGGCGCCGACGCGGGGCCGCCAGCGCGACGGAGCAGCGAGGACCGCGCTCAGGCACAGGGCCATCGCTGCCGTGGCGTGGCCGCTGGGCCAGGAGGCCGCGTTGATGGTCAGCGGGAAGCCGTCGACGATCAGGTGCGGGCGCGGGGCCGCGAGCAGCGGCTTGAGGATCTGCGTGGTCAGGTTGGCCCCGAGCACGATGGCCAGGATCCCCGCGGCGTGACGCGGGCGGCGGCGCAGCACGGCGACGATGACCGGCACGGCCACGAGCAGGAGGTACGGCCGGGGGTTGCACAGGCCGGCCACGAAGTTGGTCACCGTGTCGACGCGTGGGCGGTGCAGGTCGGCGAACCCGATCAGGATCGACCGGTCGACGTGACGCACGACGCCGATATGGAAGGTCGCAAACCAGAGGACGGCGAGGGCGACCGCACCGCCGCCGGCGGCGCGGAACGCCATCAGGGCACGCGCACGCATCACCTCCAGGCTACTGCGGGCCGGGCAGTGGTCCCGGCCCTTGACTGCTGCTGCGCCGGGGCCGGGCAGCGCTGCGCGCGACCGCTGCCCCGCCTGCGCGCCCCTCAGGCCGTCTCGGGGTGCTCAGCCGGCTCGGCCGGCTCGACCGGCTCGGCCGGGCTCCGGCGGCTGATGCGGAATTCCGGTGCGGCGCCGGTGCGGCGGACGTGCGAGAACAGCTCGAGATCCTCCGGTGAGGCGACCTCGACGCTGAGCCCCTCGGCGAGCTCGATGCGTCCGGACTCGTAGAGCAGCTCCTGGTACCGGGGGCCGATGTCCTCGCTGCCGCGGCGCGCGTCCTCGCGGTGCGATCCCGCGGCCTCGATGTCCAGATCGTGACCGGCGCAGCGCAGCAGCCAGCGATGCCCGCGGGCCAGCTTCTCGGCCGTCAGCTTGACCGGCGCCTGGGTGGTCTGCGTCTGGCCGGGCTCCCCCACCTCGGTGCGCAGGCCGGCGTGCCCGGCGACCAGCGCGGCGCACAGCCGCTCCCAGTTGCGTCCGTAGGGGGCTGGCACGATCGCGACCGGACCGTGGCTCTCCCGGTCCCCGCGGATCGCCCGCGCGACCGCCCCGACCACGACGTAGTCGACCTTGTTGGCGTTCAGCCAGCGCAGCACGGCCACCGCGGCCGGGTCGAGATGGTTCAAGCCCTCGCGCAGTTGCTCGGCGCGGTTCTGGATGCCCGGGGGGCGGTTTCTCAGCAGCATGGTCAGCGTTTCGCCGGTGGGGCCCGGACTCCTTCCGCCCGCGACGCGGCCGGCCGGTGCCGGCCCGGGCGTCCGCCGGTCGTGGCCGGTCGGTCAGCCGCCGTGCTCAGCGGCGAAGCCGGTGATCAGCGCGGCCAGCGCGTCGGCCTGCTCCCGGGGCGCCCAGTGCGATCCCGGGACCGTCTCGCGGCGCAGCTCCGGGGCGGCCGCGGCGGCGGCGTCGTAGTAGCGGGGGGAGATGAAACGATCGCGCTCGGGCACGATCACCTGCACGGGCGCGTGGGCTCGCGCGATCGGCGGCGCAGGCCGAATGAGCATCCGCGGGATGTTGGCCCGGTACAGGTTCGCGCCGGCCAGACCGTCATCCGGTGCCGTCGCCGCCGGATAGCCGGAGCCGACCGGGACCCGGTCGAGCCTCTCCAGCGCCCACCGCCAGCGCCCGCCGGCCATGAGCACCCGCCACGTCAGCCACGGCCCGCCCGGCAGGCAGAGCACGGCGATGTACCAGGAGCGCCGCGCGTGTGACCACCACTCCCCCAGGTGCCCGCGCCGCAGCGGCTCTCGGTTGGCCCGCAGCCCGTGCTCCAGCGCCGGCCCCGCGATCGTGGTGAAGCTGGCGATGCGCCCGGCCAGGCGCGGGCTGGTGGCGAACGCCCAGCCCTGGATGCCGCCCCAGTCGTGGCCCACGAGGTGCACGGGACGCTGCGGCGAGACGGCGTCGCAGACGGCGGCGAAATCGTCGGTCAGGCGGTCGAGGCGATAGGCCGCGCGACCGTCCGGATGATCTGAGGCTCCGGCGCCGCGGACGTCGTAGCTGACCACGCGCCAGCTCGTGGCCAGACGAGCGGCGACCAGGTCCCAGACGGCGTGCGTGTCGGGATAGCCGTGCACGAGCACGACGGGCGCCGCGGCGGGCGGACCGGCCTGAAAGACGGCCAGCCGCACCCCGTCCGGGGCGACGACGATTCGGCTGTCCGGGTTGGCGGCCACCTGGGCTGGCAATCTATACACCGCGTACGCGATGGACTACGAGACTCTCAACCAACGCCGCGCCGCGCGCGCCGCCGAGCGCCGCCGGCGGGCCCGCCGCCGGCGCGGGGCGGCCCTGGGGGCGCTGGCCGCGGTGATCGTGATCGTGCTCGTCGCCGTCGCGCTGGCCTCCTCCAGCGGTCAGCCCGGTCATCGGGCGGGCTCCGGCGCCCGGGCCGCCGCCCGCTCGGGCCACCGCAACCGGCGGTCGCGCCGGTCCGCGGCCAACCCGGCCCGCGACGGCTCCCCGGCCGCGCTCGGGGCGGCCACCGGCCACCCCGGCCGCGCCCACGTCCCGATCCTCATGTACCACGTGATCGCGCCGCCGCCCGCCGGAGCGCCCTTCCCCGGCCTGTATGTCCCCCCGGCCGAGTTCGCCGCCCAGATGCAGGCGCTGCACCGAGCCGGATGGCACCCGGTGACGCTGGACCAGCTGCGCTTCTACTGGCAGCACGGAGCCCGGCTGCCCGGCAAGCCGATCGTGATCACCTTCGACAACGGCTACTTCTCCCAGTACAGCCAGGCGCTGCCGATCCTGCGGCGGATGCATTGGGTCGCGGTGGAGAACATCCAGCTGGCCGGCCTTCCCCCCTCCCAGGGCGGGCTGACCCCGCCGCAGGTCCGGGCGATGATCGACGCCGGCTGGGAGCTCGACACCCAGGGGATCAGCCACGCCGATCTGATCGCGCTCGATGCCTCCGAGCTGCACTACCAGGTCGACACCGCACGCCGGATGCTGCGCCGTCGCTACCACGTGCCGGTCAACTGGTTCTGCTACCCGTCCGGCCACTACGACGCCACCGTGATCGCGGCCGTCCGCGCCGCCGGCTTCGTCGGCTCCACCACGGTCATCCCCGGCTGGGCGGCACCGTCCGGTGATCCCTACCGGCTGCCCCGCCTGCGCGTGCTGCGCGGGACCAGTCCCGGCGCGCTGCTGGCCCAGATCGCCGCGGAGGAGGGCTCGAGCTCAGCCCCACCCAGCTACGGGGGCGCTTGAGAGCGGTCCGGCGGTCCGACGCGGGAACGGCGGCCCTCGTTGAGCGCCTGTCTGGCCCTGCTCCTGCGAGCGCCCCCTCTGGTTCAATGACCGGATGGGCGGCTTTGAGCTTGCGGGCAAGGTTGCCCTGATCACCGGCGCAGCCCGAGGGATCGGCTTCGGCACCGCGCAGGCGCTGGCCCGCCGCGGCGCGGTGGTCGTCGTCGTCGACCTCGACGCCGCTGCGGCGAGGGCCGCGGCCGAGCAGCTCCCGGGGGCGGCCCTCGGCCTGGCCGCCGACGTGACCGACCGGGCGGCGGTGCAGCGGGTCGTGGCCGAGATCGTCGCTGAGCGCGGCGGCCTTGATCTCGTCGTGGCCAACGCGGGCGTCGCCTCCCGCGCAGCCACCGTGCGCGCGATGAGCGGCGAGACCTTCGAGCGGGTGCTCTCGGTGGATCTCAACGGCGTCTACAACACGGTGATCGCGGCGCTGCCGCAGATCGCCCAGCGCTCCGGACACGTCGTCGTGACCTCGTCGGTGTACGCGTTCGTCAACGGGCTCGGGGCCGCGCCCTACGCGATGGCCAAGGCCGGTGTCGAGGCGCTCGGGCGGACGCTGCGGGTCGAGCTGGCTCCCCATGGGGCCGGCGCCAGCGTGGCCTACTTCGGCTTCATCGACACCGCGATGGTCCACCAGGCCATCGACGCCGACGATCTCGCCGAGCAGATGAAGGACGCCCTGCCGCCGTTCCTGCGCAAGCGTCTGACCCCGGCCCAGGCCGGCGAGGCGGTCGCCCGCGGGGTCGAGCGCCGCGCTCCGCGGATCATCGCCCCGCGCCGGTGGGCGGCGTTCAGCGCCCTGCGGGGAATCCTCAACCCGCTGCTCGACGCCCACATGGTCCGCAACGCGGAGATCCAGGGCATCGTGCGCGGGCTCGATCAGCGCGGCGATCAGCCCCAGCCGCTGACCGCCGGCGGAGACTCGATCAGCCCCAGCCGCTGACCGCCGGCGGAGACTCGATCAGCCCCAGCCGCTGACCGCCGGCGGAGACTCGATCA
>DASSZP010000048.1:0-4624 GCA_035713465.1 Solirubrobacteraceae bacterium | reverse complement strand
ATGGCGAAGTCCTTGCTGATCAGCAGCGCGCCCAGGCACTCGATGATCGTGAGCCCGAGGATGTTGAAGCCCCAGAAGGTGAAGAAGTGGGCCAGCCCCGGCCCGGCCCACTTCAGCAACTTGCGCTGGGCGAGCACCTCGCCGCCCTCGTTGATGGCGCGCGGCTTGGGTCCGCGGCCCCGGCCGGTCACCGGCTGCCCCGAGCGGATCAACCGGATCAGCCAGACGATGCGCCGGCCGGCCAGCGCCGCGGTCACGGCCAGCATCAGGAGGGTGAGAGTCAGGCGCAGCGCCACCGGGCGTCTCCTCAACGTCACACGGGCAAGGGGGTCAACCGTTGAGCCTATTGGTATTACTGACGGGTAACCAACCGGGCGGGTGCGCCCGTCCGGGCTGCTGTGGACGCCGACGTGCCACGCCGGAGCACCGGTGGCCTCCGCGCCGACGGGGTCAGCCCGAGGCTGGCGGCCGAGCGGGGTCGGTGCGGGTGCGCACATACTCAGCAAAGCCAGGGATGGTGAAGGCCAACTGGCCGTGCCCGGCGACGTCGACCAGGCCCTTATCGATCAGCCGGGCCCGGGCCACTGACAACTCGCTCGTGCTCAGTCCCATTACCCGCGCGACCTCGGCACGACGCACGGGGCCGTCGCCGAGCCCGGCCATGGCGTGCATCACGTCCTGCTCGCGGGGCGTGCTGCGCTCCCAGCGTGCCCGAAACAGCGCCTCGAGGTCGGCGCGCATCGCCTGCTCGCCCTGCCGCACCTGCGCGAGGGTCAGCCGTGCGCCGGCATCGGGAAAGCCAGCCGCGGACCAGGTCGCGTCGCCGATCAGTTGGACCGAGTAGGGATAGCCCTGGGCGAGCCGGACCGCCGCCGCGACGGCCGGGCGCTCCCACTCCACGCCGGCCACCCGGGCCGGAGTCACGAGCGCCAGTTCGGCGGCCGCGTCGGTCAACGGGGCCAGCGGCCGGTAGGCGAAGCGCTCGCTGAAGGTCACCACCGCGGCGATCGCCTCGGGAGCGCCGGGCAAGCCGGCCGCGAACACCGCGGCCGGAAGATCAGCGCCTTCGCTCTGCAGGTGCTGCCACGCGTAAGCCAGGGTCCGCAGCCCGTCCGGGTCCGATGCCTGGATCTCGTCGATGAACAGCACCAGCCCGCGGTGCCCCTGACGGTGCGCGGCCGCGACGGTTTCGCGGACAACGTCTTCGAATTCCCGAACGCCGCGGGCGGCTTGGGGCTGTTGTTCGTGGCCGAGCGAGGCTTGCACCGTCGCGACACCCGGCACGCCGACGGTCAGCTTCAAGTGCTCCACCAGCTCCCGCAGCCGACCGCGCGCCCCGCTGCGCCAGTCCTGGGTCGTCCGGTGGATCTCCTCGGCGATCGCGGCGACCAACCCCAGTCGCTCGCCGGCCGTCACCCAGACGGTGACCGCCCCGCGGGCTTGCGCCCGACGTTGCACCTCCCGGAGCAGCGACGTCTTGCCCAGTCCCCGGGACCCCAGGTCCACCCGGATCCGCCCGACCAGGCGCTGCAGGTCGACCAGGTACGCCAGGCGCTCGTCGACCTGCGCCAGCTGCTCTCCGCGGCCGGGTACCTCGCGAGCGACCTCGCCCGGCGTATAGGGACTCGGCTGCATCACCCAACCCGTCCTTATAGGCTCTTATACATCGACCCATGTATAACACAGCATCGGGCTGCGGGCCGGACGCCGCACGCGGTCGGTGGCCTCAGCGCGCCGCCGTCCTGGGCATTGTCACCGGGGTGTGCGACGGTACCGCTGAGTGGCAACACGCTGCTGAACAGTGAAAGGACGTGAGGACTCGCCATGACGGCGCTCGTCACCGCGGGCTCCACCCGCACGGTGGAGCGCGCCCTGGGGCTGCTTGCCGAGGTCTGTGCCGAGGGATCGATCAGTCTCACCGACTGCGCGCGGCGGGCCCAGCTGCCGGCGAGCACGGCGCTGCGGTTGCTGCGCACGCTCGAGGCCACCGGCTTCGTCACGCGGGCCGAGGACGGCACGTTCCGGGCCGGATCGCGGCTCATCCAGTTCGGTGCGCTCGCCCTGAGCCGGCAGTCGCTGGTGACACTCGCGCAGCCCAGCCTGGCGCGGATCGTCGACCAGACCGGGGAATCGAGCTATCTGGTCGCCCGCGGGCCGCGCGACACCGCGGTCTACCTCGCGATGGTGGAGGGCAGCCATCCGGTCCGGCACACCAGTTGGGTGGGGCGGGCCATCGACCTCGCCGACCTCGCTGTCGGTCACGCCTTGGCCGGCGAGGTCGGCGCGGACGGCTACGTGGCCCAACGAGACCGCCTCGAGCCCGACATCACCGCGATCGCGGCGCCAATTCGGTGGTCCGGCGGGGTCGCCGGCGCGCTGAATCTGCTCGGCCCCACCTACCGCATCGACGAGTCGACCCTGCGTCGCTACGGCGAGATCGTGGCCCACGAGGCGGCCGCGATCGCAGAGCGCTTCGGCGTCAGCCCGGTGCGCGTCACGCAGGGGGGCCCGCCGTGATCCGGTTCGAGGCGGTGACCAAGGCCTATCCCGACGGCACCGTGGCCGTCGACTCGGTCGACCTGGAAGCGCCGTCGGGGCAGATCACCGTTCTCGTCGGGCCGTCCGGCTGCGGCAAGACGACCTCGCTGCGGATGATCAACCGGATGGTGGAACCCACCTCCGGGCGGATCTGGCTCGACGACCGCGATACCGCCACGGTGCCACCGGCGCGGCTGCGCCGCGGCATCGGCTACGTCATCCAACAGGTCGGCCTGTTCCCGCACCGCACGGTGCTCGACAACGTCGCGACCGTTCCGCTGCTCATCGGTCAGGACCGGCGCACGGCCCGGGCCCGGGCCAGGGAGCTGCTCGAGCGCGTCGGCTTGCCCGCGCACCTGGCCGAGCGGTACCCGGCCCAACTCTCCGGCGGCCAGCAGCAGCGCGTGGGGGTCGCGCGGGCACTGGCCGCGGACCCGCCGCTCATGCTCATGGACGAGCCGTTCAGCGCGGTCGACCCGGTGGTGCGCGACCAGCTGCAGAACGAGTTTCTGCGGCTGCAGGGCGAGCTCGGTAAGACGATCGTCTTCGTCACTCACGACATCGACGAGGCGATCAAGCTCGGGGACCAGGTCGCGGTACTGCGCGTCGGCGGCACCCTGGCCCAGCTGGCCACCCCGGCCGAGCTGTTGTCCCGGCCAGCCGACGCGTTCGTCGCGGGCTTCGTCGGGCGCGACCGCGGGTACCGGGCGCTGGGATTCGCCGACGCCGGCGCGCTGCCGCTGCATCGTGAGCCGGCCGTCCGGCTGGGCGAGCCGACCGCGAGTTCGCGGGACAAGGCGCGTGACGGGTGGGCGCTCGTCGTCGACGCCAACGATCATCCGCAGGGATGGCTGGCGGTTGGCGGGGTGCGTGCCGCGGCTGGTGAGGTGACGCCCGAGCTGCTCAACCTGGGCGGGACGTTGGCCACCGAGTCGGGCACGCTGCGCGAAGCGCTGGACGCGGCGCTGTCCGCGCCGAGCGGGCGCGGGGTGGTGGTGCACGAGGACGGCAGCCTGGCCGGCACCATCACGGCCTCGGAGGTGCTGGCGCGTATCGAAGCCCGGGCCGCGGACATCCGTCGGGAGACGGTGGAGCGCGCCCCGTGAGCGCGGTCTGGCAATACTTCCGGGACAACCAGGCCGAGATCTTGAGCTGGCTGTGGACGACCGTGTGGCTCGCGGCGCTGCCGCTGCTGCTCGGGCTGCTGATCGCGCTGCCGCTGGGCTGGGCCGCCAGCCGATTCCGGTGGAGCTACCCCCCGATCGTCACCCTGGGCGGCGTGCTCTACACGGTCCCCTCGATCGTGATGTTCGTGGTGCTCCCCGGGATCCTGCACACCCAGATCCTGGCTCCGGTCAACGTCGCGGTCGCCTTGACGATCTACTCCGTCGCCTTGCTGGTGCGGGTCGTCGCCGACGGCCTGTCCTCGGTGTCCACCGACGTGCTCTCCTCGGCGGCAGCGATGGGGTACACGAACCGGCAGCGGCTGCTCGCCGTCCAGTTCCCCATTGCGGTACCGATCATCGGAGCGGGTCTCCGGGTCGCGGCGGTGTCCAATGTGAGCCTGGTTTCGGTGGCCTCGACGATCGGCGTGAGCCAGCTTGGCCAGCTGTTCGTGGCGGGCGACAACAACACCTCAGCCACCCCGATCATCCTTGGGCTGATCTTGTTCGTGCTGCTGGCGCTGATCTTCGACGGGGCGATCCTCGTCGCGTTGCGGCTGGCCACCCCTTGGCGGCGGTTACGATGAGCGCTCGCGCGAAGAGCAGAAAAATCGGCGCGCCGGGAGGCGCGCTCGGAGCCAGAGGCCGCCCAGGGGGCGGGCGAGGGATCCGACGATGAGCGCTCGCGCGAAGAGCAGAAAAATCGGCGCGCCGGAAGGCGCGTTCGGGTCGCGAGGCCGCCCAGGGGGCGGGCGAACGATCCGATGAGTGCGCTGGCCGAGGGCACGAACCTGCCGAGCATCGGGCTGGTCCCGGGCTGGCTCACCACTGCCGCGCACTGGTGGGGCCCGGACGGCCTACTGCTGGCCTTGCGCGAGCACGTTGTCTATACGGTCGTCGCTGTCGTGATCGCAGCCCTGATC
>DASSZP010000047.1:0-8086 GCA_035713465.1 Solirubrobacteraceae bacterium | reverse complement strand
TTGATCTCGATGTAGCGGTTGAACATGTGCTCGCCGAGCGTACGCAGCACGAGCTCTGACTGCGCGGTAAGCTCGATCGCCTCCCCCAGTGTCTCGGGCAGCTGGTCGATGCCCAGCCGGCGCCGCTCGTCCGGGGAGAGGTGGTACAGGTTGCGATCCATCGGCTCCGGCAGTTCGTAGCCGTGCTCGATGCCCTCCAGCCCAGCCTGGAGCAGGATGGCGAAGGTCAGGTACGGGTTGCAGGCCGGGTCCGGGCAGCGCAGCTCCATCCGCGTCGCCCGCTCCTTGCCGGGGTGATACAGCGGGACGCGCACGAGCGCCGAGCGGTTGCGCCGTGACCAGGCGACGTACACCGGTGCCTCGTAGCCGGGGACCAGCCGCTTGTAGCTGTTGACCCACTGGGCAAAGATCGAGCAGATCTCCCGGGCGTGGCGCAGCTGACCGGCGATGAACGCCTTGCCGACGTCGGACAGGAAGTAGGGGTCGTCGGCGTCGAAGAAGGCGTTCTGCTCACCGCGGAACAGCGACTGGTGGGTGTGCATGCCTGAGCCGTTCTTGCCGTACAGGGGCTTGGGCATGAAGGTCGCGTGCAGGCCGTACTTCATCGCGTATTCCTTGACCGTGATGCGGTAGGTCATGCAGTCGTCGGCCATCTTCATCGCGTCCGCGTAGCGCATGTCGATCTCGTGCTGACTCGGCCCCACCTCGTGGTGGGTGTACTCGGTGTGGATGCCGAGCTGCTCGAGCGCGAGCACCGTCTCCCGCCGCAGGTCCGAGCCCGCGTCCAGGGTGGTCAGGTCGAAGTAGCCGCCCTCGTCGAGCACCTCGGTGGACTTGCTGTCGCGGAAGTAGAAGTACTCCAGCTCGGGCCCGACGTAGAAGTGATCGAAGCCCATCCGCTCGGCACGCTGCAGAGCGCGGCGCAGCACGTGCCGGGGATCGCCCTCGTACGGCGTGCGCTCGGGGGTCAGGATGTCGCAGAACATGCGGGCGACGCCCGCCTCCCCCGGCCGCCACGGCAGCACGACAAAGGTGCTGGGATCCGGCATGGCGATCATGTCGGACTCCTCGATCGCGTTGAAACCGGTGATCGACGAGCCGTCGAAGCCCATCCCGCCCTCGAAGGCGTCGGGCAGCTCGGTGACGTTGATCGAGAAGGCCTTCAGCTGGCCGAGCACGTCGGTGAACCACATGCGGATGAAGCGGATTCCCTGCTCCTCAACGAGAGCAAGCACCTGATCGGCGGTCAATGGGCTGTTGGCCATGGCTGCGGAACGTTACTTGGCGCGCCGTCTCGGCGTCCGGGCGCGGGCCGGGCCGCGGCGGGCAGCGATCACACGGCCCCCGGCGGGACGGTTATCGTGAGCCCGATGGCGCGCATCGGGGCCCTGATCACGCTCGCGGTCGCGCTGGCCGTGTGTGCGCCCGCCCGCGGCGACGGGCCGCCCTGCGGGCCGGCGGCGGCCCACAGCCTTGCCGCTGGGGCGCTGTCCCGGGTGTACGTGACCGGGGTGACCGTCTACGGCTGCACCCGGGGCGCGACCAGTCGCCGGCTGGGCGGGACCGGCCCGTGCCAGGGCCCGGGAGCGATCAGCGCAGCGGTGGTGAGCGGGCGCGACGCGGCGGTGGTGAACACGGTGTGCGGCGTCGATACCGGCGGCGCGACCGTCGCCGTCGTCCGCCTGACCGACGGCCGCACGCTGTCCAGCCACCCGGCGGCGCCGGTGACCGCGCCCGAGAGCTTCACCCAGGTCCAGGGGCTCGTGCTCACTCCCGGCGGCACGGTCGCCTGGATCGGCTGCGTGGACTCGATCGTGCGCCACACGGCGATCATCCGGGTGTACGCAGCCTCACCGTCGCGACCGGGACCGGCCCGCACCCTCGACGGGGGTCCGGGCGTCGTCGCCGGCTCGCTGCGCCTCACCGGCCGCACCGTGAGCTGGCGCCATGGTGCCGGGCGCCGTCACGTACGGCTGTAGCCGTTCGTGTGACCGCCGTCGGGTCCGACCCGTCGTCGTTGCCCTCGCCGCCGGGCCCGTCGCGTGTCCCCCGCTCGTCTAACTGCGGTGCCCATGCGTGTCGCCGAGCCAGCGCCGCGCCCAGGTCTGAAGCTCGGCCAGGGCCGGCTCGAGCTCATGACCCATCTCCGAGAGCTCGTAGCGAACCTGCAGCGGTGGTCCGCTGATCACCGTGCGCGCGACCATGCCGCGCGCCTCGAGCTCCTTCATCCGTTCGGAGAGCAGCCGGTCCGACAGTTCCGGGATCGAAGCGGCGATCTCCGAGAAGCGCATCGGACCGTCCATGAGCACGCGCAGGATGGCCCCGGTCCAGCGCCGGCCGACCAGCTCGACCGCCTCGTGATAGAGCGGGCAGCAGTTGGCCGCAGGGGTCCGTCGCTCGCTGGCGGTCTCCTCCGAAGCAGCCATCGCGCCCTCAGCTTAGAGGGTGGGCCCGGCCGGGCAGGGCACGATCAGGCTGCCTCCAGCGCCCGCGACGCCTCGTGGGAGCCGTCGACCGGCACCTCCCCGGCGACGTTGACCATCGCCGTGAAGCTCTCGATCGTGACCGCGGCGATCGCCTCGAGGATCTCCTCGTCGGACCAGCCCGACTCCCGGGCCTCCTCGTGCAGGTGCATCGGCGGCCGGCCGCGCTCGAGCAGCAGGGCCCTGAGATAGCGCAGCAGGGCAGCCTCCTTCTCGTCGTGGGAGTCGAACTCCCGCGCGAGGGCGACCTCGTCCAGGGCCAGACCCGCCATGCGGGCGGTCCGCGAATGCATCGCGATGCCGGGGGCCGATCCGTAGTGCTCGGCCACGGCCAGCGCGATCCGCTCGAGCGTCGGCGCCGTGAGATGACCGCGGCGCAGTTCAGAGCGGAAGCGGGCGTATCCGCGCAGGGCCGCCGGAGATCCGGCCAGCACGCCGAGGAAGTTGGGCAGCTGCCCGCCGGACGACAGCGCGCCGCGCAGGACGGCGACCGAGCCCTCCGGCGCGGTCAGGTCATCGTGAATCTGAAAACGGCTCATGGGAGTCTTCATGGCGACCCTCGCAAGGTCAGGGGGGAGGGAGAGCCCGGAGCCGCGGCCCCGGAACGCTTGGGTACTTACCGTACGTAAGCTTACCGGCGCCGGATCACCGCAAACCTCAGTTCATGCGGCGCGGACAAGCCGTGGCGTCAGGTTGCGACGCAACGGAAACGAGGACCCGGCACGGCACCTTGAGTCAGAGCGGGCGGCAGCCGCGGAGCGCCCCCCGGCCGGTGAGCGTCAGTGAGCGATCGCGTGGTGCGCGAGCAGGACCGCGGCGTGCGAGCTGGCCGCGGCGGCGAGCATCAGGATGACGCCCAGCGCGACGGCCCACATCGCCACCCGATCGGGACGAAAGCCCTCACGCTCGTGGCGGCGGATCGCCTGGTGGCGCTGGGCGGACGAGGGCCGGGTGCCGCGCCGTTCGGTGTACGCCTCCGCGCCGCGGCCGGCGATGGTGACGGTGGCGCGACCGGCCGCCCCGCGCTCGACCGGCGGCTCGGTCACGTAATCCCACGCGCTGGGGCCCGCGCCGACCGGCTCGGGGCCGCCGGCGGGCGGCGGCTCGGTCAGGGCCCGGGCGGCGCCGCGCTCGGCACGGTCACGATCGGCGGCACGTGAGGTACGGGCGGCCCGGGCCGAGCGCTCGGGGCTGCCGGTTGCACGCCGGCGCGACGGTCCACGGTCCACGTCCCAGTCGTCGTGCAGCTCGGAGCCCCAGCGCCCGTAGAGAAGATCGCGGCTGCGCTCCTCCGGTGCACGGTCGGGGTGACGGCTCTCGTCGCGATCGCGGTCGCGGCCAAGGCGCTCCTCGCGAACGCGATCGCTGGTGAAGCGCTCCTCCTCGAGGACGCGACTCCTGCGACGGCGCTCGTCGCGAGCACGCGTGTATTCAGATGCAGTGGTCACCGGGACGGCGGTTCGCGGCATCGACCGTTCTCTCTCGTGGCTTGCGGGGTTAGCTGACGGGCTCGCACCGAAGAGCGGCGCTACGCGAAGGCGATTCGCCCCAACAACCTGGTTCCCCCACTTCCCCCGCTCGGACGAGCGGATGGATGGGAATTCAGCTTTACGGGATCCGGAAGATACCAGTGGCCACGGACACCGGGAAGCCCGGCGCGCGCGTCAGGTCCCGGAATCTGCGGGAACTACTGGCGGCCCGCGACCCGGGCGACGTACTTGGCCACGTTGGTCGCGTCCTGGCCGGTGACGACGTCGGCGGGCATCACGCCCTGGCCGAGGCACTGCTCGTTGGAGCCGGCCGCTGCGTTGGGCAGGCAGCCGTACTGAATCGTGTGCAGGACCAGCGAGGCCGGCGGCTTGAGCATGTCCAGGTTGGGGCCGACCTTGCCGACCGCGTTGCCCTCCGAGAGCGTGTGGCACACGGCGCAGTGCTCGCCGAACAGCATCGCGCCGTTCTTCTCGCTGGCGGTCAGCTTGTATCCGGCCACCTGCCCGTTGGCGTTGTCCTTGTTGCCCACGATCAGCACGGCGGGCAGCGCGATCCCGAAGCCAACCACGGCGATCACGGTGATCAGCCCGAGCACCCGCCCAGACGACCGCGTATCGGGCGAGACCGTGGCGCGCGCACCACCGAGCCCGCCGCGAGCGGCCACGAAGAACAGGCCGAACGCGAGCACGACCCAGAAGGCGACGAACAGAGCAACTCCAAGCACGACGAGGCAGAACCTTATAGGGCGGCGGGTTGCGATGAGGCGCGGGGGTCATCGGCGGCGCCCCGAAGCAAAACTCATCACCGGCGGCGCGACGGCCCGGAAGTCCTCGATCTCGCTGCTGTGATCGGGTTCCGGGGCGGGGCCGGCCGCCGCCGCGGCAGCGCCGGCGCGCTGCGCGGCCAGACCGTGGCGGACCTGCTCATCGAGCATCGAGAAGTCCTTGACTTCGGCCAGGATCTGGTCCGGCGCGTCGATCGCGCGGAGCTGGTCGACGAGCACGTTGATCGCCCCGCCCGCGGCGGCGAATCGCTCGAGCTTGCCCGTGATCAGAAGCAGCGGTTCGGTCCGCACCAGCAGCCGGTGGCGTTCGTAGACCGGCGGCGGGACGATCAGGTTGATCGTCCCGTGCTCGTCCTCGAGCAGGATGAACACGACGCCGGCGGCCGTCCCCGGTCGCTGACGGGCCACCACCATGCCTCCCATCCGGACCCGTCGGCCGTGGGGCAGGGTCTCCAGGTCGCGACTGGTCACCACCCCGGCGGGCAGCCGGGGGCGCAGCAGGGTCAGCGGGTGGGCTCCGGCGGTCAGGCCGGTGCTCGCGTAGTCGGCGAGCATGCCCTCCCACCGGGTGAGCCGGCGCAGCTCCGGGGGCGCCGGGAGGTCGAGGGGCAGGGCCAGCTGCGTGCCTCCCGGCACGCGCCGGCCGGGGGCGCTCACCCCGAGCTGCCAGAGGGCGATGCGCCGGGCCGAGGGGCCGGTCCGGCCCGCCGCCACGAGCCGATCACAGGCGCCCGACCAGGCGAGCAGCTCCAGGGCGGGTGCCCCCGCCCCGGCCCGAGAGGCGAGGTCCGACAGGCTGCGGAACGGCCCGGCCGCCTCGCGGGCCGCAACCAGCTGGGCCACCTCGTCGCGGCGCACCCCGCGGACGTAGCCGAGCCCGATCCGCACGCGTCCCGTGAACGCCCCCGTGGCCGGAGCCGCATCTGCCACCACCTCCACGTCGCACTCCACGCCGCTCTCGTTGACATCGGGCGCCAGCACCTCGATCCCCCGGCGCTGGGCCTCGTGCACGAGCGCGTCGGGCGGATAGAAGCCCATCGGCTGCTCGTTGAGCAGCGAGCAGAGCAGCTCGGGCGTGTAGTGGACCCGCAGCCACGTCGACTGGTAGGCCAGCAACCCGAAGGCGGCGCCGTGGGCCTTGGGGAAGCCGAAGCCGGAGAACCCCCTGACCATGGCGAAGACGCGCTCGGCCGTCTCCTCATCGGCCCCGTGCATGCGCCGGGCGCCGGCCACGAAGCGCTCGTGGTAGGCCTGCATCGCCGCCTCCGAGCGCTTGCGGCTCATCGCCCGGCGCAGGCCCTCGGCCTCGCCCACGCTGAAGCCGGCGAAGGCGATCGACACCTCGAGCACCTGATCCTGGAAGATGATCGTTCCCAACGTCTCGGCCAGGACCTCGGCGAGCACGGGATGCTCGTAGGGGATCTCGTAGCTCGGATCCTCGCGCAGGCGCTGACGGCGCTCGATGTAGGGATTGACCGCGCCCCCCTGGATCGGACCGGGCCGCACGATCGCCACCTGCACGGTGATGTCCTTGAGCGTCTCCGGTCGCGTGCGCCGCAGCGACTGCATCTGGGCGCGGCTCTCGATCTGAAAGACACCGGTCGTGTCGGCGTTCTGGATGCACTCGTAGGTGGCGGGGTCGTCATAGGGGATCCGCGAGAGATCGATGCGCTCGCCCCGGGTACGCGCGATCAGCTCGACCGCCCGCTCGACCGCGGAGAGCATCCCCAGCCCCAGCAGGTCGATCTTGAGAAAGCCCGCGTCCGCGCACGAGTCCTTGTCCCACTGCACGATCTGCCGGCCCTCCATCGCCGCGGGGACGATCGGGCAGCAGTCGATCAGCGGGCGGGTGGCCACGATCATCCCGCCCGAGTGCTGGGAGAGGTGGCGCGGCAGCCCGTGCGCCTGCTCGGCCAGCCGGGCCAGCCACGCCCAGCGGCCGGTCGGGCCCCGGCGCCCGGCGCTCTCGATGTCGCGCCCGACCTGGCGCGCGTCCCAGCCCTCGCTGCCCCGCGCCACCCGCTCGATCTCCCCCGCGGGCAGGCCCAGCGCCTTGCCCAGCTCGCGGATCGCCCCGCGCGCCCGGTAGGTCGGGAAGGCGGCGACCAGCGCGGAGCGGTCGCGGCCGTAGCGCTCGTGCACCCGCGGGATCAGCCGCTCGCGGACGTCGCGCGGGAAGTCCAGGTCGATGTCCGGCAGCCCGTGCAGGTCCTCGTGCAGGAAGCGGCCCAGCGCGAGCTTGCCGAGGACCGGGTCGATGTGCGAGAGCCCCGTCAGGTAGCAGACCAGCGAGGAGACCGAGGATCCACGTCCGCGTCCCGGCGCCAGCAGCGCGCGCACGGAGTCACGCCCGCGGATCTCCAGGGCGACCTCGCGGGCCAGCTCCAGCATGTCGTGGTGCAGCAGGAAGAAGCCGGCCAGACCGAGCCGGTCGATCACCCCCAGCTCCTCCTCCAGGCGCGCGCGCGCCTCCGCGCGCAGCGCCCTCGCGGAAGCCGGAGCCCGCTCGCCGTAGCGCTCTGCCAGGCGCGCCTGGCAGAGCTCGGCCAGGCGCCGCGAGGCGCTTTCCTGCTCGGCCCCCGGGTAGCGGTAGCCGAGGTCCTTGCGCAGGTCGAACGTCAGCTGCTCGGCCAGCAGGAGCGTCTCGCGGACCGCCTCGGGGTGCTCGGCGAAGCGGTGGGCCATCGCCTGCGGGGTGCTCATCACGTGGCTGTGGTTGCCGCGGCGCAGCGGCTCGCTGGCGTCGAGCGTCGCATGACTGCGCAGCGCCACGAACGCGTCCTGCAGCTCCGCTCTGGCGCGGGCGTGGGCGTGGACGTTGCCGGTCGCCACGCAGCGCACCCCCAGCCGCCGGGCCAGGGCGGCCAGTGCGCGGTTGCGGGCGCGGTCGTGGCGGGCGAACGCGCGCTGCAGCTCGACGTAGAAGCCCTCCGGGCCGAACGCGTCGAGCAGCCGCCGCGCGACCCCGTCGTCTTGCGGGTGGGGGCGGCCCGACGGCCGATCGCGATCGTCGACCAGCACCGAGCGCTCCGCACAGCCGCTCAGGCACACCAGCCCCTCGGCGCGCTCGAGCACGGCTCCCAGCTCCAGCCGCGCCTGGCCGAGCTCGCGACGACTGCTTCCCTCGCGGGTGTGGGCGTGCGCGAGCGTGAGGATCCGGCAGAGGTTGCTCCAGCCGCGCTCGTCGCGCACCAGCAGCGTGAGGTGGCGCGAGGGCCCGTCCCCCCAGGCCACGTCGACCTCGGCGCCGTGGATCGCCTTCAGCTCGTGCTCGGGGGCGGTCTGGGCCAGCTCCATCGACCCGCACACCGAGTTGTGGTCCGTCAGC
>DASSZP010000046.1:0-35552 GCA_035713465.1 Solirubrobacteraceae bacterium | reverse complement strand
GGCACCTGACCGAGCACGGCTGCCGCCTAGTCCGCGAAGGCGCCAATCACGAGATGTGGGAAAACCCCGCCACCGCGCCCGACCAGCTCTCAGACAGACACTAGGCGTCACTTCCACCCCCACGAAGCCTCCGGCCGCCGTTCTCCGCTCGCTCAGCCAGCCGGTTCGTCGCCGACCGAGGCGTCTTGGCAAGAGTGCCGCTTTGGTTCGAGGCGGATCCTGAGCAGAAGCCGCGCCAGCTGGCGCGCCGATGTGGGGACCGCGCCCCGTCGGTTCCGGGAGCGTCAGCACCTGACTCTGGCGGCGCGCGCGAGAGGCCAATCGGTCGGGAATATGCTGGTGGCCATGGTTAAACCGGACGCAATGCACCCAGAGGCGCCGGAACCCGGCCCGCAGGGCCGATGTGTCTGCGGCGAGAAGGTCACGATCGCCGACGCGCTGGAGGTGACGCTGCCCAACGGTCGTGCCGGCTGGCAGGGCTACTGCCCCGAGTGCGGCGCACCTCTGTTCGCGATTCGCCGCAGATCGACGGCCAGCTGAGAGCACCAACCCGAGACCTCATCTGACGCGGCCGGCGCGGCGTCCCGTTGCCGGCGTACAGGCCAGCACACGGCCGGTCGCAGGACCGGCGATCGCGCAGCGCGCTGCCCCCCAAATCTGCTCGGCCGGCAATTCGGCACGTGCTCGCTCGGGACAACTGGACGAGCAAGCGCACCACGCGAGCGCTCTGTCGTTAGGAACGATCTCGGCGCTGTCGTAGGTCGCAATTGACGCTTCTGCAGCGGGACCGAGCGGACCTTGCCGGACTTCGGCGTGGTCAGCGCACCGGCGTAGTAGCTCGCGCGCACCCGCAGCGTCGTGCCGGCGAAGTCGACGTCGCGCCAGCACAGTGCGAGCAACTCCCCCATCCTCAGCCCGGTGAGGCCGCGGTCAGGTAGATCGCCGCGTCCTGCTCCGATGCCGCCACTCGCACCAGGGACCACACCTCCTCGGGCACGAAGACCTGGATGTCACCCGCCTGGCGCTGCGGGAACCTCTCCACGTCGGCCGCCGCGTTGGCCGGTAGCCCGTAGATGCGCTTGGCGCGCCCCAAGATTCCCGTGCATCTGGGTCAGGAGCTTGTTGCGGCTACGGATCGAGCCCTCAAAGCCCGTCGACCATCGCTCGATCGTCTCCGAGGTGATGTCCTCGACCGCCAACGCCCCGAACGCCGGTAGGAGGTGCTTGGCGGTCGCCGAGCGGTAGCCGCGAACCGTGGACGGCTCGCGACCGCGATCGACCTCGACGTATCGCAGGTACTCAGCCGCCGCGTCGGCGAACGTCGCGCCGGTGCGCACCATCCCGACCCGGGTCCCCCGCCGCGCCTCGTCGAGGATCTCGCGCAGCCGTACTTCAGCCAGGCGCTTGGTGAAGTAGCCGCCTGGCGGACGTCCCCGATCGGTCCACGGCGGCCCCAACTTCCTCTGGACCTGGCGGCCATCGGGCAGCCGGTACTTCTCCCCAACAACGACAAAAGCCCCGTACCGCGGGGCTTTTGTAGTGGGCCGTGGAGGAATCGAACCTCCAACCTTGGGATTAAGAGTCCCCTGCTCTGCCAATTGAGCTAACGGCCCGGGGAGACGACGATCTTAGCCCGTCGGCCCGGGTGGGCGCGGCGCGCCGATCAGCAGGACTGCGCGACGCTGGGGGTCGTCTTGGCGGCCTGGATCTGCTGCTTGAGCGTGGTCCGCTGCAGCTTGGGCACGAGGCTCAGCGCCTTGGCCAGGGCCAGGTCGGCCTTGCGGGTCTGCTTGGCCGCGTAGGCCGCGGCGGCCAGGCACTCGTAGCCCTTGGCCGAGGTCGGATTGGCCGCGGCCTGGATCTCCCAGGCGCCGGCTTCGGCGCTGTAGTCGGCCAGGCCCCCGTAGGCACGGGCGGCGAGGATGGCCACGTTGGGATCGGGCGACTTGGTCAGGCTGACGTACTTGGCCCATGCGCCGGCGACGCCCTCGAGCTCCTTGCGGCCCGAGGCGGTGAACTGGCCGGTGGCGCTGTTGTAGTTGCTGCCCACGCTGGCGTTGGACCAGCGGGCGCTGATCAGGGCCGACCACGCCGCCGGATCGGAGGGGTGCAGGCGCGTCTGCTTGAGCGCATCCTTCTCGGCCTGGCTGACGGCGACGCCCTGGGAGTTGCCCCCGCCCCCGCCCGTGAAGGCGTTGAGCAGGCCGCCGTTGCCCGAGCCGCTGCCGACTCCGAACAGGACCAGGCCGCCGCCCATCAGGATGGCCAGGCCCAGGTAGACGAACTGAACCGTGCGGCGCCGGCCGCGGCTGCGCAGATCGAAGAGCACGGCCTAGACCTCCTCGCCGTCTCGCACGGCCACCGTCGTCTCACCGTCGTCGTCGCCGATGACGGTCAGGTCCTTCAGGGCACGCTTGGCGTCGCGGCGATCAACGATTCTGAGCATCACGATGCTGGCCAGGAAGAGAACCACGAGGGGCGCCGTCTCCAGCGCGGTGGTGACCGGATCGGCCCCCGGCATCGCCGCCGCGATGACGGCGATGATGACCGTAGCGTAGCGCCAGTGCCGCGTCAGGGTGGTGCCATTGATGATGCCGGCCCGCTGCAGGCCGAGCAGGCCCAGCGGCATCTGGAAGGCCAGCCCGATCGCGGCCATCGTCAGGACCTCGAAGGAGTACAGCGGCTTGGCCTGGACCAGGGCCTGGAAATTGCTCGAGTTATAGCCCTGGAGGAACTTCACCGCAGGTGGCATCACGACCACGAAGGTGAACACCACGCCGGTGAGAAAGAGCACCGGCGCAGCGATCATGACCGGCAGCACCGCGCGCTTCTCGTTCGGACTCAGCGCCGGTATCACGAACGCGTAGGCCTGGTAGAGCAGCACCGGGAGCGTGAGCAGCAGCGCGAAGTAGAAGCAGACGGTCAGGGTGGTGGTGAACGGCTCCCCCACCCCGATGGTGATCGGCAGCGTCTTGGGATTCGACCGCGGGAGATCGGTCGAGGCGGCCTGGAACTTCTGCGCCAGGGCGGCGAACAGGACGCGGTCCGACGCCGACAGGGTCCCCGAGCGCGCGAGCTGCACGGTGATGCCGGAGGCTCCGCGCAGGTCCCGGGCCAGCTTGACCTGATCGCGGGTCAGGCCGCCGAGATGGTTGGCCTGCGTGTTGGACGGCGCCGGCAGCGGGCTGTTGAGCAGGTTCAGCAACTGCTGGTTGAAGATGTAACAGAGCGCGAAGGCCGCGACGAGCGCGACCGCGCAGACGATCAGCCGAGAGCGAAGCTCATCGAGGTGATCCACCACCGCGAGCCGGTCCTCGTAACCGACCGGGCGAACGAGCCTGGGCATGCGTCACCCCCGGGGCGGGCGCAAGCGCCCGTCGCGACCGGCGCGCATCACGCCTTGGGGTCGGACCCCACCTCGGCCGAGTCACGACGCTCGGCGGTGGAGGGCTCCGCGGGCGGCCGCACGGCCGGCTCGGACGGCGCGGCGTGCAGCTCGGCCTTGTCCGCGCCCTTCTCGTCGCCGCTGATCCCCTCCTTGAACTCGCGCATGCCGCGGCCGAGTCCCTTGCCCAGTTCCGGCAGGCGCTTGGGGCCCAGGATGAGCAGGACGATCACCAGCACGACGACGGCATCGATCAGCGGATTGCGAAACATCTCTTCTCCAGGACTGCGAATCGGGTCGACCAACAGTAGCGGAGCAATCCGCCGGTGATGCGTCCAGGCCCTCTGGACAGGGCCTCAAGCCGTCCCGGCGGGGGGCCGATACCAGCGGTGAGAGGTCATGAGCCAGCCCCACGAACGCCACTCCGTCCGCCGCATCGTCCTGCCCAGCGGTCGCGCGATCGAAGTCATCCGCTTCGGTCCCGAGGTCACTCCCGACAAGGGTCTGCACCTGTGCCCCGACTGCCAGTCCCCCCTGGTCCAGCCGGTTGAGTGGGGCGAGACCGCGGGTGGGTTCTGGGAGCTCACCCTGCACTGCCCCAACTGCGATCGGATCGCCGAGGGCATCTTCGACCAGCACCAGGTCGACGCCTTCGAGGAGCGCCTGGATCAGGGCCTGGCCGACATGCTCGGCGATCTGCGCCGGCTCACCCAGGCCAACATGGCCGAGGAGATCGAATGCTTCGCGCGGGCGCTGGATTCCGGCGCGATCCTGCCCGAGGACTTCTGATCCGGCGCAGCCCCCCGCGCCGGCGCCCTCAGGCGTAGCGCTCGACCACGCCGGGCCGTCAGGCGTAGCGCTCGACCACGCCGTCGGCGACCAGCTCCAGCGCCCGGCGCTGGCGCGCGCCCAGCACCGGCAGCTGGGCCTTGGCCTGGCCGATCATCTCAAGCGCCTGGGTGCGCACCGTCTCCAGCGCGCCGGTGGCGGCGATCGCGTCGCACACTTCGGCGGCCTGACCGGCGCCGGATACGGAGCGTGGCTCAAGCTGCGCCAACGCGTCTGAGCGCTCGCGTGCGACCAGCAGCGGCAACGTCACGGTGCCGTCGAGCAGGTCCGCACCGCGCGGCTTCCCCGTCCGTTCGGGCGGCCCGGTCACGTCCAGGACGTCATCGAGGAGCTGAAAGGCGATCCCGATCCGCTCGCCGAATGCGCCCAGCGCCGGCACCGGGCCGGCCCCCTCGATGGCGCCCAGCTCACAGGCGGCGCGGAACAGAACGCCCGTCTTGAGCCGGCAGCGCTCGAGGTAGCGCTCGGGCGTCACGATCCGCCAGGCATCGGCGCGCTGCATCAGCTCGCCGGCGGCCAGTTCGGTGCTGGCCCGGGACAGGGCGCGCACCGCCGGCGCCGATCCTCCCTGCGCCAGCTCGGCGAAGGCCCGCGAGAAGAGCAGGTCACCGGTGGCGACGGCCAGGCCACGGCCCGCCGCGGCCACCACCGTCGGGCGCCCCCGGCGCAGGTCGGCCCCGTCGAGCACGTCGTCGTGGACGAGGGTCGCGCTGTGCACGAGCTCGACCGCCACCGCGGCGCGCAGCAGCCCGTCGGTCTCCGGCGGGGGGGCGCCCGCAGCGAGAAACACGAGTAGCGGCCGCAGGCGCTTGCCGCCTGCGCTCAGCGTTCCCTGCGCATAGGTGGCCAGCGGCTCGCCGTGGCCGGCGGCCAGCGTGGCCATGCGCCCTTCCAGCCGGTCGAGCAGCCGCTGTGCCGGAGCGCCTCCGGCCTCGATGACCGCCTGGACGTTTCCGATCGCGGCCGATCCGCCCAGGCCCGGCACGGCGCTCACTCCCGGCTCCCGGGCCCGGAGCTCACTCCGGACTCCCGGGCACCTCGCCAACGTGCAGCGCGATGATGCCTCCGGCGGTCAGCACGTAGCGGACGTTGCGCAGGCCGACGCCGTACATCGTCGCGGCCAGCGCCTCGGGCCCGGGGAAGCGGCGCACCGAGTCGGGCAGATACGCGTACGCCTCGGGATCCCCGGCCAGCTTGCCCAGGCCGGGGACGATCCGGTCAAACCACAGCTCCAGGAAGGTCGACAGCGGCGGGCGAGTCGGGGTGGTGATCTCCAGGATCACGACTCGGCCCCCGGGCCGCACCACGCGGGTCATCTCGGCCAGGCCGCGCTCCAGGTCGGAGAAGTTGCGCGCGCCGAAGCCGACGGTGGCGGCGGCGAACTGACCGTCGGCATAGGGAAGCGCGAGCGCGTTGGCGGTCTCGAAGCTGGGGACGACCGGTGTGGCAGCGGGGGCCGGCGCGGTTTCGTGCCCGCCGGCGGTGGTGAGGCCGGCTGCGCGCCCGACCTTGGCCCGGGCCAGGTCGAGCATCCGCTCGGAGAAATCCGAGCCGATCACGGTGCCGCCGGGAGCGACCCGGAGGGCCAGCTCAAAGGCCAGATCACCGGTCCCGGTGGCGACGTCGAGGGCGGCGTCGCCGGGTCCCAGCGCGGCCAGATCGGCCGCGCGTCGGCGCCACTGATGGTGCAGGCCGGCGGTCATCACCGCGTTCATGCGGTCATAGACGCCGGCGATCCGGTCGAACATCGCCCGGACCTGCGGCTCCGCCAGCGTCCCCGGCCCGAGCGCGTCGGGGCGCTCGGGAGGTTCCGGCGGCGATGAAGCGCTCGCCGTCATAAGCGATCGGCCGGCCCGGCTACTGGAGCTCGGACAGGAACGTGACCAGCGCCTGGAACTTCTGCGGATCGTTGCGGGCCAGGCCGGCGAAGGACGGCATCGGCGCCGTGGGATTGCGCAGCGTGGAGGCGATCGCCCCCGGCCGACGGATCGATCCGATGTGGGTCAGGGTCGGTCCGGGTCCGTTGTTGCCGTTCTCGCCGATCACGTGGCAGGCCAGGCACCCGGACTGCCCGACGACCAGCTCGCCGGCGTGGAATTCGGCCTTGGCCGCGGCCGAGAAGCCGGCCGGAGCGGCCAGGTCGACCGAGTTCGGCGAGCCGGTGGAGGCGCCGGAGTAGGTCAGGAAGGCCATCGCGAAGATCGTGGCCAGTCCGGCCGCCAGGGCGACCGGCCGGCGGGCGATGTGCCGCTCCGGGCTGCGGTCGTAGAACGGCAGCAGGAAGAGCAGGATCATGCAGATGGTCGGCACCCCGATCGTCGCCAGCGGCGTGAACTTCGGGATGTTCTTCATCACGCGCAGGACCTCGAACAGGAAGAAGAAGTACCAGTCCGGGCGCGGGACGTAGGTGGTCGTCGTCGGGTCGGCCTTGGGGCCCAGCTCGGCCCCGAACAGCGCGGCCAGGAAGATGATGACGAGCATCACGATCACGGCCATGATCGAGTCCTTGGCCACCGCGTAGGGGAAGAACGGTTTGCCGGCGTTCTTCAGGACCGAGTACTCGCGGAGGTACTGCTCCTTCTCAGCCTGGTTCATGAGCGCACCCCCTCGACGTCGACGGCGGTCATACGACGGCCTCGTGGAGCTCGGGCTCCTCCTCGTAGACGTCCTCGGCCTTCAGCCACGGCGGGGCGGAGATGCCCAGCTTGGTGATCAGGTAGAGGTGAGCGCCGATCAGGGCAGCGATCAGCCCCGGGATCAAGAGCATGTGGATCGCGTAGAAGCGCGACAGCGTCGTCGCCCCGAATTCGGGGCCGGCGCGCAGGAAGTCCGACAGGTACGGGCCGAGGAACGGGCCAGTGCCGTTGATGTTGACGCCCACGATCGTGGCCCAGTACGAGCGCTGGTCAAACGGCAGCAGGTAGCCGGTGAAGCCCATGGCCAGGGTGAGGATGAGCAGCACCACGCCGATCACCCAGGTCAGCTCGCGCGGGTACTTGTAGGCGCCGAAGAAGAACACGCGCGCCATGTGCAAAAAGATCAGGATGATCATCACCGACGCGCCCCACTTGTGCATGCCGCGCACGAGCTGGCCCAGGAACGCGTCGTCGGTGATGTAGCGGACCGACTCGTACGCGCCCCCGGAGGCATCCGGGCGGTAGAACATGGCCAGAAAGACGCCGGTCACCGCCTGGTTGAGGAAGGCGAACATGGTCGCCGAGCCCAGCGTGTAGAACCAGTTGATCCCCTTGGGGACCTTGCGGAAGAGCATCCAGCGCAGGCCGCCGGAGAGCGAGGTGCGCTCGTCGATCCAGTCGACGACGGTGATCCCCGCCTCCTGGGCCTGTTCGGCCGGGGAGACCTTGCCGTTGCCGTTCTGACCCGGACGGGCCGGCTTGGGCTGAAGGACGCGGGGGAGCGGAGGGGCGGGGAGCTTGGGCATGACGGACGAAGAGTGGCTTTACGGGGCTGCGGATCAGGTGCCGGGGAGGATCGACGTCGAGAAGCGCTTGGGGTACAGATATTGACCGATGCCGTCCAGCGGCTGGCCCGGGTCGCGCGGCGAGTAGCGCGTCAGCTCGGAGTTGACCGAGTAGCGCGGGCCGATCTCGACCAGCCCAGTGTTGCTGTTCAGCCGCGTGTAGAAGCGGTCCAGGGGGCGCACGGGCGGGCCGCCGGCGACCAGGCCGCGGAAGTCGTAGACGCCGCCGTGGCACGGGCAGATGAAGCGCTGCGCGGCGTTGACGAAGCGCACCGGGCAGCCGAGGTGCATGCAGCGCGAGGAGAGCGCGACCCAGCGGTTGTACTTGTCCCCCGGCTCCTTGTCGATCGCCGGGTTGCGGGTGCGGACGTAGGCGATCGAGTTGCCCGCCTCGCCCATGCCCTCCACGATCGTGACCACCCGGGTCACGTAGGTCGAGTCCACGAAATCCTCGGGCTTGCCGATCGGCTGCCAGCTGAAGGGCTCGCGGCTGAACAGCGGCCCGAGCGCGAAGCCGAGGGCCGGCAGGGTGAACGCCATCGCCGCCACGCCGCCCGCGCTGTGGGTGACCGCGGTCATGAAGCGCCGGCGCGTGACGGTCTCGCCGTCGAACGTGCCGGGCATCCCGCGGTCGGCGGTGTACTTGGACTTCGCCTGAGTTGCCTTGTGTCTGTCTTGCACCGAGATCTTCCTACTTCAACGGCCGATAAAACCGTATTGAACGCACGGGCAAGAGTAACGTCAACAAAGAGGCGGCCGTCACGAGCCTGGCCCGGCGGCGGCCGCCGAGAGTGCCTGCGCCGCCCTCGGGTCCCCCGTCCGGGCGAGCTGTTTTGCCTGCTCGTGGCGGAAGTCGGCGCCCCACCCGATCGCCCGCGCGCCGGCGGCCCAGACGGCCTCGGCGAGCTCCGGCGTTCCGGCTGCGTGGGCCGCGGAGACGAGCGAGATGACGTCGGCGAGCTCGGCCACCGCCTCGAGGTCCCCCCGCTCGGCCAGCCGGGCGAGACCGAGCGCGTAGAGCTGATCACCGAGCAGCAGGCCGAGGTCCGGATCGGCCGGGGCCAGGACGGCGGGACGGCCGTAGTGCAGCGCGGCGCCCTCACGGATCATCTCGATCAGCAGCTCATAGGCCGCGGGGTCGGCCTGGGCGCGCGGACCCGACGCGGCGATCTGAGCGGGACCGGGGCCGTCGCCCGCGGCCGGGCGCTCGGCTTCCGGAGCGAGAGCCGCGGCGAGATCGCCGCCGAACGCGCGCAGGGCCGCGGCCAGCGCGGCGGCGCCCTCGGCGGCGGTCCTCATCGGGCGGCCACCTCGGCGAAGGCCTGCGCGGCGGCGGCCACCGTCTGCTCGATGTGCTCGGGCCGGTGCGCGAGGGAGGGGAACCAGGCCTCGAACTGGGAAGCGGGCGGGTACACGCCGCGCGCGAGCAGGGCTCGCGCCCACGCGCCGTAGGCGTCGAGATCGCAGGCGGCGGCATCGGCGTAGTCGGTCACGGGCCGGTCGCAGAAGAACACCGTGAGCAGGCCGGGCACGGTCTGGATCTCGACCGCGCAGCCGGCCCCGTCGGCCGCGTCGCGCAGCCCCTCGGCCAGCGCGGCGGTCGTGTCGGCCAGCTGCGCGTAGGCGCCGGCGTCCAGGCGCCGCAGCGTGGTCAGGGCCGCCGCCACCGCCAGCGGGTTCCCCGACAGCGTGCCCGCCTGGTAGACGTCGCCGGCCGGGGCGATCTGCTCCATCAGCTCACGCGGGCCCCCGTAGGCGGCCGCGGGCAATCCGCCGCCGACGATCTTGCCCATCACGGTCAGGTCGGGCTCGACCCCGTAGCGCTCCTGGGCGCCGCCCCGGGCGACGCGAAAGCCGGTGATGACCTCGTCGAAGACGAGCAGCGCGCCGGTGTCGTCGGCCGCCTCGCGCAGGGTCTCGAGGATCCCGTCCCCGGGCGGGACCAGGCCCATGTTGGCCGGGATCGCCTCAACCAGGATGGCCGCGAAGCGGTCGCGCGCGGCGGCCGCCCAAATCGCCTCGCGATCGTTCCAGGGGATGATCACGGTGGCCGCGGTGGCGGCCTCGGGCACGCCCGGGCTGGACGGGATCGCCTGGGTGGCCAGGCCCGAACCGGCCTCGGCCAGCAGCCCGTCGACGTGACCGTGGTAGGCCCCGGCAAACTTCAGCAGCTTGGTGCGGCCGGTCACCGCGCGGGCCAGGCGGATCGCGCTCATCGCCGCTTCGGTCCCGGAGGACGTCATGCGGAGCATCTCCACCGAGGGCACGCGCGCGGCCACCGTCTCGGCCAGCTGCACCTCACCCTCGGTCGGGGCCCCGAAGCTGGTCCCCCGGGCCGCCGCGGCCTGCACGGCGGCCAGCACCTCGGGGTCGGCGTGCCCGAGGATCAGCGGGCCCCACGAGCACACCCAGTCGATGTACTCGTTGCCGTCGACGTCGACGATCACCGGGCCACGGGCCGAGGCGACGAAGATCGGGTCGCGGCCGATCGCCCGCATCGCGCGGACCGGCGAGTTGACCCCGCCGGGCAGGACCGGCAGGGCACGCGCGTAGAGGGCGGCCGAGCGCGCGTCGCCGCCGTCAGCCAGCACCTGGCCGGTCACACGCCCGCGTGCTCGCGTTCCCAATCGCGGTGCTCGTCGGTGAAGTAGAGCAGCCGGATCTTCTTGAACTCGGTCGAGGAGTACAGCGTCGAGCGCTCGTGGATCCCCGTGTCCTGCGCGATCGAGTCCAGGATCGCGTCGCACTCCTCCTTGGAGCGCCCGTGGGCCATGGTGAACACCGAGTACGGCCAGTCGGCATAGGTCGGCCGCTGGTAGCAGTGCGAGATGCCGCGGAAGGACGCCATCCGGCGGCCGAGCTCGAGGATCTGATCGTCAGGAACCTTCCAGACGCCCATCCCGTTGGCGCTGAAGCCGGCCCGGCGGTGAAACAGGATCGCCGCCACCCGGCGCAGGAGCCGGCGCTCGCGCATCTGCTCCAGGTGCGTGAGCAACTGATCGACGCCGATGCCGAGCTGCGCCGCCGCCGGCGCGTAGGGTTCGGAGATCACCGGCATGTCCCCCTGCAGAGCCCGGATCACCGACCGGTCGAACTCGTCGTAGGGTTGGGGGTCGGTCTCGGCCGGCTCGACCGCCTCGGCGGCCCGGGCCAGGGCGTCGGTGCCGCCCTCCATCTCGAGATCCATGCGGATCTTGAACAGCTTCAGCGTCGGCAGCTGACGGACCGACTCGGCCCCGGCCTCGCGGGCCAGGACGTCGAGCGTTCCCTCCAGGCCGAGCTGCGAGTCCGGTTCGGTGGCGATCGTGAACCAGATGTTGAACTCGTGGTTGCGCAGGTAGTTGTGCGAGACGCCGGGATGGGCGTTGATCACGTTGGCCGCGCGCCAGGGGTTGTCCGCATCGACCTTGGCCGCCACCAGCATCGACTGATACCCGAGGGCGCGGGTGTCGAAGATCGGGGTGACCTGGCGGATGATCCGCTCCTGCAGCAGACGCGTGACCCGGGTCAGCACCTCGGACTCCGGGATGCCGGCCTGCGCGGCGACGTGCTGGTAGGGGCGCCGGGCGATCGGGAAGCTGCCCTGCATCAGGTTGAGCAGGCGCTTGTCGAGGTCGTCCAAGGGCACCGCGGCGCCATCCTTGCGGCTGCGCAGCTTGGGTCCGTGGTTGGCGGTCGGGGGGGTATCTAGCGAAGCCACTGAGCGGCCTCCTTGGCGTGGTAGGTGATCACGATGTCGGCGCCGGCCCGGCGGATGCCGGTGAGCGTCTCGAGCACCGCGGTGCGCTCGTCCAGGTAGCCGGCGGCGATCGCCGCCTTGAGCATCGAGTACTCGCCGCTGACGTTGTAGGCCGCGACCGGCATCTCGGTCGCGTCCTTGATGCGCCGGATCACGTCGAGATAGGGCAGCGCGGGCTTGACCATGACGATGTCGGCGCCCTCCTCGATGTCGAGCCGCGTCTCGCGCACGGCCTCGGCGCCGTTGGCCGGATCCAGCTGATAGCCGCGACGGTCCCCGGCGGCGGGGGTCGAATCGACCGCGTCGCGGAACGGACCGTAGAAGGCCGAGGCGAACTTGGCCGAGTAGGCCATGATCGGGATCTCGGTCAGACCGTCGTCGTCCAGGGCGGCGCGGATCGCGCCGACGCGGCCGTCCATCATGTCGCTGGGCGCGATCAGGTCGGCTCCCGCGCGGGCCTGGGAGACGGCGGTGCGGGCCAGCAGCTCCAGGGTCGCGTCGTTGTCGACGGTCGGGCCGTCGCGGCCGTCGCGCAGCACGCCGCAGTGACCGTGGGTGGTGTACTCGCACAGGCACAGGTCGCAGATGACCAGCAGCTCCGGGTGGGCGTCCTTGATCGCGCGCGTGGCCAGCTGCACGATCCCCTCGTCGTCCCAGGCGCCGGAGCCCTCGGCGTCCTTGGCCGCGGGCAGGCCGAACAGGAGCACGGCGGGGATGCCGAGCGCCGCCACCTCACCGGCCTCCTGCACGGCGTGGGCGATCGACAGGCGGTCGATCCCGGGCATCGCCGGGACGGGCTCGCGGCGGTCGATGCCGTGCGCGACGAACATCGGGTAGACGAAATCGGCGGGGTCCAGGCGGGTCTCGCGCACGAGGCCTCGCAGCTCGTGGGAGCTGCGCAGGCGGCGCAGACGGGTCTGGGGAAAGGACATCGCCCGATTGAGGGTATCGGCGCAGACCCTGCGGCTGGGCGTGCGGGTGCAGAAACCGGCCGGGGCCGCCCGGCAGCGTCAGCTCAGTGACGATCCCAGCGCTCGACGCGCCAATCGGTGATCAGGCCCGCCTCGAGATACGGGTCAGCGGCGACGAAGGCCTCGATCTGCTCGCGCTCGAGATCCTCGAACACGAGGACCGCGCCGCTGGGCGGATCAAAGGGACCGGCGACGCTGATGTGCCCGGCCTCACGCTGCGCGCCGACGTGGGCGAGGTGCGCGGCGCGGTGCGGCTCGCGCTTCTCCCGCATGCCCTCGACGTAGGTGTAAAGGAGCAGATGAACGGCCATCGCCGGTTACCGTACACCCGGCACGGTACGCTTGCCGCGATGAGCAACCTCGAACGCCGTCGCGGGGGCCCCGTGTCCCGTCGCGCGCGGGAACAGCGTGCGTACCGGCTCGTGCAGGTCGGCGGTGCCGCCGGTCTGGTCGGCGTGGTCGGCCTCGTGTTCGCGATCGTCGGTGTGATCGGCTTTGCCTTGCCGGTCATCGCGCTGATCGTCGCCGCGCTGGCCTTCGTCGGCTTCCAGCGGGCCACCGGCCAGCGCTAGGGCGTGCGCGGGCGCGCGCCGGCCGCCAGCGCAGTCCCGCCGGCACGGGGGGCCGCGGGGGCCCTGCTCGCCGCCGCCCTGCTCGCGCTCACCCCGGCGGGCGCGCGAGCCGCCGGACCCGGGGGCGGCACCGGCCTGCCCGGACCGGGCCCGACGACGACCACGCCTCCCCCATCCAGTGCCGCTCCGCCCTCCGCCCGCGCGCCGGGTCCGACCCGGCGCGGCCGGACGGGCCCGACCGTGTCGGTCACGATCACCAGCGCCGACCTGCGCCAGGCCCTGGCCCCGCAGCCGGCCGTCGTGTTCGTGCCAGGCCCGGCGCCTCACGGCGCGGTGGTGACCGTCGACCCGTCCACCCGGTACCAGCGCTTCCGGGGCGTCGGGGCGGCCATGACCGACAGCTCGGCGTGGCTGATGCAGACCCAGCTTGCCCCGGCCGCGCGCACCGTTCTCTACTCGCGGCTGTTCGGCTCCGGCGGGATCCGCCTCGGCTTCATCCGCGTGCCGATGGGCGCCTCGGACTTCAGCGCGACGGGGGTGCCGTACACCTACGACGATCTGCTCAGTGGGCAGAGTGACCCCGGCCTGACCCGGTTCTCGATCGCGCACGACCTCCCCTACGTGATCCCCGCGCTGCGGACCGCCCTGGCGCTGAACCCCAAGGCGCAGCTGCTGGCCGCGCCGTGGAGCCCGCCGGCCTGGATGAAGGCCAACGGGCTCCTGTCCAACCCGGCGGACGCCATCGGCACGCTGCTGCCCTCGGCCTACGGCCCGCTGGCTCAGTACTTCGTCAAGTTCCTCACCGCCTACCGCGCGGCCGGGGTGCCGATCTGGGCCGTGACCCCGCAGAACGAGCCCGGCCAGAACACGGCCTATCCGGGCATGAACCTCGATGCCGCCGCCGAGGGCCGCTTCATCACCCAGAACCTCGTTCCCGCGCTGCGCGGTGGACATCTCGGCACGCGCGTCTACGGCTATGACAACAACTGGTTCGGCGGCAGCTTCACCTTCGCCGACGCGCTGGCGCTCAACCCGCCCGTGGCGCGCGACCTGGCCGGGATCGCCTCGCACTGCTACTTCGGCGGCCCGGACGAGATGGCGGGGCTGCACCGCCTGGCGCCGTCGCTGGACGAGCTGGTCAGCGAGTGCTCGCCCGGCCCGGGGATCGCCTTCCAGACCAGCCAGCTCGAGATCGCCGCGGCCCGCAACTGGGCCAGCGCGATCGCGCTGTGGAACCTCGCCCTGACCCCGTCCGGCGGGCCCGTGCAGCCGCCCAACTACGGATGCCTCGGCTGCACGGGCGTGGTCACGATCGACCCCGCGACCCACACCGTCCGCTACACCCGCGACTACTACCAGCTGGGTCAGTTCTCGCGCTTCATCGCCCCCGGGGCGGTGCGGATCGGCGCCAACACCCTGGTCCGCGACCACTACTTCTACCCCTCGGGCGAGCTGACCACGACCGGGGTGGACGACGTCGCCTTCCAGAACCCCGACGGGACCCGGGTGCTCGTGGCCTACGCCTACACCAGCCGGGCGGCCAGCTTCTCGGTGTCCGACGGAGGTGAGAGCTTTCGCTACCGGCTCGCCCCGGGCGCGACCGCGACCTTCACCTGGACGCCCCGGGGCGCGAGCTAGGTCCGCCCGAAGCGCGTCACCGCCACCCGGGCCAGCGCGCCGTAGGCGGCGGTGAGCAGGGCGAGGTGCAGCAGGGGCAGGCCGATGCCGGGCGCGGCCCCGGTGAAGGCGTTGGCGACGGCCTGAAGCCCGGCGCGGAACGGGAACACGAAGGCGACTGCGCTGAGCACCGTGCCCAGCGTTCCGGAGACCGCGTCGGCGGGCACGAGCGCGACGAAGGCAACCGGCAGGGCGATGGCGAAGGCCAGCAGCGACGCCGCGCTGACCTCCCGTGCGGCGGCGCCGATGCTCACGCCGAGGGCGCCGAAGGCCAGCCCGGCCAGCGCCAGGGCGATGATCCACAGCGGCAGCCGAGACCAGTCCAGGGCGACGAACAGCGAGACGAAGGCGGCCATGATCAGCGTCACCAGTGCGGCCAGCGCGCCGGACAGGACGACCTTCTCGGCCAGCAGACGTCCCGGGGAGACCAGGCCGCGGACCAGCCGGGCGTAGGCGTTCTCGCTGCGTTCCAGCGCGAGCAGCCCGGCGGCGAGCAGCACGCAGACGAACATCTCGGAGACGATCACGGCGATCGCCGCCGCGTAGGCATCGCTGGGGGTGGTGCGTCCGGCCAGCTCGGTGCGCTGCACGGTGAGCGGGTTGCCGATCGTGCCCAGGGCGGGGCTGGCGAAGCTCAGGCCCGCGATGGCCACGTCGGCGAAGGCGACGACCTGTTGCAGGGCCGGGCGCAACGGCGAGCGGGTGGGCAGCGTGGCGATCGTCCCGAGCACGATCGCGCGGGCGTTGCGCAGGCCGAGCAGATGGACGGTCTGCCCGACGGCGGTGATCGTGCCGCCGTTGAGCACCTGCTGCAGATCGCCGATGGCCACGCGCAGCAGCTGCCGGGAGACGGCCTGCTCGACCTCGTTGAGACGCGTGGTGATGGCCTGATCGACGAGCTGGCGCTCGAGCGGATCGTGGGTGTTGAGGATCAGCTCAACGCTGGGGCTGCCGATCCCCTGCGTGATCAGGCTCTGCAGCTGGCGGGGAAGGTCGGCGGGCACGATCACCGCGGCCAGTGCCCTGCCGTCAAGCACCGCGGCGACCGCCTGCGCGCGGGAGTGGACATGGATCGCGTCCACGGAGGCGAGCAGCGACCGGGCGTAGTGGGCGACGTCGACCTTCTGGCCGCCGAGCGCGATCGTGCCGTGGCCGGCCGGGACCTGATTGAAGACGGCCACCTTGGGCTTGCCCGGCGGGCTGGAGAGCGCGAAGCCGATCATCAGCGCGATCACCACCGGGTAGACGATGAGCAGGCCGGTGAGCAGCGGCGAGCGGCGCAGGATCTGCAGATCCTTGACGAGCAGCCAGCGCATCAGCGAGGGGCCACCTAGTGCCCCCGGGCGTGCAGGAAGCGCACCAGCGCGGCCTCGAACGAGGCGTCGCCGCCGGCCGGATCCTCGACGGCGGCGTGCAGCTCGCCCGGGGTGCCGGTGAACAGCAGCTCGCCATCGGCCAACAGCAGCACGCGGGTCGCGTAGCGCTCGACCTCGCCGACGTTGTGAGTCGAGTAGACGACGGTCGTGCCCTGCTCGGCCAGGGCGCCGATGAACTCCCACAGCCGTTCGCGCTGGCGCGGATCCAGCGCCGCGGACGGCTCGTCGAGCAGCAGCACGGCCGGCTCGGCGAGCAGGCCGATGGCGATGTTCACGCGCTGGCGGTTGCCGCCCGAGAGGCGGCCGAGCTGATCATCGGCGCGCTCGCTCAGGGCGGTCTGGGTGAGCATCCGGGTCACCGCCGCGTCGGGATCGGCGACCCGCTCCAGCCGTGCGAACAGGCGCAGGTTCTCGGCCACCGAGAGCTTGCCGTACAGGGCCGGCTGCTGGGGCACCCAGCCGATCTGGTGCGCGGGCAGGCTCAACGTGCCGGCGTCGGGAGCGAGCACGCCGGCCAGGATCGACAGCAGCGTCGTCTTGCCTGCCCCGTTGGGGCCGACGACGGCGATCCGCTCGCCCGGGTCCAGCGCGAAGCTGACCGCGCGCAGGGCCTCGCGATCGCCGTACCGCTTGGTCAGCCCCGTGGCCTTTAGCGTTGCGCCGGTCAACTTGAGCTGCGCACGCGGGGCTCGAGCGAGGCGCCGCAGGACCGGCAGTAGCTGTCGTGACCCGACGTGCGCTCGCCGCAGTCCGGGCACCGGTCCGGGGTCAGGCTGAGCAGCCCGACGCCGCCGCCCAGCACCGTCCACGGCTCGAGCACGAGATGCCGACGCAGGTAGATGGCGGTCTGGCGCAGCACGGCGATGACCGGCAGCGCGACCAGCGCGCCGGCGATGCCCTGAAGCTGATAGCCGATGAGCAGCGCGAGGATGATCAGGATCGGGTTGATGCGCAGCGAGATGCGGAACACCTGTGGCGCGACGACGTGCCCCTCGAGCTGCTGCAGCCCGATGAACATCAGGATCAGCCACACCGCGCTGATCGGATTCTGGAACAGCGCGAGGGCGATCGCGGGCAGGGGTCCGATGATCGGCCCGATGTAGGGGATGAACTCCATCAGGCCGTAGAAGGCACCGAAGAACAGCGCGTAGCGCTCGCCGTCGGGGAAGATCCCCAGAATCCCGAACAGGCCCAGCGCGAGGGTCGCGCTGGCGCCCATCACGAAGCTGAACAGCAGCTGGCCTCGGACGTAGCCCGAGACGGCCTGCTGGACCAGCCGGGGATAGTCGTCCTGCGGCGTACCGTCGCCCGGAGGCATGATCGTGCGCACCAGCTCGCCGATCTGTCGGCCGTAGATGAGCAGGTAGATCGACAGCACGAGGACAAGCACGAGGTCAAAGCCGATCGTCACGATCGAGGCGAGCAGGTCACGGGAGAAGGAGACGATCGCCCCCGAGCGCTTGGCCAGCGTCTTCTGCAGCGTGTCCAGGGCGCTCTGTCCCTGCTGCTTGATGTGGATGTTGATGCCGTGCGAGTTGAGCCACTTCTGCACGTCGGCCAGGTCGCGGTTGGCCCCGGCGATGATGCTGGGCAGGTTGTGCTCAAAGCGCACGACCTGCGTGGAGATCGGGCTGGCCAGCAAGAAGCCGATGCCGGCCAGGATCGCGACCCCGCCGAGGTAGACGATCAGGATGGCCAGCCCGCGGGGCAGCCGCCCGGACAGCACGCGCACGAGGGGAGCGAGGATCAGCGCGATGACCGAGGCGACGATCAGGATCAGCAGCACCGATCCAGCGGCGCGGGCCAGCGCCCACAGGGCGAAGAGGCCGGTGGGCAGCATCACCAGCTGCACCCAGCGGGGGACCACGACCGGCGCCACCGTGGGGGGCACACCGGTCAGCTCGAGGCCCTCCGCCGCGCCGCTCTCAGCCTCGGGCTCGGGCTCGCGTTCGGCGGCGGGAGCCTCGCCCGCGGGCGCGTCCTCGTCGGCCGGCGGCGGCGTGGGCGGCTGATCGAGATCACGCCTGCGGACCCGGAATCGCATCGACGTGGAAGTATGGGCGACGTTCGGACATGAGCAAGTCGATCAACATCCTGTTCGTCGGAGACGTGGTCGGAGGCCTCGGTCGCCGCACCCTGGTCAGCCTGATCCCCGTGCTGCGCGAGCGCCTGCACTTCGACTTCCTCGTCGTCAACGGGGAGAACGCGGCCGGAGGCCTGGGGATCACGCCGAAGATCGCCGAGCAGTTCTTCGCCGCCGGCGTCGACGTGATCACCCTGGGCAACCACACCTACCGACAGCGCGAGATCTACCCCTACCTCGACCAGCAGGAGAGGATCCTGCGCCCGGCCAACTACCTGCGCTCCCAGCCCGGCCACGGGGTGTGCACGGTGCAGCGCGACGGCGTCCGACTCGGGGTGGTGTCGCTGTCGGGCAGCCTGTTCCTCGATGTCGGGCGGCCCGCCTTCCAGGAGGCCGACACGGTGCTGGAGAACCTGACCGGCCGCGCCGACCACATCCTCGTGGACATGCACGCGGAGGCGACCAGTGAGAAGGTCGGCCTGGGCTGGTACCTGGACGGCCGGGTCACCGCGGTGGTGGGCACGCACACGCACGTGCCGACCGCCGACGCCCGCGTGCTGCCCGGGGGCACCGCGTACATCACCGACGTCGGCATGACCGGGCCGCGGGGCGGGGTGATCGGGGTCAAACGCGAACAGGCCATCGAGGCGATGCGGACCAAGATGCCGGTGCGCTTTCAGACCTCCGAGGAGGACCCCTGGCTGCAGGGCGTGCTGATCACCACCGCCGAGCAGCCGCTGCGCGCCGCGTCGATCGTGCCCGTGTACGAGCCCGCCGTCGGGCTCTGAGCCTGGCGACTCAGGCCAGCGCGACCGGCTCGCCCTCACGGGCCGGCGCGACCGCCGGTCCCGGGGCAGCGCCCAGCGCACGGTCGGGATGACCCGCGAACAGCGCGACGGCGACGAGCGGGAAGAACCACACCGTGTAGGGGTACAGCCAGTAGTTGCCCACGATCTGCAGGGCGATGAGGATCGCGGCTCCCAGCGCAGCGACCTCGACGATGCCGCGCCGTCCGGGCACGAAGGCGACGAGGATCGCGGCGGCGGCGACCGCGCCCTCGAGGAAGTGCTGCACGCCCGAGAGGCCGCCGTAGAACCCCCACAGCGAGAACGGGGTGATGCGGCCGGACTGGTAGCGGACCGAGTCGTGCCAGAAGTAGTTGAGATCGCCGTTGAGCAGCACCGGCAGCATGCACACAAACGCGGTCAGGCCGATGGCCAGGATGAACGTGGCCACCGAGCGTTCCCGGGGACGCGGGCCCGTTCCGCGCAGCAGCAGCGGCGCGAGCGCGAAGGGCGCGAACTTGGTCAGCCCGGCCAGCGCGGCCCCGATCCCGCGGCCGGCCGGTGACCGGATGGCCAGCAGGGACAGGATGATCAGGGCGGCGACGAGCGAGTCGTTGGTGTTGGAGTTCAGCGCGTAGAGCGTGAAGGGATAGCTGACCCACCCGTACAGCAGCAGGACCCCGAGGTCGTGCCCGCGGATCCGGCGGCCGAGCAGGTACAGACCGCCGGCGGAGGCGAGATCAAAGGCGATCGCCGCCGCGTGCGCAGCCGGTAGATCGTCCCAGCGGCCCGTCCAGCCGAAGATCAGCCGGAACGGGACGTAGGCGAAGTAGTTGACCGGGCCGTAGGTGTCGCCGAACTGGTTGTCGTGCGGCCACAGGCCGTAGAGCAGATGGCCGTGGACGAGCTTGTCGGCGCCGATCACCCCGGCGTAGCCGACGTCGATCACGTTGGAGCCGAGGATGTCCAGGCCGACCCGCAGGCCGATCAGAAACACCGCCGTGCACAGCAGCCAGGACGTCGGGACGGCAACGCGCAGCGGACGGCGCGGCACCCCGACCCCAAACGCGAGCAGCACCATCCGCACCAGCAGGTAGGCCAGGAACGGGTAGACGAGCGGCACCGACATCCCGATGTCGCCGTGGTTGAAGAAGGCCAGGGAGACCGAGAAGCCCAGCAGGGCGAGCAGATCGACGTGCAGCAGGCTCCAGCGCGGCCCGTCGGCGGCCTCGCGCCCGCCGCGGCGGCGGCGCAGGCGGGCCCAGGGCAGAAACGGGGCCAGGAACAGCAGGCAGAGGGGCAGCCAGACGTAGAGCGCGTTGACCCGGCGCCCGAACGCGCCCGGGTAGCCGCGGGCCATGCCCCAGGCGACCTGCCAGCCGGTCCACACCTGGGTGACGCGCTGCACGTTGTCGTCGACGTAGACCTGGATCTGCTCGTGCTGCGGCCGCGTGCGCGAGAAGAAGCTGACCTGCCACACGCCGGGGCCGTGGGTGTAGACGTAGGGCTCGGCCCGCGGATACTGCCGGCGCGCCGCCTGGACGCGGGCGTCGGCCTGCGCGATGGCCAGCACCCGGCCCGGGGTCAGCCGGTAGCCGGCCGGCACCTTGGTCATGTCGGTGATCAGCACCGCCGTGCCGGCCGGGGCAGCGGTGACGAGCGGCTGGTAGGCGGCGCCCCAGGCCGCGGCCGGCGCCAGCAGGGCGGCCACCGCGATCAGGAGCGCGAGGCCAGGGCACAGACGACGCGCCGGGGGCGGCAGCAGCACGTGGGCCGGGCGCAGACGACGAGCCGGGGGCGGCGGGCGGCGGGCGGGAGGGTGGGCTAGGCCCGGAAGCTCCACAGCTTCTGGCCCACGAACGACAGCGGCGTGCCCGCGGCGATCGAGATCGCCTGGGCGATGACCTTGGCCATGCCCGCGCCGTCCACGAGCGACACCAGCACGGCATAGCTGAAGCCGAAGGTGACCAGGGAGACGGCGAAGAACTTCACGCCCTGCTGCACCGGGTGCTCGGCCTTGGCTCCGAAGGTCCAGTGCCGGTTCCACCAGAAGTTGTTGACCACCGAGAAGACGAACGCCACCACGGCGGCGATCTTGTAGTTGATCCCGAGGACGTGCACGCAGGCGGCGAACACGATCAGGTTGACCACGTAGCCGCTGGCCCCGACCGCGACGAAGCGGCCGAGCTGGAACCAATTCTGCGGCTTGCGGACGCCGAGCCGGACCCGATGGTGGAACGGGAGCGGGACGGTGGTGACGAACTCCTCGGACATCGGCTCGACAATGTATCGGCCATCTCCGCGCTCTTGGTAAGAGTCCGCAGGCCTTAATTCGGTTCTAATCGGCGCGATCGAAGGATCCTAATGAGAAGTGATCTCGGATCATCGGGGTCACGTCGCGCAGGGACCACTGCTCGCGCGCCCGGCGTGAATCGGGGCCGGTGCCGCACCACAGCAGCGCGGCGTGCGAGTCCGAGCGGTGCAGCGAGCCGTGCGATCCACCGCCGACGTGGTCCGATCCACCCCAGTCCACGAACTCAAAGCCGGGCGCGGCCGACAGCAGGACGTCGCCGGCGTTGGGGCAGTGCAGCGCCGACCAGACCCGGGTCAGCGCGTCCGGATACTCGGTGCTGAGCAGCCGCCCGTCCTGGACCTCGGCCCGCAGCACGCTCAGGTCGCCCTCGACGTTCCAGTGCTCGCCCCGCAGATCGGTCAGCTCCCCGCCGGGCGCGAAGCGCAGCTCGCCGCGGTGTCCGCGGATCACGGCCTCGTCGCGGTCGCCGCGGAACATGATCAGGTCCACCCCCTCCAGCTCGGAGACCGCACGCACCGAACGGGTGATGATCGCCTCCCGGTGGTCCTCGTCGAGCGCGTAGATCATCGCCGACCGCTGCGCGGGGCTGAGCGCCACCTCGGCCCCGATCGAGCGCGACGGGCTCGGGGTGGCCACGTCGAAGTCGGCGAAGGCGAGATCGAGGCGGATGCGGGACTCGACCACGGCCTGGGAGTGGTCGGAGCAGACGATCACCGCGTGCGTGTCGAGAAAGGCCTCGGCGCCGCCGGCCGCGTGCATGAGCCGCTCGAGCTGACGGTCGGCGGCGGCCAGCGAGGTCACCTGCGCGTGCGGGCCGTTGCGGTGCGAGTAGGCGTCGTTGTCGGGGAGCGAGAAGAGCATGAAGTCATAGAGGTCGTTCTCCTCCATGTAGGCGCCGACGCAGCCGGTGTGCTGGTCGCGGGCCCCGGGCAGCCCGAGCTGGCCCCGGCAGCCGGTGCGGCGCGACGCGTACAGGTCCGCGTAGAACAGCTCGCGCGGTCCCTTGACCGTGCGCCGGAACAGCGTCGAGGTGACGATCCGGGCCAGGGCCGACTCGTTGGCCACCTCGTGCTCGTGGCGGCCGCGGTAGATCAGGTAGGTCGTACCCGCCGTGCGCACGTCGGCGTCGTCGAGCACCTCGAACACCGTCCGCACCCCGCGGGAGAGGTGCTCGTCGTTCATCCGGTAGACGGTGTCGGTCATCGAACGCACGACGCCGAACTGGCGGGAGGCCGAGAAGCTCGATCCGTACTCGATGTAGCGCGCCTCCTCGCGGTGGTACCAGTTCATGCTCGGGATCCCGTGCTGATCGGGACCGACGCCGGTGGTGATCGTCGCCGCGCACACCGGGGTGACCGACGGATAGGCGGCCACGCAGTCGTCGACGTAGACCCCCGCGTCGCGGATCAGGGCCAGCGCGGGAGTCCGCCCCGCGGCCATCGCCCGCTCGAGCATCGACGGCTTCATCGCGTCGATGACGACGAGGACGAGTTTCCTGGGCCCCGCCGCCACGCCGCTCATTCAGCGCAGGATGCGCAGGCCGGCGTACTTCTGCTCACCACGACGCCGCCCGCCGATCAGCAGCCAGAGCAGCAGAGCGAGGACGACGATGCCGAAGGGGGGCAGCAGCACCGAGAGCACCGCCGCGACCAGCGCCGCGCCCTCGGCGAACACCGGCAGGGCCGCGGCCGCCTCCGCGTCCAGGCGGGTACGGACGCGGGCCAGCAGCGGCCGGGTGGCGGCCACGCCGGCCGCGGCGCAGAGCACGCCCGCGATCAGCCCGGGCCAGAACGGATGGTGGTCGCGGCCCAGCGAGCCGGCGAACAGCAGCGCCCCGACGACCAGCGCGGCCAGCGCGACCCCGGCGGCGACCGGGCCGGCGTCGAGCCGCTCACGGCCCAGCCGCCGCTCGAGCACCGCGAGCAGCACCGAGCCGATCACCATCACGAGCAGGAAAGGGGCCGACTGCAGGAAAGAGAAGTCCGAATGAGCGAAGTCGATTTGCACGTCGCCGGCGCCGAGGGCCCCGACCGCGAGCGCGGGCAGGAACGGCCGCACGCCGACCGCCGCGGCCACGCCCACCCCCGTGCAGATGTCAAACGCGAGATTCACCGTGCTGTACCGTGAGTCGGCGTGACGATAGACGAGAGGGCCACGTGAGCCCGCCCGGACACGGATCGTCGCGCCGGCCGCGCTCCACGGCCCGGGACATCGAACGCTACGCCGGGCTGTTCGCCTCCCGCACGCGGGTGATGCGCTCCTCGGCGATGCGCGATCTGATGGCCCTGACCGAGCGCGACGACGTCATCTCGCTGGCCGGCGGCCTGCCCGACACGACCACCTTCCCGCCGGACTCCTACGCCTCGCTGATGGGGACCGTCGCAGCCGAGTCCTGCGCCCGCGCGCTGCAGTACGGCCCGACCGAGGGGCTGTCGCTGATCAAGGGCTGCATCGCCCAGGTGATGGATGCCGAGGGCATGACGATCGACCCCGACGAGGTGCTGGTCACCACCGGCGGACAGCAGGTGATCGATCTCGTCTGCAAGACGCTGCTGGACCCGGGGGATGTGGTCGTCGCCGAGGCTCCGACCTACCCGGGCGCGATCCCCACCTTCTGCGCCTATGAGGCCGACGTCGTGCAGGTGACGATGGACTCAGACGGGATGCGCACCGATGAGCTGCAGGCCACGCTGGACGCGCTGGAGCGCGAGGGGCGGCGCCCCAAGTTCATCTACACCGTGCCCAACTTCCACAACCCGGCCGGGGTGACGATGTCGCTTCAGCGCCGGCGCGAGCTGGTCCGGATCGCCGCCGCGCGCGAGCTGCTGGTGCTCGAGGACAACCCCTACGGGCTGCTGCGCTACGGCGGAGAGCCCCTGCCCACGCTCTACTCGCTGGATCCCGACTTCGTCATCTACGCGAGCACCTTCTCCAAGATCCTCTCCCCCGGCGTGCGCCTCGGCTGGACGCTGGCCCCCGCCCCGATCCTGGCCAAGATGCAGATCGGCAAGCAGGGCGCGGATCTGTGCTCGTCGTCGATCTCGCAGTACTTCGTCTGCGCGTACTTCGAGGCGGGGCCGTGGGAGGTCTACCTGCGCTCGCTGGTGGAGATCTACCGGCGCCGGCGCGACGTGATGCTCGACGCGCTGGCCGAGCACTTCCCCGCCCAGGCCGACTGGACGCGGCCCGAGGGGGGGCTGTTTCTGTGGGCCACGCTGCCCGACTACATCGACACCACCGACCTGCTGGCCCGCGCCCTGCGCGAGCAGGTCGCCTTCGTGCCCGGCCGGGCCGCGTATCTGGACGGGCGCGGTGGCTCGTCGATGCGGCTGAACTTCTCCGGGGTCGATGAGGACGCGATCCGCGAGGGTATCCGGCGGATCGGTGAGGTCATTCATGAGCAGGTGGAGATGTACGGGACGCTCACCGGCGCCCGGCCGGCGCGGCGCCCCGCGCGCCCGGAGACCACGCGGGACGCGGCCCCGGCCGCCGGCGCCCCTCATGCCGAGCTCCACGCCCCCGCCCCCGCCCCTGGGGCCGTGCCGGACCCGGCCACCGAGGCGGTGCCGGCCAAGATCCTGCGTCTGCCCGCTCCGCGCAAGCGCGCCGGCTGAGCCGATGAGCCGGGTCGCGGTCCTCAAGGGCGGCAACTCGCTCGAGCGTCACGTCTCGCTGCGCTCGGGCGCCCGCGTGCAGGACGCGCTGGAGCGCCTCGGTCATGAGGTGGTGGCGATCGACGTCGGACCCGAGCTGGTCGCCGACCTGGAGCGGGCCGAGCCCGACGTGGCCTTCGTCGCCCTGCACGGGACCGACGGCGAGGACGGCACCGTGCAGGAGCTGCTGGAGGTGATGGGCATCCCCTACACCGGATCCGGGGTCTCGGCCTGCATCCGCGCCGCCGACAAGGTGCTGGCCAAGCACGCGATGCGCGATCGGGGCCTGCCCACCCCGGACTTCTACGCCTTCAATCAGACCGCGTTCGAGACGCTCGGGGCCGGGCACGCGCTGCCCGCCATCGAGGATCGGCTCGCCTTCCCGATCGTCGTCAAGCCGGCGCGGCAGGGCTCGGCGCTGGGGATCAAGTTCGCGCGCACCGCGGCCGACGTCCCGGCGGCGCTGGTCGCCGCCTTCTCCTATGACCGCAAGGTCCTGCTCGAGCGCTACGTCGACGGCCGCGAGCTGGCCGTCTCCGTGCTCGACGGCCCCGACGGGCCGTTCGCGCTGCCGATCGTCGAGGCGGTGCCCGAACAGGACTTCTTCTACGACTTCGACTCGCGCTACGAGATCGGCCGCGCACGATTCGTATGCCCGGCACAGCTGGCCGAGGCGGTCACCGTGCGCGCCCAGGAGGTCGCCGTGGAGGCCTACCGCCTGCTCGGCTGCCGCGGCTTTGCCCGGGTCGATCTGATGCTCGGCGATCCGGACGCGCTGTTCGTGCTCGAGGTCAACCCGATCCCCGGGCTGACCGAGACGAGCCTGCTCCCGCAGGCCGCCGAGGCCGCGGGAATCAGCTTCGACGCGCTGGTCGCGCGGATCCTCGACGCGGTCGCGGCCCGCGCCTCAGCCTGACGCGGTCACTCGTCGGAGGCGAAGTCCTCGGGGGTCACCTGGTCCAGGAAGTCCTTGAACTTCTCCACGACCTCCTCGGTGTCCTCGACCTCGTGCTCGAACTCGATCGCGGACTCCGAGATGACCTCGTCGGCGGCGAAGATCGGCGCCCCCGAGCGCACGGCGAGGGCCAGGGCGTCGCTGGGCCGCGAATCGATCTCCAGATCGCGGCCGCCGGCCCGCAGGCTGATCGAGGCGTAGAAGGTGTTCTCGCGCAGCTCGGTCACCGAGACCCGGGTGCATTCGACCTCGAGCTCACCGAGCATCTCGGAGAGCAGATCGTGGGTCATCGGCCGGGGCGTGCTGGCGCCCTGGAGCTTCATCAGGATCGCGGCGGCCTCCGGATGCCCGATCCAGATGGGCAGGAACTTGTTGCTCTCCACGGTCTTGAGCAGCACGATCGGCTGCTTGCCCACCATGTCGAAGCTAACGCCGTAGATCACCATTTCCTGCACGCGACGCTCCTCGTCTCGGAGCAGCGGAGTATAGGGGCGCGGGTCTGCGCGCCGCCCGGGCTGGCCGTGCGTGACCGGTTGGCGCGCCGACCGTCGCCGGACCGGCGAGAATGGCCGTCTGCCCCCCCACCCCCGACCTCCGGAGACCACATGAGCACCTCAGACACCACCGGCCTGGTCTGCGACCTCGCCGGCCTGGCCGACCACATCGGCGAGCAGCTCGGCCACACGCCCTGGCGGGAGATGACCCAGGAACGGGTCAACCTGTTCGCCGACGCCACCGACGATCACCAGTTCATCCACGTCGATCCCGAGAAGGCCCAGGCCACGCCGTTCGGCGGCACGATCGCCCACGGTTTTCTGACCCTCTCGCTGGTCGCGGCGATGCTCGGTGATCTGATCACGGTCACCGACGTCAAGATGGGCCTCAACTACGGCCTGGACAAGGTCCGCTTCCCCGCCCCCCTCCCCGTCGGCAGCCGCTTCCGCGGCGGCGTCCAGCTCGTCTCCGTCGACGACGTCCCCGGCGGCAAGCAGGCCAAGGCCCAGGTGACGATCGAGGTCCAGGGCCAGGAGAAGCCGGCGATGGTGGCCGAATGCCTGGTCCGGTTCTACGGCTGACGTCGCGTCTGTGGGCCCCGGGGGCCTGGCCTCCGGGGCCGGGCCGTTAAAGAGAGAGCGCCCCGGAACCAGCGGGATATGAGGCTGGGACTCGGGGCGCGCTCGAGGGAGGAGAGGTACTGCGCTGCTCATCATGCCGACCGGTCGAACGGTTGTCCAAGACGAGTATCTGAAGTCATTCATAATCAGCGCTTATGGATCTTCGCCAGCTCCGCTATCTCGTCGCCCTGGCCGAGGAGGGCAACTTCACCCGCGCGGCGGCCAGCGTCCATGTCGCCCAGCCGGCGCTCTCCCAGCAGATCCGCCGCCTCGAGGATGAGCTCGGCCTCGCGCTGGTGGAGCGCACCACCCGCCGGGTGAGCCTCACCGAGGCGGGCGGGATGCTCGTTGTCCGCGCGCGCCGGGTGCTGGCCGAGCTGGAGGCGGCCCAGAGCGAGCTGGAGGCGCTGAGCGGCATGTACACCGGGCACGTGACGGTCGGGGCGATGCACACGATGGGCCCGGTCGACCTGTCGCTGGCCGTGGCGATCTTCCGTGAGCGCCACCCCAACGTCGGCTTGACCGTCCGCGAGCAGTCCAGCGAGGAGATGGCCGAGATGCTGCGCGTCGACGAGCTCGACCTCGCCTTCCTGTCGGTGACCGAGCGGGTCGAGAGCCGCGGGCTGGGCCTGCACCGGCTCGTGCTCGAGGAGCTGGTCGCCGTTCTGCCCCCGGATCATCGGCTGGCCGGCCGCGGGCGGCTGCGGATGGCCGAGCTGGCCGAGGAGCTGTTCGTGAGCTTTCGCGACGGCGCGCGCCTGCGCGAGCTGCTCGTGTCCGCCGGTCATGAGGCGGGCTTTGAGCCCCGGGTCACGCTCGAGTCCAACGAGACCCAGCGCATCCGCCGGCTGGTCGCCCGCGGGCTCGGGGTGGCGATCCTGCCGCGCTCGGACGCCGAGGGGCCCGGGGCGGAGGTCGCCGTCGTCAACCTGACCGAACCCCGGCTGGAGCGGGACATCACCCTGGCCTGGCGCGAGGGCCGGCGCCACGCGCCTGCCGCGGCGGAGTTCCTGGATCTCGCGCGCGAGACGTTCGCGGGCGGATGACCGGGCCGGAACCGGCGCCGGGCGCGGGCACCGCGCCAGTGCGCAGAGGCAGGCTGTTCCGGATAGTGGTAAATCGGGTACGGTTCCACGACCGGGCGCAGCGTGGGCGCGCCCCCTCGGAGAGGATCTCGATGTCTCACAGAACCTGTGTGCGCACCGTCCTGGTGGCCGTCGGCCTCGCTCTTCTCGTTCCCTCGGTGGCCTCTGCGCGTATCACCGGACTGCAGGCCTGGACCATCAAGGGGGCGCATCGCTCAGGAGCGATGGCCGTCCATCCGATCGCGATCACGATCGCGCTCTCCCCGCGCCACGGCGCGGCGTTGCGCAGCCTGGTCGGGCGGCCGCACGCCGCACTGACCCCGGCTCAGTTCAACGCTCGCTACGCGCCCTCCGCGGCGACCGTCGCCTCGGTGCGCAGCTGGGCCCGCGGCCACGGGCTGCGCGTCGCATCGGTAGCGCCCAACCGGATGCTCGTGCGGCTCACCGGCTCCTCGGCGCGGTTCGCCACCGCGCTGCACACCGCGTTCGCTGACTTCAGCTCACCGTCCACCGGCCCCTTCTTCGCCAGCACGCGGACGGCCCGGCTGCCGCGGGCGTTCGCCGGGCAGGTGAGCGCCGTGCTCGGGCTCTCGAGTCTGGGCCGCGTGTCCGTGCCCCACCCGGCCCTGCGCACCGCGGCGGGCCTGAAGAGCGCGCTGGGCGCGGCCACGGGGGCCCTCGGCAAGCTCAACCTGGCCGCGAGCTCGCTGGCCTTCCCCGCCGCCTACGGCCCCAAGGACTTCTGGGCGATGTACAACGCCCCCAGCGCTCAGACGGGCGCGGGACAGCAGCTGTCGATCATCACCGAGGGCGACGTCAGCCAGCCCAAGAAGGACCTGGCCACCTTCGAGTCGCAGTTCGGCCTGCCCACCGTGACCTGGAACCAGATCAACGTCGGCACGCCGACCAGCGACACCTCCGGCGACGACGAGTGGGATCTGGACAGCCAGTACTCGACCGGGTTCGCCCCCGGCGTCACGCAGCTGAACGTCTACGTCGGGCCCTCCCTCTCCAATCAGGACATCCTGACCACGATCAACCGCTGGGTGACCGACAATTCCAGCCGTCAGGCCAGCTTCTCGGCGGGTGAGTGCGAGCTGCTGGCCTACGCCTCCGGGTTCACCGCGAGCCTGGACAACACGCTGGCTCAGGCCGCGGCGCAGGGGCAGACGCTGTTCACCTCCAGCGGGGACACGGGGGCCGCGTGCCCGGCCGTGGTCGGCGTCAACGGCGTGCCCGCGGGCCTGCCCGGCGTCAACTACCCGGCCTCGAGCCCGGACGCGATCGGCGTCGGCGGCACGACCGTGCTCTCGCCCTCGGGCCCGACGGAGATCGCGTGGTACGCGGGCGGGGGCGGCTCCAGCCTGATCGAGCCGACGCCGGCCTTCCAGGCGTCGACCACCGTCGGCGGGGTGCTCCCGCTGCTGCGCCGCGGCGTGCCCGACGTCGCCCTGGACGCCGACCCCAACAGCGGCTATCAGGTCGTGGTCGGCGGGACGACGCAGACGATCGGCGGCACGAGCGCCAGTGCCCCGTCCTGGCAGGGTATCTGGGCCCGCGCGCAGGGCGCCCACAGCGGCGGCCTGGGCTTCGCCGGGCCGGTCATCTACGCGACCGAGCCGGCCGCCGCCTTCCACGACATCACGCTCGGCGCCAACCCGCTGCCCGCCGCCCCGGGCTGGGATTACACGACCGGGCGCGGAACCCCGGACATCACCGCGTTGGTCAACGGCGCGTGACCTGCCGGCGCCGCGAGCGACCCGCTCGCGGCGCCGCGGTCGGCGCGGATCGATACGCCGCAGCACACGGCGCCGGGGCGAGGGCTGCCGTGCGCGCTGGGCGTGCGATCCGCGCGGTCCGCTACGTGCAGATCGCGCCAAACCGCGACCGGGGGCCGCGGTTGGTCACGAAACGCACGCCTGGCGGGACGTTTGCGCCAATCCGCTCCGGCGCGGGGCGGATTGTCATGTTTTGCCCGCAGGGTCCGCCGGGGCGTCACGCGCGGGCCGGCACGGGCCCGGCCACGCGAGCCGGCGCGGAGCGGGCGCGGCCCTTCGGGCGAGTCGATCCGAGGCAGGGGGTTTACGCCGCTCTTCGAATGCTCAGTTAAACCCGAGGATGGGTGAGCCCAGCGCCGGTTATTAGCAACCGGTTAGCCCGGCCTCAGCGTAGTTTGATGATTATCGAACTATTGGTACGATTACTGGCGGAGCAAACCCATGAGATCACTGGAGACTGACCTGAACAGCTTTGAAACCCAGACTCGCGAGGACCCGGTGTCGGGTCGCGAGCATAAGGACAAGGCGGCCCGCACGCGCAAGCGCGGCGAGCACGCCCCTGCGGTAACCGCAACTCGTCGTCAGGCCCGCCGGCAGAGCCCCCGGGCCGCTGAGCGCCGGCCGGCCGAAAGCCGACAGGCCGTCGATACCGGGGTGCTGACCGAGAATTCGCTTGACCTCTTCCTGCGTTCAGCCCGCGCGCATTCGCTGCTGACCGCCGAAGAGGAGATCGATCTCGCCCAGCGCATCGAGAAGGGCGACCTCGCAGCCAAGGAACGCATGATCAACGCCAACCTGCGGCTGGTTGTGTCGCAGGCGCGCCGGTACCAGGGCCACGGCCTGCCCATGGAGGACCTCGTCCAAGAGGGCATGCTCGGCCTCATCCGCGCGGTCGAGAAGTTCGACTGGCGGCGCGGCTTCAAGTTCTCGACCTACGGCACTCTGTGGATTCGTCAGGCCCTGCAGCGCGGCCTGCAGAACCACGGGCGGACGATCCGCCTGCCCGTGCACGTCGCGCAGCGGCAGACCAAGGTCCGCAAGATCGAGTCCGAGTTGAGCACCAAGCTCGGGCGCGAGGCCACCGACGAGGAGATCGCCGCCGAGGCGAAGCTGCCCGTCGAGGAGGTCGCGGAACTGCGTGAGCTGACCCGCGGGCTGACGAGCCTCGATCAGCCGGTCGGCGAGGACGGCGAGACCGCCTTCGGAGACCTGCTGGCGTCGGACCGGCCCCAGCCGGCCGATGAGGTCGAGAGCAACGAGCGCCAGGAGATGATCAACGGCGCGGTCAACCAGCTGCCCGAGGCGGAGCGCAACGTCATCCGGCTGCGTTTCGGCCTGGCCGGCACGGAGCCGCTGAACCTGCGCCAGACCGGCCAGGAGCTCGGCATCACGCTCGGCAAGGCACGCGAGCTCGAGCAGCAGGGCCTCACCCGGCTGGCGCAGAGCACCAACCTGGAAGAACTGCGGCGCGCCGCCTAACCCGGCACGCCAGCTGACGTCGACGGCGGGTCGGGCGCATCGCGCCCGGCCCGTTCGTCGTTCTGGGGTGGTGGCGGCAGTGAGGCCCGGTCGTCGTCGAGCGTGCCGATCGCCTCGCTGCCCGGGAACGGGCTCCGGGGCAGGCGCGCGGAGTAGATCGTGTGGGCACCGAGCCGCCGCGCGACGATCGTGGCCAGGCAGACGGCCAGCAGCGTCGGGACCATCAGCGCGTCGAAGCGCTGCGTGAGCTCGAGCACGATGACGATGCCGGAGATCGGTCCCTGCATCGCCGCAGCGAGGAAGGCCCCGCCGCCGATCAGCGCGTAGGCCCCGGGCGCGACGTGTGGCCACAGATGGCTCCAGAGCGCGGCCAGGACCACGGACACGAGCACGCCGACGGTCAGGGTCGGGGTGAACAGACCGCCGGGTGCCCCGGAGGCCAGGCAGGCCGCGGTCACCGCCGGCTTGAGCACCATCAGCGCCGCGCCGACCCCGAGCGAGAGCCCGCCCGCGACCGCGAGCTGCACGATGCCCTTGCCGTTGCCCAGCAGCTCCGGATACGGGATCGACAGCAGCCCGAGGCCGAGCATCACCACCGGCGGCACGACCAGGGCCAGGCGCCCGCTGGGTCGCGCCGCCGCGGCGCGGGCGATCAGGCGCACCCAGCCGACGGCGAGCAGCCCGAGCAGTGGTCCGGCGAGCGCGGCCCAGGCGAGCTGCGCCGCGTGCACGCCGTAGGACGGCATCACGTAGGTGTGGGCCGTGCCCAGCGTGATCCAGGCCACCGCGGTGGCAATCACCGAGACCGCCAGGGCGGGCACGACGAGCGGCAGGGCCAGCGTGCCCAGCAGCACCTCGAGCGCGAACAGGGCCCCGCCGAGGGGGACGTTGTAGACGGCCCCGAAGCCCGCCCCCGCTCCCGCGGCCACGAGCAGCCGCCGCTGCCACAGGGGCAGGTCGGCCCAATCCGAGAGCCGGCTGGCCGCCGCGGCCCCGGCGAGCTGAGGGGCCGCCTCGCGGCCGAGCGAGACGCCCATGCCGACGGTGACGATCGAGATCACCCCGCGCTCGAGGCTCGGCGGCAGGCGCAGGCGCCCGCCGTGCAGCCACAGCGCCTCGGAGACCTCGGTTCCCCCGGCCAGCGGACCCCGGCGACGTATACGGCTCGCGGCGGCGACGATCAGCCCGGCCAGGACGAGGACGACGACCCGGCGCAGGTCCGCCGACGCGCGCACATCGGTGAGAAAGCTGCCGTGGCCCGATCCGAAGGCCAGCCGCTCGGTCAGGCGCAGCAGCGCCATCAGCGCCGACGCGGCGGCCCCGGTGACCACACCGAGGCCGACGACCAGGCCCCAGAAGCGCGCGGTGTAACCGGCGACGATGCCCCGGCCGGGAACGTTGGGCTGGTGCGATGACCATCGCCGGGGACTGGGGGCCGTCACGGTGCGCAGCATATGGGCAGACGCGCGACACCCTCTCAGCCGGCGGGCCCAGACCGCAGCTCCGCGCCGGGCGACACCCTCGGCCGGAGGGCCGGCACCGCGCCTCTGCTGCAATCACGTGATGCGCGAGATGACGGCGGAGGTGGCGGTGATCGACGGCGGGTTCTTCCCGTCGTCGGGAGCGATGAATCCGGCGTTGACGATCGCCGCGCAGGCCTTGCGCGCCGTGCCGGAATCCCCCCTGGGCGGTTAAGCCCGGGCCGCGGTCCGGTGCTCGTGCAACCGGCCCGGCGAGCTGCCCAGGACGATGGCCAGCGCGGTTCCGAGCGCCGCGAAGAGCACCGCGGCGTGCAGCACCGCGGGGACGCCGTCGGCCGCCAGCAGGCCGGCTCCGAGCAGGGCGCCGCCGCCGATCCCGACCTGGAAGCAGACGACGTACAGCGACGAGGCACCATCCGGCTGATGCGGGACCGCCCGCAGCACGACGGTCTGCCACGCCACCGGCAGCCCGGTCAGGGCCAGGCCCCACAGCGCGGCCGCGATGACCGTCACCGCCACCGAGTGCTGGGCGAGCGACAGCATCACGAGGGCGATCAGGACCAGCGCGCACCCGGCGGCGCCGGCCAGGCGGCCGCTGCGGTCGGCCAGGGCGCCGGCGATGACCACGCCAGCCACGCCGGCGGCGCCGTAGACGAGCAGCACGAGGGCCAGCCCGGTCCCGGTCAGGCCGGCATCGGCGCGCACGATCGGGGCGAAGAAGGTGAAGGCGGCAAAGTGCCCGATCACGACCATCGTGGTGATCGCGCACACGGCCAGCAACGCGCGCGAGCGCAGCGCCCGGGCGAAGGAGGCCGGCGACGGACGCTGTGCGACCGGCGCGTCGGGCAGGAGCAGATACAGCGCAACCAGGGTCAGCGCTCCGGCGCCACCGAGGAGGGCCACGGCGGGCCGCCAGCCCAGCCAGGTCGCGATCGCCGTGACCAGTGGTGTGCCCGCGACCAGGGCCAGGGAGTTACCGGCGAACGCCGCCGCCGTGGCCCGGCCGGCGCGCTCGGGCGCGACGAGCGACGCCGCGACCTGAGCGATGACCGACCAGAAGACGCCGTGGGCCAGGGCGCAGAGCAGACGGGCGGCCAGCATCACCCCGTAGCTCGGAGCGACGGCGGCCGCGGCCTGGGAGACGGTCAGCACCGCGACGCAGGCCAGGATCAGCGGGCGACGCCGGATCCCGGCGGAGGCGAAGGTGAGCGGGATCGCGGTCAAGCCGGCGACGACGGCGTAGGCGGTCATCAGCAGGCCGATGGCCGGCGGGCCCACGTGCAGCCCGGAGCTCAACGGGTCAAGCAGCGCCACCGGCTGGGTCTCGGTCGTGACGAACACGAACGTCGCTGCGGCCATCGCCGCCAGAGCCGCCCGGGTGCGGCGCGAAGATGTCATCGGTGAACCGAGCACCCGCCCAAATATACTCCGCCTCAGAGGAAATATGACCTCGTCTCCCGCCAGCGGATCGCGTGCCGCCGCGATCCTGCGCGCCGTCCACGCCGAGCCGGGCGTCACCCGAGCCGCCCTTGTCCGTGCCCTCGGGCTTTCCAGCGGCTTGGCCACCGACACGGTGGCCAGGCTGGTCGCGGCCCGGCTGGTCGCCGAGACCCCGGCGCCCGCCTCGGGCAGCCGCGGGCGGCCGACCCAGTCGCTCGTCGCGCATCCGCAGGGGCCGGTGGTCGCCGCGGTGGCGATCTCCCATGATCGCTGGGACCTGGCCATAGTGCCGCTGGGCGGGGCGGTGATCGAGCGGGCGGGCGGCGAGCACGCCGGGGATTGGGCCGCGGTGCGGCGACTCGTGCGACGGCGCCTGGCCGCCCGCGGGCCCCTGCGGCGCCGGCTTACCGCGGTCAGCGTGTCGGTGCCGGGCACGGTGAGCGGGACGCGGCTCGTCCAGGCGGCGACGCTCGGCTGGACCGGCATCGACCTGCGCGAGCTGCTGCCGGCCGGGCCACCCCCCGCGCTGCGCTGGTTCGGGGCCGGCAACGACGCGACCCTGGGGGGCCTGGGCGAGGCCCGCCGCGGCAGCGCGCGCGGAGCGCGCACGGCCGTCTACCTGCACATGGACAACGGTGTCGGGGGAGCGCTCCTGCTCGACGGGTGGCCCATCACCGGGGCCCAGGGCCTGGCCGGCGAGTTCGGTCACATGCCGTTCGGGCCCCGCGGGCGACGCTGCCGCTGCGGCGCCGTGGGCTGCTGGAACGCCGGCCTGGACGGCCTGGCCATCGCGGACGCGCTGAACACCGACGTGGGCAGCGACGAGGTCGGCTTCATCGTCGCGACCATGGCGCGCGCCGGCGCCGGCGGACGCCCGGAGCGGCGGGTGCTGCGGCGAGCCGCGTCCACCCTCGGCGTCGGCACGGCCGCGCTGGTCAACGCGCTGGACCCCGAGCTCGTGTGCCTCGGCGGGCTGGCGCCACGGCTGCGGGCCGGTGGGCCCGAGCAGCTCCAGGAGAGCTACCGGCGCGGGCTGATGAGCAGCCGGGCGGCGGATCCACCGCCCATCATCGACGGGCGCCTGGGCGCCGATGCGGTGGTGATCGGCGCGGCCGAAGCGGGCTTTGAGGCGCTGTTCGACGATCCCGGGCTGCTCGCCTGGTCGTCCTGACCCTGGGCTGCTCGTCTGGTCGTCCTGACCCTGGGCTGCTCGCCCGGGTCGTGGTCCCGACTGACCCGGCCGAGGTCTATGCGGCGCCGAGCATCCGCCTGCCGGGCGGGCAGTGGGCGATCCAGGATTCGAACCTGGGACCTCTTCCTTATCAGAGAAGCGC
>DASSZP010000045.1:0-37938 GCA_035713465.1 Solirubrobacteraceae bacterium | reverse complement strand
TGTGCATGCCCCGCGATGAAGGGTGTCGGAGAGCCGTGTGCGGGAGAACCGCACGCACGGTTCGATGCGGCAGCGGGAGGCAGAAACGACCAGTCGGCCACGTCCGTGCGGCCGTTGAAGCCTCCCGCTGACCCTACATCTCGCGCGGACGGACCCCGGCGCTCCCCGCACGAGGGAGGCGAGCTTCCCCGCTGCGGCGGAGGCGCGCCGCCCCGGCGAGGTCTAGGCTCGCGAGCGTGAACCAGCAGCTCGCCTCGCTCTTCGGCGCCTGGCGGCGTCAGCGGCTGTGGGACCGCGCCGTCGTGTTGCTCATCGCGCTGTTCGGCCTGGCCACCGCGCTGGCCATCCGCAGCTCCGGCGTGGGCCCGGTCGTGCGCCTGCTGGCCGCGGTGCTGACCGTCGCGGCGCTGCTGGCCCGCCATCGGCGCCCCGTGCTCGTGCTCGGGGTCATCCTCGCGCTCACGGCGGCGACCGATTTCCTGCCCGCCACCACGCTCCCGGCCCTGCTGGCCGTGCTCACGGTGACCACCGACTGCGAGCCGGCGACGATCGCCGCCAGTGCGGTGGCCACAGTCCTTGCGCTGCTGGCCGGTGCCGTCCTGCACGGCCGCGACGAGGGCGTGGGGCCGGTCATCTCGCGGGTGGTCGAGGTCGGCATGGCGGTCGCCTTCGGCCTCTACCTGCGGGCGCGGGCCGCCTACGTGGGCGAGCTGCGTGAACGGGCCGAGCGGGTCGAGCGCGAGCATGACCTGCTGGCCATCCAGGCGGTGGCCGATGAGAGGGTCCGCATCGCCCGCGAGCTGCACGATGTCGTCGCTCATCACGTGTCTCTGATGGTCGTCCAGGCTCAGGCGGCGGCGGCGTCACCGGCCGCCGACGACGCGACGCGCGCCGCGCTGGGCCGCGTCGGCAACCTCGGGCGCGAGGCGCTGTCGGAGATGCACCGGATGCTCGGCGTGTTGCGGGTCGGCGAGGCCGCGACCGCCGAGCGTGAACCCCAGCCCGGGGTCGCCGACGTGCAGGGGCTGGCCGAGAGCACCCGCGCCGCGGGCATCGAGGTCGGCCTGCACGTGGTCGGGCGCCCCTCCCCCCTGCCCGCCGCCGTCGATCTCTCCGCCTACCGGATCGTCCAGGAGGCGCTGACCAACGTCGTCCGCCATTCGGGAGCGCGCACGGCGTCGGTGGAGATCGTCTACGGCCCCGGTCGGCTGGAGCTGACGGTCACCGACGACGGCCACGGCGGCCTGACCGGAGAGCCCGGACGCGTCGGCCATGGCCTGGTCGGCATGCGCGAGCGCGTCGCCCTGTTCGGAGGCACGCTGTCGGCCGCCGAGCGCCAGGACCGGCCCGGCTTCCGGGTCCACGCTGTGCTCCCGATCGGGGACGCGCCCACCGCGACCACCGCGGATCTCGTCAGCGCCGTCGTGCGCAAGGTGGGCTGAGCGCGATGCTGCGCCTGCTCATCGCCGACGATCAGCCGCTGATGCGCGCCGGCTTCCGCGCCGTGCTGGAGGCCACGGGCGACATGACCGTGGTCGGGGCGGCCGGCGACGGCGAGCAGGCGATCCGCTGCGCGCGCGAGCTGCGCCCCGATGTCGTGCTCATGGACATCCGGATGCCGCGGCTGGACGGGATCGAGGCGCTGCGCCGGATGCCCGAGCAGCGGGTCCTGATCCTCACCACCTTCGGGCTGGATGAGTACATCGTCGAGGCCCTGCGCGCGGGCGCCAGCGGCTTCATCACCAAGGACGTGCCCGCCGACGAACTGGTGCGCGCCGTCCGGATCGTCGCCGCCGGAGACGCCCTGCTCACCCCCGCCGTCACCCGCCAGCTGCTGGACCGCGTGGCGCGGCGCCTCCCGGCGCCGGTCAGCGGGGACCGCGGTGCGATGGCGGGCCTGACCGAGCGTGAGCGCGAGGTGCTCGAGCTCCTCGCGCGCGGACTCACCAACGCCGAGATCGCCGCCGCGCTGGTGGTCGGCGAAGCGACGGTCAAGACCCACGTCTCCAACGTGCTCATGAAGCTCGGGCTGCGCGACCGCGTCCAGGCCGTCGTGCTCGCCTACGAGATCGGACTCGTGACCCCCGGCGGCCGCTGAGAGCGAGCGGTGCCTGGCGCCGCGGGGAATCAGCCCCCGGCCGAGGCCGTCTCGGCGCGGCGGTCGACCAACCACGCCCGCAGGGCCAAGCGGCGCTGGGCCCGCTGCTCGTAGGCCCGCAGGGCGACGAACATGCGATCCAGCGCGCGCTGCCCCGTCGTCCCGGGGGGCGGGGCGCCCACCGGTCCCCGCACCCCCGCGGCGGCCGCGCGCGAGGGGCGGTTGGTGTAGACGCCGGCGGCCGGATCCCCGTCGATCTCCATCTGGCCGCCACGGTATCGAACGCCTCGGACCATGCGGTGCGCTTCTCCCCCGCGCGGCGGAGATGGCGGCGAGGCTCCACCGCGAGCCTGAGCCCGCGACCCGTCGCCGGCCCGATGACAGCCCGACCTCCGGACCGTAGCGTGCCGCCCATGAACGACACCACCCCCATGATTCAGACCCACGGCCTGACCAAGCGCTTTGGTCAGCGCCTGGCCGTCGACGGCGTCGATCTCAACGTTCCCCGGGCGTCCGCCTACGGCTTCCTGGGCCACAACGGGGCCGGCAAGACGACGGTCATTCGGATGCTGCTCGGCCTGACCGACGCCGACGCCGGCACGATGCTGATCGGCGGCCGTCCCGTCCCGGCCGAGCGGGCACGGGTCCTGGCCCACGTCGGGGCGATCGTCGAGGAGCCGGCCTTTCACCCGTACCTGACCGGCCGCGAGAACCTCCGGGTGGCCGCGGCCGTGCGCGGACCGCAGGCCCACGACCGCATCGCCGGCGCGCTGGCCCGGGTCGGCCTGTCTGACCGTGCCCGTGACCGCGTCGGCACCTACTCGCAGGGGATGCGGCAGCGGCTGGGCATCGCGCGCTGCCTGCTCGCCGATCCCAGCCTGCTGATCCTCGACGAGCCGATGAACGGGCTGGACCCCGGAGGGATCCTCGAACTGCGCGAGCTGATCGGGAGCCTGACCGAGGAGGGCCGCACGGTCTTCCTCTCCTCCCATCTGCTCGATGAGGTCGAGAAGACCTGTGCGCAGGCCGCCGTCATCGATCACGGACGGATCGTGGAGGCGGGACCGATCGCGGCGCTGATGCGCGACGACCGCGCCGAGCTCGAGGTCGACTGCGATGAACCGTCACGGGCGGCATCGCTGCTCGATGGCCATCACGCTGTCCTCAGCGCGACCACGACGCCGGCTGGGCTGCGCATCCTGCTCGCCGCGCCCGATGCCGCCGCCCCGGTCAACGCCGCCCTGGTCGCGGGCGGCATCGCCGTCTCCCGGCTCGCCCCCGTGCGCGCCTCGCTGGAACGACGCTTCCTGGAACTCACGTCCCGAGTGGAGAAATCATGAACCTCACCCTCACCCGCGCGATGGTCGGCGCGGAGATCCTCAAGCTTCGCCGCAGCCGCGGCACGATGGCCTTCGCGATCGTGCTCACCATCGGCGTGGTCGTGGTGCTGTTCGGGTGGACAGCGCTGCAGCACAGCTCCGACCCGGCGAACCACCCGGTCGCCGGCGGCGTGCATGGCTTCAGCCGCGGTGTCAAGGCGCTCGGGCTGTACTTCGGGATGCTCGCCGCGATCCTCGTCGGGGCCGAGGCCGGCACGATCGACCTCGCCAACGGGGTGTTCCGCAACCTCGTCGTCACCGGCCGGTCGCGGCTGGCGCTGTTCGGCGTCCGCGTCCCCGCGGCGATCATCGTCACGCTCGCCCTGATCGGCGTCGCCTATGCGGTCGCGCTGGTCGGCACCTTCACGCTGGCCGGATCCTCGCCCACGCCCAGCCTGGGCCTGGTCCTGCGCGGCGCCGGCTGGATCGCGCTGTGCGGCGCCATCCTGGCCACTCTGGCCACGGGCCTGGGCTCGCTGACCGGGTCGCGCGCGGTGACGATCACCGCGCTGATCGGCTGGCAGGCGGTGCTGACCAATCTGCTGCTCCACACCGACTCCCTCGGCTCGGCCCGCGATGGGCTGCTGAGCGCCGGGCTGAACCAGATCATCCCGGTCACCGCCGATGGCCCCAACCTGTCGATGAGCGTCGGCCTGGTGATCGTCGTCCTCACCGCGTGGACGGCGGTGCCGGTCCTCCTCGGGGCCTGGCGGACCCGGACCCGGGACGCCTAGTGTCGCGGCCCGGAGATTCGCGCCGTCGAATGTGTGAATCGGGGCGCTAGGCCGAAGCTCGGGCGGCGCGGGCCAGCAACGGCGCCGCGCCGCTCAGCGTCTGGCTGGTCGCGCCGTCGATCTGCACCGCGACGGTCTCGCCCGGGACCCCGAGCCCGGCGAAGTTGACCACCTTGTTGTGGCGTGAGCGGCCGCGCAGCCGGCTGGGGTCGGTCCGCGATGGGCCCTCGACGAGCACCTCCACGGTGCGGCCGACGAACCGCTGCGCGCGTTCGTGGGCGCGCCGCTGGATCACCTCGACCAGCTGCTCCAGGCGGGCCACCTTGACCTGGTGGGGCACCTGGTCGGGCAGCTCGGCGGCCTCGGTGCCACGCCGGGGGGAGTAGATGAAGGTGAAGGCGCCGTCGTAGCCGACCGCCTCGGCCACCTCGAGGGTCTGACGGAAGTCGTCGTCGGTCTCCCCGGGGAAGCCGACGATGATGTCGGTGGTCAGGGCGACGTCGGGCACGTGCTCGCGGATCAGCGCGACGCGGTCTAGGTAGCGCTCGCGCGTGTAGGTGCGCCGCATCCGCTTGAGAATCGGGCTCGAGCCCGATTGCAGGGGCAGATGGATGTGCTCGCACAGGGAGAGCAGCTCGGCGTGGGCGCGGATCACGTCCTCGCGCATGTCCTTGGGGTGCGGGCTGGTGTAGCGGATCCGCTCGATCCCGTCGATCGCGTCCAGTTCGTGCAGCAGCTCCGCGAACGTGTGACGTTGCTCGCGCGGCAGGTCGCGGCCGTAGGAGTTGACGTTCTGCCCCAGCAGGGTGATCTCGCACACGCCGTCGGCGGCCAGCCGGCGGACCTCCTCGACGAGCTCGGCGGTCGGGCGGCTGACCTCGCGCCCGCGGGTGGAGGGCACGATGCAGTACGAGCAGACCGAGTTGCAGCCGACCGAGATCTGGACCCAGCCCTGGAAGTCCCGCGCCCGTTTGGCCGGCAGATGTCCGGTGAAGCCCTCGAACTCGAAGAAGCCCTGGGCGGTGAGCGAGTCGCTGGTGAGGAACTCGGCCAGCTTGTGGACCTGACCGGGGCCGAAGGCGACGTCGACGAAGGGGAACAGCGAGAAGACCTCCTCCTTGACCGACTGCGCCCAGCAGCCCCCCACGCCGACGACCCGGGACGGATCCTCGCGCTTGAGCCGCTTGGCGTGACCGAGGTGGGCGGCCAGCCGCGTGTCGGCAGCCTCGCGGATCGAGCAGGTGTTGAAGAGGATCAGGTTCGCGTGCTCGAGGTCAGGCGCCTCGGCGTAGCCCAGCGATTCGAGCATCCCCTGGATCCGCTCGGAGTCGTGCGCGTTCATCTGACACCCGAAGGTGGTGACGTGGTACGTCTTGTCGGTCATGGGGTTCTCAGGCTACCGGGGCCTGTTGCGGATGCGTCACGGCCACCGGCGCCGGCTCAAAACCGGGCAGCGTGAGCTCGAGCCGCGCTCCGCGGCCGGCGAGGGGCGCGACCGCGCGCACGTCGCCGTGGTGGGCATCGGCGATCGCCCGCACGATGGCCAGGCCGAGCCCCGCGCCCCCGGCCGCCCGGCTGCGGGCCGGATCGGTGCGGTGGAAGCGCTCGAACACGCGCTCGCGCTCTGACTCCGGGATCCCGGGTCCGTCGTCGACCACGGTGAAGCGCAGCCGGCCCCCGGGCAGGGCGGCGACCTCGAGCCGGACCAGGCCCGTCGGCTCGGCGGTGTGCCGCACGGCGTTGCCGGCGAGATTGCGCAGCGCCTGGGCGATCCGGTCCGGATCGGCGAACAGCGCCCCCCTCGGCACCTCACCGAGCTCAAAGCGCCGGTCCGCGGTGAGGCTGATGCCGTCCCACAGCTGTTCGACGAACGTGCGCAGTTCGATCCGCTCGCGGCGCAGAAAGCCGCCGTGCTCGGCCTGAGCCAGGAGCAGGAGGTCGTCGACGAGGCGGCTGATCCGCGTGATCTCGCGCTGCACGTGGTCGGCGGTGCGGCGGACATCGTCGGGGCTGGGGTGCTCCTGGGCGGCCAGCACCTCGATCTGGCCGCGGATCACGGTAATCGGCGTGCGCAGCTCGTGGGAGGCGTCGGCGATGAACTCACGCTGACCCTTGAGTTCGCCGGTGAGCCGGTCGAGCATGTGGTTGAAGGCCTCGGCGAGCACCGCGACCTCGCCGCCCCCGCGCGAGGCGTCCATCCGCGATTCCAGCTCGCCGGCGTCGACGCGCGAGGCGACACCGGCCATGCGCCGCAGCGGCGCCGACAGCCGCGCGCCGGCGAAATAGGCCGCGATCAGCGCGAGCGCGATCGTGATCAGGCCGGCCACCCCGAAGGTCTGGGCCACGCCGTGCTGCGCCCGCTCGACGATGGCCAGCGGCTCGCCGGCGCCGACGATCACCGGCACCGCGCCGACCTGCGAACGCCGCTGGAGCATGCGCATCGGCCCGATGTCGGGCACGCGCTGCTCAGACCACCCGAGCCGGGGCCGCAGCAGTTGGGCGGCCAGGCCCCGCTCGGCGGCCTCGTCCTCGCTTGACTCGCCGCCGTCCGGCCGGCTGGAGGGGACGATCTCCGGATGGTTGAACGCCGCCCCGGCGCCCGGAACGACCACGAACAGGAGAGCGGCATTGGTCCCGTAGGGCTGGGCCGCCAGGTAGACGCGAGCGGCACGCAGAACGGCGTCGGGACGGGGCGGGGCGCCGGCGATCGCCTGGGCCAGCTGGCCCGTGTCACCGGCCACGTCACGGGCGATCTGCTGGCGCATCTCCCGCCCGGTGCCCGTGTAGACGAGGATGAAGATGACCACGATCGCCGCCAGCATCACCGCGGCGACCAGCGCGGTCAGCTGTGCGCGCAGCCCGGCCCGTCGCTCACGACGGGGCATCGAAGCGATAGCCGACCGAGCGCACGGTGACGATCGGATCGGTCTGGTCCTCGCGGCGCAGCTTGCGCCGCAGATAGCCGACGTAGACATCGACGACATTGGTCCCCGGGTCATAGTCATAGCCCCAGACTGCGCGCAGAATCTGCTCGCGGGAGAGGACACGGCCGCTGTTGCGCAAAAGGTAGGTGAGCAGTTCGAATTCGGTCGTCGAGAGGCGCACGGACACCCCGCCGCGCGTCACCTCCCGCGTGATGAGATCGACCTCGACGTCGCCGCCGGTCAGCGTGGTGGTCGGGGTCTGGGCCAGCAGCCGCAGCTGAGCCCGGATCCGGGCGGCCAGTTCTGAGAGTGAGAACGGCTTGGTCAGGTAGTCGATCGCGCCCGCGTCCAGCCCGCTGACGCGATCCTCGACCTCCCCGCGCGCGGTGAGGATGATCACGGGCAGCGCGGGGTGGGCGCTGCGCACGTCGCTGAGCACCTCCAGGCCGCTGCGCCGCGGGAGCATCATGTCGAGGACGACAAGATCGAACGGCTCGCGCACGGCCCGCTCGGAGCCCTCGATCCCGTCGGTGGCCGACTTGACCTCAAAGCCGTAGGAGGCCAGCCCGCGCTCCAGGAAATCAACGATCCCCGGCTCGTCCTCGATGACCAGGATGCGCCCCGTCATCAGCGCGCGTACTCCACGGCCCGGGACTCCCGGATCACCGTCACTTTGATCTGCCCGGGGTACTCGAGCTCCTTCTCGATCTCGCGGGCGATCGCGTGCGAGAGCAGCGTTGCGGCATCGTCGCTGATCGCGCCGGGTGCGACCATCACGCGGATCTCGCGCCCGGCCTGCATCGCGTAGACCTTGTCGACGCCCTCGTGACGCGTGGCGATCCGCTCGAGATCGCGCAGCCGCTTGACGTACTGCTCCAGTGACTCGCCCCGCGCACCGGGTCGCGAGCCCGACAGGGCGTCGGCCGCCTGCACGATGACGGCTTCGATCGTCTGCGGTTCGACCTCGTTGTGATGAGCCTCCATGGCGTGCGCCACCGCCTCGCTCTCCCCGTACTTGCGGGCCAGGTCGCCGCCGACGAGCGCGTGCGGACCCTCGATCTCATGGGTGACCGCCTTGCCGATGTCGTGCAGCAGGCCCGCCCGACGCGCCGTCTTGGGGCTGGCCCCCAGCTCGTGGGCCATCATCGCGGCCAGCTGGGCGACCTCGATCGAGTGGGCGAGCACGTTCTGGCCGTAGCTGGTGCGAAAGCGCAGCCGGCCGAGGACCTTGACCAGCTCCGGGTGCACGCCCTGCACACCAGCGTCGAGCACGCCCTCCTCCCCCAGCTCGATGATCCGGCTGTCCAGCTCGGACTTCGTCTGGTAGTAGGTCTCCTCGATCCGCGCGGGGTGAATGCGACCGTCCTGCAACAGCTTCTCCAGGGTGAGCCGGGCCACCTCGCGGCGGACCCCGTCGAAGCCGGAGAGGACGACGGCCCCGGGCGTGTCGTCGATGATGAAATCGACGCCGGTGAGGTTCTCCAGGGCGCGGATGTTGCGGCCCTCACGTCCGATGATCCGCCCCTTCATGTCGTCGGCGGAGAGCTGGACGACCGAGACCGTCGTCTCCGCGGCGTGTCCGGCCGCCAGGCGCTGCATGCAGACGGCCAGGATGTTGCGCACCCGGCGCTCGGCCTCGCGCTTGGTCTCCTCCTCGATCTGGCGCAGACGGCGGGCGGCGTCGTGCTGAGCCTCTTCCTCGATCTCCTTGAGCAGCAGCTGCTTGGCTCGCGCGCCGGAGATGCCGGCGAGCTCCTCCAGCCGGGCCTGGGCCGCGGCCTGGCCGGTGACGAGCGCTTCGCGGTCGGCGGCCAGGGCGGCCTCGCGCTGCTCGAGCTGCTCCTCACGCCGCGCCAGCGTCTGCTCGCGACGGTCAAGGCTGGTCCCCCGTTCGTTCAGCGTGGCCTGCAGTTGCGTCACCCCGGAGCTGAGCGGCTCGGCCTCGGCCGTGGCCACACCCGCGGGCCGGGAGCGTCCGTAGAGCGCGGCGGCGACCACGATCCCGACCGCGATGAGCGCTGCGGCACCGATGATTTCCATGGTCGTTCCTCTCGCCGGGAACGGTCTGACGACCGTCCCGTTCCTCTTTCGTAGCTATGAAGAGCGACCGAGCGGTCCGTCCGGGCCACGGACGGATTGCACTCCAGATGATGATGTCAGCGGCACCGTGCCGCCCCGTCAGAGGTGCTCAGAGCGTGGATCTGGGCCGACGCTGCGGGCTCCTGCGGATCGTCGTGGACATGTGTTCTCGAAAATTCGCTATCTGGAGATTTGCTGGCATTTCATTGGCCTTCAGGGCCGTTCAATCGCTGATTCGGATCCTAGTACCGCGGCGAGGCCGGCGCAAACGTTCGCCTATGGTGCGCGCATGGACGCCGACCGCACGCTGCAGGCCCCGGACCTGCCTGCGCTCGAGCCCGTCGTCCTGACGGCTGACGCGGGTGCGCCGGGCACGCCGGGCGTGGCCGGCTCGGGTGACCCGGCGGCGCGGGAGGTGGCCAGCTCGGGCGAGCCCGGCACGCCGGGTGAGCTTGAACTCAGCGCCGCTGCGATCAGCAGCGACGGCGGGATGGTCGCCGTCAGGCGCCTGCGGCTGTCCGAGTGCGAGCTGAGCGCAGTGACGTTCGCCCCCGGCCGGGCGCCGGGCATGACCTTGACCGATGTGGTCGCCGTCGACTGCGGCCTGTCCAACCTCGACGGACGCGAGGGCTCACTGCGACGCGTCGCGCTGACCCGTTCGCAGCTCGTCGGCTTCGGCTTCGACGGCGGCGAGCTACGCGACGTGCGCCTGACCGACTGCTCGCTGGAGCTGGCCTCGCTGGCCGGCACGCGGCTGCGCGATGTTGTCTTCGAGCGCGTCAACCTGACCGAAGCCTCGTTCATGGACGCCCGGCTGGAAGCGGTCGCGTTCGTGGACTGCCGGCTGCAGGGGACCGACTTCCGCGGGGCGAGGGTCAAGGCGTGCGCGATCCGCGGTGCGTCGCTGGATGGGGTGCTCGGCGTCGAGTCCCTGCGCGGGGTGCGCATGCCCTGGCCCGACGTGCTCGACTCGGCCGCGGCGCTGGCCGCGGCCCTCGGGATCACCGTCGAGGAGTGAGGCCCTAGCCCCCGCGCGCGTAGGCGGTGAGCGCGTCGAGGGCCAGCTCGGAGTCAAAGCCCTTGCGGATCAGCGCGCCGAGCGCTCGGTCCCGGTCCCGCCGCTCGCGAGGAGGCTCGGGGAAGCGGCGGGCGAGGAGTGCGACGGCGCGGTCCAGCTCGGTCTCCCCGGCCGCGAACTCCGTTTCATGCTCGGCCAGCGCCGCTTCGATCGCCGCGCGGTCGACGCCGCGTTCGGCCAGGCCCCGCCGGATGCGCTCCGAGCCCCATCCTTCGAGCTCGCGCTTGTCGTGCACGAACATCAGCGCGTAGCGCCGGTCGTCGACATAGCCGAGGCCGGTCAGCTCGCGCAGGCACTCGGCCGCGACGCCCGTCTCGATGCCCTTGCGCTCGAGGTGGGCGCTCAGCTCGGCCGCGGTGCGCTCGCGCCGGTTGATGTAGGCGTAGCTGAGCGCCAGCCCCTTCTGGAGTCGCGCCTCGGGGGTGGCCGGCTGATCGCTCACGGCCGGGTCGGCCGCCGGCGGGTGACGCTGATCGCTCACGGCCGGGTCGGCGGCCGGCGGGTCAGGCCGCGCGACCCTCGGCATCACCGATCGCCGCCAGCGCCGGCGCGTCATCGTGCTCGATCTCCCGGACGAGGTCTCGATTCATCCCGAGTGCGTCGTAGACCTTGAGCTCGATTTCGGCCGCCATCTCGGGATGCTCGTCCAGGAAGGCCTTGGCGTTGCCGCGGCCCTGCCCGAGCCGCTCGTCCCCGTAGGAGAAGAACGAGCCCGACTTGGTCACGATGTTGTGCTCGATGCCGTAGTCGAGCAGGCACCCCGAGGTCGAGATGCCCTTGCCGAACTCGATGTCGAACTCGGCCTGCTTGAACGGCGCCGCCACTTTGTTCTTGACCACCTTGACGCGGACCCGATTGCCGACCGCCTCGGTCCCGTCCTTGAGCGTCTCGATGCGCCGGATGTCCAAGCGCTGGGAGGAGTAGAACTTCAGCGCCCGGCCGCCCGGCTGGGTCTCCGGTGAGCCGAACATGACCCCGACCTTCTCCCGGATCTGGTTGGTGAACACGCACAGCGTCTGGGACCGGTTCAGGTTGCCGGCCAGCTTGCGCATCGCCTGGGACATCATCCGGGCCTGCAGGCCGACGGTCTGATCGCCCATCTGGCCCTCGAGCTCGGAGCGGGGGGTCAGCGCGGCCACCGAGTCGACGGCGACGAGATCGACCGCGCCGGAGCGGATGAGCATGTCGACGATCTCCAGCGCCTGCTCCCCGTAGTCGGGCTGGGAGACGAGCAGCTCGTCGATGTCGACGCCGATCCTCTCCGCATACAGAGGGTCCATCGCATGCTCGGCATCCACGAACGCGCACACTCCGCCGAGCTTCTGGGTCTCGGCGATGATGTGGTAGACGAGTGTCGTCTTACCCGAGGACTCAGGGCCGAAGATCTCCACGATGCGTCCGCGCGGCACGCCGCCGATGCCGAGCGCGATGTCGAGCGAGAGCGCCCCGGTGGGAATCGCGTCCACGGCCACGCGCGCACCGGGATCGCCCATGCGCATGACGGTGCCCTTGCCGAACTGGCGCTCGATCTGGGTCAACGCGCCCTGCAGCGCCGCCTGGCGCTTGACGTCGGTCTTGGGATCGGCCTTCGCCTCGGGCGCGCCTACGTTCGCGCGTTTCTGGTTATCGCTCATGCTCGCTTCGGCTCCTTGTCAGATGCGCGTTGAACTGGTCACGGTAGGGCGACGGGCGGACGGAAAAGACACCGTAGGCGCGGTGGCTGTCACGGAACAAGACCGCGGGGTCACAGATCGGTGCCAGCCGCGTCACAACACTGTGACGATCGCGGCGGATGGGTCTCAGGGGCTGCCGGGTCTGGTGCGCTACCGCGTCTGGTGCCCTGGCGGTCTGGGGCGCTACCGGGTCTGGGTGCGTTGCCGAACGGCGGGCGAGGCCCCGGCGGCGGTGCGGCGAGGTCGCGGGCGCGACCGGTCGCCGGGGCGCCCGGGGCGATCAGGCAAGCCCGTCGGCCCGGGCTGGTCGGACCGGTCCGCCGAGCGTGCAAAACATGCCAAACGGCGCACGGCGGCGGCGGGATGGCACAAAACGCACGTATAGCGTGCATTTCATGCCAGGGTGCAAGCGCCCGCTGCGGATTGTCACGTTCTGCACGTTGAACGGCCCAGAGGAGAGGCCGCGGCGGCCGCGGCGGCCCGCAGGACGGACGCCGCGGCCCGCAGGACGGACGCGGCGGCCCGCCGGACGGACGCCGCGGCCCGCCGGACGGACGCCGCGGCCCGCAGGACGGACGCCGCGGCGCCGCAGCCAGCGGCCGTCCCGCCGGCCTCAGGGCGCGGGTGGCGACCCGAGCGCGTGAGAGATCTCGTCCAGGGCGGCGTTCTCGGCCTCGCTGACCGCCGTGCCGCCGATCCCCAGAAAACCGCCCTCCTTGTGGGCCCCGGCGACGGCCTGGGCCACGGTCATCACGAAGGTCTTGTAGGCGTCGGCCTCCGCGGGGGTCGCGTGGGCCTCGAGGATCGCCATCGCGCGGCGCAGGTGCTCGGTGGTCACCGCGGCGATGTCACCCTGGACCGACTGCAGGCGAGCGGCGTCGATCGTCGGCGGTGAGGCGATCAGCGCCTCGAGCAGGGGGCTCTCGCCCTGGCGCGCGCGGGCCTCCTGGTAGACGCGTCCCATGGCCAGACTCTCGCGGACGGTCCCGCCGCGGTCGGCCGCGATCACCCGCAGGCCGGCGTAGAGAGGACCGTCAACGACGGTCGACCAGTCCTCGGCGTTGAAATCTGCCTTGCTCGTCATCGCTGCCTCACTCGTTCGGGGTCGCGGCCAGGACCCATTGTCCTCATCGGGGCGGCCCGGACAGCGCGATCCGCGTCAGCGGCTCGTATCGAGCCGGGCCGGAGCCGAGATGGGAGCGGACGACGGCAACCGTGTCGGCGGCGAATGTGAGCGCCGGGGGCGCCACCGCCGGGGCCGCAGCTGCAGGCCCAGGCGGAGCAGCAGGCCCTGCCGCAGCCGCAGACCCACGCCCACCCGCAGGCCCAGGCGGAGCAGCAGGCCCTGCCGCAGCCGCAGACCCCCGCGCAGCACGGACAGGCCCCGCACCCCTGAAGCGCACCCGCGCGACGGTCACGTGTCCGAGATAGGGGCGGCGCTCGGGCTCATACCAACCCCCGGCCACCAGCGCCGCCGCCACCCGGGCCTGCAGCGCGCCCAGTCCCGGGCCGTCGACGCCGACAGCGAGGACCCGCGGGCGCCGGCGTGGCAGCCACAGGCCACCGGACACCGACAGCGCGACCGGACCGGCTCCGCCGACCGCGCCGGCCACGGCCTCACCGAGCGCATCAACCGACGCGGCGGCCGTCTCCCCCAGGAAGCACAGCGTCACGTGCAGATCGGCGGCCGCCACCGGCCGCACCCCCTCGGCCGCCAGTTCCTGCGCCCACGCCGACAGGCCGAGGGCGACCGTGGCCGGCAGCTCCAAGGCGACGAACACCCGCACGGCGGAGAGCGCCCGAAGCGAACGCTCAGGAGGCTCCGGGCAGCGGCCCGGGGTCGCTCTCCCCCTCGAGCAGCCGCCGCAGCATGTGCATGGTCACGGTGATCGAGCGGTCGCGGACATCCTGCCGGGAGCCGGGCAGGCGGGCGCGGCGGGTCAGCCGGCGGCCGTCGCGGTGAGCCACGCATACGCACACGGTGCCCACCGGCTTGTCCTCGCTGCCGCCGCCGGGACCGGCCACGCCGGTGATCCCGACCCCGAGCGAGGCGCCGAAGCGGGCCGCGATCCCGTCGGCGAGCGCCTCGGCGACCTCGACCGAGACCGCTCCGCAGCGCTCGATCAGCGCCGGGTCCACCCCGGCCAGATCGGTCTTGGCCGCGTTGGAATAGACGACGGCGCCCCCGAGCACGTAGGCCGAGGAGCCGGCGCGATCGGTCAGCCGGTAGGCCAGCCCGCCGGCCGTGCACGACTCCGCGGTGGCGATCGTCTCACCGGCGAGCAGGCCGGCCAGCTGCTCATCGATCGTGGAGCCGTCCTGCGAAAACAGCGTGTCGCCGTGGCGCGCGCGCACGAAGTCCAGGAACGCGTCGTAGTCATCCTGGGCGGCGGGCTCAAAGCGGGTGGCGATCTCGATCTCGCCGCGGCGCAGGCAGGTGGTGATCTCCAGCGCGCCGAGATCCAGGCCCTCCTGCTGGGCCGCGCGCAGCGTCCCGGCGATCTCGGACTCGGGAATCCCGAACAGGCGCACGATCTCCCGCCGGTACTCGGTCGCCCCCGCGGTCGCGCTCGCGAAGGCCTCGGTCGCCACGGCGGTGTGCCACATCGGCTGCAGCTCTCCCGGCGGCCCCGGCAGGACGACGACGGTGGGTCCCTCCGTCCCCTCGGCGGGCGGGACGACCAGGCCCGGGGCGGTGCCGACCGGCTCGAGCACGGTCGCCCCCGCGGGGACGACGGCCTGCTTGCGGTTCGAGACGCGGACCATCTCGGGGTCGATGCCGGGCCAGCGCTTCATCAGCGGCTCGAGGATCTTGTGGATCCTTCCCTCGAGAGCCTCGTCGAGCACCATCTCGCGCCCGCAGAAGCGCCCCACGACCTCGGCCGTGAGGTCATCGGCGGTCGGGCCCAGGCCGCCGCTGGTCACGATCAGCCCGAGACCCGCGGCGCGCATCGACTCAAGCGCTCCGAGCAGGTCCTGCGGCCGGTCGCCGACGATCTGGATCGTGGCCGCGTCGACGCCGACCTCGGCCAGGCGCTCGGACAGCCAGGGGCCGTTGCGGTCCGAGATGATCCCGGTCAGCACCTCGGTGCCCGTGATCAGGATGCCCGCGCGCAGCAGCGCTCGGTCACCGGGCGGCGCCGTGCCGCTCATGCGCAGCGGGGCTGCTGCGCTGTGGTCAGGGCCCGGGTCGCGCCCGGGAGCAGCTCATACCCGATCGATCCCGAGGATGGGGTGACCGCCACGGGCTTTCCGTTGACCTTCATGTCCACGGCATTGTTGCCCAGGGTGAGCAGCAGCTTGGGCGCGGTGCGCACCGGGATCGCCTCACCCGGCCGGTAGATCACCCCGGGGATGAGCTTGCTTCCGGTGCCGTCGACCAGGCAGACGTAGACCGTTCCCGTCGCGGTCAGCTGCAGGCGGACGGTCTTGGGCCTGGCGGCCACGCGGCGGCTGGCCCGGTGACGGCGGTGGGTGCGGTGCGCGGTCGTGTGGGTGGCGACGGGATGGGTCGGCGGCGGGTTGGTCGAACCTCCGGTGAGCTTGCCGACGACGAACAGCACGGCCACGATTGCCACCACGACGACACCGATGATCAGCCACGGCGGCAGCACGGGCCCGCGCGACATGCGCTCGCGCTCGCGGCCGGGAGGCGCGATCGGGCGCAGCTCCTGATCGGAGGGCCGCTCGTACTGGCGGCGGAAGTCGTCGACGAGCTGCCGGGTATCGAGGCCGAGGTATTCACCGTAGGTGCGCAGAAAGCTCTTGACGTAGACCTCGCCGGGCAGCAGGTCCCATTCCTCGTTCTCGAGCGCGCGCAGGTACTTGGCGCGGATCTTGGTCCGCGTCTCCACCTCGTTGATGTCGATCTTGGCGCGCATTCGCGCCTCCCGCAGCCGGGATCCGATGTCAGCCATCGCCCGTGAAGGCTATCGGCGCGGCGCCCAGGCAAAGGTTCGCCGACCCGCGCCGCTCCGAGCCGACGGAGCACGCCCACACGAACGGACCGCGCGCGCCCACACGAACGGACCGCGCGCGGCTACAGGCCGGGCTCGTCCACCCCGTCGGGGGGCGCCGGCTCGCGCCCGGGCAGCGGCTCGGGCACCGCCGGCGCCGGTGCCGGGGTCGAGCGGCCCTCGGCCTCGGCCAGCGCGACGAGGATGCGGGGCACGTCGGCCTCGGCGATCAGCACCTGACGGGGCTTTGAGCCCTCGTAGCCGGAGATGATCCCGCGCCGCTCGAGCATGTCGATCAGCCGCCCGGCGCGGGTGTAGCCGAGGCGCAGGCGGCGCTGGAGCATCGACGTGGACGCGGTGCCCATCTGGGCGACGAGCGCGATCGCCTCCTCCAGCAGCGGATCGGCGTCGGCGTTGTTGGGATCCTCCTCCTCGGCGCCCCCGTCCCCGGACTCGACCTCTTCCAGCAGCTCCTGGTGGAACTCCGGCTCGCCCTGGCGCCGCCAGGCGTCGGTCAGCTCGAGGATCTCCTCTTCGGAGATGTAGGCCCCCTGGATCCGCTGCAGACGCGAGGAGCCGACCGGCGAGAAGAGCATGTCCCCCTGGCCGAGCAGGGCCTCGGCGCCGCCGGCGTCGAGGATGACGCGCGAATCGGTCTGGCTGGACACCGCGAAGGCGATCCGCGAGGGGACGTTGGCCTTGATCATGCCCGTGATCACGTCGACCCGCGGGGACTGGGTGGCCAGCACGAGGTGGATGCCGACCGCGCGGGCCTTCTGGGCCAGGCGGATGATCGAGTCCTCGACGTCGGCCGGGGCGACCATCATCAGGTCGGCCAGCTCGTCGATCACGCACAGGATGTAGGGCAGCGGCGGCTCGTCGCGCTTGGCCCGCGCCCGGTTGAGCTCGGGCAGGCTGCGCGTCCGGGCCAGCGACATGATCGAGTAGCGCTGCTCCATCTCCTTGACCAGGTTCTGCAGCGCGTTGGCCGCCATCCGCGGGCTGGTGATCACCGGGGTGAGCAGGTGCGGGATCGACTCGTAGTGGTTGAGCTCGACCTGCTTGGGGTCGACGAGCACGAGCCGCACCTGGTGGGGGTCGGCGCGCATCAGGATGCTCGAGAGCATCGCGTTGACGCAGGCCGACTTGCCGGCGCCGGTGGTGCCCGCGACGAGCAGGTGGGGCATCTTGGCCAGGTCGGCGCCGATCGCGCGCCCGGCGATGTCCTTGCCCAGCCACACGGTGAGCGGCGACCAGTCCTCCGGCGCCTGCTGGTAGACGTCACCGAGGTGCACGATCCGCCGCCGGGCGTTGGGGACCTCGATGCCGACCGCCTGCTTGCCGGGGATCGGGGCGAGGATGCGGATGTCGGTGGCGGCCAGTGCGTAGGCGAGATCGTCCTTGAGCTGCGCGACCTTGGCCACCTTGATCCCGGGCGCGAGGCGGATCTCGTAGCGGGTGATGTGCGGCCCCGTGACGCGGCCGATCACCGTGGCCTCGATCCCAAAGTGCCCGAGCGTCTCGACCAGGGTGCGGGCGACCTTCTCCTGACCGGCCGTGTCTGGCTTGGCCGCCTCGCCCGTCGATCGGGTCAGGGCCCGCGCCGACGGCACCTTCCAGACGAAGTCGGGATCGTCGGTGATCGAGGCGCGGTAGCGCCCCTGCGGGGTCAGGTCCTCCTCGCCGACGTCCGACGCGGGTCCGGGGGGCGGCCCGGCGATCGCGCCCTCCCCGTCGGGCTCCTCGACGTCCGGGTCCTCGGGCTCGGAGTCGAACAGCCCCGGCGCGAACGGCTCGGGGCCCGGCGGGGGCCCGTCGATCGGCGGTGCCTCGACGTGGGTGGCCCGCACCACGAGCCGGGCGGTGTCCGGGTCGGGGACCACCAGCGGATCGCCCTCGAAGGGATCGTCGGGGGCCGCGGGTCGCGGGGCCCGGGTGCGTCCGGCCGCGGCGGTGGTCGCGGGGCGCCCCATCGTCGCGCGCAGGTCGTCGGTCGAGCGCCGCAGGGCCCGTCCGGTCTGGGCCACCCCGACCCCGGTGCAGCGCAGCGCGCCGGCCAGGGTCGCCCCGGTGACGAGGATGATCCCGGCGACGAACAGAAAGACGGCGAGGATATGCGCGCCGAGGGTCGAGACCAGGCGGGAGATGACCCAGAACTCGGCCTGACCGATGACACCGCCGCGCGCCTCGAGCGTGGCCGGGTGCCAGAACAGGCGGGCGGGCGCCGGCCCCGGACCGATCCCGAGCGTCCCGGCGGCCAGGGCGAGGGTGATCGCGGCGGTCAGGCAGAGCGCGCCGGTGCGCATCGGCCGGGCCGGCGGCCGCAGCTCGCGCAGCAGGATGAGCGCGCCGAGCGCGACCAGCGAGGCGGGCACCGCGTAGCCCAGGCCTCCGAGCACCAGGCGCATCGCCCGCACGGCGCCGTCGCCGAGGGTGCCTCCGGTCCAGTGTGCGTAGGCGACGCCGCCCAAAAACAGCCCGACGGCGATCAGCGCCAGGGCGGCGATGTCGACGTGGTGCGCCTCCGGGTGAAAGGCGGGCAGGCCTGGCCGGCTGGCCAGCAGCGAGCGCTGGGCCCGGCGGGGCGGGGTCTTCTTGCGCGCGGCGGGCTTGCGCTGAGCCGGCTTGCGCGGGGCGGGCTTGCGCTTGGAGCGAGTGGCGGCCATTTCGAGTCCCGGGCTTCGACGCGCGCCCCGGACCTCCTGCCCCGGGGCGCGGCTCGCAACCCGCAAAGAGCGCAGATTGAGGGGACGCTAAGCCGCTCTCCCGCGGCCCGGCCGGGCCGTACCATCTGCGTTTGAGTCATGGCCGATTTCGACCGCCCACCCCGCGTGCTCGTCGTCGAGGACGACGACGCCATCGCGCAGGTGCTGATGCGCTCGCTGCGGATGGAGGGCTACGAGGTCCGGATCGCCGAGGACGGGCCGACGGCGCTTGACCACGCCCACGGCTTCCTGCCCGACCTGGTCGTGCTCGATCTCGGGCTGCCCGGGATGGACGGCCTGGAGGTGGCGCGCGAGCTGCGCCGGCAGGCCGACGACGTTCCGATCCTCGTGCTCACCGCCCGTGACGCGGTCGAATCGCGCGTCGAGGGTCTGGACGCCGGGGCCGACGATTACCTGGTCAAGCCGTTCGAACGCCAGGAGCTGCTGGCCCGGCTGCGGGCCCTGCTGCGACGGCGCCCGCCCCGCGGCCAGGCGGTGCTGATCGTCGGTGACCTGCGCCTGAACCCCGACACGCACGAGGTCCTGCGCGGGCAGCGAGCGGTCGATCTCACCCAGCGTGAGTTCGAGCTGCTGGAATATCTGATGCGCAACGAGCGGATCGTCGTCTCGCGCCAGCGTCTGCTGGACGAGGTGTGGGGTTACGACCCGTTCAGCATGACGAACACGATCGAGGTGTTCGTATCCAATCTGAGGCGCAAACTGGAAGCCGATGGTGAAGCTCGTCTCCTCCACACGATCCGCGGCGCGGGCTACGTACTCCGCGTATAGGTCGGTCCCGATCCGCTGGCGGCTGGCCGGCGGATCCGCGGCGCTGACCTTCGTGATCCTGGCTGGGTTCGCGGGCGTGGTGGGCACGTTGACCAACCGGCAGGTCAGGGCCCAGTTCGCCGCTCAGCAGACCCAGGCCTTCGGTCAGCTGGCCACCCAGCTGGACGGCCACCTGGCCTACAACAAGCTCGGCCAGCTGCAGTGCGAACGCGCCAAGATCCACCTGCGCGACATCGCGACCGTCGAGCACGCCCAGATCCGGATCTTCGACGCCAGCGACGGGCTGCTGCAGTGCACCCAGAATCAGCGGCGGCTGTCCAAGGCCAATCCGCTCAAGCCGCAGTATTTCCCGCTGTCGCCCAGCAAGACGAGCGGGACCTTCGACGCCAACGGCTTCCGGGTCGCCGTGCGGGCGATCGACGTCAAGCCCAGCGGCCAGGTGATCCTGCTCTACGCGCTGCCGCTGTCCGACGTCAGGCACACGATCGCCGAGGTCCAGATATTCCTGCTGCTGGGCGTGGTGGGCGGGACGGTGCTCGCCCTGATCGCCGGCCTGCTCGTCTCGGCGCGGGCGGTGCGGCCGATCGTCGAGCTGACCGAGGCGGCGAGCGAGATCGCGCGCACCCGCGACGCCAGCCGCCGCGTCCCCCACCCCGAGGCCAACGACGAGATCGCTGAGCTGGCGCGGACCCTGCAGGGCATGCTCGGGGCGCTGGACGACGCCCGCGCCGAGACCCAGGGCATGCTCGACCGCCAGCGGGAATTCGTGGCCGATGCGTCACATGAGCTCAGAACACCGCTGACCTCGGTGCTGGCCAACCTGGAGCTCCTCACCGAGGAGCTGGCCGGGGAGCAGGCCGAGACCGCCGAGGCCGCGCTGCGCTCGACGCGGCGGATGCGCCGCCTGGTCGGCGACCTGCTGCTGCTCGCCCGGGCCGACGCGCGCCGCGTCCAGCCCCGGCGGCGGACCGACCTGGCCGAGGTCCTGGTCGAGGCCGCCGGTGAACTGGGCCCAATCGCCGATCACCACGACCTCAGCCTGCAGGCCCGGCCGGCCCCCGTCGTCGGCGCGCGCGACGAGCTGCACCGGCTGGCCTTGAACCTGCTCGAGAACGCCGTCCGTCACACGCCGCCCGGGACCCGGATCACAGCCACGACCGAGCTGATCGACGACGAGGCGGTGCTGACCGTGACCGACGACGGTCCCGGTATCGCGCCCGCGCTCCAGGCCCGGGTGTTCGAGCGCTTCGTCCGCGGCGGCCGCGACGGGGGGCGCGGCTCGGGTCTCGGGCTGGCCATCGTGCGCTCGGTGGCCCTGTCACACGGCGGCTCGGTCGAACTGGAGATCCCGGCGGACGGGACCGGCACCTGCTTCGTGATCCGCCTGCCGGCCGATACGCCCCGGGACACCGGCGCGCAGGCCGCCCCCAGCGACGGTCAGACCTCGACCACGACGGGCAGGACCATCGGGCGCCGGCGCAGCCGCTCGTAGACGAACTTGCCCAGATCGTCATGCAGCTCCTGCTGCAGCAGGTCGATCTCCCGGATCCCCTCGGCGGCGACGCGGGCCAGCGATGCCTCGACCTCGGCCCGGATCTCCTCGATCAGCTCGTCGGCCTGCTCCAGGAAGGGGACGCCGCGGAAGATGACCTCCGGGGCCACGACGGACTCGCCGGTCTGCTCGGAGACCGTGACCACGAGGATGAAGATCCCGTCGGCCGACAGCATCCGGCGGTCGCGCAGGGCGACGTCGGCCGGGTCCCCGATGTCGACGCCGTCGACGAAGATCATCCCGGCGGGCACCCGCTCGCCAAAGCGCGCACCGCGGCTGTCGATGTCCAGCGGGAGCCCGTTCTCGCCGCGGAACACGTCCTCGGGATCGATCCCGACGGCGTCGGCCAGCTCGGCGTGCAGCTGGATGCGCTTGTGGTCACCGTGGACGGGGAGCACATAGCGCGGGCGGACGAGGTTGAGCATCAGCTTGACCTCCTCGGCGTACCCGTGGCCGGAGGCGTGGATCGGCGCGTCGCGGGGGGTGATCACGCTGCAGCCGATGTGGTAGAGCCGGTCCACGGTCTCGTTGACCGCGCGCTCGTTGCCGGGGATCGGGGTGGCGGAGAAGACGACGGTATCTCCGCCGCGCAGCGTGATCTGACGGTGATCGTTGTAGGCCATCCGGCGCAGCGCCGACAGCGGCTCGCCCTGGGATCCGGTGGAGATGACGACCACCTTGTGGTCGGGCCACTGCTCGACCTCGTGCGGCGGGATCATCATCCCCTCGGGCACGTCGATGTGACCCAGGGTGCGCCCGATGTTGACGTTCTTGCGCATCGAGCGCCCGACCAGGGCGACCTTGCGCCCGAGCGCGGCCGCGGCGTCGACAACCTGCTGCACGCGGTGGATGTTGGAGGCGAAGCTGGTGACGATGATCCGGCCCTCGGCGCGGGCGAAGACCTCCTCCAGGTGCGGTCCAACCTGCCGCTCGGAGGGCGAGAAGCCCGGGCGATCGACGTTGGTCGAGTCGCCGCAGAGCAGCAGCACGCCCTCTGAGCCCAGCTCGGCCAGCCGCGCGATGTCGGCCGGCGGACCGTCCACCGGGGTCTGGTCGAACTTGTAGTCGCCGGTGAGCAGGACGATCCCCTGGGCGGTGCGCAGCGCGACCGCGCAGGCATCCGGGATCGAGTGCGTCATGTGGATCATCTCGACCCCGAACGGCCCGAGGTCGACCTCCTCGCCGGGCGCCAGATCCTCCAGCTCGACATCCTTGAGGTTGTGCTCGTCGAGCTTGGAACGCGCCATGGCGATGGTCAGCGGGCCGCCGAAGACGGGTGGCATGTGCGTCTGGCCGAGTTCGCGCAGCACCCAGGGCAGCGCGCCGAGATGGTCCTCGTGGCCGTGGGTGATGACGATCGCCTCGATGTCCTCGGCGCGCTCGCGCAGGTAGCTGAAATCGGGCAGCACGAGGTCGATGCCGAGCATGTCGGTGGTCGGGAAGCGCAGCCCGGTGTCGACGACGATGATCCGCCCGTCGTGCTCGACGACGGTCATGTTCTTGCCGATCTCGCCCAGCCCGCCGAGCGGGAGGACGCGGAGGCGATCAGAGCTCACAGGCCGCGTCGCAGACCGCTTATCGCGCGCTCACTCGCGAGCAGCCCGTGGCGCTCGAGCATGCCGCGCACGACGGCCCGTTCATCGTCGTCGAGCTCGACGTAGGGCAGGCGCGGCGCGCCGACCCGAATCCCCACGAGGTTGAGAGCCGCTTTGATCGTGCAGGCCGCGGGAGCGACGGCCAGGTCGCGGTAGACGTCGGCCAGGCCGGCCTCGATCTCGCGGCGGTGCTCGGGCTCGTCGACCATGCGGTGCATCTCCTCACCGAACAGGTGGCTGCCGGTGAGAATCCCACCGGCCTCGCCGAGGTCGAGCACGTCAGCGAGCATGTCGTCGTTTCCGGCGTAGATCATCATCCCGTCGATCGGAGCGAGGTTGGCGTGGTTGGCCTGCTTGACGCCGACGATCCCGTCGATCTGCCCCAGCTCGGCCAGGAGCTCGTTGGGCAGATCCTCGCCGGTGCGCTGCGGGATGTTGTAGAGCAGGATCGGCAGGTCGGTGGCTCGCGCGACCTCGCGGTAGTGGGCGATGATCCCGCGCCGGCCGGGGCGGTTGTAGTAGGGATTGACCGACAGCAGGGCGTCGGGACCGATCGCCGTGGCCCGTTCGGTGAGGTGGACGGCGTGCCGCGTGTCGTTGGAGCCGACGCCGGCGATGACCGTGGCGCGGCCCTTCATCTCGCGCACGGCGAGCGCGATCACCCCGAGGTGCTCCTCGTCGTTCAGGGTCGCCGCCTCCCCGGTCGTGCCGCAGACGACCAGCCCGTCGGAGCCGTGCTCGACGAGATGGTGCATCAGCGCGACCGCCGCGTCCTCGTCGACCCGGCCGCGGTGATCGAAGGGCGTGACCATCGCGGTGAGGATCGATCCGAGCTCAGGGGCCATCGGGGGCATTATCGCAGGGCCCGCGGCGTGCCCGCCAGACGGGCCACGCGCACGGTCAACCGTCCGCCCGCGGAGCGGCCGGTTACTGCGACGGGACGGCGCCCTCCTCGAGCAGCCGCTCGTACACCCGCCAGCGTTTGACGATGCGGCCGCCCATCGCCTCCAGGCCCCGGTTCATCGCGCTGTTGGTCTCCAGGATGAAGCTGGCCTCGCCGCGGTTCTGGGGCCGGCGCTCGGCGGTGTCGAAGTGCTCCAGGTAGAGCAGCGCGGCAACCCCGGTGTGCTGGTACTCGGGCAGGACGCCGAGGAAACCGACGCGGACGCGGTCGGTGATGCGCGCCCGGTTGAGGTAGTGAAGCCAGCCCAGCGGAAGCAGCCGGCCGCGCATCTTCTTGTAGACCTGGTTGATGTCGGGGATGGTGATCGCCATCGCGATCGTCTTTGAGTCGATCTCGGCGATCATGTACCAGTTGCGGTCGAAGACCAGCTGCATGTCGATCGTGTAGGCGTCCAGATCGGCCTTGGAGTAGGGCACGAAGCCCCAGTTGCCCGACCAGGCGGCGTTGTAGACGGTGGCGAACTCGTCCATGTCGCGCCGCAGGCGGCGCCGCGACATCCGCCGCACGGTGATTCCGAATTTGTCCCGCGCGCGATCGGCGATCTTGGGCAGGATCGGGTTCATGTTGGCCCGGTCGGAGATGTCCAGGCCCCAGCCGAACAGGTCCATGACCTTTTCCAGCCCGGCCTCCTGCAGCCGCTCGGCGTAGTAGGGCGGGTTCCACACCTCGCGGATGAGCGGCTCGTGCTCGAAGCCGTCGAACAGGATCCCGGCCTCATCGTTGATCGAGAAGCTCCAGGGCCCGACCATCCGATCGCAGTCGTGAGCCTTGCACCAGCCCTCGGCCGTGGCCAGCAGGGCGCGGACGACCTCGACGTCGTCCTCGAACTCCGGGAAGCCGAACATCCCCCAGCGGGCACCGTGGTGGGCGTTGAAGGCGTGGTCGACGTGGGCGCTGATCCGGCCCACCACGCGGCCGTCGCGGCGGGCCAGGAAGAGCGCCGCCTCGCCGTGGGTGAAGAACGGATTGAGCCGGCGGTTGACGAACTGGTAGCGCTCGAGCTTGAGCGGCGGGATCCAGGGCGTCCCGGCGTGCAGCCGGTAGGGCAGATCCACGAACGCTCGCAGGTCCGCAAAGCCGCGCGCCGGTGATACCTCGATCGCCATGGCGCGCAACCGTACCCGAAAGGACTCGAGGTGACCGGCCCACCGGACCGGCGGCGCCGCGGCCCGCGGCTTGCCCCGCCCGCCGCGCGAGCGCGGGTACGTCCGCTATATCTCGGACATGCCCATCCGCGTCACCCCGCTCCTGCGCGGCCTGGCCGCCGCCGCGACCCTGGTGCTGACCCTCCTCGCCGCGCACCCCGCGGCGGCGGACTGGACGACCTACCACGGGGATGGCGCGCGCGACGGCGTCGACCGGACGGCGGGGGCGGCCCGGCCCTTCCGCGCGCTGTGGTCGGCGCAGGGCCTGGCCGGCCCGATCTGGGCCCAGCCGCTAGTCTACCGGGGGCTGGTCATCGTGGTCACCGAGACCAACGACGTCGTCGCCTACCGTGCCGCCAGCGGCCGCCGCGCCTGGCGGCGGCACCTGGGCACGCCCGTCCCGGCCTCCGCGCTGCCCTGCGGTGACATCGCGCCCACGGTCGGGATCACGAGCACCCCCGTCATCGACCCGCGCAGCGGCCGGCTGTTCGTCGTGGCCGATCTGCGTCGCGGCCAGAGCGCCCAGCACCGGCTGTTCGCCCTCGATGCCCGCACGGGCCGCGTGCGCTTCGGTCGCGCCGTCGACCCGCCCAGCGACCCCCTGAACCAGCTGCAGCGCGAAGGGCTGGCCCTGGACCGGGGGCGGATCCTGATCGGGTACGGCGGCAACGACGGCGACTGCGCCCAGTACCGCGGGTTCCTGGTCAGCGCCCCCGCCGACGATCGCGGCGCGACGACGATGTACGCGGTGCCGACCGCGCGCGAGGGGGCGATCTGGTCGGCCGGCGGCGCGCCGGCCATCGACCGCGCCGGCCACGTCTTCGTCCCGACCGGCAACGCGGCCAACGGGCCCGGCCGGCCCTTCGATCACGGCGACACGCTGGAGAAGCTCTCGCCACTGGGCCGCGAGCTCGACTACTGGGCCCCGGCCAGCTGGGCCCAGGACAGCGCCGCCGACGCGGACCTGGGCTCGGTCTCCCCCGCGCTGCTGCCCGGTGGCCTCGTCTTTCAGGGCGGCAAGAACGGGCGCGGCTACCTGGTCTCGACCACGCGGATGGGGCACATCGGCGGCGAGCGCTACAGCGCACCGGTCTGCGACAGCTTCGGCTCGGACGCATTCACCGCGGGCACCCTGCTGGTCGCCTGCACCTCGGGCGTCAGGGCGCTGGCGATCGACGCCCGCCGGGCCCGCTTCTCGTCGCGCTGGAACGGTCCCGGCGACGCCGACGGCTCTCCGATCGTCGCCGCCGGCCGGGTCTGGGTCGCGTCGACGTCAGACGATCTGCTCTACGGCCTGGATCTGCGTACCGGCGCGGTGCGCGTCCGGCAGGCGGTTCCGGCGATGGAGCACTTCGTCACCCCGGCCGCCGCCGACGGGCGTCTGTTCCTGGCCACCGGCACCTCGCTGGCGGCCTTCCGGGTCGGCGCGGACCGGCGTTGATGGGGCGGCGCAGCGGCCGTGAGCATCGTCCCACGCCTTGATCACGTCCAGGTCGCCTGCCCGCCCGGCGGGGAGGCGCAGGCCCGGCGCTTCTACGGCGAGGTCCTCGGTCTGACCGAACGGCCCAAGCCGGCGGGGCTGAGCGGCCGCGGCGGGGTTTGGTTCGCACTGGGCCACGGCGAGCTGCACGTCGGCGTCCAGGAGGACTTCCGCCCGGCGGCCAAGGCCCATCCCGGTCTGGCCGTCGACACTCCCGCGCAGCTCGATCAGCTGGCCGCTCGCCTGCGGGCCGCCGGCGCGCCCGTCCGCTGGGACGAGGCGCTCGACGGCGTGCGGCGCTTCTACACCGACGACCCCTTCGGCAACCGGCTCGAGCTGCTCGCCGCCGGCTGACGGGCCGGCTCGAGCTGCTCGCCGCCGGCTGGCGCAGCGGCTCAGGCGGCTTCGCGCAGCTCCGGAGCGTCGCGCTCGCCGCTGCCGCGGTAACGCGGCCCGTGGTAGGGGCCGGGCTTGGGTCGCTGCTTTCCGCCCGGGAACGCGAGGCGGATGATCGTGCGCTGGACCATGCCCAGCTGCCGGGAGAACGGCCCGGTGTTGTAGGGCAGCTCGTAGCGCTCGCAGATCTCGCGCACCTTGGGCGCGATCTCCCCGTACCGCGTGCTCGGCATGTCCGGGAACAGGTGGTGCTCGACCTGGTAGCCGAGGTTGCCGCTGATCACGTGGAACATGGGGCCGCCGTCGATGTTGGCCGCGCCGAGCAGCTGGCGCACGTACCAGCCGCCGCGGGTCTCGTTCTCGGTCTCCTCCTGGGTGAACGTGTAGGTCTGATCCGGGAAGTGACCGCAGAAGATGATCGCGTAGGACCACACGTTGCGGATCAGGTTGGCCACCACGTCGGCGGTCAGCGTGCGCCGGAACGGCTCACGGAAGGCGCGCCGGGCCACGAGCTGGCCGAGCAGCGAGTCCGACCCGCCCTTGCGCCGCGTCCGGCGGCCCACGCGCTTGGCCTTGGCCTTCGCGCCGGCCAGCCCGGACTCGTCGCGGGCCCGGGCCGCGAGCACCCCGGCCTCGATCGCGACCATCACCGCGCCGGAGATCAGCGGCCAGCCGATGTAGTCCTTGACGATCTGCGCGCGGGCCTTGCCGGCGATGCCCTTGAGATCCCGAAGCAGCTCCTGGTGTGACTTCTCACCCGCCCGGATCGCCTCGAGGTCGAGGTCGTGCAGGGCCACCCCCCACTCAAACAGCGCCGCCAGCACGAGGTTGTAGAACGGCTGCAGCAGGTAGGCGGGGTGCCACTTCTGGGCCGGGTCGATCCGCATGATCTCGTAGCCGAGATCGCGGTCCTTGCCACGGATGTTGGTGTAGGTGTGGTGGATGAAGTTGTGCGAGTGCCGCCAGGACTCGGCCGTGGAGGCGGTGTCCCAATCCCAGGCCTGGGAGTTGATGACCGGGTCGTTCATCCAGTCCCACTGGCCGTGCATCACGTTGTGACCGATCTCCATGTTCTCGAGGATCTTGGAGAGCCCGAGGGTGGCGGCGCCGAGCAGCCAGGGCGCGCGCCAGCGCGAGAAGATCAGCTCGGCGCGGCCCATCAGGGCCAACCGGCGCTGGAAGGCGATCATCGAGCGGATGTAGGTCGCGTCGCGATCGCCGAGGTCGGCCTTGACCTGCTCGTGCAGCTCATCGAACTCCCGGCCGATGGCTTCGATCTGCTCATCCGTGAGACGGTGCAGGGGGTTCTCGGACGGGTCGAAGGCTGTCCCGGCCGGGCTATGTCCGTTCTGGGTCGCGGTCGTCGTCATGTCGTCTCCTCTGCGCGGGGAGCCCGCGCGTCTCTTGGGTTCACAGTTCGATCTCGATCGGGCCTTCGGGTGCGTGAATGCAGGTGCGGATCGTCTCGCCCTCCTCACCGTGGACCTTGCCGTTGCGCAGGTCGCGCACGCGTCCTGAGCGCAGCTGACCGACGCACGTGTGACAGATCCCCTCCCGACAGCCGTAGGGCAGGTCCAGACCCGCGTCCTCACCGGCGACGAGGATCGGCACCGAGCCGTCGGACTCGGCCTCGGCGTCTGACTTCAGGAAACGGATCGTGCCGCCCTCGCCCTCCTCGCCGTCGCCGAGCCCCAGCTTGGGCTGGAAGCGCTCCATGTGGAAATGCTCCTCGCGGCCGGCCTGCTCGAAGTGCTCGGAGAAGGCGTCGAGCATGTCGGTCGGCCCCGAGATGAAGGCCTCGCGCTCGGTCCAGTCCGGGCACAGCTCGTCCAGGTCGGCCGGCGTCATCCGGCCCGCCTCGCCGGTCAGCTGCTCGTGCAGCTCAAAGCCCGCGTGGCGCCGCGCGAGATCGCGCAGCTCGTCACCGAAGATGACCAGGTCCGGGGATCGCGCCGAATGCAGCAGCACGACGTCGCGGAGGTCGTCGGATTCGGCCAGCGAGCGGATCATGCTCATGATCGGGGTGATGCCGCTGCCCGCGCTGATGAACAGCAGCTTCTCGGGCAACGGCTCCGGGAGCAGGAACTCGCCCTCCACCCCGCCGAGCGAGACGATCGTGCCCGGCCGGCCCTTCTTGACCAGATACGGGGACACCTTGCCGGCGTCGACGCTCTTGACCGTGATCGAGATCAGGCCGTCCTCGCGCTTGGGGTCGGAGGTCAGCGAGTAGGCGCGCCAGTGGCGGACCCCCTCGATGTCGAGGCCGATGCGCAGGTACTGCCCGGGCTCATGCCCCCCCCAACGGTACCCGGGTTTGATCAACACCGTGGCCGCTTCGGGCGTCTCATGGTGAATGTCCTGGATCCGGCCCCGCAGCTCACGCGTTGACCAGAGCGGGTTGAACAGCTCCAGGTAGTCGTCGGGCAGCAGCGGAGAGCTGAACGCGGCGAGCGCGTCAAAGACGCGCCGCTGGATCGGGTGTACGTTCGGTTTGGCTCCGCGTTCCGGCATATCTGTCTCCTCCTACCCAAGAGTAATATCCGTTCAGGTAGATTTCTACCCCTCTTGGCAAAGGATTTGTACCCGGGATGAGCGCACGGCGGACAACCGAGGAGCGGGAGCCCTCCCGCGGCCCGCGCCGGGCGGGCACCCGGGGCGTGCCGAGATCGGTCCGCGAGCCGCTGATCCTCGACGTGGCCGGGCGCGTGTTCGCCGCCGATGGCTACGAGCGCGCCTCCATGGACCGCATCGCCGCACTGGCCGACCTCTCCAAGCCGATGCTCTACGCGTACTTCGGCTCCAAGGAGGGCCTGTACTCGGCCTACATCCAGCGCACCGGCGGCGAGCTCGTACAGCGTCTGGTCGCCGCCGACCGCACCGGCTCGCGCGCGGACCGCATCCGCGCCGTGACCACGGAGTTCCTCTCCTTCGTGCAGGGCCAGGGCGACGGCTGGCGGGTACTGTTCGCCGAGATGACCGCGCGCCGGCCGCTGGTCGAACTGGTGGCGCGCCTACGCACGCAGATCGTCACCGAGGTACGGACGATGCTCGAAGGCGGCGCGCAGGGGCGCGGGCTGGTCCCGCCCGCCTCCCAGGGCGTGGCCGAGGCGATCGTCGGCGCCGGCGAGGCGCTGGCCAACTGGTGGGTGGAGCACCCCGAGGTCCCGCTCGAGGACGTGGCGGACTGGTACGCCGGTCTGACCCAGGCGGCGATCTCGGCCGCGGTCCCGGCCGCGCACTGAGCCCCGCGCCCGCGAACCTCCCAGCGCCCTGACCCTCGCGCCGGCGAACCTCCCAGCGCCGTGAGCCTCGCGCCGGCGAACCTCCCAGCGCCGTGAGCCTCGCGCCCGGCGAACTTTGGCGATTCACTCCCGGGGGGTGGGAGTGAATCGCCATTCATCGCGATCCGGGCGTTCAGAGGCTCACCCGCAACGTGAGCTCGGCGTAACCGGGTTTGGTCACGGCGACGTTGACGTGATCGCCGCCGGACCCGGCGAGCGTGATCGAGGTCGCGCCCTTGCTGTTGGTCGTCTTGCTCTGACCCTTGGCGGCGACCGTGGCGCCGCTTGCCGCGTCACCGGCGTCGGTCACCTTGGCGGTGAGCTTGTACTTGCCCGTGGCGACCTTTTTCGCGCTGACCGTGGCCGACAGCCGCGGCAGCACTCTCGCGTAGTAGATCCCGTTGACGAAGGGCCCGGACTTGGGCGCGGAGACCGCGCTCATCAGCATGTCCAGCGGCCCCAGCCGCCCGTCCCCGGACAACGTGAACAACGAGGACCACGTCGCGCGGTGCGTCTGGATCGGCTCAAAGCGGGTCACCGCCCGGTTGGAACGCGTGACCGCGGTGACACCGGTGCCGTTGACCTGTCCGGCCCACATGACCCATATGCGTCCATCCGGGCCCGTGGCCACCCCGACGACCGGCGCTCTCAGACCCTTGACCGAGCCGACCGCAACCGAGCCCCCGCCGTAGCGCAGCAGCCGCACGTGCGTGGTCGGCCCGGCGTCGGCGGCGTAGGCCCCGAACACCCCCGGTCCGCTGTCGCGCCCGGCCAGGATCAGCGGCTCCCCGGTGCCGAACTGCGACGGGATCGGGGCCTTCTGAGCGGCGCCGATGGTGGGCGCGATCTGCTGCAGCCAGATGCCGCCCGAGCCGGCGTTGGAGTCCCAGCTGGCCACTACGGCGCCCGTCTTGGCGTCGAGAGCCGACGCGGTGTTGCCCGCAGCGCCATCCGCTGCGGTCGTCACCTGCGCCGTCGGCGCGCCCGGGCCGAATCCCCTCTGCACGACCACGTTGCCGCAGCAGCCGGCCGTCAGCACGGGCGTTCCCTGCGATACCTGCAGGGTCAGGTTGGAGTCGGCGAACGGCATGATCCCGCTGCCGACGTTGACCGGGGCCGACCACGTCGCGCCCCCGTCAGAGGAGCTGATGCCCCACGGGCCCTCGACCCCGGACGGGCTCCCCCCGAACACGGCCTGCAGCACGCCGGACGGCAGCACGGCCAGGCCCGGGACGCCGTTCGGCGAACCGGCGTTCGGACCGCCCCACGCCAGCGCCTGGACGGCCGGTCCGGGGTGTCCACTGGGGCTGATCGCCTGTTCCGCGATGCCGCTGGCGGCGTTGCCCCAGCTCGTGTTCGTCTCGTAGGCGACGTGCAGCCTGCCGTCCACGGTCCGGGCAAAACCGATCGGCTCGGTGCCGTAGCCCGCCCTGGTCAGCAGCTGCGGGTGCAGCCCTGCCGCCTGTGCGCCGCTCGCCCCGGGCAGCGCGAAAACCACCGCGATCACGACGGCCCACCGCCGCCGCCGGTGCCGGTCCCGATCCCACATGGTTACCTCCTGTTGGACGCTCACGCGTGGTCTACCGCATCGCGTTCCCGGTGGCAACCGCGCGAACTTCGGCAATCCACCGTCGACAGGTGACGGTGAATCGCCATTCATCGCCGCCCGGGAGGGTGCGCGACGGGAGGCTGCGCGACGGGAGGCTGCGCGACGGGGGACTGCGATCGGCGGCTCGTCGTGCCGGGCTCGAGACCGACGACGGAGATCCGGTCAGGGCTAGTCGAGCAGGTGCTCGAGGCCGACGACCGGGGATGCGGTCAACCCGCCGACGCGGCGCACTGCGAGCAGCACGCCCGGCATGAAGGACTTGCGGTCGATCGAGTCATGCCGGATCGTGAGCGTCTGCCCGACGTCGCCCAGGATGACCTCCTGGTGGGCGACGAGGCCGGGCAGGCGGACCGAGTGGATCGGGATCGGCGGCCCGCCATCGTCGCCGTCGCCGTCGCGAGCGGCCTGCATCAGCGCGGCGGTCCGAGCTGCCGTCCCGCTCGGCGCGTCGAGCTTGCGATCGTGGTGCAGCTCGATGATCTCGGCCTTGACCATGTGCCGCGCGGCCTCGGCGGCGAAACGCATCATCAGCACGGCGCCGATGGCGAAGTTGGGAGCCACGAACACGTTGGCGCCGGCGCCGCGCAGATCCTCGAGCTCACCGGCGTCAAAGCCGGTCGTGCCGATCACGACGTGCACTCCGGCGGCGACCGCCTGGCGGGCATTGGCCAGCGCGGTGCTGGGAACGGTGAAGTCGACCAGCACCTCGGGACCCTCGGCCAGGGCGTCGGCCAGCGAGGTGCCGAGCGCCGGGTCGGCGCGCGCCACCAGGGTCATGTCCGGCGCTTGCTGCACCGCGTCGCAGACCGTCTCCCCCATCCGTCCCGCCGCTCCGGCAACGGCCACGCGGATCACGGCGTGGCCTCGGTCAGCGCCGTCAGGACGCGGATCACAGCGCGGCCTCGGTCAGCGCCGACAGGACGCGGATCACGGCGCGGCCTCGGTCAGCGCCGGCAGGACACCGCCCACGGCGTTCTGAAAGCGCTCGGCGTCGGGACCGATGCCGGCCGCCGACAGGCGCTCAGGGTCCCACAGCTCGGTGGCCAGAGCGGCGACGTCGTCGCGGGTGACCGCGTCGATGCGGGCGATGACCTCCTCGATCGGCGGCAGCTCCCCGCCGCCCAGCACCTCGGAGCCAAGACGGTTCATGCGCGCGCCGGTGGACTCCAGCGCGAGCACGACCCGGCCCTTGAGGTTCTCCTTGGCCCGGGCGAGCTCATCGGCCGAGGCGGGATCGCGGCGCACGCGCTCAAGCTCGGTGGCCACGACGTCCATCGCCGCCCCGAGGTTGTCGGCGCGGGTGCCCACGTAGAGTCCGACCTGCCCGGTGTCGTGGTAGGCGCTGGTGAACGAGTACACGGCATAGGCCAGCCCCCGCTGTTCGCGGATCTCCTGAAACAGCCGTGAGGACGATGTGCCCCCGAAGAGGGTGTCGAGCACGCGCAGGGCAAAGCGGCGGTCGTCGTGCCGGGAGAGACCGACGCCGCCCACGCAGACGTGGAACTGCTCGGTGTCCTTGCGCTCGAAGCGCCGGCTGCCCGGCGCCAGCTCGGGCGGCACGCCGGCCTGGCCGGGAACCGGGACGACGGCCGGCACGGCACCCGGCAGCGCCGCGGCGGGGGCTCCCGCCGGCGTGGCCGGCACACGGTCCCGGGCCAGCGCCACCAGCGCATCGTGATCGACCGACCCCGCGGCCGCGATGACGACGTTGGCGGGCGTGTAGCGGGCGGCGTGAAACCGCGCGATGTCGGCGGCCGGGGTGCCGGAGACGACCTCGGCGGTGCCGATGATCGCGCGGCCGAGCGGATCGGAGCCGAAGGTCGCCCCGCCGAGCACGTCGAAGACCTTCTCCTGCGGATCGTCCTCGTACATGGCGATCTCCTCGAGGATCACCTCGCGCTCGGAGTCGATCTCGGTCAGACGTGGCGAGAAGACCATGTCGGCCATCACGTCGAAGGCGTCGCTGAGGTGATCGTCGATCACCCGCGCGAACACAGACGTCGTCTCCTTGCCGGTCCCGGCGTTGAGCTCGGCGCCCATCGCGTCGAAGATCTGGTCGATCTCCAGCGAGGCGTAGCGGGCGCTGCCCTTGAAGAGCAGGTGCTCGAGCAGGTGCGAGAGCCCCGCCTCGGCGTCGGACTCGTGACGCGAGCCCGTGCCGATCCAGAACCCGAGCGACGCGGATCGGACGGAGGGCATTGCCTCCGTCACGATCCGGACGCCCGACTCGAGTGTCGTCAGGCGGTGCTCAGGCACGCTTGAGCCCGCGCTCTAGGAGCGGGGGCGCTCGGGGTCGCGGTCGCGCACGCGACCGGCGTCCCGGCCGCCATCGCGGTCACGGCCGCCGCCGCGGGGCCCGCGGTCACGGTCGCGATCCCGGGGACCACGGTCGCGCGGGCCGCGGTCCGGGCGCGAGCGGCTGTTCTCAGCCGCCGCCACGGCCACGAGCTCCTCGGGGCTCTTGCCCTGGATCTCGGGGTCCTCGGCCAGGCGCAGACCGATGCGGCCACGCTCACGGTCGACCTCGACGACGACGATGTTGATCTCGTCGCCCTTGTTGAGCACCTCCTCGACGGTGTCGATGCGCCGCCCGGGGGCGACGTTGGAGATGTGCAGCAGGCCGTCGGTGCCCTTGGCCAGTTCGACGAAGGCGCCGAAGGTCGTCGTCTTGACGACCTTGCCGGCGAACGTGTCCCCGACCTCGACCTCCTTGGTCATCGTGCGGATCCGCTCCACGAGCGCGTCGCCGAGCTCGCGGTTGGAGGCGTAGACGAGCACCTGACCCTCGTCGTTGACGTCGATCTGGGACTCGAACTCCTCCTGCAGGGAGCGGATCGTCTCGCCGCCCTTGCCGATGAGCAGGCCGATCTTCTCCGGGTCGATCTTGACCGAGGAGATACCGGGGGCGTAGCGCGACAGCTCGTTGCGCGGGGCCGCGATTACGTCGTTCATCTCTTTCAGGATGAACTCGCGGGCGACCTTGGCCTGAGCCAGGGCGTCGCGCATGATCTCGAACGTGACGCCCGTGATCTTGATGTCCATCTGCAGCGCGGTGATGCCGTCCCGGGTGCCGGCGACCTTGAAGTCCATGTCACCCAGGTGGTCCTCGACGCCGGCGATGTCGGTGAGGATGATGTAGTCGTCACCCTCCTTGATCAGGCCCATGGCGATGCCCGCCACGGGCGCCTTGATCGGCACGCCCGCGTCCATCAGGGACAGGGTCGAGCCGCACACCGAGGCCATCGACGAGGAGCCGTTGGACTCCAGGATGTCCGACACCACGCGAATGGTGTAGGGGAAGTCCTCCTGGCTGGGGATCATGGGGACCAGCGCACGCTCGGCCAGCGCGCCGTGACCGATGTCACGCCGCTTGGGGCCGCGCATGAAGCCCGCCTCCCCGACCGAGAAGGGCGGGAAGTTGTAGTGGTGGAAGTAGCGCTTGGTCGTCTCCAGACCGAGCGTGTCCAGCCGCATCTCCTCGCGGGTGGTGCCCAGCGCAGCGACGCTGAGCGCCTGGGTCTGGCCACGGGTGAACAGGGCCGAGCCATGCGTGCGCGGGGTGACCGAGACCTCGATCGAGATCGGCCGGATCTCGTCCGAGCTGCGGCCGTCCGGGCGCTTCTTGGCCACGGCGATCCGCTCGCGGATCATCGTCTTCTCGAGCTTGTCGAAGGCCCGCTGGGCGTTGAGCCGGAACTCGGCGTAGGTGTCGGCCTCCGGGTCACCGGAGTAGTGCTCGAGCACCTGGGCCTCGACGGCCTTGGTCGCCTCCTGGCGCTCCAGCTTGTCCTCCACCTGCGTGGCGGCTTCCAGAGCCGCGCCGTGCGAGGCCTTGAGCTGGTTGTAGAGGTCGTCGTGGACGACGGGGGCCTCGAAGGCGATCTTCGGCTTGCCGGCCTGCTCGGCCAGCTGACGCTGGGCCTGGCAGAGCTTGCGGATGTTCTCGTGCGCGATGTCGAGCGCGTCGAGGATCTCGGCCTCGGGGATCTCGTTGGCCCCGGCCTCGACCATCAGGATCGCGTCCTCGGTCCCGGCCACGATCAGATCGAGGTCGGTCTGGTCCAGCAGCTGGTCCTCGTCGGGGTTGACGACGAAGTTGCCGTCGATCTTGCCGATGCGCACCGCGCCGACCGGGGTCGGGAAGGGCACGTCGGAGATCATCAGCGCCGCCGAGGCGCCGTTCATGGCCAGCATGTCGTACGGGTTGACATGGTCGACCGACATCGGCAGCGCGACCAACTGGGTCTCGTAGCGCCAGCCCTTGGGGAAGAGCGGCCGGATCGGCCGGTCGATCAGGCGGGCGACGAGCGTCGCCTTCTCGCCCGCGCGCCCCTCGCGCTTGAAGAATGAGCCCGGGATCTTGCCCGCGGCGTACATCCGCTCCTCCACGTCGACGGTGAGGGGCAGGAAATCAGCGTCGCGCAGGTTCCCGCGCGTCGCGGTGGCGAGGACCATCGTGTCGCCCGCACGGACGACTACGGCGCCGGAGGCCTGCTTGGCCAACTTGCCGGTCTCAAAGGAGATCTCTTTACCGTCGATCTCCACGGACACGCGCTTTACGGCGTCAGACATATATTCAGTTCCCTTCTACCTCCGCCCTTCGGTCGGCGGAGTGCTTCGTTTCGTCTTTTCGTTCCGAACCCCCGGGACTGTAGCGGGTGCGAGGGCGCGCGGGCCCGACCGCGCAGGGGTTTGTCGCGGGTGCGAGCGGGCGCCGGCCCGACGCCCCCGGGAGTCGCGCGGAGGTCTCGCCCGGGATCGGAGCCGTTCACAGGATGGAAACGGACCGTGCGGTCCGCTTTGATACGGTAACCGGACTCGCCGGTCCATATTACTCGCCGCCCCGCGGTCCGTCCCCATCACTCAGGAGTCCTCATGAGCGCCACCGTCATCACCGAATCTCCGCCGGCCGCGCGCCGCGGCACCGTCAATCCCTGGCTGGTCCTGGTCATCGCCTGCCTGGCCCAGTTCATGGTCGTGCTCGACGCGACCGTGGTGAACATCGCGCTGCCCTCGGTCCAGCGCGGGCTGCACTTCTCCGCCGCCAACCTGCAGTGGGTGGTCAACGGCTACACGCTGATCTTCGGCGGCTTCCTGCTCCTCGGCGGCCGCGCCGCCGACCTGCTCGGCCGCAAGCGGCTGTTCATGGCCGGTGTCCTGCTGTTCACGCTCGCCTCCCTGCTCAACGGCGTGGCCCAGAGCTCGGGCATGCTGATCGTCGGCCGTGGCCTGCAGGGTCTCGGCGGCGCGCTCGTCTCCCCGGCCGCGCTGTCGATCGTGACCACGACCTTCTCCGATGGCGACCAGCGCACCAAGGCGCTCGGCGTATGGAGCGCGATCGCCGCCGGCGGCGCTGCCGTCGGCCTGCTGATGGGCGGTGTGCTCACCGACATCGCCTCGTGGCGCTGGGTCTTCTTCGTCAACGTGCCCGTCGGCGTGATCACGATCGCGCTCGCCGTGCGCTACGTGGCCGAGTCGCGGATCGAGGTTGCGCACCGCTCGTTCGACGTGGCCGGCGCGATCGCCGTGACCGGCGGTCTGGTCGTGATGGTCTACGCGATCGTCAAGGCCCAGGCCTACGGATGGGGCTCGACGCGGACGCTGGGTCTCGGTGCCGTCGCCGTCGCCCTGCTGGCGGCGTTCCTGGTCATCGAGAGCCGCAGCAAGGCACCGCTGATGCGGCTGTCGATCTTCCGGGTGCGGGCGCTGGCGCTCGCCGACACCGCGCTGCTGCTCGTCGGCTCGGCGATGTTCGGGATGTTCTTCTTCGCCTCGCTGTACGTGCAGGAGGTGCTCGGCTACAGCCCGCTGACCGCCGGCCTGGCCTTCCTGCCGGTGACCGCGGGGATCATGGTCGGCGCGGGCCTGGCCCAGGTGCTGATCAAGCGGATCGGCCTGCGCAACGTGTCGGTCGTCGGGATCACCCTGGCCACGCTCGGGATGCTCGTCCTCACCCAGCTGCCCGTCCACGGCAGCTACGTCTCAGACCTGCTCGTCGGGCTGGTCCCGATGAGCCTGGGCATGGGCCTGACCTTCGTGCCCATCACCCTGCTGGGCACCGGCGGCGTCTCCCGCGACGACGCGGGCCTGGCCTCGGGGCTGTTCAACACCGCCCAGCAGGTCGGCGGCTCGCTGGGGCTGGCCATCCTCTCCAGCCTGGCCGCCAGCCAGACCACGAGCCTGCTCGCCGGTCACCGCACGGGAGCGATCGCCGCCCGCGTCTCCGGGTACCACGTGGCCTTCTTGGCCGCAGCGATCATGCTCGCGATCGGCGCGGCCCTGCTCGTGTTCGGCCTGCGCAAGCGACACATGCGCGAGGTCGAGCGCGAGCTGGCCACGGGCACGACCATGCCGGTTCCGGTCTAGTTGTGCTGCCCTGCGGGCTCCCGCGGGCGGGTGAAATGGGCGAGGATGTGGTGGTTGCCTGCTGACGCCGATCCGTTCTTGGTGCCTGTGCGCCCGTGTCTAGTTTGGCGTGGGAGCTTCCCCCGGATCCCCGGA
>DASSZP010000044.1:0-16727 GCA_035713465.1 Solirubrobacteraceae bacterium | reverse complement strand
CGGCCCGGGCCTGCCGGTCAGGCTGCGGCCAGCGCGGCGAGCTCGGCGAGCTCGGCGAGCTCCTCCTCGCTGCACCAGGCACCGACCGAGGCGCGGAGGTACCCGTGCGAGGGGATGCTGCGCACGATGAAGCCCGCCTCGGCCAGCCGCGCCACGTCGGCGTCGGCATCATCCGAGTGCCACGAGACGAGCGTCGAGCGGTCCCGCGGCACGACCCTCAGCCCGTGGGCGGCCAGTGCGTCGGCCAGGCCGGCCGCGAGATCGGCGGCGCGCCCGGTGACCCAGTCCAGCCCGGCATCCTCCAGGACGGCGATCGAGGCCAGGGCCCACGCGCTGCGCATCCCCGGCGGGAAGCCGAGATCGAAGCGCTTGGCCCCCTCCGCGGGCGCGGAGTGCAGCGCGTCACCGGGGTCGGCGAACGATCCGTATCCGGGCCAGGGCACGCTCAGCGTCTCCAGCGCATCCGCCGCGACGTACAGACAGCCGCTGCCCTCCGGACCGGACAGCCACTTCTGCCCGGAGGCGGCGTAGTAGCGGCAGCCGAGCTCGGCCACGTCGACGGGCACGGCACCGATCCCCTGGGCGGCGTCGAGCAGGAACGGGACGCCGGTGGCGCGCAGGGCTGCGCTATCGATGATCCGGCCGCTGGCCCAGGAGACGTGGGAGGTGGCGATCAGCCGAGTGCGGGGGCCGACGGCAGCGGCCACCTCGGCGAACGGCGCCACCGTCACCGTGACGCCGAAGCGGCTGGCGATCCGCGCCAGCGGGCCGAGCAGACCCGGATGCTCCTCGTCACTGGTCACCACCTCGTCGCCCGGTGACCAGTCCAGGCCGCCGATGACCGTGTTGACACCGTCGGTGGTCGAGCCGGTGAGGGCGACCGACCCGGGCTCGCAGTGCATGATCCGCGCGTAGGCCTCGCGCAGCGCCTGGGCCAGCGCCATCACGCCCTCGAAGTACGGCTTGCCGGCGCGACCGGAACCGGTCTCGAGCTCGATCCGTTCTCGCACGGCGTCGGCGGCGCGGCGCGAGAGCGGCCCCTCGGTCCCGGCGTTGAGGTAATGCAGGCGCTCCAGGACCGGGAACTGCGCGCGAAACTGGACCGGATCGGGCACGCGTCAGCCGATCGGAAGCCCGGCCTTGCGGCACTCGGTGGTCAGGGCGTGGGCGGCCGCGCTCTTGGTCCCGCCCGGCTGGTTGACCCCGGCGCACATCGCGCGGGCGGCAGCCCCGCAGCGGTTGATCGTCTCCCCGCCGGTCGAGTAGGCCAGGCCGACCGAGATGCAGCCGTTGCGCGAGTGGGTCTCGCCGCTGCCCAGCGACAGCGCGAGGACGACGACCAGGGCGGCGACGACGGCCAGGACACCGGAGAGCATCACCTTCTCGCGGCGCTGGAAGCTGCGCGGCTGGCGCAGCGTCTCGGCGTGCCCGGGCGGCAGGATCAGCATCCGGGCCGAGTGTAGAGACCGGCGCCCGAGCGGCCCGGCGTCTCTCGGCCCATCGGTGCGAGGCGGCGTTGCGCCGTTCCGTTCCCCGCCAACGCTGGCACCGCACTACCGAAGCCGGTCGTGAATCGCCATCCAGCGACCGATCTGGATCAGATGCCCGGAGCATCGTCCCGCGGGGCGTGTCTGCGCTCCGCTCGCCACCAAGGGCGGCTCGTCGCGCCCGGCGGCGCGGCGGGAGCAATCACGGGACGGACGCGGCGGCCCGGGCTGGGGCGGCGGCCGCCCGCCCGCCCCCGGAGATCGCGAGCGGGCGGGCGGAGCCGCGGAGCGAGCGGGCCGGAAGCGCCCGGTACGGGGCAAGAACGCCCCGGTACGGGGCTAGAAGGCCCCCGTGCCGTTGGGGGTGCCCAGGCCGGTCGGGCCGTCATAGCCCGCACCGGCGGTGCACAGGTACGACGGCGTGCAGCCCGTGGTGGAGTTCGAGCCGCTGGTCACGTCGAACAGCGAGCTCGGGTGGCTGTACGGATAGCTGCCGTAGCTCGTCGAGGCCGAGTTGCCGGCCAGCGCGTAGACCGAGGCGACCAGCGGCGAGGACAGGCTCGTGCCGCCGACCTGGGCCCAGCCATCGAGACCCTGGACGGCGCCCACCTCGATCAGGTAGTCGCAGAACGAGCTGGAGCCGCACTGGTTGTAGGTGTCGTAGACGCCGAGGCCCGAGTTCGGGTCCGCGTCGGCCGATACGTCGGCGACGGTCCGCTTGGCGCAGCCGGTGTCGGTCTGCCAGGCGGGCTTGGCCTCATAGGCCGAGCAGCCACTGCCCGCGCCCGACCACGCCGTCTCGGTCCAGCCTCGGGACGTGCCCGAGGCCTGGCTCAGCGTGGTGCCGCCGACCGCGGTGACGTAGCGCGACGCCGCCGGGTACTCGACGCCGTAGCCCGAGTCCCCGGAGCTCGCCGTCACGGCGATCCCGGGGTGGTTGTAGGCGCTGTCGGTCGAGGTCTCCGAGGAGGCCTCCGAGCCCCCGTAGCTGTTGGAGATGGCCGCGACGCCGGGCTGCTTGGCCGCGGTGTTGACCGCCGTGGCCAGATCCGACGTCGAGGCCGACTTGGCCGAGACGAGCAGGATGTGGCAGGTCGGGCACGCGGCCGAGACCGCGTCGAGGTCGAGGCTGATCTCCTCCGCCCAGCCGTAATCGCCGCTGGGCAGGGGGCTGGTCGCCCCGTTCTGGTTGATCTGTTCAAAGCAGCCGTTGGACACGGTGCAGGCCGGCAGGCCGTAGGCGTTGCGGTAGGTGGCCAGATCTGAGGCCGCCTTGGGGTCGTTGTAAGCGTCGACGATCGCCACCGTCCGCCCGGAGGCGTTGAGCCCGGCCAGCTTGTAGGCGGACTGGATCTGCGCCGGGCCCAGGCCCGTCGGGCCGGCCATGATCAGCGGCCCCTTCTCCCCCGCCTTGCCCAGCGCGCGGCTGAAGCAGCGCAGCTGACCCCCGGCGGTGGCGTTCGCCGCGCCGAGCACCGATCCCGTGCGCCCGGCGTTGGCCGGATTCGAGCAGGCCAGGTCGACCGACACACCGCCGTGCAGCGGCAGCCGGGGGGCGGCACCCAAACCCGGCGTGGCGAGCGCCGTGCCGGCGCCCAGGGCGCCGACGACGAGCACGCCCAACAGCACTAGGAACGTCCTGCGCGCAACGCGCGCGGCAGCCGTTCTCTCCATGTTCTCGTACCTCCCGCGGTTTAAGCATGGATGAGTGCCGGCATCCTACCCGGCCGTAGCTTCAGCCTGCGCCGTTGGGTGCCAAAGTGGAGGAATGACCCTCGCTCCGGAGCCCGAAGCCTCGCTGTACGCCGCCCTGGACTGGAACACGCCCCTGTCCGACACGGACCGGGTGAACTTTCACCAGTCGGCCGCCCGGGACCGGACCACGCCGGCCGACACGGTCATCTGCATCGGCGCCGCGCACGCCTGGGGTGGCAGGCCGACGCGCTCTCCGCGGTGCTGGCGCTGGTCTGCCCCGGAGGGCGGTTGCTCTAGGGGGATGGGTGCTGGCCCTCGGAGCCGGCGCCGGCGGCGACGAGGATCTTCGGACCCGGCGTGCTCGGCCTCGACGCGCTGCTGCCGGCCGCGGACGCCGCGGGCTGGCGGGTGCTGCACGCCGACACCGCCGACCAGCGCGAGTGGGACGTGTTCGAATCCAGCTGGCGGCGCGGCCCGGAGGGCCGGCTCGCCGCGCACCCCGATCATCTGCAGGCGGCCGACGCGCGGGAGCGACTCGACGCCCGGCGCCGCGAATACGTCCGCGACTATCGCGGCGTGCTCGGCTTTGCCTATCTGATCCTCGCCTGAGAGCCGCGCCCGGTCAGGGCTCGCGCGTGAGCAGGCCGGGCGAGAGCTCGGACGGCCGCGTGTGCCCGGTCAGCCCGATGGTGAGGTCGAGCTCGGCCAGCAGGCCGCGCAGGACGGCCAGCACACCGGCCTGCCCGCCGGCGGCCAGACCCCACAGGTACGGCCGCCCGGCCAGCACGGCGCCGGCCCCGAGCGCGAGCGCCTTGACCACGTCGGCGCCGGTGCGCACGCCGGAGTCGAGCAGGATCTCCAGCTCGCCGCCGACCGCGTCCACGATCGCCGGCAGCGCGTCGAGCGAGGCGATCGCCCCGTCGACCTGCCGGCCGCCGTGGTTGGAGACGACCACCGCGTCGGCCCCGTGCTCGCGGGCGGCGCGCGCGTCGTCGGGGTGCAGAATGCCCTTCAGGGCGATCGGCAGGGTCGTCCGCGAGCGCAGGAACTCAAGGTCGGCCCAGGTCAGCTCGGGGTTGGAGAACTGGAAGATGAACTGGCCGACAGCGGCCTGCTGGTCCTCCTCGGGCGGGCGCTCCAGCAGCCCGCGGAAGACCGGGTCGGTGATGTAGTTGGCGATCCCCACCCCCTCCAGGAACGGCTGCCAGGCGCCCTGCAGATCACGCGGCTTCCAGCCGGGCAGGAACGTGTCCAGCGTGACGATCAGCGCCCGGTAGCCCGCGGCCTCGGCGCGGGCGGCCAGGCTGGCCGCCAGCTCGCGCTCGCGCGGCCAGTAGAGCTGAAACCACTTGGGGCCGTCACCCTCGGCGGCGATCGCCTCCAGTGGATGCGAGGAGACGGTGCTGACCGTGAAGGGCAGGCCGAGCTGGCCGGCGGCGCGGGCCACGGCGAGCTCGCCCTCCTCGTGGACGAGCGACTGCACGCCGATCGGCGCCAGTCCGAGCGGGGCCGGCAGCTCGGTTCCGAGCACCGTCGTCGACAGATCGCGCTGGGCCACGTTGCGCAGCATCCGCGGGACCAGCCGCCAGCGGCGGAAGGCCCGCTCGTTGCCGAGCATCGTGTCCTCGCGGCCCGCGGCGCCGAATACGTAGTCGGCCGCGCGCGGGGAGACGGCGGCGCGGACGGCCTCGGCCAGTGCATCGATGGCCACCGGCTGGGCGGGGGTCTCGCCGGCCAGCCCGCGCAGGAAGATCTCGGCCTGGTAGGCGGAGTACGGCGGCCCAATGGACGGGATGGCGGCTACTCCTGCTCCCCGAGCTCGCGCTTGAGGACCTTGCCGGTCGGGTTGCGGGGCAGCTCTTTGATGAACACGACTTCGCGCGGCACCTTGTAGCCGGCCAGGTTGTCCTTGACGTATTTCTTGACCTGATCCTCGGACAGCTTCTGGCCCTTGCGCACGACGACGTAGGCCTTCAGGCGCTGGCCGAACTTCTCGTCCGTCACACCGATCGCGGCCGCCTCCTCGACCGCCTTGTGACTGGCCAGCAGCTCCTCGACCTCGGCCGGGAACACGTTCTCGCCGCCGGAGACGATCATCTCGTCGTCGCGGCCGTCGATGAACAGCAGTCCGTCCTCGTCGAAATGGCCCACGTCGCCCGAGGACATCAGACCGTCGACGAACTCCTTGTGGCCGCCGCCGGTGTAGCCCTCGAACTGCGCCGCGTTGCCGACGAAGATGCGGCCCACCTCGCCCGGCGCGGCCTCGTTGCCGTCCTCGTCCAGGATCTTGACGATCGATCCGCGCACGACACCGCCGACCGTGCTCGGCTCGAGCTTGAGGTCGGCCGGGGTGGCGATCGTGGCGTAGGCGATCTCGGTCGAGCCGTACAGGTTGTAGACGACGTCCCCGAAGGCGTGCAGGGCCCGCTTGACCAGCTCGGTGCCCAGCGCCGAGCCGGAGACGAAGATGATCCGCAGGCTCGACGTGTCGGCGGCCTTGACCTTGTCCTCACCGAGATCGAGGATCCGCTGCAACATCACCGGCACGACCACCATCGTCGAGGCCCGGTTCTCCTCCAGGCTGCGCAGGGTCGCCTCGGGGTCGAACTTGCGCCGCACGACGAGGGTCGAGCCGAGGCCGAGGCCGAGGGCCATCATCGCGAAACCGAGCGCGTGGAACATCGGTGCGCACAGCTCCGTCGTCTCCCGCGCGCGGAAGGGGACCTTGCCGAGCAGGCCGCCGATCAGCGACAGCCCCTTGGGCTCGGACCGCGGCGCACCCTTCGGCGTGCCGGTGGTGCCGCTGGTCAGGATGACGATCTTGGGCCCTGACTTGGGCTTGGGCGGGGCGCTCGTCTTGCTGGCCAGGATGAGCGCGTCGATCGTGTCCTCATCGTCGGTCTCGTCGTCGTCCACCCACGCCCGCCAGCGACCGATGGGGGGCTCGACCCCCTCCAGGATCTCGGCGTACTCGTCGTCGTAGACGAGCAGGTCGGTGCCCTCGCGCCCGGCGACCTCGCGGATCTGCGGGCCGGCAAAGGAGGTGTTGAGCAGGATGATCCGTGCCCCGCACTTGGCCGCGGCGAACAGCGCGTCGAGGAAGCCGCGGTGGTTGCGGGCGAGGATCGCCACGCCGTCCCCGGCCTTGAGTCCGCGCTCGCGCCAGGCGTTGGCCAGGGCGTTGGAGCGCAGGTCCAGCTCCCGGTAGGTGACGTCGCCGCGCTCGTCGCGCATCGCCACCCGGTTCCCGTTGCGGATCGCGCCGATCGTGACCGCCCCGGCCAGCAGGCCGTAGCGCTCGAAGGCGATGAGCATCCGGGCCACCCGATGCGGCGGCTCGATCCCGACCAGGCCGGCGCGGATGCAGAGCGCGGCGTACAGGGCCTCGTCCCCGAAGCGCTCGGCGAGCTTGAGTCCCCCCCCGAGCAATCCCTTCACATCGAGCTCAACGATGACGTTCTCCTCTCCTCACGGCGGTCGCAGCCTATGCCATCCCCGCACTCCGCGTCGGCCTCGCGCGCTTACGCACCGGGGAGCGGGGTACTACCCGCCACGTGACCTCATCAGTCCTGTTGCTCCCCATCCGCGTGGGGTTGCGCGGAGCCCAGGTCGGCCTGCGGGTGACCGCGGCGGTGACCGATCGTGCCCTCGCCGTGGTCGGCGCGATGGCCGGCGCGGCCAGCGGCGCCCCGGAGGCGCCCGTCGACATCGACGGCGAGCCGCTGCGCGGCGGCATGCCGACCCCGGGCCCGGCCCCGACCCCGCCGGCCCCCACACCCCTCGCCCCCGCCCCCGCTCCCGCTCCGCCCGCGCCGGCGCCCGGGCCGACCCCGCCCGGACCGGATCCGGCGCCTCCCCCGCCCGGGCCTGAGCCGACCCCGGGGCCGCCACCGGCTCCGCCCACGCCGTCGCCGGCCCCGGGTCCGCCGCCCCCGCCAGGCCCCGCCCCCCCGCACATCTCGGCCGAGCCCGAGCTGGTTCAGAGCGTGGCCGAGGTGGGCGCCGAGGATGGGGCCGGCGCCCAGCTGCGCATCGATGAGCCCTGGAAGGGCTATGACCAGCTGCGCGCGGCGGACGTGATCGAACGCCTCCGCGGCGCGGACGCGGCCGAGCTGGCCGCCGTCGAGCTCTACGAGCGCTCACGACGGGGCCGCGAGACGGTGCTGGATGCCGTGCGGCGCGAGCAGCGCCGCCCCGCCGGCCAGGAGAAGTAGCCCGCCGCCGTCAGCGGCTCAGCAGCGACCGTGCGCCGGCCAGCTTGACCGCCTTGGCCAGCGACACGGCGTCGTACGGATCCTGGTAGCGGTGGCCGTTGATGAAGAAGCTCGGGGTCCCCGACACGCCGCTCAGATCGGCGGACTCGACGTCCTCGGCGATGCGGTCGGCGCCGCGCCGCCGGCGCAGGTCCTCGCGGAAGCGCTCCTTGTCGAGACCGATCGCGTCGGCCTGGGCGAGGATGGTCCGCACGTTGAGCTCGTCCTGGTGGGCGAGCAGAGCGTCGTGCATCTCCCAGAAGCGCCCCTGCGCCGCCGCCGCCTCGCTGGCCTCCGCGGCGAGCTGCGCGTGCGGATGCACGTCGTTGAGCGGCAGGTGACGCCAGACGTAGCGGATCTCGCCGAATTCGCGCAGGACCTCGTTGATCGCCGTCTCGGCCTGGCCGCAGAACGGGCACTCAAGATCGCCGTACTCCAGCAGCGTGACCCGCGCGTCCTCGGGACCGCGGACGTGATCGCGCTCGGGGTCGACGGGCACGGCGAGATCGACGATCACCGGGGAGCTGCCGACGATCGCCCGCAGGCGCATCCCCCGCGGCAGCCGCCGGGTCGCCCGCAGCACGACGGCCGAGACCAGGGGCGCGCCGACCAGCGTGGTGAGGATGCCGAGCTTGGCCTGCGCCAGCTGCTGACCGTGAAAGGCCAGCGTGGCGATCAGCAGCGAGACGGTGAAGCCGATCCCGGCGATCGCCGCCCCGCCGAGCACCGATCCCCAGCCCACCGGCGGGACGATCCGCCCGCGGGTCACCCGGCCGACGATCGCCGTCGCGCCCGAGATGCCCAGCGGCTTGCCGAGCAGGTAGGCGGCGATGATCCCGAGGGTGATCGGCGAGCCGTAGGCGTGCGCGAGGAAGCTCCCGTTGAGCACGATCCCGGCGTTGGCCAGCGCGAACAGCGGGACGATCAGGTAGCTGGTCAGCGGGTGGTAGAGCTGCTGGTAGCGCTCATTGGGCGAGATCGCCGAGCTCAGTCCCGCGCGCGCGGTGCGCGCGTACTCCGAGGTGGGCTGCTCGCGGAAGACCTTGAAGAGGTCGGTGGCCCGCTCCAGGTCGGCCCGGTTGGCCGGGTAGGCGATCGTGACCAGCCCGAGGATCAGGCCGATGACCACCGGATCGACCCCGGAGCGCTCCAGCGCGACCCAGGCGACAACCCCGAAAACGAAATAGAGCAGCCCGTTGCGGACCCGGGCGGCGCGCAGGCCCCCCAGCCCGGCCAGCGCGGCGAGCGCGACGAGCAGCGCGGTGACCTGGACCGCGGAGGTGAACACGACGGTGATGACGACGAGCGCGACCAGGTCGTCGACGACGGCCACGGTGAGGATGAAGGCCCGCAGCGAGTCGGGGAAGCGCCGCCCGACGAGCGCGAGCATCCCCAGCGCGAACGCGGTGTCGGTGGACATCGCCGCCCCCCAGCCGCCGTGGTCGGCTGATCCGTTGACGATCAGGAAGATGAGGACCGGGGCCAGCATGCCCCCGACGCCGGCCAGCATCGGGAGCAGGAGGCGGCGGCGATCGCGCAGCTCACCGAGGTCGAATTCGCGCCGGGCCTCCAGGCCGGTGACGAAGAAGAAGAAGGTCATCAGCCCGTCGTTGACCCAGTGGCGCAGGTCCTGGTCCAGGCCCGCGCCGCCGAGACGGATCGACAGCCGCGTCGTCCAGACCCGCTCATAGGAGCCGGCGTCGACGTTGATCCACAGCAGCGCCAGCAGCGCTCCGGCGGCGAGGATGACCGCGCTGCCCGACTGCGTGCGCAGGAAGTCGCGCAGCGGCGCCTCGAGGTTGCGTGCCCACGCGGTCCGCGCAGGCTGGGGCCGGCGCGCGGCGACGACCTCGTCCGGCTGCGGCAGGTCGGAGGGGATCTCGGCGGTGGACACCTCGGCCCCGGAGGTTAGCCCCCGCCCCACCATCGTCCCGGACGTCAGCCCCACCCCACCATCGGCCCGGACGTCAGCCCCGCCCCGCCGTCGACCCAGCAGATGGGCCGGACCCCCCTGTAGGCCGAACGCTAAGATTGTCGACTGCATTTCCGAACAATGTGTGCGTCAATTCCTGAGGAGACCTCATGCCTGCCACCGAACCGCTCATCTTCGACGCGATCCGCACCCCGCGCGGCAAGGGCAAGGTCAACGGCTCGCTGCACTCGACCAAGCCCGTCGACCTCGTCGTCGGGCTCATGCACGAGATGCTGAGCCGCAACCCCGACTTCGACCCCAATCGTGTCGACGACGTGGTGCTCGGCTGCGTGTCCCCAATCGGTGACCAGGGCGGCGACATCGCCAAGACCGCGGCGATCAAGGCCGGCCTGCCCGACACCGTCTCCGGCGTGCAGCTCAACCGCTTCTGCGCCTCGGGCCTGGAGGCGGTCAACATCGCCGCTCAGAAGGTCGCCTCCGGCTGGGAGGACCTCGTCTTCGCCGGCGGCGTCGAGTCGATGTCGCGCGTGCCGATGGGCTCCGACGGCGGCGCCTGGGCGATGGACCCGGAGACCAACTTCGAGACCAACTTCGTCCCCCAGGGCATCAGCGCCGATCTGATCGCCACCGTCGAGGAGTTCAGCCGCGAGGACGTGGACGCCTACGCCGCCCGCTCGCAGGAGCGCGCCGCCACCGCCCAGGCCGAGGGCCGCTTCGACAAGTCGGTCATCCCCGTGCTCGACATCAACGACCAGGTCGTCCTGGACCGCGACGAGTTCATCCGCCCGGGCACGACGGTCGAGACCCTTTCGGGCCTGAAGCCCTCCTTTCAGGCGATGGGCGAGATGGGCGGCTTTGACGCGGTGGCGCTGCAGAAGTACCACTGGATCGAACAGATCAACCACGTCCACACCCCCGGCAACTCCTCGGGCATAGTCGACGGCGCCTCGCTGATCGCGATCGGCAACGAGAAGACGGGCGCCGACCTCGGCCTGCGCGCGCGGGCGCGGATCCTGGCCACGGCGGTCTCCGGTGCCGACCCGACGATCATGCTCACCGGTCCCGCCCCCGCCTCCAAGAAGGCGCTGGCCAAGGCCGGCCTGAGCGTCGAGGACCTCGATCTGGTCGAGATCAACGAGGCCTTCGCCGCCGTCGTGCTGCGCTTCGTGCGCGACATGGAACTCGACCTGGACAAGGTCAACGTCAACGGCGGCGCGATCGCGATGGGGCATCCGCTCGGCGCGACCGGCGCGATGATCCTCGGCACCCTGGTCGACGAGCTCGAGCGCCAGGACAAGCGCTACGGCCTGGCCACGTTGTGCGTCGGCGGCGGCATGGGCATCGCCACCGTGGTCGAGCGCGTCTAGCGCCCGGTCCCGGCCGCGCGAATCCCCCTTCAACGAAACGAGAGACAACCCATGAGTGAGAGCACGATCCGCTGGGAGAAGGACGACGACGGCGTCGTCATCCTGACCCTCGACGACCCCAATCAGTCGGCCAACACCATGAACGCCGCCTACGGCGCCTCGATCACCGCGGTGGTCGACCGGCTGGAGGCCGAGAAGGACGAGATCACCGGCGTGGTCATCGCCTCGGCCAAGAAGACCTTCTTCGCCGGCGGCGATCTCAACGACCTCAAGAAGGTCACGCCCGAGACCGCGGCCGAGTTCGCCGGCTGGGTGCGCGAGAACAAGGCCGTGCTGCGCCGGCTGGAGACGCTGGGCAAGCCGGTCGTGGCCGCGATCAACGGCGCCGCCCTGGGCGGCGGCCTGGAGATCTGCCTGGCCTGCCATCACCGCGTCGCCCTGGACGACCCCAAGGTCCAGCTCGGCTTCCCCGAGGTCCAGCTCGGCCTGCTCCCGGGCGCGGGCGGCGTCGTGCGCTCGGTGCGCATGTTCGGGATCGTCAACGCGCTCATGCAACTGCTGCTGCAGGGCAAGCGGATCCGGCCCGAGAAGGCGCTGGAGATGGGCCTGGTCGACGAGCTGGTGTCCACACGCGAGGAGCTGATCCCCGCGGCCAAGAAGTGGATCGCCGCCAATCCCGAGGCCCAGCAGCCGTGGGACGCCGACAAGAAGTACAAGATCCCGGGCGGCACGCCGAGCACGCCGGCCCTGGCCCAGAACCTCCCCGCCTTCCCGGCCAACCTGCGCAAGCAGCTGAAAGGCGCCAACTACCCCGCGCCGGCCCACATCATGGCCGCCGCCGTCGAGGGCGCGCAGGTCGACTTCGACAACGCCTCGGAGATCGAGGGCCGCTACTTCGTCGACCTGGCCGCGGGCCAGGTGTCCAAGAACATGATCCAGGCCTTCTTCTTCGACCTGCAGCGGGCCACCGGCAGCCGCGGGCGCCCGGAGGACATCGAGACCTTCAAGCCGGCCAAGATGGTCGTGCTCGGGGCCGGGATGATGGGCGCGGCGATCGCCTACGTGTGCGCCAAGGCCGGCATCGAGGTCGTGCTCAAGGACGTCGACCAGGCCGCCGCCGAGCGGGGCAAGGCCTACTCGGAGAAGCTGCTGGCCAAGGCCGTCGAGCGCGGGCGCTCCACCCAGGAGCAGGCCGACGAGCTGCTGAGCCGGATCACCCCGACCACCGACCCCGCGGCGGCCGCCGGCGCCGAGCTGGTCATCGAGGCCGTATTCGAGGACCCGGCGGTCAAGAAGCAGGTGTTCGGGGAGATCGAGCCCCATCTCGCCCCCGACGCGCTGCTGGGCTCCAACACCTCCACCCTGCCGATCACCGGCCTGGCCGAGAACGTCAGCCGCCCGGCCGACTTCATCGGGCTGCACTTCTTCAGCCCGGTGGACAAGATGCCGCTGCTGGAGATCATCCGCGGCGAGCAGACCACCGACGAGACGGTCTACCGCGCGCTCGACGTGGCCAAGCTGATCAAAAAGACACCGATCGTCGTCAACGACAGCCGCGGGTTCTTCACCTCGCGGGTCATCGGGACGTTCATCAACGAGGGCATCTCGATGCTCACCGAGGGCATCCCGGCGCCGACGATCGAGCAGGCCTCCTCGCAGGCCGGCTACCCGGCCCCGGTGCTGCAGCTCTCCGATGAGCTCAACCTCAAGCTGATGCGCAAGATCCGCGTCGCCGCGCAGAACGCCGCCGAGGGCACCTCCAGCGGCTGGGACGCCCACCCGTCCGAGCAGGTGATCGACCGGATGCTCGACGAGTTCGACCGGCCGGGCCGCCTGGAGGGCAAGGGGTTCTACGAGTACACCGACGCTACCCCGCAAGGGGGCACAGGTAAGCGCACCCGGCTGTGGCCGGGGCTGCGGGAGGCCTTCCCGCCCGTCGGTGATCCCTCCCAGATCAGCCTGCGCGACCTCGAGGAGCGGATGCTCGTGATCGAGGCTCTGGAGACGGTCAAGTGCCTGGACGAGGGCGTGATCGAGTCCGTGGCCGACGCCAACATCGGCTCGATCATGGGCATCGGCTTCCCGGGCTGGACCGGCGGCGTCCTGCAGTACATCAACGGATATGGGGATCCCGCCCACCACCCCAGCAAGCGCGGCCTGCCCGGCTTCGTGGCCCGCGCCCGTGAGCTCGCCCAGCAGTACGGCGAGCGCTTCGAGCCGCCCGCGTCGCTGGTCGCCAAGGCCGAGCGGGGCGAGATCTACTCCGACGACGAGGCGCTGGTCGCCGCGTCGTAGGACCCGGACGCGGCGGCGGGGGCGCCGGCTCCCGCCGCCCGACCCCGGCGGGCACGGCCCTCAGAGCCGGGAGTTGCGGCCGGCCCAGTACTCATCGCGCAGCTTGCGCTTGAGCAGCTTGCCGGTCGGCTCGCGCGGGAGCTCGTCACGAAAGTCGACCTGGCGTGGACACTTGATCGAGGCCAGCTCCTGACGGCAGAAGGCCACCAGTTCGGCGGCCAGCGCCTCCCCGGGCTGCGCCCCGGGCGCGGGCTGCACGACGGCCCGAACGGTCTCGCCCCACTCGGGATCGGGTACACCGATCACCGCCACGTCATCGACGGCCGGATGCAGGCTGAGGCGGTTCTCGGCCTCCTGCGGATACACGTTGACCCCACCGGTGATGATCATGTTTGTCCTGCGGTCGGTGAGGTAGAGGAAGCCGTCGGCGTCGAGACGACCCACGTCGCCCATCGTGGCGACGCCGGGTCGCGCGTAGGCGTCGGCCGTCTTGGCCGGGTCGTTGTGGTACTCGAAGCTGCGGTCTGACTCGAAGTAGATCGCCCCCTCCTCGCCCACCGGCAGCTCGCGCCCGTCGTCGCCGAGGATCCGCACCGTGCCCAGCACGGGCCGGCCGACGCTGCCCGGGTGCGCGAGCCAGCCCTCGGTATCGCAGTGGGTCATCCCGATCGCCTCGGTCCCGGCGTAGTACTCGTGCAGGATCGGCCCCCACCAGTCGATCATCGCCCGCTTGACCTCCGGCGGGCACGGCGCGGCAGCGTGGATCGCCGCGCGGTGAGTCGACAGCCGGTGGCGGTCGCGGACCTCCTCGGGCAGGCGCAGCAGGCGCAGGAAGTGGGTGGGGACCCACTGGCTGTGGGTGACCCCGTAGCGGTCGATCGCCTCCAGCGCCCCGGCGGGATCAAATCGGGTCATCAGCACGACGGTCGCGCCGGCCCCGACCGCGGCCAGCGACCACTTGCACGGCGCGGCGTGGTAGAAGGGCGCCGGGGAGAGGTAGACGTCTCCGCCGTCCAGGCCGGTCATCGCCTTGCCGAGGTCGGCGATGACCAGGGTCGAGCCGACCGGCAGCCCGGTGAGCGGCGGCTTGACCCCTTTCGGCCGCCCCGTGGTGCCCGACGAGTAGAGCATGTCGGTGCCCTCGCTCGCGCCCGGGATCGGCTCCGCGGGCTGCGCCGAGAGCACGGCCTCAAACGGCTCCAGACCCTCGACCGCTCCTCCCGCCGAGAGCACGATCGGCGGCTCTTGGGCCCCGGCGAGCGCATCGAGCATCGCCGGAGCCGCGGTCGCTCCGGTGACCAGCACCACTCGCGCCCCGCAGTCGCCGACGATGTAGGCCACCTCGCCGGCGGTCAGCCGGGTGCTGATGAAGGTGTAGTAGAGGCCGGCGTAGTGGGCCCCCCACTGCAGCGCGACGCAGGCCAGGCGGTTCTCGATCACCATCGCAACGTGATCTCCGGCCTGCAGGCCGAGCGCTCGCAAGGCGCGGGCCGCCCGCCAGGCCCAGGCGTCGAGCTCGGCGAAGGTCATCTGCGCGCCCGTCTCGGCGAGGATCACCGCGGGCCGGTCAGGATGCTGGGCCGCGACCGCGCCGGGGTAGCGCAGCGCCGGAACCGACGCGCTCACGCCGCGAGCGCCGCGGCGCCGGGTCCCGACAGCGGACGGCCGTAGATCGTGCCGACGTACAGCTGCACGAGCGGCTCGACGAGGGCGTCGGTGTCGGACAGAACCGGATGATGCCCCGACATGGCGACATGGACCGAGCGCTCGGCCCCCCAGGCCAGCGCCGCCGCGAGCGCGCCCGCGTCGGCCCCTGGCGGGGCGATCCCCGCCGCACGGTCAGCCTCGATGATGGAGGCCAGCTGCTCGGTCATCGCGTCCATGGTCTCAAACCACATGCGCCGCAGGGCCGGCACGGCCGGCCACTCCTCGATCGTGGCCACCAGCAGCGCCCGGTGACGCGCGTTGATGCGCATCCAGTTGCCCAGCCCCTCGCGGAAGGCGTCCTCGATCGGTCGCTCGCCACGGCTGAGGATCGGCTCAAGGCCCTCGGCCACCTCGGCCACGATCCGCCGCACGAGTCGGGCGACAACGTCCTCCTTGGAGCTGAAGTGCTCGTAGAAGCTGGTCCGCCCCACGCCGGCCGCGGCGGTGATCTGGGCGACGCTCAGCTCGGGCAGCGGGGTGTGCTCCAGCAGCTCGGCGGTGGCGCGCAGGACCGCCTCATAGGTCTTGGGCCGACGCCCCCGCTTGCGCGGGGCGGTCACGACCGGGGTCGCGACGGTGGTGGTGGTCGGCAGTCGGCGCTCGGGACTCACTCCAGGAGTTTTAGCGTACGGGGTGTTCGGAAAAGATTGGACGATTGTGGCGTGCCCGAAGCCAAAATCGTCCACACCCCCTGACCCGAGGGCGATCCTGAGCCCGCCCACGCCGGGGCGCCGAACCGCCGCTCAGACTCCGAGCGAGCGACCGATTATCTCCTTCATGATCTCGGTCGTCCCCCCGTAGATCCGCGTCACCCGGGCGTCGAGGAAGGCGCGGGCGATCGGGTACTCGAGCATGTAGCCGTAGCCGCCGTGCAGCTGCACGCAGCCGTCGATCACCCGGCCCTGCATCTCGGTCGCCCACCACTTGGCCATCGCGGCGTCCTCGGCGGTCAGCTCGCCCGCGTTGAGGGCCAGTACCGCCTGATCGCAGTAGACGCCGGCCATCTCGATCTCGGTGGCCATCTCGGCCAGCGCGAAGCGGCTGTTCTGAAACGCGCCGATCGACTGGCCGAAGGCCTGGCGCTCGTGCACGTAGTCGATCGTCCACTTCAGGGCCGCGCGCGCCGCGGCGACCCCGGCCAGGGCGATCGAGAGCCGCTCCTGGGCGAGGTTGGCGGTCAGGTAGCGAAAGCCCTGCCCCTCCTCACCGAGTCGGTTCTCGACCGGCACGTGGACATCCTCGAAGAACAGCTCGGCCGTGTCCTGGGCGTGCATGCCGATCTTCTCCAGGTTGCGCCCGCGCGCAAAGCCCTCCATCCCGCGCTCGATTACCACCAGCGACATGCCGCGGTGGCGTTGGGCGGGGTCGGTCTTGACCGCGGTGATGACCAGGTCGGCGTTGATCCCGTTGGTGATGAACGTCTTGGATCCGTTGACCACGTAGTGATCGCCGTCGCGGATCGCGGTGGCGCGCATCCCGGCCAGGTCAGAGCCGATCTCGGGCTCGGTCATGGCCACCGCGGTGATCAGCGATCCGTCGGCGATCCCGGGCAGCCACCGGGCCTGTTGCTCGGCGTTGGCCAGATCGGTGAAGTAGGGCAGGCAGATGTCGTTGTGCAAAGTGATGCCCAGCCCGCTCCCGGCCACGCCGGCCATCAGCATCTCCTCGCCGACGATCTGGTTAAAGCGGAAGTCGTCCACCCCGGGGCCGCCGAACTGCTCGGGCACCTGCATGGCCAGCATGCCCTTGGCCGCGGCCTTGGCGAACAGCTCACGGGGCACGATCTGCTCACGCTCCCACTCCAGGTGGTGCGGGACGATCTCCTCAGCCACGAACCGGGCCACCGATTCGCGGAAGTCGACGTGCTCGGACTCGAACAGGGTGCGCTTCATCGTGGCGCCATCCGCAGGGCCCCGTCCAGGCGGATGACCTCGCCGTTGAGCATCTCGTTCTCGGCCACCGCGACGACGAGCGCGGCGTACTCGGCGGG
>DASSZP010000043.1:0-3546 GCA_035713465.1 Solirubrobacteraceae bacterium | reverse complement strand
CTCGCCGCGCAGGCCGGCAAGCCGGTCCGCGACTTCCCGGTGTTCCTCGACTACCAGGACGACGTGCTTGCCGCCGTCACCGACGAGGTGTCCGAGCCGCTCGCGCGGGCGCTGACCATCGCCGACAAGCAGGAGCGCGAGGCCGAGCTCGACCGGCTCAAGGACCTGGCCAAGCAGCTCGTCGGGCCGCGTTTCGAGGGCCGCGAGCAGGAGATCAGCCCGGCGTACCGGTCCCTGACGAAGAAGCTGGTCCGCCAGCGCATCCTGCGCGAGAAGGTGCGCATCGACGGCCGCGGACTGACCGACATCCGCACCCTGTCCGCCGAGGTCGAGGTACTGCCGCGAGTGCACGGCTCGGCAATGTTCGAGCGCGGCGAGACGCAGATCCTGGGCGTCACGACGCTGAACATGCTGGGCATGGAGCAGAAGCTCGACACGCTCTCACCCGAGCGGGCCAAGCGCTACATGCACAACTACAACTTCCCGCCGTACTCGACCGGCGAAACCGGCCGGGTCGGCTCGCCCAAGCGCCGCGAGATCGGTCATGGCGCCCTCGCCGAGCGGGCCCTGGTGCCGGTGCTGCCGAAGCGCGACGAGTTCCCGTACGCGATCCGGCAGGTCTCGGAAGCCCTCGGTTCCAACGGCTCGACGTCGATGGGTTCGGTCTGCGCCTCCACGCTGAGCCTGCTCAACGCCGGCGTGCCGCTGAAGGCCCCGGTCGCGGGCATCGCGATGGGCCTGGTCTCGGACACCGTCGACGGCAAGACCGAGTACGTCGCGCTGACGGACATCCTCGGGGCCGAGGACGCGTTCGGTGACATGGACTTCAAGGTCGCCGGCACCCGCGAGTTCGTCACCGCTCTGCAGTTGGACACCAAGCTCGACGGCATCCCCTCCGAGGTGCTGGCGGCGGCGCTCACCCAGGCACGCGACGCGCGCCTGCACATCCTCGACGTGATGGCCGAGGCTATCGACGCACCCGACGAGATGAGCCCCTTCGCCCCGCGGGTGACGCTGGTCAAGATCCCGGTGGACAAGATCGGCGCGGTCATTGGCCCCAAGGGCGCGATGATCAACTCGATTCAGGACGACACCGGCGCCCAGATCTCCATCGAGGACGACGGCACGATCTACGTGGGCGCCGCGGACGGACCGTCGGCCCAGGCCGCCGTCGATCAGATCAACGCCATTGCGAACCCGCAGCTACCCAAGGTGGGTGAGCGCTTCCTCGGCACCGTGGTCAAGACCGCGCCGTTCGGCGCGTTCATCTCGCTGCTGCCGGGCAAGGACGGGCTGATCCACATCAGCAAGCTCGGCAACGGCAAGCGCATCGGCAAGGTCGAGGATGTCGTCAACGTCGGCGACAAGCTCCAGGTGGAGATCGCCGAGATCGACCAGCGCGGGAAGATCAGCCTGGTCCTCGTCGCCGAGGAGGCGGCCCCGGCCGCCGCCGAGACCGTCGACGCCTGAGCCTCCGGCTCTGATCGTCGCGCGCCCCGGCCTCCAGTGACCGCTGAGACCGGGGCGGCGCGGCGCGGCAGATGGCGCAGCCCGCTGACGGGTCTGCCCTCCGAGGTGCGGGCCCTGATCGGCGTCGCCTTCATGGTGGCCCTCGGCTACGGGGTCGTCGCCCCCGCACTGCCGCTGTTCGCCCGCCAGTTCGGCGTCGGCAAGGCCGCCGCCGCTGCGGTGATCAGCGCCTTCGCGCTGATGCGCCTGTTGACGGCGCCGTTCGTGGGACGGCTGGTGAACGCGCTCGGTGAGCGGGTGATGCTCGCCACCGGCATCGGTGTGGTGGCCGTGTCCAGCCTGCTTGCGGGTTTTGCGCAGACGTACTGGCAGCTGCTAGTCCTGCGTGGGGCGGGCGGGGTGGGCTCGATCATGTTCAGTGTCAGCGCGGCCAGCCTGCTGGTGCGCGTCACCCCGAGCCATCTTCGTGGGCGTGCCCAAGGCGCGTGGGCCGGAGCCTTCCTGGTCGGGATGATCGCCGGACCGGCGGTGGGCACCGTGGCCACCTTCTCGCTGCGCGCGCCGTTCTTCCTCTACGCGGGCACCTTGGTCGTGGCCGGCGGCCTCGGCCTGGGCTCACTGCGCCGTAGCGAGCTCGCGGCCCGCCAGCAGCTGCGCGGCTCTGCCCTCCCACTGCGCACCGCCCTGCGCAGCCGGGCCTACCTGGCGGCGCTGCTGGCGTCCTTCGCCGGCGACTGGGCTGTCGTCGGATCCCGGTCAGCCATCGTGCCGCAATTCGTGACCGACCGGCTGGGGCTTGGCTCGTCGTGGGTGTACGTGGCTTTCCTTGTGGTCAGCGTCGTCAGCGGCGCGCTGCTGCTCCCGTTTGGCCGCATCGCCGATTCCCGAGGCCGGCGCCCGGTGATGACGGGCGGTCTGGCGGTTGGTGCCGTGGGCTTCGTGTTGCTTCCGCTCGTACCGCACCTGGCGGGACTGCTCGTTGCCATGGCCCTGCTGGGAGTGGCCGGCGCCGCGGACTCGGTGGCACCCGGGGCGGTGATGGGTGATGTCGTCGGTGGTCGCGGCGGCACCGTGGTCGCGGTGTTTCAGATGTCGGGAGACCTCGGGGCCGTGATCGGGCCGGTTATGGCCGGGTGGATCGCCGACGCGCACGGGTACGGCGCGTCGTTCGGAGTCGCCGCGCTGGTGGCCCTGGCCCCGGTCCCCGCCGTGCTCGCCGCGCCGGAGACGCTCATTCCTCGACCGGCAGGAACGGCACCGCCCGGCTGAGGAGCCCGCCGTCGGCGAGCCGGTCGACCGCAGCCTGCGGGCGTGCGGCCGCGGGGTTTGCGACGATGTCGAGGTGCAGATCTCGGCGAAGACGGACTACGCGATCCGGGCCCTGTTGAGCCTGGCTGCCCATGAGCCGGACCTGGTGAAGGTCGACGTGGTCATTGCCGAACAGGGCTTGCCGCGCAAGTTCGTCGAAGCAATTCTGAGCGACTTGCGGCGCGCCGGGCTGGTTCGCAGCCAGCGCGGCGCCGAGGGCGGCTATGCGCTCGCTCGCCCGGCGGCCGAGATCACCCTCGGGTCCGCGATCCGCGCGGTTGACGGGCCGCTCGCCGAGATCCGCGGCTTGCGGCCGAACGAGACGGCCTACGCCGGGGCAGCAGCGCACCTTCCCGACGTGTGGGTGGCGGTGCGGGCCAGCTTGCGCCGGGTGCTGGATGACACGACGTTGGCGCAGGTCCTCAGCGGACGGCTCCCGGCGCACGTCCGACGCATGATCGACGCGCCGGACGCCTGGCTACCCCGCTGAGCCGCCCCGCCGAGTGACGTATCGCCGCGTTGAGTGACGTATCGCCGCGTTGAGTGACGGCAAATTCTCCGTCTCTGATCTTGACGATCCGTCACTCAACGGGTGAGGGGACGGGGGAGGGGGCGGGGCCGCGCCGCGTAGGGAGCGGGGAAGCGGTACGCCTAGGATCGCGGAATGACGTCGTCGCGCCCCACCCGGCCGCTGGTGCGCGCCCAGACCCGCCGGCTGGCCGCGTCCGGGGGTGGCCAGCTCACCCGTACCGTGTTGCCAGGCGGCCT
>DASSZP010000042.1:0-2133 GCA_035713465.1 Solirubrobacteraceae bacterium | reverse complement strand
GGCGTCGCCCAGCCCGCGAGCATCTGATCCATCACCGGGCGACGCGCTGGAGCATCGTGGGTCGCCCGCGGATGCCCCGCGGCGTCAAGGTTCATCATGGCCGCCCGCTGGGGGGGGCGGGATTCCGAGGGCCTGGCGCAGGAAGGCGACCTGAAGCGTGAGCAGGTTCTCGGCCACCGCCTCCTGCGGTGTCATATGCGTGATGCCGGTCAGCGGCAGCACCGTGTGGGGCCGCCCGCTCTCGGTGAGCCGCTGGGAGAGCGTGAGCGTGTGCGCCGCGACCACGTTGTCGTCGGCCAGGCCGTGGATCAGCATCAGCGGCCGCGTCAGCGCCGCTGCGCGGTCCAGCAGCGACGACCCGTCGTAGGCGGCCCGGTCGGCGCCGTCGGGCTCGACGCCGAGGTAGCGCTCGGTGTAATGGGTGTCGTACAGCCGCCAGTCGGTGACCGGCGCCCCCGCGACGGCGGCGTGGAACACGTCGGGGCGCTCAAGCACGGCCAGCGCGGCGAGATAGCCCCCGAACGACCAGCCGCGGATGGCCACCCGGTCGAGGTCGAGCTCGGGCACGATCGCCGCCGTCGCGGTGAGCGCGGAGATCTGGTCCTCCAGCACGGGACCGGCCAGATCGCCGCGGACCGCCCGCGCCCATGCCCGGCCGCGGCCAGGAGTGCCCCGGCCGTCGGCGACGACCAGGGCGAACCCCTGATCGGCCAGCCACTGCGCCTCCAGCCAGGCGCCGCGGGCGGCCATGACGCGCTGGAAGTGGGGTCCGCCGTAGGGGTCCATCAGCACCGGCAGCGGGCCGGCCGAGGCCCGTTCGCGGGGCAGCACCACGCCGACGCGCAGGCCGCGCGCGCCGACGGTGAGCATCCGCACCTGCGGCGTCACCACGGGCCGCTCCGCGTGGGACGTGATCGTGTGGCCGCCGACGCGCCACACGGCTCCGTCGTGGTCCAGGCCGCGCGAGCCGATCACGGTCACGCCCCCCGCCGCGACCGCCGTGTGCACCCCCGGCGTGCGTGTCAGCGGCGACGCGCCCTCCTTGGGATTCCACCGCCACACGTGTGTCTCGGTCGGCTCGGTGCTGGCGGTGAACAGCACCTCGCGGTCATCGGCGCTGAGCACCGCGCGCACCTCGACCTCGGGCGGGGTCACCGGTTCGCCGTCCACGCAGAGCGCGACGGCATCGCCCGCGCCGGCCACCTCGATCAGTCGCCCGCCCGCGCGTCGCGGTGCCCCGTCGATCAAGTCTGTCCAGGCGGCGTCGGACCGCTCGCTGAGTGGTGCGGTCCGTCCGGTGTCGGGATCGACGGCCAGGATCGCGACCCGGCCCTGGTCGCGGGACTGCACGACGATCATCGGCCCCTCCCGATCCCAGTCGGCGGACGCGAGATACGGGTAGCTCTCGGCGTCCCACAGCACCGGCCGCGACGGGCCTCCGTCGAGTCCGAGCAGGTGGACGCTGACGCGAGCGTTGGTGGACCCAGCGGTCGGGTAGCGGACCGCACGGGGCGCCGCGCCGGGATCGGCGACGTCGGAGATCCATAGCGCGCGCACGGGCGCCTCATCGACGCGGGCGGCGAGGATCGCCTCGCCGTCCGGCGCCCACCAGTGGCCACGGTCGCGGCCCATCTCCTCGGCGGCCACGAACTCCGCCGTGCCCCAGCTCACCGTCGCCTCGGGCTCGCCGGCCAGCCGGCTCACGGCGCCGTCGGCCAGCGTGACGACGTACAGCACGCCCCCGGCCACGAAGGCGATCCGGCGGCCGGTGGGGTCCGGACGGGGGTCGAACACCGGGCCCGGCACATCGAGCTCGCGGGCGCCCCCGGCGAGCAGATCGGCGGCGAACAGCCGCCCGGAGCAGGTGAGGGCAGCGATCCGGGCCGCGCGGTCGGTGGCGTAGGCGACGATGCCCCCGGCCGTCTCGCGGACACGCTCGCGGCGGGCGCGCTCCTGGACTGAGAGATTCTCGGCGGGCCGGCCGCGATCCAGGTCCGCGGGCCCGACCGCGAGCCGCTCACGGCCGGTGTCGACGTCAAGGACCCACAGAGCGGTCTCGGGATCATCACCCGCGCCGGAGCGCAGGAAGACGGCGCGCTGGCCGTCGGATGAGACCTGAAAGCTGCGCGGGGC